>NZ_JBKFAK010000053.1:0-11618 GCF_053345595.1 Methylobacterium sp. D54C
GTCGCCGTCCCGAAGGGCCGACCGGTCGCCCTCGCCTGCGTAACGGCGTGGATGGATGAGGCGAAGCGCACCGGCGTCGTCCGGCGGATCTTCAATGCCCGCGGCTTCCGCGACGACGCGGTCGCGCCATCGGGAGGTGATCTACCCCTATGGCGAGCTCGACACGCTAGTGCCGGCCTACGCCACGACCATCCACAAATCGCAAGGGTCGGAATACCCCGCGCTGGTGATCCCGCTGGCCATGCAGCACTGGACGATGCTGGCGCGCAACCTCCTCTACACGGGCGTGACCCGCGGCAAGCGTTTGGTGGTGCTTCTCGGGCAGCGGAAGGCTGTGGGCGTCGCGGTCCGCGGCGGCACGATGAAGCCTCGTTGGACGCAGCTGCAGGAGTGGCTGTCGCAGCGCCCTTGAAGCTCGGACGAGCTCGAACCGCCCGGCTTGGCCGAGGCGGGTCTTTTCATGCTCGATAGCCTCCCCCGAACGGGTGATGTCGCTGCCCCGGACGCGCTGCTATTCCGTCAACGAGACCCCACACCTTCAGCCCCGCCGGCATTGCCGCGCGGGGCTTTCTCATATCCTGCTCCGCTCTTCAGACGCGCTCTAATTGCAGGTCAACTTCCGGCCTTCGGCCATGCCGACCTTGCGGTAGTGTTCCAGACCAGACTTGATCGCCCGACCTATGACCGCTCGGCGCACGTCTGGATTGCAGCGCAGATACTCCTCCTCGTTGAAAGCATAGTCGCCACGCCCGCCCCGCGAGCCTCGGTCATAGTCCCGATCGTAGTCGCGGCGGTCGCGGTCGCCATAGCCCCGATCGCCATAGCCCCGATCTCCGTAGCCTCGGTCGCGGGGACCGTAGTCGCCGCGATCGTAGCCGTAGTCGCGTCCGCCGTATGGCTGTGCGAAGGCCGGAGCGGCTCCGCTGAGTAGCGCCAGGCCAAGGACGGTCGCCGAGATCACCTTCATGTCGTGCTCTCCGTTGTTGCGGGGCGTGAACGCTTTCAAAGGTGGGTGGTTCGATTTGCCTGGGCGGGCGTCGAGTCCTCGCTCCCAGCGTCACTACCGTTGGGGGGCTTGTCTTTCCCTGCTCTTCACCCACTCTCAGTGTCAGGTTTGGCGGGATTCCTCCCTTGTCGGTGCCGAGCCTGAGAAGCCCGCCCGGTCCGCCGGCGCGGGCTTTTTCACGACCGCACGACGGTCAGTTCATCGCCTTGGGCCGATCGCCGACGAAGGGACCGATCCCAGCAGCCTCGACCGTTGCGAGGAAGGCCGCGTGTGCATCCACGTCCGTGGCGAACGTGTCCTGCCACCGCGTACAGCCGGAGAAGTGGATCACCTCCATACGCCACCGATCCTGCGTGCCGGCAAGGCGGTAAATCTCGACCTCAACCTCATGCCCGTCGCGCGTGAAGGGACCTGATAGGGGCGAACTCTCGAAGTCGTAGTCCTCGTTGTCCACCCTACCCGCTCCGTGCCGCCGAGCAGGCCGCCGCCCGGTCTCAACCTGGGACGGATGCGTAGAGGATGCTCACACGATCCGGCAACTGACGCTGGCCATCTAGGCATGCAATCCGCGCTGGAAATTGGCTCCTAAAGGTAAGGTAATCGAAACCCATGCCGCCGCAGAGCGACCCGCATTCTCCCGCCGTTCGGGGTGAAAAGGCTGGGCGGCTTGCGGCGACCGAGATGATCAAGACGCTGAGCCCACAGACCGGGAGCGTTCAGGGCCTCGTGCGCCGGGTTGAGGAGGTCGGTATCATCGTGGCCCAGGAGCACCTAAGAGCCGGCATGCTACCTGCTGAAGTCCGGGCATGGCACATTGGCTTCCAAGCGGGGATGAGCCTCGAACTCGGAGATTACATGCGCCGCTTCTGACAGGTCTCCTGACGGCCGCCCCGTGAGCAGATCGGGGCGGGGCGAACACAACCCGGCAGGGCAGTGGCCGGGATGGCGCTGTCGAAGGCTAGATCGCGTAGGTTGTGACAAGCGACATCATGCGCCCTTCCTCGATTAGCTTCCAAACCGACCTGATCTGCGGGCTGCTACCATCAGGCATTGGCATCGGACCTTCGAAGACGTACTTCGTGACGTAGCCGTTTTTCACTACACGAGCGAAGTTATCCGGCGTCGGATGCTCCAGCAACGCAAATATCAGCGCTCGGGGGCTCCTCAACAGTGAAGCCGCGGGACAGATAAAATTCTGCCTTTTGTCCGCCTTCCTCATGAAGGACATTGAGGAGGTAAAGGCCAATTTTATGATCTGGGATACATGGCGCGGGCCTCGGCCCGGGGGGGCAGAGGCATCCTCAAGCGGCCGTCAGGGCGTCCGCAGTAATGGTCGCGTTTCCGACAACTGGACGCGCAAACTCGACCTCTTAGGCCGCGCCCGCAGCGTAGATCTCCACGATGGTCCCGCGCGATCCGGCGGGCACCGCTAAGCCGTCGTCCGTCAGGAGATCGCGCAGGGTCGAAACCACGCTCAGCTCCGGATAGAGCGGCGAGGGCTCAGGCGCTTTGCGCAGCGTGTGCATCGTCTCGATGGACATGCGCTAAATCTGGCGCATCGGGATTGATTCAGCAACCCAGGGTAGCCCCACGATCGTGAGACGATCGACCAGCAGCGCCGAGTGACCCTCTATTAAGCTCACCCCCATATCGCCGCCAGGATGTCAGACCTCCCGCCCGCCGTCGCCTCCTGGCGCGACCAGATCGAGCGCCTGTCCGAGCACGCATCGCCGTGCCGGTATCTCACCCCGACGCGCTGGGCGGCGATGCGGGCTAACGCGCTGACATTCCTCGATGAGCGCGGCGCCAAGGCGCACCGGCTCGGCTGGACCGCGGAGCAGCTGTTCGGCGTCCATCCGGAGCACGGATTCCTGCGCGTGGAGTATGCCGGCGCGCTGATGGTCAACGACAGTCCGGTGATCGGCGTCGAGCCGGACCGGATCGTGTTCGACCGGTTCTCCGGCTACCGGACGAAGCCCGGGCAGACCTGGGGGCCGCCGGTCTGGGAGTTTGCGGCTCGGGTAGCGGCGCGGTAGGGCTATTCTACTTCGGCGAGTTCCTCGCCGTCCTTCACGCCCAGCGCAGCTTTCTCCGCGAGCAGCGTCGCTAATGCGGACCGGATGCGATCGCCCTGATCTGCGTAGGGCAGCTCGGCTGCATCGAGCAGCGCGTCGCGATACCGCGTCTGGATCGCCGCAAGCTGCGTTGGTAGGCCGACCTTGCGTGGCGACTTCTCGGCGACCTTCGCCTTGACCGGCTTCTTCTTGGCGGGCGTTTTTCCAGGCATGCCGAGCCAAGCTGGATGCAGGCTGACGGTTCCCTCTCTCCAGAGCTCGGGATCCTAGCCGATCGCTCGTTCTACCCGTCCTGCAGGCTCTCTGCGAAGTCGTCGGGGATCTCGCCCCACTGGCCGAGGATCGTGACGCCCTCCAGTTCGCCGGTCTCGTCGTCGGCCACCACCTTCAGCGCCGCCGCGCCCGGCATCCGCCTGGCCATGTTCTCGGCCTTCTTCACCGCCCCGCTCTCGGTCTGCGCAGGCTCCTGCCGGGCCGGCCGCAGCCGCTTCCGGTGCACCTCGAAGGGCTGCACCACGAACGCCGTCTTCATCGCCATCGTCGTCTTCTCCTCCAAGCGGCCTCGGTAACGCCAAGGCCCGGAACGCATTGGCATTTCCGGATGCCTTCCACAGAGATCCCCCGCTATCCGAACCACCTCCAACCCGGCAATTGAACCGCGATCGCCCCTGCGCTTTGTTCTTGGTCTGTTCTAAAAGGGAATCGGAACGCGATGCACGCTCTCCCGCACGAGCCGCCTGTGGAGTTTCGTCTCACGGAAGCCGAGGCGATCGCGCTCCACTACTACCAGACCGCACATCGCGACGGCTGGGCGGCCCTCGTACAGGCGATTGCTGACGCCCTTGCCGACCTCGACGCCGCGGAACGGCAGGTTGATGACCAGGGCCGCCTGGTCTCCCACGGTTACGCACGCGGTCGCGTCTCCGCAGCCTGAACCTCATGTCAGTACACCGTATCGACGAGCTGCTGGTCCGCAGCCCTGAAGCCGTCCGCGTCCCGCTGATCGGGCAGGCCCTGTGCGCCGGCTTCCCGTCGCCGGCCGACGACTTCCTCGAGGGCGCGCTCGAGCTGCCCCGCTGGCTCGTGCCGAACCCGCCCGCCACCTTCCTGTGGCGGATCAGTGGCTCGTCCATGGAGGGCGCCGGCATCTACGACCGCGACCTCGCCTGCGTCGACCGCAGCCTCAAGGCGGGCCACGGCAGCATCGTCGTCGCGGCGGTCGACGGCCAGATGAGCTGCAAGCGCCTCGTGATCGACGGCAACGTCGCCCGGCTCGCCTTCTGCAATCCGGACCTCCCCGCTTTCGCGGTCGACGAACTCGGCGAGGGCGTGATCTGGGGCGTGGTCCGCTTCTCGATCCGCTGACACGTCGCGCGCGGGCAGCTCTCGTGAGCACGCCGGAAGCCCGCCGGCGCGACCGGATTGGCGGCGGCCGCGCCGTGGCGCTGATCGACGGCAACAGCTTCTATTGCTCCTGCGAGCGCGTGTTCGACCCGAAGCTCGCCGCCGTGCCGGTAATCGTGCTTTCGAACAACGACGGCTGCGCCATCGCCCGGACCAGCGAGGCCAAGGCGCTCGGCATCAAGATGGGCGACCCGTACTTCAAGATCCGCGAGATGTGCCAGGCGCAGGGCGTGCGGGTGTTCTCGTCGAACTACACCCTCTACGGCGACATGAGCGGTCGCACCAACGCGGTCTACCGGCAGTTCAGCCCGGAGGTGGAGATCTACTCCATCGACGAGAGCTTCCTGAACCTGTCGGACGTGGCGCCGGGCTTGCGGGTCGAGCTCGCGCGGGACCTGCGCGCCACCGTGCGGGCCTGGACCGGGATCCCGACCTGCGTCGGCATCGGCCCGACCAAGACGCTGGCCAAGCTCGCCAACCACATCGCCAAGACCGTGCCGGCGCTGGAAGGCGTGTGCGACCTGACGGACCCGGCGGCCCACGCGCACTGGCTGTGCCGGATCGACGTCGGCGAGGTCTGGGGCATCGGCCGGGCGTCGCTCGTCAAGCTCCAGGCGATGGGCGTCGAGAGCGTGGCGGACCTGCGCGACCTCGACCCGCGGCCGGTGCGCAAGGGCCTGACCGTGGTGGGCGAGCGGATCATCTACGAGCTGCGCGGCGCGGCCTGCCTGCCGCTGGAGATGGTGCCGGCGCGGCGGAAGGGCTGCGCGGTGACGCGCTCGTTCTCGAGCCGGATCACCGAGCGGGCGGTGCTGGAGGAGGCGGTGGCCGCGCACGCGACGCGGCTCGGCGAGAAGCTGCGGCGCGAGGGGCTGGGCACCAACCACGTCACGGTCTTCTATCACACGAGCGAGCACGACCGGGGCGAGCCGATGCGCTCGGTCTCGACGACGGTGCAACTGCCGGAGCACTCGTCGGACACGCTGGCGCTGATCAAGGCGGCGCGGCACGGGGTGGCGCGGACGTGGCGCGATCCCGGCGAGCGGCCGTGGCGGTACAGCAAGGCCGGGATCGTGACGAACGACCTCGTGCCGCTCTCGCACAGCCCGCGGGCGCTAATCGGCGCGCTGGACCGGGAGCGCTCGGGCCCGCTGATGGCGGCGATGGACGCGTGCAACGCGCGCTGGGGCCGCAGCGCCGTCGTGCCGGCGAGGGCAGGATTAGTGAACCGGCGCGACTGGACCACGAAGTTCGAGATGCGCACACCGCGCTACACCACGCAGGTCAGCGAACTGCCGATCGCATACGTCTGAAATTTCACAAGATGCTTGCGTGACCTTCGTGGGGGGCAGCCAGTCTTTTTACGAGCAGAAGCCCATCGAAGCAGACGCTTTGCCCAAACCCGCTCAAGAATTGCGCATGGAGAAAGCATTTTGTCGCGCTAAAGAATGTCCCAGTTATGTGCTTATTTCGCGACGCGCTGATATATGAAATATTTATTCGAAGTAAATTCCATTCGTAAAGAGGCGCCGAAAAACCTGAGAAGGCGAGCGCAATACTCCCCGAGACGAACTTGAGGTTCGGCGCTCGATACTGCGTCTCGCCTTCACCTCCCCCGAACGAGCTAGAAACTGTCGAGCGCATGCGTACATGCCGGGCTTGGAACCCTGCGCCATGTTCTGCGTCTCGTCAGCGCCCTTCAAGGAAGAGCTTATCCGTGGAAGAGCTTAGTGGCTGCTTAGGAAATTCCCCGATGAGGAGACGGGCCGCATCGGTCAGGTGACCCTCATGGGCTCGCTGGCCTCCCAACGGAATTCGGTATTGTCCATCCACATGCGGTGCATGATCACCGCGAGCTTACGAGCCACTGCGATGGCCGCACGCTGAATTCCGCGGCGCTTGGCTATTTGGACTCCCCAGGCTTTGAGCGCCGAACTCCGAGGCATCCTGAGCAGTATAAACGCTGCTTCGACGAGTAGCGTCCGTAGACCTTGATCTCCGGCCTTGCTGATCTTGCCCCTGTAATCGACCTCGCCCGACTGATTCTGCCGTGGTGTTAACCCGAGAGCGGCGCCGATTGATCTTGACTTCTGAAACCGCTCGGGAATGTCGACCGCGCTCTTGAAGCTCAGTGAGATCACCGGCCCAACCCCAGGACAGGTCATCAGCAGGCGGCAGACCGGATCTAGGCGCGTGATCCGCGAAACCTGCTTAGTCAGCTCTGCGAACTGCGCCCGCAAAGCACGCCAGCATGTCAAAACCGGTTCGGTCACGTCCCGAAGAAAAGAGTCGCCTGCAATCAGTTCGCGGACGCGCGCCTCCCACTTTGGCCGGCTTACCGAACCAAGCTTGAGACCGAACTGCCGGATTATGCCCCGGACGAACATTTCTAGATCAATCATCTTAATCTGCACCGTTTTTCGGGCAGCCAGCAGGGCTCGCATTCGCTGAGAATGCTCCGACTTGACGTGAACCACGTGCGGCGTCCCGAAGCACATCATCCGCGCAAGGCCGCGAGCATCGTTTCTGTCGTTCTTGTTAATGGTCTCCAACCTGAGGAAGCTTTTTACCTTCCGTGCATCGAGAACAAAGGCCGGCAATCCACCTCTCGCTAGTCCGATATAGAGCCAATGCGCGAGGCTGCCGGTTTCTAATCCAATTCGATGATAGGCTAGCCCAAGATCGCGTAGATAAATGGAAATCGCCTCGGGGTTGGTATCAATTTTCGACTCCGCGACTATATTCATTTCTTCGTCTATTACGCAGATCTGAGTTTCTTTCAGAGCCACGTCCAGACCAACATAGTGACGAGTCATTTGCGGCAGCCGTGCTAGTGTGACCTGCCATTAGCAAGACAAAAATAGCAGGTACCGGACGCCGACGGAAGGCGCCGGCACCTCTCATAGAAAGAATATTGACTCAGACCTTGGGAAATATAGACTATCGATTTGCCAATCGGTGACACGAGCAAGATAGATCCTGATTGGCGGACATCGTCAACCTTGATCTTTGCGCTATATCACGAGGAGACGCCGGAAATCGTCTCCTGAGTGCACCGAGCTCTCAGCCAGCGTCTATGAGCTAGAAAACAGGCGCTCTGGGAATGCGTTGATGACCGGCAGAGTGAAGGCATGAGGTGGATGCAGGATGACTGGACAGGGTGGAAACGCGACCTTCTGCTTTCGAGCCGCAAATGTAAGAAAGCGGACGCCGTTAGCCGTATCGCCAACTCATCTGACAAGCACGAACACCAATCATCTACCCGGCGAGAACCGTGGCTTCGTCAAACTCGATAAGGCTTTAGGAGGCTCGCCGCACGTTCCAGAACACAGATAGGTGCTTGACCACATCCTGGAGATCGTCCCGATAGGCAGTTCGGCTGAGATACTGCCCAAGGGGCAGGTAAGGCACCTCCTGCATCGCCAGCGCTTGGATGGCGTGGGCGATCTTCCGGCGGCCTTCCTCGTCCGGCGCCTCGATCCAGGCCCCACGCATCGCCTCGATTTGCGGAAGATCGGGCCAGCCAAAGAAGCCCGTCTGCACGCCGCCGCAGCGCAGCACCTGCTCCACCGCCGGGTTCAGCATGTCGAAGCCGGACCAGTCGGTGCAGAAGATGTTCCAGCCGCCCTGGTCCGGAGGTGCCTTGTTGGCTCGGCGGGTGACCATGCTCCCCCAATCCGAGACGGCGTGCTGCACGTTCATGCCGATGCGCTTGAGCAGGTCGTTCATCACATCGCCCATCGCGGCCAGCCGCGGCAGGTCGCCCGCCGCCAACAGGACGACGCGCTCGCCCTTGTAGCCGGCCGCGATCAGGTCCCGCTTCGAGCGCTCCAGGTCGCGCGGACGTATCAGCGCGTCGAGACCCACATCGGAGGCCATCGCCGTGTCGGGGGCGAACAGGCCGACGCCGGTCCGGATCAGGTTCGGATCCGTGCCGTTGATCGCGGTCATGAAGTCCTCTTGCGAGAGTGCCTCCAGCAGCACGCGGCGGATCGCAGGCTTGTCGAAGGGCGGGTGCAGGTGGTTCATCACCCCGGTGCCCATCGTCCCCAGCCGGCCCGAGAGCGGCGTGACGATCCCGCGGTCGGCTCCCAGTGTCGGAAGCAGGTCGTTGATCGGGTTCTCCCACCAGTCGACCTCGCCGTTCTTGAGCGCGGCTGCAGCCGTGCTGGGGTCGGGCATCGTCGTCCACTCGACCCGGTCGAAATGCACCCGCTTCGGCCCGGCCACTCCAGAGACTTCCCCGTCCGCACGTGGCACGTAGCCCGGGTTGCGTTCGTAGACGACGCGGGCGCCGATGATGCGCTCGCGGGCGTTGAACCGGAACGGGCCGGAACCGACGACCTCGGGGAGCTGCTGCTTGGGATCGAGGACGGCCAGCCGCTCCGGCAGGATCAGCAGTGCCGGGGGCCCGAGCTTCGACAGCGTCTCCAGCATCAGGCCGTAGGGCCGGTTGAGGCGGATGGTGAAGCTGCGGTCGTCGGGGGCGTCCATCGCGTCGGTGCGCGCCAGCAGCAACTGGCCGAGGTTGTCGCGCGGGGCCCACCGCCGGATCGAGGCGACGCAGTCGCGTCCGCGCACCGGCTCGCCGTCGTGGAACCTGAGGTCTTCCCGCAGGCGGAAGGTCCAGCGCTTCCCGTCATCCTCCACCGTGTGGCCCTCGACCATCTGCGGCTGGGGCCTGAGATCGCCGTCGATTGCGAAAAGCTGGTCGAACACCAGCAACGCGTGATTGCGCGTGACGTAGGCGCTCGTCGTGAGGGGGTCGAGGATCGTGACATCTGCCTGTGGCACGAAGCGCAGGGTCCGCTGGCGGGCATTTTGCGCGAGCGCGGGTCTGGCAGGGAGGAACGAGGCGGCGCCTGCCGCGGCGGCGGCCCTCAAAAAGCTTCGACGCAGCATGGCTTGAGGCCTCGACAGATGCGCTGGAAGCGGCCCGCCCTCCTAGCCGAGCGGGCGGCACATCGCGTGGCGCACGCTACCATGCTGAATTGGCTTAGGCTGCACCCCGTTACCTTACGCCGGTTTGAACATCGGCCGCTTTATCTGCTTTGCGAATGCCCGAGCGACGCTCAGGACGCCCGAGAGGGGTCGTTTGCAGCCACGGGTATCGCTTCTCACTGCGCCGCACGCCACCGGGGGACGTTTCGGCGCAACTCGCTGACCGCGAGGCGGTCAGCCTCCAGTCGCACCTGCGCGCGGGCGGCGTGCATGCCGCGCTCCCGGCCGGGGATCCCGGCGCGCTCAGCGATCTCGGTGGCGGTAGACGGCTCAGACGTCAGCGCCGCCAGGACGCGCGGGCGTGTGTCCTGGCGTGGCCGGGCGCCTCGAGGCGATGGGACCTGCGGCATGGCGCCGAGCTATCGTGCGTCGCCTTCCTGGGCCAGTCAGCCGGCAGCTAGCTTGCCCAGATCTCCTGATCGGTGACCTCGGCGGCCTTGCGCAGCTCGGAGACGGTCGGAGGTTCCTTGGCCAGAGGTGGCCTATTGCAGCTTGGTCGACGTCGAGTCCGTGAGGCCGAGGCGCACGGGCGGGCATCATGGCCATCAGCGCAAGGCCGCTCTGCGGTCCGATCCTGTGCGCTCACGTCTCATAGCTTCTCCGTCGTGCTCATCGCCCCCGCGATTTGCATCGCGACCTGGTCCGCTGCGGCGATCAGCACCGCGTCGAGGTGGTGGATGTACCGCGACGTGACGCCGTGCCCGGCATGACCCAGCATCGCTCCGATCGTCGAGTCGCTGTAGCCGAGGTCGCCACCGGTAGAAGCGAAGGAGTGTCGGAGGGTGTGTGCTGTGACCCCCTCCAGGCCGGCACCGATCACGATACGCTCCAGAGCGTCGTCGAGGCTCGCGAAAGGCCCCTGCCCTCCGCGCGCCGTCGGCAGGACGTAGACGGAGCCTGAGGTCCGCTGGATGCCGTCCAGGATCAGCAGCATGGCCTTGCTGATCGGCCGAACCGAGGCGCCCTCCTTTGAGTCCTCAAGCCGCAGGCATGGCTCCGCTCGGTCGACCTCGGACCATCGCAGCTTCACGATCTCACCCAGGCGGCAGCCGGTCAGCGCCAGCAGCCGAATGCCGGCGATCGCCTGCCACCGCTCCAGAGAGCTCTCCTCCGCCTCAGCAAGCGCTTTGCCGAGCGCGGCGTACTCGTCCGGTGTCAGGCGGCGCTTGCGCTTCTTGTCCGCCGGTCGTTTCACCCCCGTGGCCGGGTTCGCGGTGATGACGCGCTCGCTGACCGCGTAGCTCAGGATCCCGCCCAGCAGCCCAACGGTGCGCGCTGCAGTACCTGGTCCTCCTTCGACCACCGCCTTGCCTCGGAAGCCCGTCTTCACCACGCCAGCGGTTTTGCCGGCCTGGACGTCGCGCACGAAGCGCTGCACGTCCGGTGTCGTCAGCTCGGCGACCAGGCGCCGGCCCAGCAGCGGCTTGATGTGCCTCTCGATCCGGCCCCTGTCGACGTAGAGGGTCGAGGTCTTCTTGGCCTGGCCGCCCTTCCCCATGATCAGGCCCTTGTCGGCCGCGGCGAGGTAGGCGTCGCACAGCTCAGCCATCGTCATGGAGCCTCGACGGGTGGCGCGCTCCTCGGCAGGATCCTCACCCTTCGCCACTTGGCCCAGCAGCCCCTTCGCCTCGCGGCGGGCTTCCTCAGCCGTCAGGGCGCCGTGTAGCCCGATCGTGAAGCGCCGGGACCGCCCGCTGGCTCGGTACTGCACGAGGTAGCTGCGCCGGCCAGACGCGAAGATGCGCACCCCGAAGACCGGGAGCTCGTCGCACCAGAGGAAGTAGTCCCGGCCTTGCGGCTCTGCCGCCTCGACCACGCGCTTGCTGAGTTTGGGCATGCCCTCCCCTCCGGTTCTGCGGAAGCACTGCGGAAGCACGCGGAAGCAAACTGAGCCCATCCGGCGGAAATGAGAGAAAGGCCAAGCGCGCCGATTTTACAAGCGAAGACAATGGCTTGGTAAGAACGAGCAAACTGTGGCGATCACGAGAAAACTCGGGAGGCTAATCCTCCGAAGGCAAAGGTCACACGTTCGAATCGTGTCGGGTGCGCCAATCTTCTCAAGACGTTAGCGGGGCTCGGCCCTCCCCCTCGGGCGGATCGTGTCGCCCGCTTGCCCTTCGGTGCGGGCGGCG
>NZ_JBKFAK010000054.1:0-11399 GCF_053345595.1 Methylobacterium sp. D54C
GACCGCCCACGCGCACGACACGGGCCCGATCGCGCTGCGCTACCCGCGCGGCGAGGGTGTGGGCGTCGAGCTTCCGGAGCGGGGCGAGGCGCTGGCGATCGGCAAGGGCCGGGTGGTGCGGCGCGACGCGGAGGCGCGTGTGGCGCTCCTGTCGCTCGGCACGCGGCTGTCGGAGGCCTTGAAGGCGGCCGACACGCTGGCCGAGCAGGGCGTGGCGGTGACGGTTGCGGACGCGCGGTTCGCCAAGCCGCTGGACGAGGCGCTGATCCTGGAGCTCGCGCGCGACCACGAGGTGCTGATCACGATCGAGGAGGGCTCGCGGGGCGGGTTCGGCGCGATGGTGCTGCACCTGCTGGCCGAGCGGGGCGCTCTGGACGCGGGCGGGGTGCGGGTGCGGACGATGACGCTGCCGGACGCCTACCAGGACCACGACAGCCCGGAGAAGATGTACGCCGAGGCGGGCCTCGACGCCAAGACCATCGTCAAGACCGCCCTCGACACCCTGCCGGCGGAGACCGGCAAGGCCGAGCCGGCGAGCAACGTGGTGAGCGTGCGCCGCCGCCCGCGCTGACGCCGCAGAGAGCGCGGTCTCCCGCGCTCGCTCCGTTCCCTGTCGATGTGTTCGGACCGCCGTCCTCGCGAGCGGAGCCAAGCGAACCAGGGCAGCGCGGCGCTCACCGGCGTCGCGCCAACCCCCGGGTCACTTCGCTCCGCTCGTGATGACGGAGCCGACACGCTGACCGAGGCCCCCAGACGGAGACGGCATCCCGTCTCATTCCGAGGTGCCGGAGCGTGGCACGGGCCTCGAAGGAGCCTTCCGGAGGTCGTGCGATCTCCGGAGATCTCTGCGGGTCCGGTCGAAATCGCTCCTACCCCAAAGCCTGCGCGACCGCCTTGCCGCAGGCCTGCGTGTCGGCGTTGCCGCCGAGGTCGCGGGTGCGCAGCGTCCGCTCGGACAGCACCCGCTCGATCCCGCCGACGATCTCGGCCGCCGCCGCGTGCTCGCTGAGATGCTCCAGCATCATCGCCCCCGACCAGATCTGGCCGATCGGGTTGGCGATCCCCTGGCCGGCGATGTCCGGCGCCGAGCCGTGGACCGGCTCGAACACCGACGGGTGCACCCGTTCCGGGTTGATGTTGCCCGACGGCGCGATGCCGATCGTGCCCGTGCAGGCGGGCCCGAGATCCGACAGGATGTCGCCGAACAGGTTGGAGGCCACCACCACGTCGAACCGGTCCGGGTTCAGGACGAAATGCGCGGTCAGGATGTCGATGTGGTACTGGTCCCACCGGACGTCCGGGTAGGCCTCGGCCACCGCCTTCACCCGCTCGTCCCAGTACGGCATGGTGATCGAGATGCCGTTCGACTTCGTGGCCGAGGTCAGGTGCTTCTTCGGGCGCTTCTGGGCCAGTTCGAACGCGAACCTGAGGATCCGGTCCGTCCCGTGCCGGGTCATGATCGTCTCCTGCAGGGCGAACTCCCGGTCGGTGCCGGCGAACATCCGGCCGCCCGCGTTCGAGTACTCGCCCTCGGTGTTCTCCCGGACCACCCAGAAGTCGATGTCGCCGGGCTTGCGGTCGGCGAGCGGGCACTTCACCCCCGGCATCAGCCGCACCGGGCGCAGGTTCGCGTACTGGTCGAATTCCCGCCGGAACAGGATCAGCGAGCCCCAGAGCGAGATATGGTCGGGCACGCGCTCGGGCATGCCGACGGCGCCGAAATAGATCGCGTCGTGGGTCTCGATCCGCGCCTTCCAGTCCTCCGGCATCATCCGGCCGTGCTGCTCGTAATAGTCGCAGCTGGCGAAATCGAACCAGTCGAGCTGGAGGCCGAAGCCGTGCCGCTTGGCCGCCTGCTCCAGCACGCGCACGCCCTCCGGCACCACCTCCTTGCCGATGCCGTCGCCGGGGATCACCGCGATGCGGTAGCGACGCTGCTGGCTGTTCTCTGGGGCGGCCATGAATCCTCCACGCGTTCCGAAGTGCGGGCCTCCGCGGGGCCCGGGTCGTCGGCGTCAGGTGATTGGTCCGCGCCGGTGTCGGGTCAACACCCCGGCCTGACAATCAGTCGGTTTCGCCCGCCATCGCCCGGCGCTGGCGGTCGAGCTCCTCGCTGTAGCGCTTGAGCGTGTGGCTCTCGGTGAGCAGGCCCAGCACCTTCCGGCTCTCGGCGCTCTCGACGACCGCGAGCGCCTCGCTCTCGGTCCGGTCGAAGGCGGCCGCGGCGTCCTTGGCGTTCATCCCCGGCGTCAGGAAATCGTCCGCGTGCAGGAGCAGGTCGGCGAGGACCGGCTGCGCGTCGGCGCCGGAATCCCGGGCGGCCGCGTGCGTCTCGGGCACGTTCAGGATGCCGGCGTAGCGCCCAGCCCCGTCCACGGCGATCACCCGGGAGGGCGAGCCGAGGGGATGGGCGCGCAGGAAGGTGTGCAGCGGCGTGTCCAGGGCCACGGTGCCGGGATTGCGGCGCATCAGCCGGCCGACCGTGAGCGAGCGGATCCAGCCGACGTCGTGGGGGCTGCGGATGCTCTCGCCGCGCAGGTGGAAGCGCCACGTGGCGAAGGAGTAGCCGAAGGTCTTGCGCACGGTGAGGGAAGACGCGATCACCGCCGCCAGCACGACGCCGGTGATCGGCAGGCTGCCGGTGACCTCCAGGGCCAGGAACGTCATGGTGAGCGGGCCGCCGATGACCGCCACCGCCAGGGCGCTCATGCCGATCACCGCGTAGGCGAGCGGCGTCAGGCCGAAATCCGCCAGCGGCGGCACCAGCACGGGGGCGAGGGCGGCGAACAGCTTGCCGGCGATGGCCCCGAGGAACAGCGACGCGAAGAACAGGCCGCCGCGGAAGCCCGAGCCGATCGAGATCGCCGAGGCCGTGGCTTTGGCGGCGAACAGCCCGGCCAGGACCGCGATGCCGTGCCCCTGCCCCTCGGCGGCGAAGTGCATGTGCAGGGCGCCGTGGCCGCCCGAGAGCACCTGCGGCGTCGCGAGCAGCGCCAGTGCGCCGACGCACAGACCCCCGAAGGCGGGCGCCGCCACCCGCGGCACGCCGGAGGCCTGGACGAGGCGCTCGACCAGCGTGACCCCGCGCATGATCAGGATCCCGAGGCCCGCGCAGAACAGCCCGAGGGCGAGGCTCGGCAGGATCTCGAGGCTGGTGACGTGCGAGGTCGTGACCGCCTGCATGTCGCCTAGATCGACGAGCGGCTGCGCCTCGATCAGGGCGCGCGAGATCAGGTTGCCGCACAGCGCCGCGACGACCACGGGCGTCAGCGTGGCGATCGAGTAGGTGCCAATGATCAACTCGAAGGCGTAGAACGCGCCGGCGAGCGGCGCCCCGAAGCCGGCCGCGATCGCCCCGGCCGCGCCGCAGCCGACCAGGGTGCGCAGGTCGCTGCGTCGCACTTCGAAGGCGATGCCCAGGCGCGAGGCGAGGCCTGAGGCGATCTGTGTGTAGCCGGCTTCCAGACCCACCGAGGCGCCGGACCCGTTCGAGATGACGTTCTGGAGCGCGAGGTAGAGGCTGTCGCGCAGGGACATGCGGCCGCCGTGCAGGGCGTTGGCCTCGATCGGGTCGATGGCCGGGCGCTTGCGCGGGCCGCGGACGTAGTTGGCGGCGACGATCAGCAGGCCGAGGACGGCGCCCCCGAGGCACGGGCCCACGAGCAGGAGCGCCGGCGGCACGGCGTCGACGGCGCTGAGGCGCGCCCCCGCGGGCAGCTGGTAGAGATGCTCGCGCAGGGTCTGGGTGATCCAGGTCATGGCGGACACCGCCACGCCGGCGACGCAGCCCACCAGGGTCGCGAGGGCGACGAGGCCGCCCTCGCTCCGTCGGACGAGGCTGCGGAGCCGCCCGGGGGCCTGGACGAGCCCGATCCCGGTCCAGCGCCGACGGGGCCTCCGCGCCGGCCTGACGGGCCGCCGGGCCGGGACGTCGGCCGATCCGTCGCCGGGCGCCCTGCCCCCGCCGGCGGCGCCCGATGGCTGTCGCGCGCTCACGGTCCGCCCTCTCGCCTCCGGTCCGCCCGATCGGCGCGGCCGACGCGTCGGCCCCGCCGTCGCAGTTACAGCCGGGGCCGAGCCCGTTGCAAACGGGGGGTGCCTCGGGAGCGTGGCCGGCCCCGGCGCGGAGGGCCCGGACGGCGCTGTCCACGAAGTCCAAATCCCGTGCACGCATCGCCTTGAAAACTGCCGCGGCCCACGATACACCCCGCGCCAGTGCCGCCGTAGCTCAGTTGGTTAGAGCACCAGATTGTGGATCTGGGGGTCCCCCGTTCGAGCCGGGGCGGTGGTACCATCCATTCAGCTCGACAGCGCGAGGGGTTGGCGGATCGCCAGCCCCTTTTGCTTGTGCGCGGATGGCACCGCGCCGTATCAGGGCCAGCCCGAACCCTCACCCCGCCCCGATCGGAATTGACGGGACCGCTCCTCGCGCCGGAGCCGGCCTGTACCCAGGCGGCCGCTCCAATGCTCACGCACGTTATAGAATCGCCAAATTTGCTCGCATACCGTCCCGTTTGGGAGAAGACTATTTTCGTTAGCGTGAAGACTGCCATGAAGAGCACGACACAGCAGGATCAGCTCGAGATCGTGAGCGACCTCGCGGCCTCGCTCGCCGACCGGATGCTGATGGAGCGCCTGACACAGGGGAAGCTGCCCCTCGCGAACGCGAGTCGCCTCTGGACAGCCTCGCTGCTCCTGGAAGAGCACGCGCGGCCCATCCCGCGCATCGTGACGGACGTCCTCGAGCAGGTCCGGCACGTGGAGCCGGACGACGAGGATGCGGTCGACGGGGACGACGCCGACGGGATCGGTGCGGGGCCGGAACCGGACTTGGCCGCGGCGCGGCGTGCGGCCCGGCCGGCGCGCCGGCGCGGGCTCACCCGCTTGCTCCGACCGTTCCGGCAGGCGGCCGAAGGCTGACCCGCGTCGACGGCGCCGGACCATCTGGCGGATCCGGAGTTCCCCGCGTGCGCCCGGGACGCTAAGACCGTTCCCGAGCGTGGCGGCGGGCGCCGCCGCGCCAACGGGCTTCGGGACACGAGAGATGAGCATCCCTGAACGGCGCGTCCGCACCCTGTTCGACGAGGCGGCCATCGCCAAGCGCAACGACGAGCTCGCCCGCGAGATCCTCGCCGCGCAGCCCGAGAACCTCCTCGTCGTGGCGGTGCTCAAGGGCAGCTTCATGTTCGCGGCCGACCTGCTCCGGTCGCTGCACCGGGTGGGTCTCGCCCCGCAGGTCGAGTTCGTGCACCTGTCGAGCTACCGCACCGGGACGGTCTCCAGCGGGCAGGTCGAGATCCTGCGCGACGTACAGAGCGAGGTGCGCGGGCGGGACGTGCTGCTCGTGGACGACATCCTGGAATCGGGCCGGACCGTCGTCTTCGCCAAGGACCTGCTGATGGCCCGCGGCGCCCGGCGCGTCCTCACCGCGGTGCTGCTGGAGAAGCCCGGCAAGCGCGCCGTGACGATCGACGCGGATTTCGTCGGCTTCACCTGCCCCGACGTGTTCGTCGTCGGCTACGGGATGGATGCCGCCCACGCCTTCCGCCAGCTGCCCTTCGTGGGCGTGGTCGATTACGGGGACGGCGCCCCGGACCTGTTCGACGCCTGACCATGCCCGCGGCGCGGCATTTTCGCCGCGGGCCGCGACCCGCGGGACAATTCAGCCTGCGACGACTTGACAGACGGAGAATTCGTCTGCGTCTGTCGGTATTTGGGCGCGCGCGGCGTCGCGACGCGGCGCGCGCGGATTTCGGGGACGGTTACGGGACCACATGGCGCGCATCCTCCTGGTGGATGACGAAGAGACCGTCCGGGGCTTCCTGAAGCGGGGGCTCGAGATCGACGGGCACGCGGTCGTCACGGCCAACGACGGCAGCGACGGGCTCGACCGCCTCAACGAGGCCGACGGCGGCTTCGACCTGATGCTCACCGACATCCGCATGCCGCTCATGGACGGCATCGCGCTGGCCCTCGCCGCCAAGCGCGATTTCCCCGACCTGACCATCCTGCTGATGACCGGCTTCGCCGATCAGCGCGAGCGCGCGCGCGGGCTCGACGCCATCGTCACCGACGTGCTGACCAAGCCCTTCTCCCTGGCGGATCTGCGCGCCACGGTGAGGCGTGCGCTCGCCGCCTGAGCCGGGCGAGACCGGTTCAGAAGAACTTAAACATTGCTCTTAGGTTGAGCTTCACGAAAGCGTGGCATCTTCGGTCCGACTGATCAGACCGAGCACGGAACGCCATGTATCGCCGGGACCGGGACATCGACGCGGCGGCGTACCAGGCGGACCGCTACGGCTGGGAGCCGGACGACACGGACTGGGACGACGACCGCGACGCGCGGCGGCCGCGCAGAGGCGTCGTCGGCCGGCTCTTCTCTCCGACGAAGCTCGCCCTCCTCGCGGTGCCGGCCGGGCTGTTCCTGTACGGCAGCTTCGCGGATTGCAGCGCCCGCCCGGCGGCGGGCTGGCTCGGTCTTGTCGGAGCCGGGGCCTGCGCCCGTACCGAGATGCTCGGCAACGTCCTGTCGATCCAGGACAACCTCGCGCTCCTGAAGCGGCTCATCGACTGAGCGCCCGCTCAAGGCCCTTCCGCGCTCCGCCGATCCGCTCCGAACCGACCTCCGCGAGGCCGCCATGTCCACCCGCCCGCTCCTCCCGGCCTCGTCCGGCCGCGCCTCCGACGCCCTCGAGGAGGCCCAGTTCCGCGCTCGCATGGCGCGGGTCGGCCCGGACGGCGCGCACCGCACCCCGCGCCGGAACCGGGCGCCCGAGCGGCATCGCGGCTTCCGGCTCGGCTGGAAGGGCTGGCTCGTCGTCGACTGCCTGGTCGTGCTGCTGGTCGTGGCGGGCGTGGTGGCGTGGCCGCCGGTCCAGTCCTGCCGCAACCAGGACCAGACGGTCGGGTTCTACGCCGGCGATTCCGTCGGCAAATGCATCCGGCGCGGCATCGCTGACCGCCTCGACACCGCCGACCAGCGCCTCAAGAGCCTGATCCGCCGCTCGGGCCATTGAGGGCCGGCCGCGCAGATCCTGGCGCGGCTCGGATTGAGCGGCGCTTATACGCCGTTTCTGCGAACCGAGTATCTGTCTCGCGCGCCCCGCCACCTTCCGTTCTCAACGCCCTCCCACGCGGTGGCGGCGGGTCTGAACCGGTTCGCCTGTGCCGACTAGCGAAACTATTGATAAGATTTCACATCCAACGCTCGAAATGTTCCAGGGCGCCCATACGTTGGTGCCGCATTACACCAATGGACGAGTGCTCATGCCCGGATATCGAAATCCGGGCCTAGCTGCTCTCTCGACGGCGACTACGTTGTCAAAACTGAGTTGAATCGAAGGCCATATTCCTGGCTGCGCGAACGCATCGAGCGCAAGAGCCGGCACTTCAGAACGTTCGCCGACGACATGAAGCAATTCGCCGATTTATCGGACGTCGCTGACCGCGACCTCGACGGCCGGACACCGTTCCTGCCGAACGGCTACTTCAGCTACGGCGACGCATTGGCCCTGACGACTGTTCTCGCCACACGCAAGCCGGCCCGGTATGTCGAGGTCGGAAACGGCAACAGTACGAAATTCGCTCGCCGCGCAATCGGCAAGTACAAGCTCGACACCAAGATCGAGTGCATCGACCCCAATCCGCGCTCAAGCGTCCGCGACATTGCGGATAAGTGGATTTCTGACGGCCTTCTCGATGTTGACCCGTCCTACTTTCAATCGCTGAAGGATGGTGATGTGCTGATGCTGGATGCCAGCCATCTCCTGTTCCATGGCAGCGACACGACGCATTTCTTCCTGCGAATCTACTCGCTTCTCCGGCCGGGCGTGATCGTGCATGTGCACGACATCCATCTGCCATATGAGTATCCCGAGGTTTGCGACAGGCTGTTTTGGAACGAGCAATACATTCTTGCCATAATGTTTTACTATAAGCCCGCGTCCGACATTATCGCTCCGATCAAGTACATGCATTGTGAGGGCATGTGCGACGAGGGTGCCAGCTTCTGGTTCGAGGTCTAGCGGGATCCGCGCCGGAAATCGCCATCGCCTCTGACACATTGGCAACCGCTCGGCATACGCACGGCGGTGAACGGAATGACGGGCAGGGAATATGTGAGCGATACGGCATTTCGCGCGCATCCAACGGCGAACGGGCTTCGCGTTGATGCAATCATCGGAGGCCTTCTACGCTCCTATACGAACGCGCGGAGTACCGGACGATGCCTGGGCTGACCTGGCGGCCCGCCGATCCGGGCGAGCCCTCCCTCGGAGGCCAGGCCACCCCGACCGGATCGGCGGCGGCCGCGCCGTGGCGCTGATCCACGGCAACAGCCCCTGCTGCTCGCGCGAGCGGCGCCCTCGACGAACTTCACCCTCGACGGGGATACGTTGGGTCGGACCAACCCTGCCCGCGCAGATGGGGATCGGCCCGGTCGACGAGAGCTTCCCGACCTGTCGGACGCGGCACTGGGCTCGAAGGTCGAGCGCGCGCAACACCAGCACGCCACGGTGCGGGCCTGGATCGGGGTCCCGACCTCCATCGGCCTCGGCCCGACCAAACCCTGCTTGAGGAAGCGGTGGCGGCGCACGCTGAACAATTCGGGGAGAAGCTGCGGCGCGAAGGACTGGAAACCGATCAACGTCACGGTCTTCTACCACACGAGCGAGCACGACCGGGACGAGCGGATGCGCTCGGTGTCGACGCGGGTGCAGCTGCCGGAGCACAGTTCGGACACGCTGGCGCCGATCAGGGCGGTGCGGCACAGGGTGGCACTGCCTTGGCGCGCGGCCATGACGCTACAGCAAGGCGGAGATCGTCACGACCGACCTCGTGCCGCTGTCACAAGACCCACGGGCGCTGATCGGCGCGCCGGATCGGGCGGGGCGACCCCGCTGATGGTGGCGCTGGACGCGTGCAACGCGCGCTGGAGCCGAAGCACCGCGGTGCCCGCGTGGGTGATCCGGTGCGACTGGAACACCAAGGTGTAGAATCGCGCGCCGCGCTACAAGACGCTGGTGAGCGAACTGCCAATCGCCTACGCCTGAACCTTAACAGGATGCTTGGGTGACCGCTGTGGGTGGATTTTCGCAGATCCGCTGGCGGGCGGCGATACACACAAGCGGATGTACCCCGTGCCCGCCCAGGCCCCTTTCGGGAGCTTCGAGCCCGCATTTCGCGATGCCCGCAGTTGATACGGAAGCAGCCCCTTGGTGGCGAAATCTAGTCGAGAAATATGAGTACGCTAGGGCTTGACTGGTCAGTTCTTTCAGCGATTTCGAAACCCTCAAGTGCTATGCAGAAGACCGTCCATTAATGGGATGGGGTTTTCGGGCCCGCCGTTGTTCGCAGATGTCGCGCCGCCCTCTACCAGCACGTTTTGTGGGACATGAGCCATTGCAGACCGCTCGCTTAAACCAACTTGACGGACTTCGGGGGTTTGCCGCGTTAATCGTCGTCCTTTTTCACTTTATGTCGGCCTTGGTCCCATTTCTAGTTCCAGAACAGCAATCAAATGCATCATGGATATCCTACAGTCCAGTGGCAGTTCTATGGAATGGGGCATTTGCTGTATCTGTGTTCTTTGTTCTTAGTGGATTTGTTTTGATAAATGCCACTATACGCAGACCAGACCCTATATGGGTCAACGTGATCATTAGATATCTACGCTTAGCATACCCGGCACTGTTAAGCACTTGCTTCGGTTGGCTATTGTTGAAAATATTTCCTACAGAAGCAAGCGCGCTCCATGAAATTACGCATAGCCGCTGGCTTCTTTGGACCTATCAGGGAGATATCCCAAGTTTTAGTGTCGCCATTCGAAGCGGAGTTTTTGATATATTTGCAAAAGGTGGTTCGTACTTCAATAACGTTCTGTGGACTATGCGTCCTGAGCTATTTGGATCACTTTTGTGCTTCTTGGTTTGCCTGTTTAAGCGCGCAAGAGACAGGATTATTATAACATCCATTTTTTTATGCTTGATATATACGCTAAGCAAATATGAGTATGGAAGCTTTATTGTGGGCATATATCTACGAGAAGCGTGGGCAGTTGGAAAGTTGAATTTTAGATTCCCAATGCTTGCGGTGATTCTTGGCCTGGCCATTGGATCCCAGAGTGGTGACGCAGCTAATATATTGGGACTTGACTGGCTCCCTGCATTTCTTGCAATGGGCACAAAGGACAGCATACTATACCCGATGGCCGCGGGTTTGATTGTATACGGATACATCAACTCTCCTACTGCACATCGCGCGCTTTCTGGAAAAATAGGATCGTTCCTTGGAGCTATATCGTTCCCACTATATTTAGTCCATGTTCCTGTAATTTATACAGTGTTTTCGTTTATCGTTTTGATCAGACCACACAATATAATTTATCTAGTACTCGTTTTCATATTTGCTTTTGCGGCAATAATTTCTCCTGCTTACATGGCAGAAGTTTTCGTCGAGAGGCCGTTCCTGAAGGGATTGGGAAAACTACGTTACTTTCTCAATGACTTGAGTTCCCGCCTTCGTAGCCGGATCCGAGGACATAAGTGACATCCTCACGCTGAACGTGGTCAAACATTAGGACTTGTTCCATCCTGACCATCAGCGGAACTCAGCACCCAGCTGACTCAGATAACGGCGTAGAAAACCGACTTGTAATCAACCATTGTCGGTGATGAGCGCCTCGGCCGCGCGAGCGTTGGTGCGGAGCGTCTCGGCGACGTCGCGGCGCCAACCCTTTGGACGCCGGTGGGTGTCGCTGGCGCGATCGGCCAGCACTGCGACGACCACGGCGCGGATCGCCCAGTCGGTAACCTCGGTGGTCTCGCGCAGTTCGGCGAGTCGTGGGTTCCGCGGCCATCCACTCCCAAGCCGTGAACTATGCCGCCTCCCGCATCGCTCGGGCGCCGGCCTTCTTCGGCCCACTCCAAGGGTTGCGCGCACGCACGATGAACGGAACGTGCCGAGATGTGTGCCTTGACGAAGCGCCCCCAAACGTAGTCAAAAGCGCGTCTGACGCACCGAAACCGCCAATTTTCTCAATGGTTTCAGAGCGCCTGCCGGTGTAGCACAGCGGTAGTGCAGCGGTTTTGTAAACCGAAGGTCGGGGGTTCGATCCCCTCCGCCGGCACCATATACTTCAATGGCTTAGCCCTACTTTTGTCTCTGCTGAGACCTTCTTTCCCCAGCTGGGGTAACAGTGGGGGTAACAGCGGGAGTGTTTTGCCAGCCCTTTGCCGCCCGCACGGGATGCGCGAGCGGCGGTCACATTTTGGCAGTAAGCGTCGTTCTCAGGCCACGGCTTTGAGGGGCTGCGGGGCGTAGGCCCAGGGCAGCAAGTCGTCGATATGGCTCTGCGGATGGCCGGCGACGATGCGGGTGATGACGTCGGTCAGGTAGGCCTG
>NZ_JBKFAK010000055.1:0-11387 GCF_053345595.1 Methylobacterium sp. D54C
TGCTGACGCTCGATATGGAGCTGGAGGCAGGCCTCGGCATCGATTCAATCAAGCGCGTCCAGATCCTCTCCGCCTTGCAGGAGAAGCTGCCCCAGCTCGCCGACGTGGACACGGCCGCGCTCGCCGCTCTCGACACGCTCGGCGCGATCGTTGCCTTGGCGGGAAGCGGCGGCATCGTCGCGTCATCCTCCCCTTCTTCGGCTGCACCCGCCTCACTCACGCCTACCCTCGGGCGGATGATCGTGGCGGAAGAAGAGAGTGCCGTGCCGGGGCTGCTAACGCCGGGCTTTGCCGGGGTGCAGTCGATCTGGATCATCGGAGGCCCCGCAGATCTCGCGGGGATGCTGGCGGCACGGCTGGCGGAGACCGGCCTCCATGCGCGAGCCGTCGACACCCCGCCCGTGGATGTCCGGGCGGCGATCCTTCTCGCCGGCATCGCCGAAACGTCGGATGCCGATCCGATCGCGACGACTGAGACGGTCTTCCGCCAGGTGCAGGCCTGCGGGCACGCCATGGCGGCGGGCGGCACGCTCGTCATCGTCCAGCCGGGCGGAGAGGCGGATGCGGGGTGGCTCGCCGGTGCGGGCGCGATCGCCAAGACCGCGGCGCTCGAATGGCCGAATGTCGTCGTCCGCGTCATCGAGCTGAGCGCCGATGTCCTCGCTGGCGAGAGTTCGGCCGAGGCGATCCATCGCGAGTTGATCGGCGGCGGGATGCAGCTGGAAGTGACGCTCGCCGGTGATGGCCGCAGACTGGTTCCCGCACTCCGTCCCGAGCCGGCGCCGACACCCGCGACCGTCGCCATTCCGACCGACGGCGTCCTGCTGGTTTCCGGCGGCGCGCGCGGCATCACCGCGGCGTGCCTGACGGAATTGCTGGCGGAACGTCCGCAGAAGGTCGCCATCCTCGGCCGGACCCCGCTCGAGGACGAGCCGGCCGAACTGGCAGGAATTGTCGACGATGCAGCGCTCAAGCGCGCTCTGCTGGGACGCCATCAGGCAGCCGGCATCACGCCGAGCCCGCAGCGGATCGGCGCCGAGGTGCGCGCGATTCTCGCCGCGCGCGAGTTGCGGACGAACCTGGCACGGCTCGCCGCGACCGGCGCGACCGTCCGCTACGACGCGGTCGACATCGCCGATGCCGACGCCGCCTTGGAAGCGGTTGCCAGGATCCGCAGCGAGTTCGGGCCGATCAGCGGCCTCGTCCACGCCGCCGGCGTGCTGGCCGACAAGGAAATTCTCCTCAAGACGTCCGATCAGTTTCGCACGGTGATGCGCACCAAGGTCGACGGTTTGCGGAACCTTCTGGATGCCACGCGTGACGATGCGCTGACTCGTCTCGTCTGCTTCTCGTCGATCGCCGCATGGCGCGGCAATCTCGGCCAGAGCGATTATGCGGCGGCGAACCAGGTGCTCAACCGGGTGTGCCGCGCGGAGCGTAAGCGGCGGGGCGAAGCCTGCCTCGTGAAGTCGATCGGCTGGGGCCCGTGGGCCGGCGGCATGGTCGATGCGGGGCTGGAGGCGCTGTTCGTCGCCCGCGGCGTGCCGCTTATTCCCCTGAAGGAGGGCGCACGCTTCTTCGCCGACGAATATCTCGGCCGCAACGGCAGCGCGGTGGAGGTCGTGTTCGGCGGCGGGCTTGCCGCGTTCGCGGCCGCCGACCTGCCGCGTTCGCGCAGCTTCCACGCCCGCTTCCACCGCTCGACTCACGGCTACATCGACTCGCACGTCGTGCGATCGAATAGGGTCGTGCCGATGGTCGCCGCGATCGAGGTCGCACTGCGAAGCGTCGCCCACTGGCTCGGCGGCGTGGCGCGGCGCGCGGTCGACCTCGAGGTCGTGAACGGCATGGTGCTGTCCTCGTTCGAAGGCGCGGGCGACGTCTTCGAGATCGGCTGCACCGCGCCGGACGGCGAAGGGCGTGTCGCGGTAACCATCACCGATCCTGCGGGCAAGCTCTGCTATCGGATGGGTATCGTCCCCGGCGAGGCGCCGCTTGCCAACAGCGAGGCGGAGAGGCCATCGCTCGACCGCTGGCCTGCCGCCAAGCCGATCTACGACGGAAGGCTGTTCCACGGGCCGGCCTTGCAGGTGATCGAGACGATCGAGGGCCTGGACGAGCATGGTGCGGCCGGGCTGTTGCGCACGCGCGTGCCACTCGCCGCTTCGGCAAGCAGCGCGCCGATCGACATCCTCGACGGTGGCATCCAGCTCAGCACCTTATGGAACCACGAGACGCGCGGGCGCGAGAGCCTGCCGACCTCGGCCGCAGCAGTCTACCTGGCGGAAGGATGGGATCACGCCGCACCGGTCCGCTGCGAAGCGTTGCTGATCGCCAAGACGTCACTCTCGTCACGCTGGACGCTGCGCTACCGGGACGAGGCGGGCACGCTGCTCGGCCTGATCGAAGGGTTGACGATGCACGATCTGCCTGCGGCAGCGGCCTGAGTTCCGCCGTGGGAGTCTTTTCTCCGATCGCCATCGTCGGGCAAGGCTGCCTGCTGCCTGGCTGCGCCTCGCCCGAGGCGCTGTGGCAGGCGGTGGCCGAGGGCGCATGCCATGTCGGTCCCGCGCCCCCTTACGACTGGCGGATCGACCACGGCCGCGTTCTCGGCGCGCCCGATACCTCCAGCGGCGTCGATCCAGTGTGTACCGACATGGGCGGCTATGTAGGCTCCCTCGACCAGGGACTCGACCTTGCCGGCGTTGCTCTCGACCCGGCACTCGTCGCAACGCTCGATCCCGTGTTCCGCTGGAGTCTCCACGCCGCCGCTCAGGCCATGCGCGGCTTCACCCGTAAGGCGAGCGATCGCGCAGGCGTGGTGCTGGGCAACCTCTCATACCCGACCCGCGCTCACGTCCGGTTCGCCGAGGAGCATTGGCTGGCAGAGGCCGGCATACGCACGGACGCGCCGGTCGTACCTCTCAACCGCTTCATGTCGGGCGCGCCGGCCATGCTGGTGGCGCAGGCCTTCGGCTTGTCCGGGGGATCGCTGGCGCTGGACGCGGCCTGCGCGTCGGGCCTGTACGCCATCAAGGTCGCCTGCGACCGACTGCAGGACGGCCATGCCGATCTGATGCTCGCGGGTGCGGTGAACGCGGTCGACCAGTTGTTCCTCCACACCGGCTTCACCGCGCTCAATGCGCTCAGCCCTACCGGTCGAAGCCGCCCCTTCCACGCCGAGGCCGACGGCCTGATACCCGCAGAGGGCGCAGCGTTCGTGGCGCTGAAGCGGGTGGAGGACGCGCTGGCCGCGGGCGATCGCATCCTGGGCGTGATCCGCGGCATCGGTCTCTCCAACGACGGACGCAGCGGCGGCTTCCTGTCGCCCGCGCGGGAGGGACAGACGCAGGCGATGCGTGCCGCGCTGGACGCGGCCGGCATGGCGGCGGACGAGGTCCAATGCGTCGAGTGCCACGCCACCGGCACCCTGCTGGGCGACGCGACCGAGATCGCCAGCCTTCGCGGAGTCTATGGCGATCGGCCGCTGGTGCTCGGATCGCTCAAGGGCAATGTCGGCCATCTGATCACGGCATCGGGCATCGCCGGACTGCTCAAGACGCTGGCGGCGATGGAGCATGGCCAGATGCCGTGCACGCCGGGAGCGCGACCGCTCGCGGCCGAGATCGCCCGAGCGGGCTACGTCGTGCCCGATGAACCGCTGGACTGGCCGGCGATCGACGGCCAGCGGACGGCGGCGATCAACGGCTTCGGCTTCGGCGGCAACAATGCGCAGCTCATCGTGCAGCAGACCGCCGAGCCCGAGCGCCTTCCCGTCAAGGCGGCCAAGGCAGCCGACGACGTGGTCGTCGTCGGCATGGGCGTACGCACCCACCGCGACGCGGATGCAATCGCCTTCACCGATCGATTGATCGGCGCGGGCGTGGCCGATCCGGCCTTTGACGGAGATGCCATCGCGCTGCCGATGCGCCAGATCGCCTTTCCGCCGGTCGAGCTGGAGCGCGCGCTCGGACAGCAATTGGTGCTGCTCGACGTGTGCCGGCAGGCCCTGGCCGGCGTGGCGCCGGCCGATCGGCGGCGGACCGGCATCTTCGTGGGCATGGAGACGGATTCCCGCGTGTGCCTGCACGGAGTGCGCGCGCGCTGGCCCGAGTTGCTCGCGCAGGGCGACCGCGCCGATCCCGCGCTGATCGCGGCCGGCGACGATTTCGCGCTTCCGCTCGATTCCGCGGCGGTGATCGGCGAGATGCCGAACATCACGGCGAACCGGCTCTCCAACCAGCTCGATCTGCAGGGTCCGGGTTTTGCCGTCTCGCGTGAAGAGTTGTCGGGCGACGCCGCGCTCGATCTGGCGATCACCGCGCTCCGGCGCGGCGAGATCGACGCAGCGCTGGTGGGAGCGGTCGAGATGGCGCGCGAGCCCGTCCACGCAGCGGCAGCCGCGGCGCTGCTCGGCGAGACGGACATGGCCGATGCGGCGGTGATGCTGGCGCTGAAGACCCGCGCCGGAGCGCGGGCTGCCGGCGATCCGATCCTGGCAGTGCTGAGCGAGGCCGGGGCCGGGACCGAGACTGCGGACCTTGCGAACGATGCCGCCGACAGCCCGGTCAACCGACTGCTCGGCCGCGCCCACGCGGCTTCGGGCCTGCTCCATGTCGCGCTGGGGATCGGGATGATCCACATTCGCGCGGCTCCCACTCCGAACGGCGCCGCAAGCCCTCTGCTCGGCGGAGTGGCGCCAGCGGTATTGGTCGAGAACCGCTCCTTCCTCGGCGAGCGGGCGGCATGGCGGATCGAGCCGGGCACGGCCGCGCCGCGCTCGATCCGGCCGCCCGTGCGAATCGCGCGCTACGCCGCCGCCGATCGCGTGTCTCTCCTCGAGGCGCTGCGGCACGATCGGCAGGGCGGCGACGCGCCCTGTAGGCTGGCGCTGGTGGGCACAGCCGACGAGCTGGCGGAGCGGCGTGAGCGGGCGCTGCGGACCCTGGCGGCGAGCCCGGCCGATGCCTGGTCCATGGACGGGATCACCTTCCGCGCGGCGCCGCTCGCGGGCGAGATGGCCTTCGTCTTCACCGGCGCGGCATCGGCCTACCCCGGCATGGGGGCCTCGCTGCTGCTCGGCATGCCAGGGTTGATCGACCGGGTCCGAGACCGGATCGGCGATCCTGCGGCGGTGGCCGGCGCCTTCTTCCGCGAGGGCGACGCCGAGGCGCGGCTGCCCTTTCGCCAGCTTGCAGGCTCCTCCCTCCTCTGCCAGATCCACGCCGCGCTCAGCCTCGAGATACTGAAGCTGCGGCCGGAAGCGTCGATCGGCCTCTCGTCGGGCGAGACCAACGCCATGGTCGCATTCGGCGTATGGCGCGACATGGATCGCCTGCTGGCAGATGTCGCCGCGAGCGGGCTCTACACCGAGGCGCTGGCTGGCCGGTTCGATGCCGTTCGGACGCATTGGGGTCTGCCCGCCGGCACACCTGTCGCATGGACCAACCTTCGCCTGCGCGCGCCCGCCAGCGCGGTCGAAGCGGAAGTCGCGCGACATCCGCGCGCCTATCTGACGATCGTCAACAGTCCCGACGATTGCGTCATCGGCGGCGACGCAGGCGCCTGCCGGGCGGTGATCGACGCTCTCGGCAAGCCGCTGGCGATCCCGCTCGGACACGACCTCGCGGTGCACTGCGCTGCGGTGGAGCCGTTCGCGGCGGCGTGGCGGGAAGCGCACGATCGCAAGACCTTCGCGCCGACCCTGCCGATCCGCTTGTATGCCAACGCCTTTGGCGGTGTGTTCGAGCCGACGCGCCGGGGGGTGGCCGATGCCCTGACCGATCAGGCGCTGAAGACGATCGACTTTCCACGCATCGTCGATCTCGCCTGGCGCGACGGGGTGCGCATCTTCGTTGAGCACGGCCCGCGCAGCAGCCTGGCCACGGCGATCGGTGAAATTCTTGGCGATCGTCCGCACCTCGCGGTGTCGTTCGACCGGACGGGCATAGACGGCGACGTGCAAGCATGGCGTACCGTCGCCGCATTGTGGTGTGCGGGGGTGGAGATCGATCCGGCCGCGCTGAAGGAAGCCTCGCCTTCGGCCGTACAGCCGAGAGAGCCTGCCCCAACCCTCAGATTTGCCGTCCGCAAGCCGCACCCGATCTTTCCCAGGGTCCCGAAGGCACAGCCGACCGCACGCCGGATGCCATGGCCGCCGATGCTCGCTCCGGTCATGGCCGGCGATCGGGGCTTGGCGGCTGCGGCCCCCTCATCGGCGAGCATCGCGCCCACGGTCCCGGACACATGGCGGCCGACCGCGCCCGAGCCGACGCCGCCATACGGAAGTGCAGCAGCAGGAGCCGAAGCTAGCCATCATGCCGCGCTGGTGAGCACGCACGACCGGCTGCTCGCGGCGCACCGGCTCCATCTCGACGCGCAGCGAGCCGGGATGGAGGCCTATCTCGCCGCCGGCCAGCGCTTGTTCGCGGGTCTGCTCGGCACCGCCGCCCCGAACGCGGCGACGCCCATCGCCCCGCCTACCCTCGTTCCCGCCCCCACGGCGACCCTGCGGGCTCCGGCGACGATCGTGCCGCTTCCCGAACCGATGCCCGCCTCGTCGTCAGCCGTTCCCGGACGGCCCGGCCCCCAGTTCAACCGCAAGGACCTCGAAACTCTCGCCGGCGGACGCATCTCCTCGGTCTTCGGGCCGGCCTTCGCGGGTCAGGACAATCATGCCGTCCAGGTTCGCATGCCGCAGCCGCCGCTGCTGCTGTGCGACCGCGTCCTTGGCATCGCCGGTGAGCCGCACAGCATGGGACGCGGCACGATCTGGACCGCGACCGACGTGCATGCCGACAGCTGGTATCTGCACCACGGCCGCATGCCGCCCGGCATCTTCATCGAATGCGGTCAGGCCGATCTGCTGCTGATCTCCTGGCTCGGCATCGACGAACTCAATCGCGGCGAGCGTGCCTATCGCCTGCTCGGCTGCGAGCTGACATTCCACGGCGATCTGCCGCAGCCCGGCGAAACGCTCGACTACGAGATCGTGATCGACGGTCACGCCCGGCAGGGCGACGTGCGTCTGTTCTTCTTCCATTACGAATGCCGCATCGACGGCGCGCTCCGCATCTCGGTGCGGAACGGCCAGGCCGGCTTCTTCACGCCCGCCGAGCTCGACGGTGCGGGCGGCGTCATCTGGGATCCCGCCGGCGCCGCCTACGTTGCCGACGCCGCCTTCGCCCCGCCATCCGGCGCGACGACCCGAAGCGCGTTCACGACCGGAGCGGTGCAGAGTTACCTCGATGGCGATCTGCCCGCCTGCTTCGGCGAAGGGTTCGTCCTGGCCCGCACGCACACCCGTACGCCCGCCTCGCCCGCCGATCACCGCAACTTCCTGGGTGAGATCACCGCACTCGACTTCGCAGGCGGGCCGGCCGGTCGCGGCTACCTGCGGGTCGAGAAGGACATCCGCGGCAACGAATGGTTCTTCGACGGGCACTTCAAGAACGATCCGTGCATGCCCGGCACGTTGATGGCCGACGCCTGCCTCCAGGGGATGGGCTTCTACATGGCGGCGGCCGGCGTGACGCTGACGCGCGATGGCTGGCGCTTCCAGCCGGTGCGTGACACCTGCTACCAGTTCCTCTGCCGCGGACAAGTGACGCCGCGATCGCGCCGGATCGTGTACGAGATCTTTGTCGACGAGTTCCGCCACGACGAGGTGCCGACGCTCTTCGCGCACATCCTATGCACGGTCGATGGCCGCAAGGCGTTCCTATGCGAGCGGATGGGCCTGCAACTCGTGCCGGACTGGCCGCTCGGCAGCATGTCCCACCTGATCGACGCGCGAGAGGACGGCCGTGCGCTCGCCCGGATCGGCGCCTTCCCGCTCGATCAGCGATCGCTCATCGCCTGTGCGCTCGGCCGTCCCTCGGACGCATTCGGCGAGGGCTTCGCGATGTTCGATGCGGGCAAGCGCACGCCGCGCCTGCCGGGACCGCCCTACCACTTCATGACGCGGATCACCGCGCTCGTGGGTGCGATGGGCGACATGAAGGCGGGCGGCAAGGTCACCGTGTTGTACGACGTGCCGCCGGACGCTTGGTATTTCGCCGATGCTCCGGGCGGCACCATGCCGATCTGCGTGCTGATGGAGGTGGCTCTGCAGCCCTGCGGCTGGCTCGCCTCCTACACGCTGCGGCAGGATCGCGGACCCCGCGACCTGCTGTTCCGCAATCTCGATGGCGACGGCATCCAGCATCGCGAGATCCGGCCCGACGATGGCACCATCGCCACCAGCGCCGAACTGCTCTCGGTCGACGTGATGGGCGATCTCATCATCGAGAAGTTCGCCGTCCGCTGCACGGTCGGCGACGAGGAGGTCTTCCGCTGCGAAACCGTTTTCGGCTTCTTTCCGCCGGAAGCGATGCGAAACCAGAAGGGCTTTGCCGTCACCGACGACGATCTCGCGCGGCTCGCCGCGCCGAGCGAGATCGCGATCGATCTGGTGGATCGGTCAGGCGCGCTCCGCGAGACCGGCGCTGCACGGCTGCCCGATGGCCGATTGCTGATGAGCGACCGCATCACCGGTTATTGGCCGGACGGTGGCGCCGAGCAGCTCGGGGCGATCCGCGCCGAGAAGGACGTGCGCTCGTCCGACTGGTTCTTCAAGGCGCACTTCTACCAGGACCCCGTCCAGCCGGGCTCGCTCGGTGTGGAGGCGATTCTGCAGTCGATTCAGGCGCTAATGCTGCTCGGCGGCATGGCGGAGGGTTTCGCCAGTCCCCGCTTCGAGCCGCTGACTGTCGGCGAGCAGATGCCATGGCATTATCGCGGACAGGTGACACCGGAGCGCGGCACGGTGGTGATCGAGTTCGAAGTGACCGAGCGCAGGCGCCGCGCCGACGCCGTCACGGTGCGCGGCAAGGCGCGGCTATGGGTGGACGGACTTCAGATCTACCAGTTGCCGCGCGTCGGGATGCGGATCGTCGAGGATCGTGCGCCGTCCGGCAGTACGCGGCGGCTGCCAGGGTCGATCGACCTCGACGGCGCCAAGGCGCGGCGGCGCGACCATTGCCCGGCCTCCACGCTCCCCCTGGTGCCGCTGACGTGCGAGAGCGAGCGGATCGTAGTGTGCGATCATGCCGGCCAGCGGCTGAAGCTGCACCCGCGTTGGATCCGGATCGAGGACGGCCGTTGCGCGAACCTGCCGCTCAACCGCTGGTCGATCGCGATCGAACATGAAGGCGACAGCATCTGCGCGACTTCGGGTGATCCAGAGCCGATCGACTGCCAAGTGCTGCACCGCCACTGGCTTGCGCGCGCGAACGGTCAGCATACGTTCGTTCACGATCTCATGCTTGCCATGGTGGATCGCTTCGTACGCTATCTCGTGCTCGCCGATCCGCAGGGGTTCGCGAGACTCAAAGGTAGGCCGGTCCTGTACCTCGCCAACCATCAGAACTACGTCGAGTCGTCGCTATTCCTGACAATGATGGGCGCGTTGTGCGACCTGCCCGCGGCGGTGATCGCGAAGGCCGAGCATCGCGGCACCTTCGTCGATTACATCTACCAGCTCTCGCGCGCGGCGATGGGCGCCGACGATCCGCTCAAGCTGATGATGTTCGATCGCCGGAAGCCGAACGAGTTGCTTGGCCTGCTGACGCGATTCGGAGGCGACCTCGCCATCCATCCGCGATCATTGCTGGTCCATACCGATGGAACGCGTGCGCGCCGCGGGGGCGTGCCGGTGGCATCGGTGAGCACGGTGCTGATCGATCTCGCCTTGGAGCACGACATGCCGATCGTGCCGGTGCGCTTTGCCGGCGGGCTGCCCCTCGTCGAGGTGGCCGAGAGCCAGGTGCTGCCTGTCGATCTCGGGCGGCAGGATCACTATGTCGGATTTGCGATCGCGCCTGCATCGCTCCGAGCAATGCCGTTCGCCCGCCGCGCGGCGTTCGTACTTGCCGAGCTGAACGGGCTGGGACCGTCGGGAGAATCTGATGGACCACTACCAGGCGACGGAACGCTCTCGCAAAGTGTCGCCCGGGAACGTCGGCGCGGGCTAGCTCCGCTCCAAGCCACGCTGCGCGCCGTATTGGCGGCGTATCCCGCGCGCAGCGACGAGACCAACGCTTGGCTCGCTTCGGTCGACGGAGCCGGCATGCCGGCGATCGTACGGGGGTTGATCGGCCTGCCGAGCGTCCCTGCACCGACATGACGCCGGCACCACAGGCGCGGTGCGACGCTCCGCAACTCGCGCCCGACGCGATCCACGTCTGGACCGTCCGTCTCGATCGGCCTGCGCCCGCGATCGAACTGCCGCCTGAGGAGCGTGCCCGGATCGATGCAGCGGCAACCAGCCTCGTGAGGCAACGCCGCGAGAAGGTACGTACCGCACTGCGCCGCGTGCTCGGCGCCTACGCCGGCCAGGATCCCGCGATGTTGCAATTTGGGCGAGGCACACATGGAAAGCCGCACCTGATCCCTGAACACGTTGCCTTCAACCTCAGCCACACCGAAGATCTGATGCTGCTCGCCATCGCCGGGTGTGGAGCTCTCGGCATCGATGTCGATCGACTCGATCGCCTGGAGGGCGACTGGCGGCCGGTTGCCCGCGCGATCCTCTCGCCGGACGAATGGCCGGCGATATCGGCGCTGCCGGCAGGCGATCGTTCGACGGCAGTCATGCGCCTTTGGGTCCGCAAGGAAGCTTACACCAAAGCGCTCGGCACAGGCTTCGCTCACGGCTTCACCGCCGTCACCGTATGGCCGAGCGGCGACCGAAGACGTGTACCGGTCCGCGACCAAAGAAGTCCGGCCTATGATTACGACTGGACGCTGATAGACCTTCCCGCAACACCGCCATTCGGTGCGGCGCTAGCCTATCACGGAGGCGGCAGAAGGGTTGAGCATTTTACGCTGTGAAGGTCCGGGCCGGAGGCTGAGACACCATCATGCCTGGAACACATCCTCCGGAACGAATTTTCTCGATCTGCCCCCGGAAAAGCTGTCTGATCGCATTCGTCAAGCTGGCTGACCGGAGTTTGGGCGCACGCCGGGTTCATGGTTCTCTCCGCAGTCGCTTTCGATGAACCGCCGCATGTTGGCGTCAGATGATCGGATCGACCGAAGTGGTCCTCGCGGTCGCCGATGGCATCGCATTTTCAGGGACGGCCTGATCCGCGCCAAACGTATTGGCAGGGACGCATTCTCGGCTGATGGCCGGCGATCTCGGACTAAATGTGGCTGATCGCGGAGCTGACCTGACCGGCTGGCTTTGGACCGGGCTGATTGAGAGGATCAGCCAGGACCGAAGGAGTCGGACATGCGGCGAGGTCAGAAGACGAACGCGGAGCAGGTCGTGCTGAAGCTGCGCCAGATTGAGGTGCAGACAGCCCAGGGTAAGAGCTTGGCGCTGGCCTGCAAGGAGGCGGAGATCT
>NZ_JBKFAK010000056.1:0-9439 GCF_053345595.1 Methylobacterium sp. D54C
CTTCAACCGCCTCAAGGACTTTCGCCGGATCGCAACCCGCTACGACAAGCTTGCCCGCAACTACGCTTCGGCCCTCGCTCTGGCCGCCGTCATCACCTTCTGGTGCTGATCGAGTCCAAACCCTAGGACGGAGCGGGCTCGCTTACCGATGTCGGGGTTCGAGATGTCCGATACCGGACGACCGTCGGGTCCGGCGTTCTCCTTCAACCAGACGACGTATCCGCAGAGTTGTATGCTTCCGGGGATGCACCGCTCGGTTCGAATGCGGGCGCGACCGTCCTCCGTCTGCCATGTACCGGTGGGCAAGGAGGAAGCTGCCGGCGCCGGAGCGGCTTCACCGAGAGCCAGGGCACTGACGAAAGCCATTAGGCTGAGGCGTGCCAGTATTGGGGACATCGGGTTCCTTCATTCCGATGAGCGACCTCGCTGTCGATGCCGAGATCTGCTGCGGCCATGTCGACCAAGGGAGCGGAACCAGGGCGGCTATTGGGCTGCCGAGAGGTATCGCGTCTTGATCCGGGTTGTGATAATGAATGGTCATTATCACAATGAAATGTGTGCGATGGAAAAGTTAATTTCTAGTTAATCCAAGAAGCGTTGGACTCGGATTAGCCTTCAGAAGAACCGCTCACCAATCGACATGACGATGGCCGTCAGAAGCATGTGAAATTAGCAGTCAAGGTCCCTTGCCGGCTTTCCGCATAAACGAAGATATTCATTGCGCAATAAATTAGTCTCCTTTTCGTACATGCATGACGTGTTCCAGGCCTTGATCGCGGCATCCGTTTCACCTTTGCTCTCGTAAAGCAAGGAAAATTCCGCGAACCGAGCTGATAAATCCTGAGCTATACCAATCTTGAATAGGATATCATCCTCCGGTTTTGGTGCGGCTGGCCCAAACATGTGCGACTCCAGCTTCGTCAGCAGACCGGAAACCCGGCAGCAACGAAGTCCTGATATGATAGTGAACGATCATTATCAAGAGTTCTAGGGGCTTGAGGGCGACAGCCTAGGGTGTAAGGCGAGGGGGGCCTGGGGCGTTGTCGCGGCCGCGCGAGGTGACCTCCCGAAGCCGGAACCAGTTCGGCCCGGCGGGGGCGCTCAGTAGCCGTAGTACGGGTCCGGGTGCCCGTAGTAATAGGCGATGGCCGCCTCACGCTCGCGCGCGGCCTGCTGGGCCTACGACGCGATGATCGCTCCGCCTATCACGCCGAGCGCCGCTCCTGCGGCGACCGCACCGGCTACCTTGCGGCCGCGCCGCGGGCTGTATTGCCAGTAGCCACCCGGGCGGCCCAAGCCATCGCCCCGACCATGTGCATGCCGCGGGCTGGCCTGGGCGGTCGACGCGGCGAACAGCGAGCCCGCGCATAGCGCCGCGATGGTGCAACGGGCCAGTTTCTTCATGGTGAACTCCGCTGCGGAAAGCTCTGCCGTCCTCATTCGATGACCGGCCGACCCTCGCGGATACGAAGAACCGGCCGGCATATCGCGAACCCGAGGGGGCGATGAGTCGGCGATCCCTTGCCCGCTCTTGGTGGGGAGCGTCCAATCTCACTTCGGTTCAGGGGGCGCGGGCGCCGGCCTAATGTCCCTTGCGCGTGGTGACCGTCCTGGTCCTCGCAGCCTTGCCTGCCCACTCGGGGTCGGTGCGCGGACCTCCCTCCTCGTCGGTCGGGCCCTGCAACTGCCCAGCAACCACGTCCGCGACGCGCTTCCAGGACTGCGAGGCGCAGAACACCAGCATGCACCCCTTCACGGTCAACGCCGTGGGCTGGTCGCTCCATACCGTCACGTCGTAGGACTTGCCGTTATCGGCGTTGTAGATCTTGCCCTCGAAATGGCCCTCGGCGTTCCGCTTCAGTCCGAGCAGCATCTGGTGCCCGAGCTGGGGCCGGGCCTGCCAAGCTGGGTTCGGGTTGTAGCGGTCGACCTTCGGCTTGCCATTCTCGCCGTTCGGTTCACGACCCCAGACGACGTATCCACATAGGCGGGCCGCGTCGGACCCGCACGGCTCAGTCCTGACCCGGGCGCGGCCGTTCTCCGTGAGCCAAGTGCCGAACGGTTCGGCCGCATGCGCGGCGTTCGGCCGGCCGCACGTGACCATGGCGGTCAGTAGGGCGACCGTGGCCAAACAGTAGATGGGAGCAGTCATTGGGTTCCTTCGGAAGATCAATGGGATGTGGCGGTCACGACGCCGTCGCCTCGTGCCCGGTCGCGTCGTCGCGCGGTCCGACGAACCGCCCAAGCAGGCGCCCGAGAAGTTTCCCCAAGCTGTCCATCAGGAGGAACACGGCCGGAACGAAGACCAAGGAGAGCAGGGTCGAGACGATCAGGCCGGCGATGACCGCCACCGCCATCGGCGCCCGGAACTCGCCGCCGACCCCAAATGCCATGGCGGACGGGACCATGCCCGCCGCCATGGCGAGTGTGGTCATGACGATGGGACGTGCGCGCTTGCGGCCGGCCTCGACGATGGCGGTGACCCGGTCGATGCCGCGCCCCATCTCCTCGACCGCGAAGTCGACCAGCATGATCGCGTTCTTCGTGACCAGTCCCATCAGCATCAGGATGCCGATGACGACCGGCATCGAGATCGGCATCTGGCAGACGAGCAGGCCGAGGATGGCGCCGCCGATGGAGAGCGGCAGCGAGAACAGGATGGTCAGCGGCTGCAGGAACGAACCGAACAGCACGACAAGCACCGCGTAGACCATCATGATGCCGGCACCCATCGCCATCAGGAAGCCTGAGAACACCTCGCCCATGATCTCGGCGTCGCCAGTCTGCTTGATGGTCACCCCCGGCGGCAGGTTCCTCGCCGTCGGTGTCCGCAGCGCCTCGGCGATGAGCGAGCCGAGGGCCTCCGAGTTCTCCATGTTGGCCTCGACGGCCACGCGCACCGCCCGGTCGTAGCGGTCGATGGCGCCGGGTCCCTGGTCGAGCTCGATGTCGGCCGCGACCGCCAGCGGAACGGCAGCCCCGTTCTTGGCCGGCACCTTCAGGTTCTCCAGCCGCGAGACGGCGCCGCGGGCGCTCTCGGGCAGTTGCACCCGGATCGGCACCTGGCGGTCCGCGGCGTTGAACTTCGCGAGGTTCAGGCCGATGTCGCCGATGGTACCGACCCGGACGGTCTCCGCGATGGCGTCGGTCGAGACGCCGAGATCGGCCGCCACGCCCTCCTTCGGCCGGATGCGGACCTCCGTCCGGTTCAGCGGCGCCGTCGACATCACCGCCACGAGGTGGGGGATGGCGGCCATGTCGCGCTGCAGCCGCGCGGCGACCTCCGTGACGACGTCGGCGTCGGGACCGCTCACCACCAGGGCGAGGTCGCGCTGGCCGCTGTCGCGCAGGGTCCAGGACCGGATGTCGGGCTCCTCGGCGAGCAGGGCCGCGATCTCGGCCTCGACCGTCCACTGGCGCTTGGCGCGCGCGGCCTTCGGCGTGAGGTTGACGGTCAGGGTCGCGAGCCGGGTCTCCTTCTTGCCGCCGACCTGCCGTCCGCCGTCGACGAAGACCGAGGTCACCTCGGGCAGCGTCCGGATGCGCGAGACCACCCGGTCGGATACCGCCACCGTGTCGGCGAGCTTCGCGCCCGGCGCCAGCTCGACCATGAACAGGGTGCGGGCATTGTCCTGCTTCGGGATGAAGCCCGAGGGCAGCAGGCCCGTCGACGCGATGGAGGCGGCGAACAGCGCGAGGCCGGCGAACAGCGTGACGGCCCGGTGGCGTACCGACCAGCCGACGAGGCGCGTGTAGGCCCGCATGACCGGTCCCTCGCGCTCGTCGTGGTGGCCGTGGTCGCGCAGGAAGTAGGCGGCGAGCATCGGGGTGATGAGGCGCGCCACGAGCAGCGACATGAACACCGAGACCGCGATGGTCAGGCCGAACTGGATGAAGTAGCGGCCGGCGATGCCCGGCATGAACGAGACCGGGGCGAAAACGGCGATCAGGGTCGCCGTGATGGCGATGACCGCGAGCCCGATCTCGTCGGCGCCCTCGATGGCCGCTCGGTAGGGCGACTTGCCCAGCCGCATGTGCCGGACGACGTTCTCGATCTCGACGATGGCGTCGTCCACGAGGATGCCGGTCACCAGCGTGATCGCGAGCAGGCTGATGCCGTTCAGCGTGAAGCCCAGCGCGTCCATCGCCCAGAAGGTCGGGAAGACCGTGAGGGGCAGCGCCACCGCCGCGATGAGCGTGGCGCGCCAGTCGCGCAGGAACAGCAGCACCACGATGACCGCGAGGAGCGCCCCCTCGATCAGGGTGTGCATGGCGGAATCGTAGGAGCCGATGGTCGAGGAGACCGAGGAATCGATCAGCTCGAACTGCAGGTCGGGGTAGCTCGCCTGGAACTCGGCGATCTTCCTCTGCACCCCGGCCGCGACCTCGGCGTCGCTGGCGCCCGCCCCGCGCGAGACCGCGAAGGCGACCACCGGCGCGCCGTTGAAGCGGGCGAAGGTGCGCGGCTCCTCGATCCCGTCCTCGACCCGCGCGAGGTCGTCGAGGCGGACCTTGCGGCCGCCCGGCAGGACGATGGCGGTGGCCTTGAGGTCGCGCAGGGTGCGCGACGCGGCCAGCGTCCGGATCGACTGCTCGCGCCCGCCGACCTCGCCGCGCCCGCCCGCCATGTCGGCCGAGGTGAGGCGCAGCTGCCGGTTCACGTCCGCGGCGGTGATCCCGAGCGACAGCAGCCGGTCCGGCTGGAGCACGACCCGGACCTCGCGCGCGACACCCCCGACCCGCTCGACGCCGCCCACGCCCTTCACGCCCTGGAGCGCGCGGGCGATCTTGTCCTCGACCAGCCAGGAGAGGTCGGCGGGCGTCATCGCGGGCGCCTTCACGCCGTAGACGAGGATCGGCAGGCCGGCGATCTCGACGCGGCTGATCACCGGCTCGTCGATGGTGCGGGGCAGGTTGATGCGGATCTTCGAGACGGCGTCCTTCACGTCGTTGACGGCGCGGTCGGTGTTCACCTCCAGCCGGAACTCGACCGTGGTCACCGAGGAGCCCTCGGTGATGGCCGAGGTGATGTGCTTGACGCCCCGCACGCCGGCGATCGAGTCCTCGACCCACTTGGTGACCTGGGTCTGGAGCTCGGACGGCGCCGCGCCGGACTGGGTGATCGCCACCGAGACGATGGGCACGTCGACGTTGGGCATCTTCGTCACCGCGAGCCCGCGGAAGCTGACGAGGCCGAGCACGACCAGCACTAGGAACAGGACGAGGGGCGCGATGGGGTTGCGGATCGCCCACGCGGAGACGTTCAGGCGCATCGAGCGGCCTTGGCTTCCATGACGGCTGAGTGGGTGAGGAGGTGCGTCGGCTTACGGCACGCCGGCTTCGGCGGACTCCTGCAGCGCCGGCATTGTGGCTGTCGCAGGAGGGGAACCCGAGGCTTCGAGCACCGGCCGGACGCGGTCGCCGTTGCGTAGGAAGGAGCCGGCCCGGGCCACGACGCGCTCGCCCTCGTTGAGGCCCGCGCGGACCTCGATGGTGTCCTCGTCGGCGATGCCGGTGCGCACGGTGCGATCCTCGACCCGGTCGCCGGCGACCACGAGCACGCTGCGCCGTCCGCCGCTGTAGAGCACGGAGGCCTGGGGGACGCTCACGCCGCGGCTGCGGGCGAGCTCAACCCCGCCGCGGGCGAAGGTCCCGATGCGCAGGCGCGGGTCGGGATCGAGGCGCACGCGCACCTTGCCGAGGCGGGTGGCCTTGTCGACCTCGGGGTAGACAGCGCGCACGCGGCCCGCGACGCGGCTACCGTCACCCAGCTCGATCCAGGCCGGGGCACCCTCGCGCAGCAGGGGCAGCTTGATCTCGACGACCTCGCCCTCCAGCTCGATCTCGCCGCGGGCGATCAGGCGGAACAGCGGCTCGGACGCGGTCGATGAGGCTGCGAGGCCGACGCGGGCGGTGCGGCGGCTGACGATGCCGGCCTCTGGGGCGCGGATCTCGGTGCGGGCGAGCCGTAGGGACAGCTCGTCGCGCGCGGCGCGGGCCTGGGTGAGGTCGGCCTTGGCCATGACCAGACCGTTGCGGGCGAAGGCGAGTCGGCCCTCGGCCTGGCGCAGGGCGGAGGTCCGGGTCTCCATCACCACGGCGGTGGTGTTGCCCGTCGATATGAGCGTCCTGGCCCGCTCCAGGCTGAGCCGGGCCTCGGTCTCGGCGGCCTCGGCCTGCTCGATGTTGCTTTGAGACTGAAGCACCGCGGCCTCGGCCTTGTCCACCACCGCGTCCTGCTGGGCGATTTGGCGGTCGATGAGGTCGCGGGCGAGGCGCGCCAGCACCTGGCCCTTGGCGACCTGTGCGCCCTCCTCGACCAATACCTCGGCGACCCGGTAGCCGTCGATCTCGGGCGTCACCAGGACCTCGTCGCGGGGCACCAGGGTCCCGGTCACCGTCACGGTCGCCACGGTCTCGCGCCACGTCGCCTCGACGACGCTGACGGTCGGCGCGAGGATCGACCTGATCGTGGCGGGCTCCTCGTCGCGCGCGGAGGCGGCCGACAGGCCGAGCACCAGCAGCGCAGGAGCGGCTAAGAGGGGACGGGTCATCGGCCGGTCTCCGGGATGGATCCGGTCCGACGCGGCAGCGCGCCGTTCAGGCCGGCTTCGATGAGGGCTTGGAGATGGGCGATCGCGGGGATCGGATCGTACCCCGGTAAGATGGCGCGACCGACGACGATGCCCTTCATCAGCGGGTTGACCGCCTCGAACATCGACACGGGGTCGCAATCGGGTGAGGCGGCGAGTGACGCAAACATCCCGCACAGCCACGCGCGGGCCTCGGCCTCGCTGCGGTCGACGAGCCCGGCGATGGCGGGGTTGCGCGTGGTTTCCGCCCACAGGTCGAGGCGCAGCACCGCGGCCTCGCGGGTGATGCCGGTGAAGAACCGTTCGAGGATGCCGTTCAGGGACGCGCGGCGGTCGCCGTCCCGCTCCATCTCGGCGACGAGGGCGGCCCCGCGCGCGCGGTCGCGCTCCGCCATCGCCAGGACGATGTCCTCTTTGGAGGCGAAGTAGCGGTAGAAGTTGCCCTGGCTCATCGCGGCCTCGCGGGCGAGGTCCGACATCGTGGTGCGGTGGAAGCCGTTGCGGACGAAGCAGGCTTCGGCGGCGTCGAAGATGCGTTCACGCCGTGCGGCTTGGGCGTCGGCGACCTGGACGACGGTTACGGTCCCGGCGCTCACGGCTCGAAGTCCGCCTTGTGCTGCGCCACTCTAGACTGATCCTTGGCCGTCGAGAGCTCGGCGCAAGCGCGTGGCGCCACGGCAAGGTTCGAGCAGGTGCGCGCCTGCCATCCGTCGCGACTGGTGCCGGTCCAAGACAGCAGGCACGCCCACGCCAGCAGCACTAGGGCTCCGGAGATCAGGTTCATGGGCCTCATTGCGGAGCGCAAGACGCTCGCGACGCCGCGAGCCTGAATTGGGGCAGCGAATGCGTATGCCATTCTCATCACCGTCCTCGTTATCGCTCGTGATAATGAACGATCATTATCATGTCAATGAACGTTCATTCTCCTGCCGATGTTTGCCGAGGCAGCGGGACGTCACTGCTGCAATCTTGTTCCGTAAGATCCCCTTATGCGAATGGGCCCGAGGCAGACGGATGTAGGGTATGGACAAGGACCGGCATCCCGTAGCGGGCGCCCACTCCCCAGACCACCCTCGGCCCGGAGCGTATGAGACCCTATCTACCGATCACGAGGCCGTACCGGTCTGCTGCTTGATCGTCGCCGTGTGAGCCGCTGCCGTGAATTTCCTTCACTATGAGGTCGACCTTCGTCCTGGCGAAAGTGTCGAGGTCACGCTCGACACGCGTGCCAATGTCAAGCTGCTGGATGCATCCAACTTCGAGGCCTATCGGAGCGGTCGACAGCACCGCTTCTATGGTGGTCAGGCCATGCGCTCGCCAGTCAACATCGTCCCGCCCCATCCGGGGAAATGGCATGTCGTGGTCGATCTCGGCGGGTACGCCGGCACGGTCAGGGCATCGGTGCGAACGGTACGGGGTTAGAGGATGGCCCAGCGCCCAGCCGATGCTTTCCTTCCGGCTATCCGGCTTGCTCGGTTCGGGCAGTTGGTTATCTACGAGATATCGGACACAGAACTTCAGCTGATCGAGCGCGGCGCTCCAGAGTCGCTGTTTCTTACGTTCGGCATCTTTCTGATCTCGATCGGTATGACCATCCTCGTCACGCTGCTCAGCACCCCGATCGCCTCGATCAGGCTGTTCACGACCTTTGTGGTCATCTCGACGATCGGCTTGGTGATCGGATCGATCCTGCTGTGCCTGTGGTGGTGGTACCGCAAATCGCGCTCCGATATCTTCAAAACCATCCGGGAGCGCCTGCCACCGGAGGGAGAGGCAGTCCCGCTCGTCATCGACGCCGAAGAGCGGCAGACGACCGAGCGCTCACCGTCCTTCCCTCTGGATCCAGCGGCTTCTGCGCCACCGGGCGGACATCTTGAATAAGGTGCCTGCTGTGGCTGGTGCAGCACTGTTAGTTGCCGGACATCGCAGCCGCCTCTCGGCACGCCGGCACCGCCTCCTGGTTCGGTCTCAGGCTGTGCGGTAAAGTGAATGGATCAAGGGGGGCATGCTCGCTCGCATGCAGAGCGGATGAGGTGGATCGCGATGGACGGGGAAGAGTTCATCGAGATCGCCGATCGCCTCGACCGCGCGCACGCTGCCTTTGCGCGTGAGCACGAGCCGGTCCTGAAGAGGATCGGCAAAGCCGTCACACCGTTCAACAAGGCCTGGAGCGGTTCCAACATCGGCTATCATGTCTGTGTCTACTACGAGGCATTCTCACTTCCTCCGACCTGACCTGACCGGCTGGTTTTGGACCGGGCTGATTGAGAGGATCAGCCATGACCGAAGGAGGCGGACATGCGGCGAGGTCAGAAGACGAACGCGGAGCAGGTTGTGCTGAAGCTGCGCCAGATCGAGGTGCAGACAGCCCAGGGTAAGAGTTTAGCCCTTGCATGTAGGGAGGCGGAGATCTCCGAGCAGAGCTACTACCGCTGGCGCAAGGAGTACGGCGGCCTGCAAGTCGATCAAGCCAAGAAGATGAAGGATTTGGAGCGTGAGAACGCTCGGTTGCGCCGGCTCGTCGCCGATCTCTCTTTGGAGAAGCAGGTGCTGGCGGACGTCGCCTCGGGAAACTTGTAGCCCCCGAGCGACGCCGGCAGGCGGTCGACGGGATCCGGGAGAAGTACGGCCTCTCGGAACGTCACGCCTGCCGGCTCGTCGGTCAGCACCGCGGCACGCAGCGCTACGTGCCGACGGTGCCGGCCGACGAGGATGGGCTGACCCGAGCCATCGTTGCCCTGGCCTCCGAGTACGGGCGCTATGGCTACCGTCGTGTCACCGCGCTGCTGCAAGCAGACGGCTGGCAGGTGGGCAAGGACCGGGTTCAGCGCATCTGGCGCCGCGAG
>NZ_JBKFAK010000057.1:0-9302 GCF_053345595.1 Methylobacterium sp. D54C
CCAAGCTCGTTGCTCTGATTGCCACTGCTCGGAAGCTGATCACCATCCTCAACGCCATCCTGAGGGACGGAGCGCCATGGCAAACCGCTTGACCGCCAAGACAGTCGCTCAATTGGCTCGGTACAAAATACCGGTCAGGTCAGAACAGGTTGTTCTGCAGGGTCGCATCGATCGCGCTCAGGCTGTCGGCGAGGGCGTCCCACGGCACCATCTCGCCGCTTGCCGCGATCCTAAGGCCATCCTCGGCGGAACCATGCATGTCGAGGTGCAGAATCGGCTTCAGGGTGCCCGCGGCCGTTCGACTGCCAACGCCTCCAAGGTGGCTAGGAACTGGCCAGCGGTCGTCACCTCGAAGACCTGGTGGTGGATGCGGACGCTGTCGAGGTACGGCACGAGATCATCGAGGATGCGCCGGGTCACCCCTTGTTCGTCGGGGCGCAAGGACGTGAACCAGAGGACGGCATTCACGGAACCATGGGGCACATCGGTTGGCATTCCCCACAGATATGCGCTGCGGTGCCCCCCTGCAGCCCTGCCCTTACCGGATCGTAGCTCAATCGCCTGCATAGGTCTGGTGACGCCGGCATCGGGCCTTGCCGCCCGCCCCAGGCGCACCTACGTGCCGAGAGCTACCAGCACCCGGTGGCTCGTGCCGCCGATCGAGCTAGCCGATACCCCCGTCGCGATCCGATCTCGCGCGCTGCTGTCCATCGCACCACCCCAATCCGGGGGCGCCGATCCTGTCAGCGTCGACAGAGTATTATATGGCTCGATCCCCGAAATCATCGGCGCCCGCGAATGCCTTAGTCTTGGTGGCTGCTCTCGACAGTCACAATAGCGCCGAACTGTGCGGAGTGAAGGCCCATGTGAACGTTAATGAGCCTTATGGCGTGGTCGTGGTTTACCGGGACAACGATTACTCGAAGGCCGGCATGGATTGGCTTGACCAAGAGGCTGGTCGGAACGGTTGGTATCGCACACGCAGCGGAACGCAAGGCAAGGACAAGTTCGCCTGTTTTGAGCCCGAGCAAATTCCTCCGGTTCCTACACCGAAGGAACTCTACCACGCGACGGACGTAGGCAACGCGGATCGTATCCTTGACGATGGGTTCGCGCTCACGGCGACCGGGCGGACCTGGATGGACCGCACCTACCTCACGCCGCGCGTGTTTTTCGCGACGAGCCTGAACGACGCCGTCATCTTCATCCGAAGTATGAAGGGCAAGACGTCGGCGACAGCCGCCGCCGAGCTGACGCTCGCCGACCTGCAGGCGTGGGAGATCCTCAAGGTCGAGCCCGGCGACCGGACCTACTATCAGGACGTCGAATTCCCGAGCGCCGTCTGGACGGAGGAGGATGTGCCGGCGCGAGAGGTGTCTCGGCTCGTTGGTTGGCGTGACGGGCTGATACCTTAATCATGCGGCTTAGCAGGATCGGCGACCCTGGCCTTGGGCAACCCTCGGGACCCTCCGGGCCGTGGCTCTACGCAGGTGGGTTTCCAGGTCGACGGGACAGGGCCTCGAACGCGGCCCTATCCCACATCCACCTGCCGGTCCGGGGCTGCCGCGCAACCGGGTTCTATAGAGAGTGTCGCCCCCACGTAGAAGCGACTCGGTTGAGCTCTTGGGTAGGGCACGCAAGCCGACGCGATGTTCGCTTAGGAACGACTTGATCCGTTCACATCTCCTCCAATAGCGACTCGGTTCGACGATCGGGGTCGCGGCCTCAAGGAGGCTGCCCTCGTGCGAGCAACCGCGCAGGCGAAGCGGCGGAATCGGGAGCACACGCGGGGTGAGGCGTGCCAGGAGGTGGACGAGTAACAATCCGATCCTGCGACATGGCATGTCGGCTATTGTCCAGCTAAATCGGATGGCTTTGGAGAGGTGATTGGATCTCTCGCCCTCAGACGTGCTTCCGTTCGCGAAGATCAAGATCTGCGATAATGCGAGCTTCGTACTGATCAAAATGCCTGGCTATTTACGGCTGCGACGTGGTGTGACGAGGAAAGGATTGAGGCGTGAGGCGGTTCATCATTTTGAGGGACGCGGACGAGGGCGCCATTAGTAAGGGGGGCGCTGCCGGGGAAGCATATCCAGGTGGCTCCCAGCCGAGCTTGTTTGTGGAGCGGCTTCCCGAAAGAGCGCTTGCTGAGCTCGGGGCGGATCGCAAGGTGCGAGCGGTCACCCCTGTCATGCCGACCAGGCTGATCGTTCCTCTACCGGCAGCTAGTAGGGACACGACTGGCTGGGGCATCGCTGCGGTAGGTGCTGACCGGAGCCGTCGCACCGGCGCCGGCGTTAAAGTTGCGGTTCTCGACACCGGTATAGAGCGGGATCATCCCGCGTTCCGTGGCGTGGATCTCGTGGAACGAGATTTCACGGGAAAGGGATCGGGCGATCGACAGGGCCATGGCACCCATTGCGCCGGAACGATCTTTGGACGGGACGTCGGCAGCGCCCGGATCGGCGTTGCGCGCGGGGTGACGCATGCCCTGATTGGCAAGGTTCTCGGAGATGACGGGTCAGGTACTTCGGAGATGATCTTCTCGGCCTTGCGTTGGGCGATGGACGCGGGTGCAGACATCGTGTCGATGTCCTTGGGCTTCGACTTCGCAGGCATGGTCTCGCAGCGCGTCGCGGACGGCTGGCCTGCGGACTTGGCCACCTCGGACGCTCTGGAGGCGTATCGAGGAAATCTGCGCATGTTCGATGCGCTCATGGCCGTCCTGCGGGCGAACGCATCGTTCGGCGCCTCGCCGCTCGTCGTCGCGGCAGCCGGCAACGAGAGCAAGCGTGGCGTCGACAAACGGTACCGTATCGCCGCGTCATTGCCTGCCGCTGCTGACGGCGTCCTGTCGGTCGCGGCCGTCGGCAGGCACGGCGCGGGGTACTCGGTCGCAGACTTCTCCAATAGCCTCGCTCGCGTAGCGGCCCCAGGAGTCGACATCCGGTCCGCTTGGCCCGGCGGTGCCCTCGCCACCTTGAGCGGCACGAGCATGGCGTGCCCGCACGTAACCGGCGTCGCCACCCTCTGGTGGGAGGCATTACGCGACCAGGGAACGATGCCGGATGCTGGCAACGTGCTGGCGCGTCTGCTGGCTTCCGCGCGTAAGGATGCCATTGCAGCCGCGGACGAGGGCGATATCGGTCAAGGGCTCGTGATGGCACCCGCGTAACGCGGATGAAGCCCATCAGCCATCGGTGCCTCCGTGCCACAAGCTGTCCGTCTCGCAGCCACCGTGGACGCTCCCTTCTCTCAGGTCACGTCATGACCGTCCTCAGGCTGCAACGCCGCCTCCAGCTTTAGAAGCTCTACGTGGTGGGGAAAATCGGCGCGCATGACCCCCAGCAGGGTCGTCGGCGTGATCCCGGCGCCGCCCCCGCCTTGCTTGAGTAAATTTAAGGCCGCATACCACGCTGACCTCGCGCTCCCCCGAGCCGGCAGCCGCGAGCGATCGCCGCTGGCCCTCTTCCAAAGATCGTCTTCCGCTGGACCGCCCGGGAAGAGGTCGGCGCTCACTTCAAGAAGCTCTCGCCACCAAGCCTCACCGAGTTCTGGTCCGCTCGATGGCTGGGATGCGGTCGGTGAGACCGAAGGTGCCGCTTCCACTGTGACAGCCACGGCCGCCGACATCGCCAAAGGGAAGTTTTCCTCGATCGATGCCTTGAGGATGGGGTGCTGGTCAGACCGAGCGGTAGTGACGCGACCAGCGACATAGTTGAAGAGATCAAGGACGCGTACATAGCGGTCGGCGGAACGCAGTCCTCCCCGGAAGGCACCAAGCAGGTGGCCGGTGAAGAGGCTGTTGCGGGCGCCATGCTCGATCCACGAACGCTCATCCGGCCTGCATGACGCTAGGACGACGCGGCCGGTCCCGCTCGCCAGCCCCTCCAGGCCTTCCTTCGTCAGACCCACCAGGGGAAGCGGAGCTATGATGCCGTCCTTAGGTTCGCCCGAGGATCCGGCATGGCATGCGTCAATGATGACGACTAGCCGTGCCGCCGGGATTGCGCGAAGCGCCGCCGTGAGCTCCGCCGCCGCAATGGCGGTCTCGCTGAGGCGGACCGGATCTGCCTCAGTTGTCAGAAGGAAACTTGGCGTTTCGGGTTCGAGGCTTGGCCGCCCGCCATGTCCGGAGAAGTAGACGATGACTGTATCGCCCCGCGCCGTCTCCTTCGCGAGGCGATCAAGCGCGCTAAGAACCGCCGGTCGCGTGGCATCCTCGTCGACGAGCAATCTGACTTGGTGCCGCGGATAGCTGGCCCGTAGCGGATCGCGCAGCAACGCATGGAAGTCCGTCGCGTCATGCGCGACGGCCGGAAGACAGGGCACGTGCCGGTACCGCGAGACGCCGATGATCAAGGCCCGGCCGTTTGTGAACTCGTCCGCCATCAGCCACCTGCTACCAGCCATCACTGAACGGCGCACTCTGCGACAACCGCTTGAGCTTATCGTTTCGGGGCCGCTCGACCAGCATGGCATGTATAAGAGCGTGACCTGAAACGCCGCCGCCGCCCTGGCGGATCAGCCGGATCGCCGCCTGCCAACGTGCCCGCCCGGTTTCCGCACCCGGGAAGGTCGATCGCTGACCGCCCGCCTCGCACCAGACGTCCTTGGCCTCCGATGGCTCAGGGAAGGTCTCCGCGGCGACCTCGACGAGCAACTGCCAGAGCTCGTCGTGGCTCGGCGCAGGCAACGATACGCCTGACCAGTACAGCCAAACCCGATCCAGCAGGGGCAGGAGGTCGTAGCTCTCCCGGAGCGCCGGCAGAAGATCCTTGCGTGTGCTGTATCGAGAAACGATCCTCTGCGGGACGACGCTCCAGCCGCGTCGCTTGGCCAAACGCCCCACCTCCGCGGCGACCACGGCATCCAGCGGCTCGTTCGCACGCCGCTCAAACCAATCCACGAACGGGGATGCCTCCAACTCAACGAGGAGCTCGAAGAGCTCCAACACCGCCTGGTCGGAGCATGGCGTGCCCAGGAACGTCGCGATGCGGCGTCGCGAAGTGACAGCCCCTCGAAGAGACTCTTCTGGTATGCCCTCGAAGTTCGGGGCGCCGCGCCAACGTGCGAGCCAACCATCCGCCGTAGGCTGGAGGAAGGCATCGACGAACTTGGCAGGGAGGAGGGGCCAGACGGCGGCCCGGTCGTTTCGGCCGGATATATCGGCTAGCGGGGTCTTCACGACCACCTGCCACAAGGCGTCATCCACCTGGCTGCCGAGCCTGGCGAGGGCAGGGACCAAGCCCTCGGGATCCATGAGCCCCTTCCAAGCATCGGGGAGGGCGACCAGGGCCGCGAAGAGGATGCCACGCCAAGCTTCGGATCCGGGATCGAAGCCACGAAGGAGGCTCGGCTGTCGGGCGCAGGCCTCGCCGGCTCGCCGGATCAGACGCGGGTCGGGGAGCACGAGGGTGCACTCGACCACCTCGTCGCCTGGAACGCCCGCTAGAATCGTGTCCAGCGGTTCGATGCGCCGAAATTTGTCGTCAACCGACAAATGAATGCGAACGGCATCTGGGAATGCGAAGGCGCGCTTTACGACCGCAGCGTGCAGCAGAAGCCAACCACGGCCGACGCACAGAGCCGCTACAAGTTCGGCAAGCGCCTCCCCCAGCGCGGTCGGCGCCACGCGCATGAGCTCCCGCTGCAAACGGTCCTCCAGGGGCAGCAGCGGAGCCAGGGCGTGGACGAGAGAGGCGTCTTGCGACCACCACGACCACAGGCGGGGGGCGATGTCTTCAGGCGATTGCGCGAGCTTTGACAGCCCGGCTCTTACGGCATCCTTCCACTCCGCGATCGGCCCATCCGCCATCGCCTGCCCAAGGATACGGGGCGTCGCCGGATCGGCCTTCCCAGAGGGGGGAGCGCCGGCCGCCACCCAATCACGAACACCTCTCCACAACGCCTTCCCGCCGTCGGCGAAGGCGTCGAGCCGTAACTGTCGAAGGGTGAGGATGTCCGCCCCCGCCATGGTGGCGATGCTGCCGACGAGGGCGGATGACATGGCGATTTTCGCTTGCACGCCAACTTTCGGGTCGGGCGAGAGAAAGCCGGTCATGCGCACGAGCTGGACGAGCGTATCGGGTGTTGGCCGGCCCACCGCCGAGAGGGATGCGGCGTGCTCCACCATGACCGCAGTTCGTGCGTCGTGCAGCTCCGCGCCGATGGATGCCGCAAACTCCTGAAGGCGGCCCGATCCCTCGGCGGACAGCAAAAGGCGCCCGGCGTCGGTCCGGAAACCTGTGCTCGGTGCACCGATCCGTACATGCGAGGTCCACCGACTCTCCATGCGCTTCGGCGTGCAGATCAACAGTTGCGGATCGCCCTCTACGTCCTGGGGACCGAAGCTAAGCCGGAAGCGGAATGACCGCCTCATTGTCGGGGGGAGGCGGTCCCACAGCGAGGTGACCAGTTCCTCCCAGCCCTCCTGCCCGACCCATACGATCGGGGGGGGCGTGTCCGCAGCAAGGGCCTCCGCGACGTCCGCCGCGCCAGGAGCGATCTCGCTCCGTAAGGATGAGGTGGTGGGCGCGAGTTGCAGCGGTGCTATTGGGTGGCTCGGCGCCGGGCGATCCACGAGAAACGCGATGGCACGCTGCAGCGAGCCCAGTTCCGGTAGATCGACGATCCGAATGAAGAGTGCGTGCGCGAATACCATCCCGGACCGTGGCGCCCCCGGGTCGGGCATGGTCCTTAGGAGCACGTAGAACACGCCCCCATGGGGAAAGGCCCTGAGATAGGCCGACCACTCCAACCCGGGCGGGGGGGTGCCTGGCAAGTCAGACTTGAAGGCCAGCTCGGATGCAATTTTCCGAACTACGGGGTCGCTGATTGCCAGCAACCCGTGCCCGCCCCTGTCGTAGCCATACAAGGCCTGTTGGATGATCATTTCTTCGGCGCGGCGGGGTGCATGGTCAGGGCGAGCGGCACCGTGAGGTCGGGTGTGCAGGTCCCGTCCGGCAGAACGACGAACCCATGGCTCTCGGGGCCGCCCTCCACGTATTCAGGATCTTCCCGGTCTGGCACCAACGGTTTCCCGAGAGCCGAAAGACCGAGGATCTTGACCCCGTCGGGGTGCCAGCAGCTGCGCGCGAAGGCCGCGAGGAGCGGCATCCGTTCGGTGAGAACCGACGCGGGCGTCATGCCGTTCGGCAAGTCGAGTTCGTCCCAACATGACAGCAGGATGGAGAGGCGCGGCTCGACCCGCGGTACGGCAGGATCGGCGCCGTGGATGAACATCATTATTTGCAGCAACTCGACGAGGCGGCTTTGCGCAGACGCGCGGAAAGCCGCGTTGGCTTCGCCGGGTGCGATGAGAGAAGGCGGACGCTCAAAGATGTCGTCGTCGGTATGGGCGTGCTGGATCCGGATCAAGAGCAGCCATGACCGCGCATCCCGAATCCTATCCCTCCAGGCAGACGGAACCCGGCGATCGTCAACGATCCGCCTGATCTGCTCTCCCCCGTAGTCGGGCCAGATCAGGTCGACGGCGCAACCGGTAGTGTCCTGTATTGGCCATTCGCTGTCGTCGTATGCGACAGGTGCCGTGTGCCGCGCGGAACGACCGGAATGGAGGGCCGCGAGCGTCTCCTCGAACGGGCCAAGGTTCGTTGCCGCCTCGCCCGGCCGCATCGCGAAGCGGCCTCCGACCTGGCGCAGACGCAACAGCAGCTGGGCCCCGAAATGCGTCTTTCCCGCCGCGGATTCGCCTATCAGGAGAACGCGCTGAGGCAGGCTGTCAGGAGAGTGCAAAGCCATAGCGGTGGAAAGGGTCATTCGGCAGGAGTGGTTCGGGGCGAGAAACAGCCCGGTCGAGCGGGGCCGCCGCCACCCATTCCAGGAGGGTTAGCAACCCGGTCGGATCGGTGCCGTTTTGACACTTGGGCGTGACGCTAACCGAGAACTCGACGATGCCCGGCATCAGGCGCCGTGCGGTTTCCTGCAGACCCTTGCGCAGCGCCTCGGCCACCTGCAGGTCCGACTTCGACCAGACGAGGGCGACGGGCCGCGTCCGCGCTTCCGCCCCCACGCGGTGAAGCAGATTCTGAAGGATCACCCGCGCTTGGCCGCGATCGGCACCGGAGAGGGCGGCGCAATCCGCTAGGACGAGGATGACGTCGGCGCGTTCGTTGACCCACCGCGCGCCTTCGGCATCGGGCGCATCCCGCGAGATCGACCATCGGCGAAACCACTCGCCCGGGGAATCCGCGAAGAGATAATCCACGGTCCGGTTGCCCGATCGTAAGGCGAGATGGAGCTGGCCGGGCACGCGACCGGAACCGCTCGTGGTGTGCGGCGGAAAGGACGGAGGCGTTCCGTCCCAACGCAGGGCATGCGCGATGTTTTCCCATCCGGTCAGCGTATACGATCCGGCGAAGGAGCGTCCGGCAGGAGCGCGCCCACGTCCCATCAGCAGATACCAAGACGCGAGGATGGTGGTTTTGCCCGCGTCCTGCGGCCCGATGAGGCTGATCATCCGAGCGGCCGAGCGACCCGTGACGAAAGGCATATCCGCGGTTCCCAGCGAGTTGCCCGTCCAAGGGAACAGGATGGCGTCATCGGACGGCTGCTGGTCGGCGGCTGTCGCCGCAGCGTCCGCCTCTCCGGAGTAATGGGGGCATTCATCCTTGCTGGCCTCGCCGAGGATGCAGGGCATTTCCGGAAAGCAGCCGGCCCTGTCGCAGCGCTTGGTCATGAAGGATCCAGCCGCAAAGCGGAGCAGGCCTGAAGTTCGCGGAACGCGATGACCGCCAGGTCGGCGACGGTGAGTTGGACGTCACCAACGATCCCAGTCGCTGCCTCGACGGCGGCCGCATCGGCGCCCGCGGCCCCGGCATCCACCAGAAGGGAGAGCAGAAGTCCCGGCCCCTCGCCGTCGATGCGGCCGGGTACGGCGGACATCCTCTTCCGCAGCGCCTCGTCCTGAGCGATGACCTTCACCAAATCGACAAGCGCCTTCCTGCGAGGTGCCCCGGTTGAGGTCTCGGCGATGCTTTCCCTGAGGAAGTGCTCGACGCTCGTCGGGTGAAAGGCCGGCAGTTGGCGGTGTAGGTCCAAGGCCATCTGCAGTGCAGCCTCCGGGGCCGGCAGCGTGCGGTACCCGGCGTTCAACTCGCTGGAGTACATCGCTTGCCGCCACCACAGCAGACCAACCTTCCTGTCCGCAGCCCTAGGGTTTGGACTCGATCAGCACCAGAAGGTGATGACGGCGGCCAGAGCGAGGGCCGAAGCGTAGTTGCGGGCAAGCTTGTCGTAGCGGGTTGCGATCCGGCGAAAGTCCTTGAGGCGGTTGAAGG
>NZ_JBKFAK010000058.1:0-9270 GCF_053345595.1 Methylobacterium sp. D54C
GCCCTCCGCGGATCGTCCGTCCGCTCAAGAGCCTGATCTTCGTTCCTGATCATCTCGACCTCCTCGCTCTTCGAGGGGGTCAGGTCCTCATGGCGTCAGGGGGTCAGTTTGCCGTGTCGCCCGACACACGGGGCCGGACAGCGTGGAGTGCTCGAAGTCCTCGTCCTCGCTCGGCGACACGCTCATTCCTCCTCGGCCGGCGCGCGCTCGGTACCGTCGGGATCCCCACCGTCAGAGGTGTCGGCCCCTGGCTGGGCAACCGAAGCGGCACCCCGGTAGAAGTCGCCGTGCCGCTCGACCTCGCCGCTCGTGGTCATCATGCTGAGGTACGTGGCCAGGGTGTTGGGTGCCACGTCATGCAGCCGATCGCTGATCTGAGCGTGGGAGAGCCCCTGCGGCCCGGCCTCCTCCAAGAGCGCCTTCAACCGGCCCTTGGCCGAGTTCGCACGAGGGCCACGGGGCCCGCGCCCTGCACCCCGCCCGCCGCGAGCTTGATCGTCGCCAGCCGAGGCACTGCGACGGGGCTGCTCGTCGGGGAAGTCCTCCAAGGGCGTCCCTTCGACGATGGAGGCCAGGGACCGCTCGGCCAGGCGTAGCTTCGTCAACTCTGCGCCGACCCGCTCGAAATCGGCTTCGAGGGCTGCTCGCTGCCGCCTCACATCGGCCAGGGCGTTTGCGAGTGTGCTGTCCTGTGACATCCGAACCGCGTCGCTCCATGATGGCATTGCAAGAAGTCGCGCGCCGCGCGCCGATCCGGACGAGCCATCGTCTCTGACCGTCGAGCTTCGCGCCCGCGGGTACGGCCCATACGCCACCGCCCCGTCGCGTACGAGCACCGAGCAGCAGCTCGACCCAGGGATCGAGATCTCATTCCCAGCCGCCCCAGGCTGGAAGCGGCACGGCCACCTGCGCCCGGATCGAGGTGCCTGGTCTCAGGAGCCTGCCGATCCGAGGGACGGCTCAGCGGTACAGCCCCTCCGCTCGCAGGCCATCGAGCAACACGCGGGCCTGCTCGTGCGCGAAGGCTTCGCTTCCATGCTCGCGGAAGCCGTGCTCGAACATCGGCAGCAGCATCCGCGTCGCCTGATCCATCGCCGAGCCCTCCCACAGGACCAGGACCTCACGGTCGGTCAGGTCCTTGAGGAAACACCACAGCATCAGCATGAGGCTGAGCGCGGGACGCTCATGCCAGTCGGCCGTCATCAGCCGCTTGATCCGTTCGAGTCGGCGCACGAGCGCCTGCCGCTTGGACGGGATCAGATCGGCGAACGGCTCCAGGCACGCGATCCGCAGCTTGTCGCACAGCGCCGCGATATCCGCCTCTGCTCTCGCTGCCAGGGCGGGATCGGCCGGGATGAAGGCGCCCGGCGCGCTCGCGATGGCGTAGACGAGGTAGGCGGGGATCGCGAGCTCGATCCGCTGACGGTCGGTCAAAGCGGGCATCAGGGCGGGACCCGGCTGGAAGGCTGCCCGTGATAGGTGCTCTGCCCCGGCCTCACAACCGATGGATGAGGATGCCGGCGAGGCAGCCGCGACGAGGCCGTTCGGGATCCGTGCTTGATCCGCGGCCGTCAGACTCCGGCGTCTGCGAACAGGTCGAGTTGGCCTGCAGGGATGCGCGTCCGACGGCTGGAGGTCCGGTGGAGGCCTCGCGGCACAGGCAGAGCCGGCAGAGCGAAGCCGGGCTTGCCGTAGAGCACGGCACCGACGATCCGGTAGCCATCGCCATGGCTGAACACGTTCGTGGTATGCGGCCCAGCCCGCAGGATCTCCTGCACCAGGGGCTCGTCCACGCTCATGTTCGAAAGGGTTGTGAGCAGACAGGCGAGGCCGGCCACCTGGATGCCGAACGACTGGAACTCGACCACCCGCTGCTGCCAGACCTGGCGCACGGCTCCGGCGCTGGTGTTCGGGAACGGGTTCGGAGCCGGCTGTGTCGCCGCATCGGCCACGAACGCCGCGATCACCCGCCGATCGACGATGTGGTCGGACGCGAGCACGGCGGCGGCAAGCTGGTGCTGAGTGATCGGCATGGCGCTCGGCAGAGGCATCGGTTCTGATCGGCTTCCGGCCGGTTCCCTTATCGTCAGCCAGCAGCCGTCAGCGCGACGGGTCGGCTTCCACCGGCCGTGGCTTGCCGACGGCTCTGTGAACGCTGCCCTTGCCGATGCCAAGGCGCGCGGCGATCGCCGCCGTGCTGAGCCCCTCCGCCGCCAGGGCCTCGATCTCGGCCTGCCGCGCCCGCACCGTCGGCTTGCGGCCCTTGTAGCGGCCAGCCGCTTTCGCCTTGGCGATGCCCTCGCGTTGGCGCTCCAGCATGATCTCGCGCTCGAACTGCGCGACGCCGCCCAGGACGTTGAGCATCAGGCGCCCGGTCGGGGTGGCGCTATCGACGCCGAGGTTCTGGATCCGCAGGGCGACACCTTTGGCCTCGAGCGCGGTGATGATGGTGCCGAGGTGGGTGACCGAACGGGCGAGACGATCGAGCTTGGTGACGACGAGGGCGTCGCCCTCGCGGCAGAAATCGATGGCGGCCTCGAGCTGGGTGCGGCGTCCCACGGAGGAGACCTGCTCGCGGAACAGCTTCCTGCACCCGAGCGCGGTGAGATCACGGACCTGGGCGTCGAGGCCGGCCTCCTGTTCGAGGGTCGAGGTACGCGCGTAACCGACGAGCATGAGGCGAAGTGGGCTCTTGTTCCAATAGGTTCAAGAACCTTAGCGTGATACCGTTCCAAAACTCAAGATGCTTGCTATTGGACTGCTGAGGCAGAGTGTGACCGTTCCAGCGGTCTGAGTTCCATTAGAGCAAGGCCCAACGGAACGTTCCCCGATTTTGCTGCGACGCACAAACGCCGCGCCACCCATCGTCGCCCACCCGGCCGGCGTCCCTCTGCCGTGCCCGCTGGGCCGGTGAGCTGTCCAATGAGGAACCCGATGTCGAAGAAGACCGCTGTCCAGACCGCCCCCACCCGCAGCGCCGCCCGCGCGGTCCTGTCTGCCCGCATCGCGGCGCGAGAGGGGGCTTTCCAGATGATCGCGGAGAAGCAGCAAGCGGCTAAGCGCCTCGCCCTGATCGGCGAAGCCGCCCAGGCTCTGGCAAGCCAGCTGGCAGGCGTGAAGGCGAGCGCGGCTGCCACTCTCGCCGCTCATGTCCTCAGCGGATCCGGTTTGGTGCCGAAGTTGGCCGATGATGGTCGCGCGGAGATTGCTGCCAAGCTCGCGGAGGTTGAAGCTCGTGCGGAGGCTGCTGCACCGGCCATGGTTCAGGTTGAGGCCGAGATCACCTCTGCGATCCGCGCCCTGTGGCTCTGGCCGGAGTATGCGCTGGGACGCCGCTGTGAAGCCACCGGCACGCAGATCGCGCGCTGACAAGCCCTTACGAGGCCGCTACAGCCTACCGATGTCCGAAAGGCTCGATGCCCTCCTCGAGCGCCTCAAGGCGCAACAGCGAACCCTCATCCTGGCGATGGCCGAGCATGAAGGCTTGCCGGCCGGGAGCGCGCTACGCCAGGTCGCCGAGCTCGAAAACGTCATCGCCGCCGTCGAGGCGGTCGCGGCCGAGGAAGCGGACCGAGCTCGGCGAGGATAATCCAGGCGTCCTGCAACGAGGGCGGCTCCCATGCGGGACGCGCGGCGCTGAATTTTCCGTAGCCGTAAAAAGGCACCCGACCCTCTGCGCTCGGCATGCCTCCCGAATTTTCGGTAGCCGTAAAAAAGGGCGCTGGCCTCTCTCGCATCAGACCCGCTCGGTCCCGCCCTCATCGGCGGGGCCGGGCGGGTCTGCGTTTCGGGGGATCATCGCAAGCGCGGTGTGCAGTGACTGCCAAAACTCAGCGCCGGCGATAGCCCGCCTCAGCGTATCGAGATGCTAGCATTTGCTGACCTGCAGCGGCGTTCGCGCTCTGCGGCCGTGTCCAGCTTGCCAAGGTCCGCGGCTCACCACCTGGGCCGCCGCAACCCTCCCCGACATGCTGTCAAATGTAGACATTGTCCCGCGGGGTTCGCCCTGAGCCACCGGCCGGCCTGTTATGGTTTGTTATGCCCGAGGCACCTACTCCGCCTTGAGATCCTGGCCAGCAGTTGGGTCATAAAAGCTCAGTCCGAGCGATCGGTCGCGCCCTCGGCTGGCCGCTCAGCATGCTGGGAAATGTTGGGACGCGCCGCTTCCCGCGCTCTGCCGATCTGGCACCATCGCACCTAGTCGCTTCTTGGTTGGGATGGCCAGCTGAAAACTCCATGCCTTGCAATGGTGCAATGATTGCACTAAGTTCTCAGAATGTAAGATCCGGTGTCTGATGCCATCGCTCGTCCGCCTCGAACGCTTCACGATTTACGTCTACGCGGACGATCACGCCCCGCCGCACTTCCACGTGGTCGGCAGGGGCTTCAAAGCGACGATCCGGATCGGCGATCTCGGGCTGGATCGTGGCAAGCTCCCGCCGGGGATCTACGCTGAGGCTGTGGCATGGGCCGCAGCTAACCTCGAAACCCTCACGCTGGCGTGGGAGACGAACAATGCCCGAGACTGAGGTGATGCTCTCTGGCCAGGGCGGCGACCTTCCGACCCTAGGCGCGATTAAGCCGGGCAATGGCCCCTTCTTCGTGGTCGTGGACTGGGCTGAGGGCTCACGTGCCGGCACGACCGACGTCATCGATCTCGCGCCCGTGATCTTGGTCTACAAGGTGCTCCGCCCGCTGCGAGACAATCCTGCACTGTTCGCGACCGTGCGCCTGTCCGAGTACGGCGACGCGATCGAATGGGGACCCGACGATAGTCTCGCCGTAGCTGGCGCCACACTCGAGCGGCTCGCCGAGGAGGCGATGACGGCCGCTCAGTTCGGGGCATTCATGAAGCGGCACCACCTGACGCTGGACGCAACGGCTGCGCAACTCGGCCTGAGCCGACGGATGGTCGCCTACTATGCCAAGGGAACGGTGATCCCGCGCACTGTCGCGCTCGCATGTCTCTATCTCGACGCCGCGGCGCAAAGCCAAGCGGTGACTGAGCCTGCCGCTCCGACCGGGGCTGCGAAGGATCCCGTCTATGGGCTCTTAACCCACCCTGCGGCAGTGACTTACACCCAGCATGGGTCGGTGAAATCAGCCCCCGAGGTGGCGTGCTTGGCTAGGGTTTACCCGGAGGTTGCGCCGGCTTTGAAGGGGACGGGCCTCAATTGGAATAAAACGTATGACCTGTCGGCGTGCGGCCATCGGTTGGTGGTGACTGCCTCATCCAGGAGAGGCGCTTCCTATGGACAGGATCTCTCCATAGGAAGCGAGCATACGACAAGCGCTGGCCTTACCTTCGCACCTCTCAAGCGGCGGCTCGACATATGAGATCATGTTGCGTCTAGGCCGTGGCTTATCGGTTCCACCGCCGCAGCACGTTGTCGTGCGGGCCGACGTCGACCACGAAGTAGTGGTCGTCCTCGACTTCATCCTTCCGGAGCGGGGTCGGATCTGGCGATTTTGACCCCTTCGCAACCTGCGCCCGCTTGCTCAATCGCAATCCAACCAACCCCCGAACCGCCTCAGGTCAGATACATATTCGGGCGGTCGGGGCGGATGGCGATGTCGCTATTGCCGAGCAATTCACTCATGATCGCGGACCCTAAACCATACGCGCCACTGCTACCACTATAATTGAAGTCGCTATTGGTCAGGACGAAAATGCCTGTTGAGGCTGGCTTAACCCCCGGATCTATCGATCGATCGAGCGCAATAAAGGACGTAAAGCCCGGTACAGCGCCGTCTTTCCAGAGATACGACGTATCCGTATCGCTCACAGATGCGTAAAACCATCCCAGACCAACCTTAGGAGCAGCGCCAGACGGAGGTGGGAAACAATAGCCGTTCTTAGTGACAGCCACGTTTTGCATGGCTTGCAAAAGTGAAGTAGCGGTGCTGTTACCAGCGAGCCCCATATTAAGCGCGAGAAAGTTGTACAGGTCATTGCCGCAGCTATTCAGGTTGCCAGCGCCGCCGAGTGCGTCTTGGTCCGGCAGATAGGCCGCATTGCTCGCCATCGGCTTACCATTCCTGTAACCGCGGGGCATGTCCGCGATACCATTTGAAACCGCAGGAAACGGCGCGGTATTCGCATGAATAATGCCTACGGCGTCAAGTAGATCAGATATCAATTTCTGCTGAGCCGGGATTGGAGGCATCGAACTGCTTCCGTGCTGCGCGACGGCGCAAAGTCCCAATAAGCCTACCGCAAGGTTAGAGTATGAATAGCATGTCCCAGATGGTTTGTAGTTAAAAGTGTTATTGTCTACCATCGTGTTGAGAGTGTTTACAAGATCTTCTTTCGTCACCGGTCCCGGCCAGCCCGGTAACCAGTTGTTCAAATTGTCGGCAAGGAAGCCGGACTGATACGAAGCCAGATCGTAGAGTGGGATAGATGCGACCGCGGCTGGAAAACCTGTCAGGTAATCGCCCACAGTTCCCCAAGATGTAGGATTGACCAACCAAGCCATTGCCATGGTGGAATACAGCTTGGTAATTGAGCCGATGTTGAAGGGTGTGGAGCCGTCCAACGTCACTGGTGCGCCGGTGCGCCAGCATGCTGCTTGAGCCTGCTGACAGATGAGAATGGCGCTCGACGGGTCGTAGGGGCAGTCAGACGCATCGATAACGCCTGCTACCACCGCGACCCCCTGGCCCGGGGTACCGGGATTTTGCTCGAGATAGCTGGCGACGTTGTTGGCGACGATGTCCTGAGCTGTCTGCGTTGTCATGTCGTTTCCCTCTTCCGAACGGGCACCAAACACGGCATGGAACGCCGCTACGCACTCTTCTTGCCGACACTGTGCATTACGTAGATGGATGTCGGACCAGCCAATCCATGAGGTAGCCCCCGAAATGATCGGACAGGGGCTCACGCTTGTGGAAGTGTGTGCCTATGACCGACCGTATGGTGAGTTCTAACGTACGCTTCCGGTGCAGGCCGCGTTGGCTTCTGATATGGTGCGTCAGGCGGCGACCTGCTTGGGTTGAGGCGGGGTCCAGTTCCAAGGCAGCAGATCGTCGATGTGCCGCATGACCGGCCCGAGCACCTGTGCCAGCGTCGGTACACTTACCGGCTGCGCAAAGCGGCTGGGGACCCGTTCCTCGGGCCCTACCCGCTCCGCTTTCACAGAGGCAAGCTGCACTGCCAACAAAAAGTGGCGGTGCAGCAGAGGATGATTACGCCTTCTTACCCAGATGGGCTGCAACCTTGGCTGTCGAAACTCCGACAGCAGCGACAGCGTCCTTAAGTTGTTTCTCGGTAACGCTCCATTTCTTCGTCCAGTACGCAACTTCCCATTGCTCGTGAATGTTGATTTTTGTCGGGTCTTGCGGCTGTTTGATAGTTAGATCATCTGCCATTGATGTATCCTTTCAGGCATTGGGTGCCGCCTTGGGAAGATCAATTAATAGTTAAGATTTCTAGCAATCCGGGAGATCATCCAGATTGTTGCGGGTTGTCTGATCTCGATCCGTGCGCAGGTATTTCCCGTGTTGACCGTGCACGACACGGATTTCTGTCCTGCCGCTTGTCCAAGGAACATAATACGTGTGAACCCCGTTCTCTATGTCGTAAATCGCGCTCTGTTTGTCCCGGGGGGACCAAACCTCGCCGTCGTCACAGAGAGCCGTGATATCCCCTTGAGCATCCTTGCGGGTTTTTCTAACCGCCCGATCAGCCATCGACTCACTCCCTACATTCGCCTCTTAGCAGAGGCTTCCACTAGGTAGTGCTGGCGGCCGTTACTGCAACCAAGGGCGGACCAGAGGGCGGCGCAATGGCGTCTTTCCTCTCGATGGAGCGAGCATTTCGACCGTATCCGTTCATGAAGGCTCTTCAGGTGGAAACGACGACACGGCCCTCATTCTGTCGCAGGCGGCCTGCTCCGCAAAACGCCGAAGATCCAGTCGCTCACCGTCAAAGGCGGCCTCTCTGGGCTGCTTGCGACGTTGTCAGGCCCGTGTCGCGACGCACCGCTGATGGATGAGATCCTGCGGTCCGGCCTGGTACCGCTCTCATGTGTCCGCGTCATCCTGCTCACGCAAATAGACAACTGCTCGCATGGCCTTGCTCGGCTTGAACCGGACGCTGCCCTTCGCCGGTACCGCGACGACGGCTTGGGTTCGCGGATTGTGAGCGCTTCTCAGCGGATGGTGTCGAACCGTGAACGTGCCGAAATCCCGCAACTCGATACGGTTACCGCGCGCGAGCCCGACCGTCATGGTGTCGAGGATCGCGGCGACGGTCGCCTCGACCTCCTGGGCGTAGAGGTGTGGGATTTTGGCCGCGATGCGTGCCACGAGCTCGGATCGTGTCATGCCTAGGCGATGTCGCCTCGTTCATCAAAGGGCAACCGCGTGTCTGAGGGCACAGCGACCGAATGCCTTTCGTTACGACAGGCGCTGAGCCAGCCTCGTACCGAGGTTGAGCAAAATCTGATCGATCAACTCTCGGAGATCGGGATCGGCGAGCCTGTCGATCACGGCACGCAGATCGATCGCCAAGCTTGCCGCTACCTCCAGGGGGTCGCTTCCGCTACCCGCACCATTCGTCGTGGTCGACATGTCCTGCCTGCTTCAGTCGAGAGGAGTGCCGAACGGCTAAAGCCCGGGTGCGGGGCGGTCTGTTGCGGACGAGGACGCGCGCAGGACGGGCGCTTCCAAACCCGAGCCGTGAGCCGAGAATGCGGCTTGGGCGACCGTCAGCGTCTGCGGGACGAGGCGCGCGTAGATCGGCAGCAGGAGCGCCCCGTCATAGGTCGTGGGTAGCGCGAGGGGCTCGACGTCCCATCCCATGTCCATGACCCGATCGACGAGGACGGGGTGGGTCTGCACGAGGAGACCCTCGAGATCCAGGACCTCGACGGCGCGTGCCACGGCGGCGAACGCCGCCCGCGTCAGCGCACTCGGCCCCTTGGCTTCCCGTTTCTTCGGCGAGACGGCATGGCGGGTCCACTCGTAGATCCGCGGACCAGCCGGCGACGGCGCCCCCTGCATGATCTCCGGATAGACGTCCGTCACCAAGTGCGGCCGCGTCGTCGGCAGGAGCCGTGCGTAGGAGATGATCTCCCCGTGTTCCTCGCCGACGATGTGGATGCTGTGAGGGCTGTCGAACTGGTCACGCTCGCGGCTGGCCTGACCGGTATTTGTACCGAGCCAATTGAGCGACTGTCTTGGCGGTCAAGCGGTTTGCCATGGCGCTCCGTCCCTCAGGATGGCGTTGAGGATGGTGATCAGCTTCCGAGCAGTGGCAATCAGAGC
>NZ_JBKFAK010000059.1:0-9135 GCF_053345595.1 Methylobacterium sp. D54C
CGCATTCGTCCCTGGGCTATCGGCCGCCCGCGCCCGTCAGCTACCCGGATCTGGCCTTCCGGCTACCCATGGCAGCGGCCATGCAGTAGCCTCCCAATCGGCTCGGTCCAAAATATCGGTCAGGTCAACGTCGGCCGCCATGCTCGCACGTGAGAAGCCGGCCCTGACGGTCGCGAGTATGGCCATTCGGATAGCCGGCCGGCTTCTGGAACTCGTCAACCAGGCCCGTGGATTCCTGCCAGCGGAGAGTTCGGTCGTTGGGAATATCCGACCAGATCAGACAGCGCTGATCGGCCATCCAGACGGGGCCCTCGCTCCAGCGGGCTCCCGTCCAGAGGCGCTCGACACCACCGGCATCCAACCTGTACTTGGCGAAGCTCGGATCGAGGATCTCGAAAGCGGGATCCGGATAGCGCACGGTGTCGTCCCAGCGCGCGGCCGCAGGCCCCGCCGCCAGGAAAGAGGCTGCACCAGTCGCAAGCGAGAACAGGTCCCGGCGCGTGGTCGTCGTCATGCTCTCGATCTCCCCGACGTTTCCTGAGTTCAGGTTGATCCGATCAAGCGCCGAGCAACGCGCGTCGCTGGTCCGTGGTGAGGGCAATGAGAGGTGGGCACAGGCGAAGCCAACTGTCCTCGCCCGTCGCCTGGGCGATCAGGGTCTTGATCGCGGCCATCTGACGAGGGCCGACGGTTCGCTCTCGCTCCGTGACGACGCGAGCCTGAGCGGCCGCAACCTCATCTGCCTTCGATGGGTCGGCATAGTGCCGGTAGACGAAGGCGAGATCGGCCGCACAAAGGTTGGAGGTGGCGGTGATGCAGCCCGCAGCGCCCTTCGCCATAAGCGGCAGCAACAGCGGGTCGGCGCCAGTCAGAACGGCGAAGCCGGGGAACCACTCGATCATCGCCACATGGTTGGCGATGTCACCGGAGGAATCCTTGATGCCGGTGACGGTCTCTGGATAGCGCGCCCGCAGCCGCTCGATCAGGTCGTGGGAGATCGGCACGGCCGAGACTTGGGGGATGTGGTAGAGCACGACACGAAGCCGCGCATCGCCGATCCGCTCGATCACCTCCGAATAGGCGGCAAACAAGCCGTCATCGGTGACACCCTTGTAGTAAAAGGGCGGAAGCATCACGACCGTATTCACGCCGAGCGAAAGAGCGTGCTTCGTCAGGTCGATCGTCTCCGCGATCGCCGCAACGCCGGTGCCAGGCATCAGCTTATCCGGGGCGACGCCAGCTTCGACCGTGACCTCCAATAGCGCCTTGCGCTGGACCAGCGAGAACGAGTTCGCCTCGCCGGTCGTGCCGAGCAGGGCGACGCCGTCGCAGCCCTGTGCGATGAGCCGCTTGGCATGGGCCACGAACAGCGTGTGGTCGGGCGCGTAATCGGCTGTGAGCGGCGTAGCGGCGGCGCAGAAGACGCCGCGAGGATGAAGGACGGTCATCACAGAAACCTTCAGTAGGCGGCTCGGTAGAGCGTGAGGATGTCGGCGCGGCTCATGTCGCGCGGATTGTTGTCGAGGAGCCTTCGGATGGCGTGGGCCTCGCCCGCCATCGCGTCGAGATCGTCCTCCGGCACGCCGATGCGCGACAGGCGCAGCTCCACGCCAAGATCCGCGCAGAATCGGGTCGCATACTCGCGGACGAGCGCCTCGTCGGAACTGGCCGGCGCACCGAGCGCCTGGAGCACGAGCGCGGTCTTCTCCGGGACGGCGGGCGCATTGAACGCCAGCGTGTGCGGGAAGATCGCCGCGCAGGCGAGCCCGTGGGCAACGTGGTGCCGGGTGCCAAGCGGATAGGCCACGGCATGGCCGGCGGTAGTGTTCACCGGTCCGAGGCAGAAACCGCCATAAAGCGAGGCCAGAGACAGCCCGGCCCGGGCCTCACGATCGGAGCCATCGGCGACCGCACGCGGCAGGTAGCGACCGACGAGGCGGGCGCCTTCCAGCGCGTAGAGATCGATGGCCGGGTGCGCCTTCCGGCTGGTGAAAGCTTCGACGCAATGGGCCATGGCGTCGACGCCCGTGGCGGCGGTCACGGCGGCTGGCACGGTCATGGTCAGGTCGGGGTCGATGACCGCCAGATCCGCCAGCATATGGCGGCTCTGCACCGCGAGCTTGGCCTGCGCCTCCGGGTCCGTGACGAGGGAGCGCGTGCCCGCCTCGCTGCCGGTGCCTGCGGTAGTCGGGACCTGGACGAGGCCGATCCGGCGACCGAGCACCTTCTCGGGGCCGACGACATCGCGCAGGGTCTGGCCGCTGCCCGGCAGGACGGCGACGAGCTTGGCGAGATCCATGGCGCTGCCGCCGCCGAAGCCGATCACGCAATCGGGGCGGACCTCTTCCGCGAGCGCCAGCGCGGCATCTAGGTTCGGGAGGTCCGGCTCTGGCTTCACCGTGCCGAACACGGTGAAGTCGCCGGAAAGGCCGAGCAGATCCACTCGGCCGGCGTTGAAGGCATCGGCCACGACGAGGGGCCGGCGGTAGCCGCGTTCGGCGAGGAAGCGTGCCACGCGGGACAGGGCGCCCGCGCCGAAGGCGATCTCCTGCGGCCGGACGAGGTCGATCGGCGAGGCGATATTCATGGCGACCCTCACGCGGCGCGGCGGTTGGCGGCGAGCTTCTCGGCGAACTCGATCGCCTCGATCAGGCTGCGCTCGTTGGCGATGCCCTTCCCGGCGATGTCGAAGGCGGTGCCGTGGTCGACCGAGGTCCGGATGATCGGCAGGCCGAGGGTGATGTTCACGCCCGACAGGTCCATCCACTTCCCCGTGGCCGGGTCGATCTCGAAGCCCAGGAGCTTCACCGGGATGTGCCCCTGGTCGTGGTACATCGCGACCACCGCGTCGTACTGGCCGGCGCGCAGCTTCACGAACACCGTGTCGCCCGGCACCGGACCGTGGACGTTCAACCCGTCGGCGTTGGCCTTCTCGATGACGGGCGTGCTGACGTCGATGTCCTGGCGCCCGAACAGGCCGCCTTCCCCCGCATGGGGGTTCAGCGCGGCGATCGCGATCTTCGGCCGCTCCAGACCCAGACCCTTCAGGGCCTTGTCGGTGAGGTCGATGACGAGGCGCAGGCGCTCCGGGGTCAGGCGCTTCGGCACGTCCTCCAGCGCCACATGCGTGGTGACGTGCGAGACCCGCATGTTGCCGTGGGCCAGCAGCATCACCGAGCCGCGCACGCCGGTCAGCTCCGCCAGCATCTCGGTGTGGCCGGCATAGTGGTAGCCGGCCTTGTTGAGCGCTTCCTTGTTGAGCGGCGCCGTGACGATGCCGCCGATCCGCCCCGCCAGCGCTAGGCGCACCCCGGCCTCGATCGCCTTGTAGGCGAAGCGCCCGCCATCGGCCGAGAGCCGGCCCGGCTCGATCGGCGCGCCCTCGGCATCGGCCTGGAGGCAGCACAGGACCGGCCAGTCGCCGTCCTCGGAAACCTCCGGGATGGGCTCGGGCAGGAGGCCGAGGGCTTGTTCCGCCCTCCGCAGCGCCGGGGCGCTGCCGATGACCATGAGCTTCAGATCGCCGGCATCGATCCGGTCCTTCAGCCGCGCGGCGGCCTTGACGATGATCTCCGGGCCGATGCCCGCGGGATCACCCATGGTGATGGCGAGATGGGGAGTCATGTGCCGCTCCTGTCGTGCGGAAAGCCGTTCTGGTGGAGGAGGTCGCGCCAAAGGCCGGGCGCGCCGAAGGCCCCCGATTTCGACACGATCGGCAGGCCGTCCCAGCGTCCGCCGCGCAGCGTCGAGCGCGGCAGGCCGGGGGCGATCTGCCCCGTCACGTCGAGGCATTCGACGGACAGGGCGAGGCAGAGCGCCTTGAGCGTCTCTCCCCCGGCGACGAGAAGGCTCCCCGGCCGGGGAAGATCGTCGGCCAGTCTCGCGAAGGCCCTAGCGATCTGCCCGGCGGCGGCCTCGCGGGCCGTACCGGGGGGAAGGTCGAGGCTCGCCATCACCGCCCCGTCGCGGGACAGGCGGTCCATGATGAGGTCGCGATGCGGCGCGCCGTGGTCGAGGACGAGCCGCAGAGGCCCGCAGGCCGCGAGCTGGGCTCCGGTCTCCTCGCGGTCGGACCCGAACAACCCGAGGACCGGGCCTTCCAGCCGGACATCGGCCGGCGGCGTCACCCCTCTGGAGAGGGCGGCGGCGAGTCCGCCGCTGCCGCACCACAGGACGGGGCCATCCGCCGGCAGGGCCGCGATGGCGGCAAGGTCTTCATCGGTCAGCGCATCGTAGACCGCGACGCCCTCGACCGGCCCGTCCGCGAAGTAGGCCCGGTGGGCGGGGCAACCAGCTTCGCGCAATGTCTGCGCGATATCGGCCGAGACGGGGACCCAGTCCTCGCCGCGCCTCATCTGCTGTCGGCCTTCTACCGTAGCCCGGCCTTGGTAAGGGAAGGCGGGCGCCACGATGCAGCGTCGCCAGCCGCCCGCCTTCACCGTTGTCGCCATCTCCGCCGCCCAGGGACCGCGCATGAGGCTGTCGAGCTTCTTGAAGGCGATGTCCGCCCCGTCGAGGCGGGGCAGGAGGCCGTGCGTGATCCGCACCGCCTCCTCCGCTCCGCGCTCGCGCGTCCCGGAATCGATGGCGAGCGAACCCGATGCCCGATCCGGCATGATCTCCGGCCACACGACCGGGATCGTGCCACAGAGGCCGGTGAGACCGGCCGCTGTGTCGAGGGTCCCGGTCAGGTCGTCGGCGATCAGGCGCAGGGTGGGCATCGGAGCCTGCCTCACGCCTTCGAAGGGGTGGCGCCGACCGCGAGGGTGTCGGTCTCGTCCCGGCTCTTCAGCGGCGCGATCTCGCCGACGATGAACAGGTACGAGCAGGCACCGACGATGCTGAGCGTGCCGGCCACCGCGAGCGGCACGACGAACGAGCCCTGGGTGATTGAGACCATCACGCCGGTGAAGGTGGTGATGGCGATGCCCGCGAGGTTCGAGGCGAAGTTCTGGATGCCCGAGATCGAGGCGACATGGGCCGGGGTCGGGGCGACGTCGCCCGGCAGCGTCCAGATGTTGGCGCCGGCGAACGCGAGGCCGGAGTACGAGATCGCCAGCAGGGTCAGGGCCGCCGCGTCACCGGGAACCAGCGGCGCCAGGGCCACCACGGAGGAGGCGAGCAGGCCGCCGACGAGGCAGGTCTTCCGGGCGGCGGTGAGGCTCCAGCCACCCTTGAACAGGCGGTCGGAGAGATAACCGCCGAGCCAGCCGGCCGGGATCGCCACGAGGCCGGGCACCAGCCCGAGCGTGCCGAGCTTCGCCAGGGAGAAGCCGCGGGACTGCGTGAGGTAGGAAGGGAACCACGTGGTGTAGAAATAGATGACGAAGTTCAGGCAGAAGAACCCGATCATCATCCCCCAGATCGTCCGGTAGCGGAACAGTTCGGCGTAGCCGATCTTCTTCGCACCAGCCTTCACCGCGTAATCGGCTTCCAGCACAGCGAGCTGCTCGGCCGTGACGGCGGAATGGTTCTTCGGATCACGGTAGAGGACGTACCACAGCACCATCCACACGAGGCCGATGGCGCCTGTTACGAGGAAAGCCTCGCGCCAGCCGAAATTGGCGATGATGAAGGCGACCAGCGGCAGGGTCATCGCCGAGCCGACGCGCGAACCCGAAGCCCAGATCCCGGTAGCGAGCCCGCGCTCGGAGCGGCGGAACCACAGGGATGTCACCTTGGCGTTCACCGGGTAGCAAAACGCCTCGCCGATCCCGAGCACCAGACGGCAGGCGATGAGCGAGGCGACACCGCCCGCGAAAGCTGTCGCCAGGGTCGCCACCGACATGATCAGCGTCGCGACGGTGTAAGTCAGGCGTGAGCCGAACTTGTCGATCAGCCAGCCGCCCGGAAGCTGCATCAGCACGTAGGACCAGAAGAACGCCGACAGGATCAGGCCCATCAGGGCCGGATCGAGGCCGTATTCCTTCTGGATCATCGGCACGGCGACGCCCAAATTGGCGCGGTCGATGTAGTTGATCGCCACCGCCAGGAAGCACATCAAGACGATGACCCAGCGTTGATTTGGCAATTTTATGTTAGTTTGTCCCACCATGGCGTGTTCCTCCCTCTTGTCGTTATTCAGTCCATCAAGACCTTGCCCGGGTTCATCAATTCGGCTGGGTCGAGCACGCCCTTGATCGCCCGCATCAGGTCGATTTCCAGGGGATCGGTGACGCGGGCGAGCCGGCCGCGGTTGGACAGGCCGATGCCGTGCTCGGCGCTGATGGCGCCCCGCTGCAGACGGGTCTCGTCATCGACGATGCCGTTGATGAGGGCGACGATCCGCTCGGCTTCGCCGTTCTCCGTGAGTTGCGCCCTGTCGATCAGGGCGCAGACATGGATGTTGCCGTCGCCGATATGACCGTGCATCGCTATGAGGGCGTGCGGCACCGCCTCCTGAATCCGCTTCTCGACATTCACGGCGAAGGCGGCCTGACGGTCGAGCGGGACGGCACTGTCGTGGGAGACCACGAGCCCGGAGCGCTTGTTTCCCTCCGAGACGCTGTGGCGGACCTTCCAGATGCCCTTGGCCTGCGTCTCGCTCGACGCGATCAGCGCGTCCGAGATCAGCTCGCGCTCCAGGGCTTCGCCCAGGGCGGCTTCGAGGGGCGTCGCGAGGTCAGTGCCGGTAAGCGTGTCGGTCAGTTCGATGATGAGATACCACGGCGTATCGAGGCTGAATGGGATCGCCGTATCCGGCACGTGATCGCGGATCGCTTCGATCTGGCTTCGGTTCATGATTTCCAGCGAACCCAGCCGGTCGCCGACATGGGAGCGGAGTAGGCCCATCACCTCCACCGCTTGCTCGACGCCGGGGAGCATCGCGAGCGCCGTAACGGACACCCGCGGCCGGGCGAAGAGCTTCAGAACCGCACCTGTGATGATGCCGAGGGTGCCTTCGGCGCCAATGAAGAGCTGCTTCAGGTCGTAGCCGGTGTTGTCCTTGCGGAGGGCACGCAGACCGTCGAAGATCCGGCCGTCGGGCAGCACCGCCTCAATACCGAGGACGAGTTCGCGCGTGGGGCCATAGCGCAGCACGGCGGTACCGCCCGCGTTGGTACCGATGTTGCCGCCAATCTGGCAGGATCCCTCCGCCCCGAGGCTCAGCGGGAAGAACCGGTCCGCCGCCTCGGCCGCGGCTTGGATATCGGCCAGGACGCACCCGGCCTCGACGGTGATGGTGTTGGCCAGTGGGCTGACGGCCCGGATTGCCCGCATCCGGTCCAGCCGGATCACGAGGTTGCGGCCGGGCGCCGTCGGGGTCGCGCCGCCGCACAGGCCGGTATTGCCGCCCTGCGGGACGATGGCGATGCCCTCACGGTGCGCCAAAGCGACGACCTGCGACACCTCGGAGACATTCGCGGGCTTCACCACCGCGTCGGCTTGGCCGTGGTAGCGCTCGCGCCAATCGGTCACGTAAGGGGCGAGGTCGTCCTGCGGACCCATTACATTCCGGGGGCCGACGATGCCGGCCAAGCGATCGATGAAGCCTTGAGCATCACTCACGGCAATCTCCCTACAAGCGAGGCCGAGCCCTGCGCCTACTTGTTATATAGTTGTAATGCAAATACCTGTCGTTGCACGACAGGTCAAGTGGTCCTGGCCGCCCAATTTGGGACAGGTTCCGTCGGAGCGCCTCATATCACGAGGGGACACGCATCAGCATCGGCGCATTGCCGGTTCGGCGCGAGCCGTTGGGCACCTGACATCTTTTTAACAACTTGGGTGACGCGAGCGCCAAAATGTGTCAGGTTGTTGCTTTCTCGATCCGACATCCATCAGAGCGGCAGTGCGGGAACGGAACGCCAGTGACAGCATCCTTGGCCCCCTCACCTGAGGCGCCAATGCCTCGCCCGACAAGTCTGGTGGATACCGTCTATCGGGCGATCCTCGCTGGCGTGGCGGACGGCACCTATGCGCCGAACGACCGCTTGCCGAGCGAGCACGATCTCGCCGGCCAATTCAGGGTCTCGCGACCCGTGGTGCGTTCAGCCCTCGACCGGCTGAGGCGCGAGGGGACCATTGTGTCGAGGCGCGGCGCGGGAAGCTTCGTCCGAGCGAGCGAGGCGAAGCAGACGCTGGGCTTCGCGCCGGTGGAGAGCATCGCCGACATTCAACGGTGCTATGAGTTCCGGCTCACGATCGAGCCGGATGCTGCCTTCCACGCGGCCCTGCGGCGGGACGAGGCCGCCCTCCAGCGTATCGAGGCAGCGCTGGAGCTTCTCACGGCGGCAACGCGCCAGGAGCAGCACCGGGAAGATGCCGACTTCATGTTCCACCATGCGATAGCGGAGGCCTCGAACAACCACTATTATGCGGCCTCACTTCAGGCGCTGCGTTCGCACATCGCGGTCGGCATGAAGATCCATGGCCTGTCCCTGCTCGGACCGAATTCGGGTCTGAAAGGCGTGCTCGAAGAGCACGAGGGTATCTTCCGCGCGATCCGAGATGGGGAGGGTGATGGAGCGCGTCACTCGATGGCCACGCATATTCGCACGTCGCGGGACCGCTTGTTTGAAGGCCGACTGCTCGATCTTTCGCTCTGAGCTTCGGGATGTTGGCACAGCCGATTGAAAATCAGATCAGACGAAGAAGTAAGATACGTGGGGGGCTCGCCCGCTTTCCCAAGTGGCGCCATCCGAGTCGGCCGGACCACTTTCGGCCATTCCTCCCCTTGGACAAGCGTCTGCTTTCCGATGGCTTAATCCCGAAACCAGAACATCCGCAATCCACTCTTCTCGGACTTCGCTTCGGCGTGGTGTCGGCGACCTCTCCGACACCCATGGTCATGACCGAAACGCCGTCGAGATGAAGCTGGCGTGTTCCGAGCAGAGGAACGTCACGGCCGCCTAAATCTCCTCGTCCCGACCGGGACGAAGGCTGGATCAACCGCGTTCACAAGTACGCCGTCCTCCATGCTACGAAATGTCGAGATCCCGATCAGGGCGCCTCGTCCCCATACCCATCCTTCGGGCACGCCTCCGCGTCCAGCGCCGCATCGCGTGCAAAGCAGATGGGGTGGATGGCTCCCGCTCCGACTGACGGCATCTCGGTGCCAAGATGTGGTCGCTGTCGAAGCAGCAGCCACGCAGATGCAGGAGCCATCCCCATGGAGATCACCACCGTCGGCAT
>NZ_JBKFAK010000006.1:0-269377 GCF_053345595.1 Methylobacterium sp. D54C
CGGGGTTCGCGGGCCGGACGAGCGCGCTGGGCCGGGACGGCGCGGTTCTGGGGGTGAGCCTGACGGGGGCGGTCGCCGAGGGCGTGCGGCTGTCGGTGGGCTACACCGGCGACGTCCGCCCGGGCGCTACCGCCCAGGTGTTCACCGCAGGCCTCCAGGCCGCGTGGTGAGGGCCTCTTGAGCCACGCTCCCCGTCGCGGCCGGGTCGCTCCCGGCACCCGTGCCGAGCCCGCAGCATCACGCCGCGCACGCCGGCGTGGTCGGCGCGCTTCCGCCGCCTCGCCATCCGCTCCGGGCGGCGCGACGATCTCCGCGCGCCTTCGCCCATCCCGTCTGCGCCCTCGTCCGCCGGACCCGGGCCAGAGGGTCGTGTGGCCGACTCTGCGTCAGAGGCGTCGGTGAGGAGCCAACTCGAGAGCGGACGCGCCGCGAACCGGCGTGGCAGTCTGATCCGTCGCGGCCGAGTAGGTTTCAGCCGTCCCCTTCTGCTTACGCTTCGCGGCGTAGAGGGCCGCGTCGGCGTGGCGCAGCAGCACGTCGCGGTCCTGTCCGGCCTCTCGTGACCGCGCGAGGCCGATCGTTCCCGTCACCCGCGCGATCTGACCCTGCCCTTTCACGACCATCTCGAGGTCGTGCAGGAGGCGCCGCACCATCGCCTGCACGCCCGCGCCATCGCAGCCGGCAGGCACCAGGATCGCGAATTCGTCGCCCCCCAACCGTGCCGGGAAGCAACCGGCGTAGCAGGGCGCGCGCAACCGCTCGGCTACGCAACGCAGAACCTCGTCGCCGGCCGCGTGCCCGAGGCGATCGTTCACGCCCTTGAAGCCGTCGAGGTCGATCAGGAGGACAGCCACAGCGTCGTCGGAAGCGCGCGCCTCGCGCAGCCGCGCGTCGAGCGCGCGGTGGAATTCGGCTCGGTTGGCGAGTTGCGTCAGGTCATCGGTGCGCGCCTGATGGCGAAGACGCTGCTCCAAGCTGTGCCGTTCGGTGATGTCCTGGATCAGGCCGATGAGGGCGACGGGCTTACCCTTGACCAATTCGATCTCGCAGGAGCACCGCACGCGCCGGGCATTGCCCTTGGCGGTCACGAAATCGGCGTCCATCTCGAACGGCTCGCCCGTGTCCAGCACGCGCCTGACGGCCGCGCGGAAGAGGGCGCGATCGGGCTCGGGAAAGAAGTTCATGATCGCGCCAATCGGCACACCGCCGCTGACGGGCAGCTCGTGAATGACGAAGACGCCGTCCGACCAGGAGGTCGACCGCGTCTCGATATCGTAGCGGTACGAGCCCATCTCGGCCATGCGCTCCACCTGCTTGAACTGGCGGCGCTCACGCTCCAGGCCCTCGACGGCCATCCGGCGCTCTTCGGCAGCCTCGGCTGCGCGCAGGGCCACGGCGCGCGCCTCGATCAGCGCCTCCGCGACGCAGGCCAGCTCTTCGAGCACCTCTAGGTCTGTCGCCGTCGGCTCGCGGGGCTGTTCGTCGAGGACGCAGAGCGTGCCGATCGTGATCTTGTCGCCGTCGGCTTGCCGGACGCGGACCGGCACGCCCGCGTAGTAGCGGATGTACGGGGCGTTCGTGACGAAGGGGCTGGCCACGAAGCGAGGGTCGAGGCTGGCATCCGCCACGATCAGCGGAGCCTCCGTCTCGAACACGACGGGGCAGAACGCCTGGGCACGCGGCGTCTCGGCCGCCAAGGGACCGCAACGCGCCTTGAACCACTGGCGCTCCGGGTCGATCAGGGTGATCGAGGACATGCCGGTGCCGAGCATGCGCTGCGCGAGCCTGGCGAGTGCGTCGAACTCGCGCTCCGGCGGCGTGTCGAGGAGGGCGATCTCGGTCAGCGCCTGCTGGCGGAGTGCCTCGCGCTGGGTATTCGATATGGTCCCCTGCAGCACTGTTCGACCTCGCCGGAGCCAAGAGGGTATCCGGGGGATACGACGAGAAGGTTTAATCGAGGGTGCGATGGCCTGACCTTTCGTCGAGGCCCGGCTTCGTCCTGGGACTGGCGCTGTCCGGCACGCGCGCAGGGGCCGCTCTCACCGCTCTTCTCCCGCGAGCCGGCTGGCAGCTTCCGAGCGGGGGCGATCCGGCAGCGACCCGGGGTAGCCGTTCCGACGAACATGGCCCCTCCCGGGGGAAACAGCCGAGTGTCCGGCGATGCGGGCTTCGGCCGGCGCTGGGGCCTCCCGGGCCTGGATCGCTGACCCGTGCGGGAAGCCGCGCGGCGGCGCGCGCGCGTCAGGTGGCTGCCCGCAGGGTGATCCGCGTCAGCTCCGACGGACGCCCGAGCCGGAGGGCGAAGCCGGGCCAGAGCCCGGTGCCGTTGCTGACGTAGAGCCGCATGGCCCCGACCCGGTACGCCCCCGAGACGAACCCGGAATTGCCGCGCGCCACCAGCCGGTCCAGGCCGCGGATCATGCCGCCGTGGGTGTGGCCGGAGAGTTGGAGCGCGACGCCGCGCGCCGCGGCCCGCGCGGCGTTGGCCGGCTGGTGGTCCAGCAGAACGATCGGCGCGCCCGGCGGTGCGCCCGCCAGGGCCGCGTCGAGGTCGGGCCCCGGATGTCCCGTGGCGGGCGCGGAGCGGTCGGTGACGCCGGCCAGCACCAGCGCGTCGCCCCCGCGCCTCAGGATCGTGTGGGCGTTGGCGAGGACGCGGATCCCCAGGCCCGCGAGATGGCGCATCCAGGCGTCGTGGTCGAAGAAGTACTCGTGGTTGCCGGGCACGGCCCAGACACCGTCGCGCGCGCGCAGGGCCCGCAGCGGCGCGACGTCGTCTCGCCGGGCCTCCAGCGAACCGTCGATGAAGTCGCCGGTCACGACGATCAGGTCGGCCTGGAGGGCGTCGGCCCGCGCGACGACGGCCCGCGCCCAGGCGGCCGGGAACAGGCGACTGATATGCAGGTCGGTCAGGTGCAGGATCGTGTAGCCGTCGAGGCCGGGGCGCAGGTCCGCGATCGCGACCGGGACGTCCTTCAGGGGCGGCACGCGCACGGCCTGCCACACGGCGAGGGCCGAGAGGCCGGCGGCCGTCGAGGCCACCGCGATGCGCCAGGCGGTCGGGATCGCCCAGCCGCCCCCGGGCAGCGCCAGCGAGATCAGCGCGACGGCATCGAGGGCGAGCTGCATCACCGCCGCCAGCGCGATCGCACCGAACGCCCAGTTGAACAGGATCACGATCGGGCGCGGGAATTCGGGCGCGAAGACCGACCCGGAGGAGAGGCGGCTCCACAGGTGGTACTGGGAGGCGACCAGGAGGAGCCCGGCGAGGCCGAGCCTGAGCGCGAGCGGCACCGGCTGGGGCCACACCACCCGCGCGATGACGTAGGCCGCGGGCAGGCTGGGGATGAGGCGGATCATGGGCGGCTACATGGACCGGGCGACGGCCGAAAGGCAAAGCTCGCGCCGAGCCGCCCGGTGCGCGGCGGCACATGCGGTCGCCTCGCGTGAGTCGGGAGGTGCCCTCGGCCGGCCCGTCGCCCGCCCCGCCTTCCCCCCACCGCGCCCGGAGATTGTCGGCGTCAGCGCGCGCCCGGATCGAACCAGGCGCGCAGGGGATCCAGGGTGGTCTCGTGCGCCAGCGGAGGCGACGCGCCGTCCGGGGCCGCCATGCCCACGCGGTCGTGCCAGTACGTCGCCAGCCCCACCCGCGCCGTGCCCACGAGGTCGAAGGCCGAGCCCGCGACGAACAGGCAGCGCGCCGGCTCGACCCCGAGGGCCTGCAGTCCCAGCCGGTAGGGACGCGGATCGGGCTTGTAGAACCCGGCGCGCTCCGCCGTGACGACCGCGTCGAGCTCGACCCCCAGGCAGCCGGCGGCGATGCGACCCAGACGTTCGGAGCAGTTGGTCACGACGCCGAGCCGCACGGAGCGCGCCGCGAGCGCCTGCAGGGTCTCCGTCACGCCGGGCCAGGGCCGGAGCTCGCCGTAGCGGTCCTCGAGGTCCGCCGCGAGGCGGCGCGGCAGGCCCACCGCCGCGGCGGCCTCGGCGACGAGATCCTCGTAGGGCCGGTACGCCCCCGTCCGGTAGGTGATCCGCAGGTACTCCGCCCGCCACCGGCGGCCGGCTTCCGTGCTGCCGGCGACCGAGTCCCACAGGGACCAGCTGTCGAGCAGGGCCGTCAGGAGGTCGAACAGGACGGCGTCGAACCGATGGGCTGTCATGATGGGCTTCTCCTTCCGTATCGGGCGCCGCATCGGGCGGCGTCGGTGCCGGGGGCCTCGGGCCGCGCCGAGAAGGGCGGCGGTCACGCGCCTCGCGGTGTCCGGGATGGCTCCCGCCGCGTCCGGCGCCGCCGGGCGCTCGCGAGGCGCCCGATCCGCGACGTCACGGTCGGCGCCGCCTACCAGCCATTGATGCGCGGCCAGACGGCGGCGACCCGCCCGTCGGCGTCGAGGACGTGATAGCGGTCGTACTGGGCGCCCGTCGCGCAGGCGTGGTTCGGCAGGACGCGCACACGGTCGCCGATGGCCAGGTCGGGGAGGGCGGCGCGGGAGCCCGGGCGCAGGGCGAGGATGCCGTGCTCCTGGTTGGCGTCGGCGACGATCAGGTCCGGGTAGGGGCGGCCGGCGCGGTCGCAGACCACGCCGTAGCCCTGATCGACCGCCTGCCGGGCCGTGCCCCGGTCGCGCGACAGCGCCATCCAGCCGGCATCGGTGATGATCCAGCCCTTGTCGCGGCGGTGCCCGATCACGGTGGCGAGCACGCTCACCGCGATGTCGTCGACCGCGACGGAGCCGACGCCGGCCTGGAACAGGTCGCCGAACATGAACACGCCGGCACGGACCTCGGTGATCCCGTCGAGGTTCCGGGCGTAGCGCGCGGTCGGCGTAGAGCCGACGCTCACCACCGGGCACGGCAGGCCCGCCGCGCGCAGGAGGGTGGCCGCCGTCACCGCCGCCGCGCGCTCGCCCTCCGCCGCCGCGGCGAGATCCTCGGGATCGCTGAGGCCGTAGCTGTCGCCGGCGTGGAGCAGCACGCCGCGCAGGTCCGCCCCCGCGCCGAGCGCGCGCCCGATCGCCACCAGCAGCGCCGCGTCGGCCGGCTTCACGCCTGAGCGATGCCCGTCGGCGTCGACCTCGATCAGGACCGGCAGACGGTCGCCGGTCCGCGCGGCCCAGGCGGCGACCGCGTCCGCCTGCTCGATCGAGTCGAGCACCACGGCGAGGTCCGCACCCCAGCGGCGCCGGACCGCTCCGACGCGGTCGAGCTTCTGCGGGGCGATGCCGACGCCGTAGATCATGTCCCGGACCCCGCCCTCGGCGAAGTATTCGGCCTCGCGCAGGGTCGAGACGATCGCCGGGCCGGCCGGACCGGTCATCGCCAGGCGGGCGACGTCGATCGACTTCGCCGTCTTCAGGTGCGGCCGGAAGGCGACGCCCAGCCGGTCCAGGTGCGCCCGCAGCCCCGCGAGGTTCGCGCGCAGCCGCGCCTCGTCCAGGAGGAGGCACGGTGTCTGGAGCGGACCCGACACCCCGTCGGCCTCCGCTGACGGCACCTGCGTCCCGACTCCGGTCTCCGGCATGTCCACGCCTCCCTGTCTCGCTGCCGGGTGACAGATCATGCCGGACCGGCAGACGCCATTAATCTGTTCGGCATTCTGGATTAAGGTTGGCCTTAATGCTCGACACCGACGATCTCCGCTTCTTCGTCGCGGTCGCGGCCAGCCCGTCCCTGGCCGCCGCGGCGCGCAGCCTGAACGTGTCGCCGCCCGCCGTGACGCAGCGGCTGCGCAGCCTGGAGAAGCGGCTCCGGGTCCATCTGGTGGACCGGTCCGGCCGCGGCCTCACGCTGACCGACGAGGGGGAGCTGCTGGCCGAGCGCGGTCGCGACCTCCTCGGCGCCTTCGACGATCTCGCCGACGCCCTGGCCGAGCGCGTCGGCGCGGTGACCGGACATCTGCGCGTCGTCGCCCCGCTCGGCTTCGGGCGCCGCTACGTGGCCCCGGTCGTGACGGCGTTCCGGCTGCGGCATCCGGGCGTGCGGATCGACCTGCTGCTCTCGGATCGCCTGGGCCGCATCCCGTCCGAGACCTGGGACCTCGCGATCCACGTCGGTGAGATCAGGGAGGCGACCCCGAGCCTGACCGTGCGCGCCCTCGCGCCGAACGACCGGATCCTCTGCGCGGCGCCCGCCTACCTGGCCCGGCATCCGGCCCCGCGCGTGCCGGCCGACCTGCGGGATCACACCTGCATCGCGCTGCGCGAGAACGACGAGGACGTGACGCTCTGGCGCTTCCGCGCGGCGGACGGCGCCGAGGTCCGCGTCAGGGTGGATGCGGGCTTGGTCAGCAACGACGGCGACGTGGTGCGGGGCTGGGCCCTCGCGGGCCTCGGCGTGATCGTGCGCTCGGAATGGGATGTCGCCGACGACCTGCGCGCGGGGCGGCTGGCGCGCCTGCTCGAAGGCTACGCCCTGCCGTCGGCGCCGGTCGTCGCCCTGCTCGGCTCGGAACGGCGGTCGCGCGCGGCCCGGACGGAGCGGTTCCTCGAGGCGCTCCGGCGCTCGTTCGATCCGCTCCCGTGGCGCCCGCCCGCGGGGCCGGGCGCGGCCGCCGGGGATGCGGGGCCTTGAGGCGCCCCGGCCGCGCGCCGTCCGGCCCCGAACGCTCCGCCCGACGACGCCCGATCCCGCTCAGCTCCGGATCTCGATCGGCGTGCCGACCTCGACCCGCGCGTAGATCGCGCGGGCCTCGGCGTTGGTCACGCCCACGCAGCCATCCGTCCAGTCGATCAGACGATGCAGGCGACCGACCCAGGAGAACCCGTTCCTCAGACCGTGGATCATGATGTCCCCACCGGGCGGCACGCCGGCCGCGGACGCCGCGGCGCGGTCGGCGGCGTCCGGATAGGAGATCCGCAGCGCGAGGTGGGCGATGCTGTCCGGGTTCTTGCCCGCGATGCGGTAGCGACCCTCGGGTGTTCGGCCGTCGCCTTCCCTCGCCTTCGGGCCGATCGGCGCGAAGCCCAGCGAGACGCGGTAGACCGCCAGGACGCGTCCGCCGCGCAGCAGCGTCAGGCGCCGCTGCGCCTTCTCCACGCGGACGAGATCCGCGCGCTCGGCTTGCAGCACCAGGCCGGGGGCCGCGGAGCCCGCGGGACCGTCGGCCGTCCCGAAGAGGAGGGCGAGCGGCGCGACGCAGAGGATCGGTCCGACGAGGTGGCGGCGTCTCATCGGCCGATCCTACGGGGCAGGCGTTTCACGGCCAAACGACCGGGCCCGGATCGCCGCCGGTCAGGGTCGATCCCGGAGTCAGGCGGCCCATCGCAGGGCGTCGCGGCCGGCGTGCTTCGCCTCGTACAGAGCGCTGTCGGCCCGCTGAGCCAGCGCTTCGTAGCCCTCGCCCACGCGCGCGACGGCCAAGCCCATGCTCAGGCTGACCGGCGCTTCGGTCCCGGCACCGGTCGAGAACGGCAAGGCGCGTGCGCTCGCGCGGATCCGCTCGCACACCGCCCTGGCGCGCTCGAGGTCGCTCTCGCGGAGAAGGATCACGAACTCGTCGCCGCCGAGGCGCGCGACCAGATCCCCCGGGCGGATCTGCGACGCGAGCAGCAATCCGAGAGTCTCGAGCGCGCGATCGCCCGCCGGATGCCCCCAGCGGTCGTTGATCTGCTTGAAGTGATCGATGTCGATCGCGATCAGGCTGACGGGCGGGAGTGCCCTGACGGGCAGGATGGTCTCGATCTGATGCTCGAAGCCCGCACGGTTGAGCAGTCCTGTCAGGGAATCGGTGAAGGCGCTCCTCGTCATCTCCCGATCGTGCGCGGCCAGCTCGGCCGTGAGCCGCGCCCGCGCGGAGACCTCCGCCGCGACGGGCAGGCAGGTCAGCAGGATGAAGGCCAGAAACACCTGGAACGCCTGCGCCTGCGTGACGGCGTCGGCCGCGATCAGGACCATCGGCCCGCGACCGTACATCGTTGCGACGCCTCCGATGACGGCCACGACCATCACGGCCGCGGTGACACCCAGGCGGCCCAGCCGGAAAGCGATCAGGATGAGGGGCGGGAAGATCAGGAACAGCAAGGGGCGGCTGGTGCAGAAGAAGGTCGCGTACGCGACCGAGCCTGCGAGGACGAGCAAGGCGGCCGCTTCGAGCCGGTCCCGCCAGCTCCGCTCCGCGAGCGCACGCGCGTAATCGCCTCGGAACAGCGCGAGCAGGAAGGGCGTGAAGACGATGAGCCCCAGGCCGTCGCTCGCGACCCAGGTGCCGAACGAGCGCAACAGGGGCTCGCCGAAGACGAGATGCGCCGTCAAGCCTCCCAGGACGCCGCTCGCGGCCGGTGCCAGCAATCCCGCGATGGCGAGGAACCGCAGGGCGGATCTCGTGGATTGCAGCAGGGCGTCCTGCTCGTAGGTCCTCCGCAGGAGATGGACGGCCAACATCGCCTCGGCGAGGTTGGCGAGACTGTACAGGAAGGGGCCGATCAAAGTCCCCCGCGTCAGGACATTGGCCGCGATGTTCGCGGCCAATCCGGCGCTCAGCACCGTGCCCGCGCGCGACCTGTCATGGGAGAGCAGCAGGGCGACCAGAATGGCATTGGCCGGCCATATGGCGGCGATGTCGTGTCCGCTGCTCGCCAGACTCAGTGTCGAGGCAGCGGTGCAGAAATAGAGAAACGCTGTCGTCAACCATAGATAGAGTGCCGGCTTCTCGTTGCTCTCGTCGTCGGATCGCTCTCGGATCATGGTCTCGATAGACATGAAAATTTATAACGAACAGATAAGATTGTGCAACTATTGGTATGCTACTCGTCTATAATACAACTGCTGGGGATGGAGACAGCAATCGTCATGATCGGCGATCGGCGCAGCGAGCATTGCGCCGACTCGCATGATCGGAGATCGGAGCCGTTACGGGGTGCCGCTGAGGCGTCCGTCGCGCGGTTGACCGCGCGTCCCCGCGGCGGACCCGGTCTCGCGCGGGAGCGGCGGGCGTGCCGCTTCACGCCTGCCGTCCGCGATCCCGCCGGACCGAGCCGGCGCCGTCGAGGCCGTGGAGGTCGAGGGTCAGGGCAGCCGCCGGGGCGTCGGCGGGCCTCTCGTCCGAAGAGGCCCGCCTCGCAAGCAAAGGTGGCTAAAAGGCCGGCATTAACCAAAGCTTAATTATCTGAGGAGGGCCGCTCCGGCTGCCTAGCTCCGCAACGCCGGCTGAGATACGGTTAAGGATCACTTAACGGATCCGAATACGATGGCGTCTATTACAGGTCTCGCCAAAGACTTGGTGCCATACCCTGGTCCTGTGCCGCTGCGACGGCGTCCGACGGCCGCGCGGCGGCCGAGCGAGAAGCGGATCGCGCCGACCGTCTCGTCTCCCGACCACGGCCTTTCCGAACTCGCTCAGATCGAAGTCAATCTCGAAACCGACACCAGCACCCTGTGGGCCTTCATGCGCCCGCAGGGCCGCCCGTGCCAGAATCCCGAGATGCTGGCCGACTTCAGCCGCCTGCAGGATGGCATCGAGCGCGGTTTCGGCAACGGCAGCCTCGCCCTGAACTACTTTGTATTCGGTTCACGATTTCCCGGCGTGTTCAGTCTCGGCGGTGATCTGAGCCTGTTCGCGAGCAAGATCCGCGCGGGCGACGAGGCCGCGCTGGTCGGTTACGGCAACGCGTGCGTCGATGTTCTTCATCGCAACATGAACGCGCTGAACCTGCCGATCATCACGATCGGCCTCGTTCAGGGCGACGCGCTGGGCGGGGGGTTCGAGGGCCTGCTCTCGTTCGACGTGATCATCGCCGAGAAGGGCACCAAGTTCGGCTTCCCGGAGATCCTCTTCGGGCTCTTCCCCGGTATGGGGGCCTACAGCTTCCTCGCCCGGCGTCTGGGGACCATCAGGGCTCAGGAGATGATCCTCGATGGGAGAACCTACACCGCGGAGGAGATGCACGAACTGGGGATCGTTCACGTCCTCGCCGAGCGCGGCCAGGGCGAGGCGGCCGTGCGCGCGTACATCGCCGGCAACCACCGGCGCCGCAACGGGCAGCAGGCGATCTATCGAGCCGCCCGGGAGGTCAATCGCATATCGTTGGAGGAGCTGAGAAAGATCGTCTCGGTCTGGGCGGCCGCCGCGATGAATCTCACGGACAGGGATCTGAGCATCATGGAGCGGCTCGTCCTGGCGCAGGACAGGCTCAGGGGAAAAGCCCAGGCCGCTCAGGCCCGCACGGTGACCGCGCGGGGGCTGGCGGCGTCAGCTCGCTAGCTTCGTCACGGGCTCCGCGGCCGCGAGCATGGCCCGGATCTGGGGTGCGGCGACCGGACGACTGAACACGTAGCCCTGGATCAGATCGCAGCCCTCGGCCCGGAGGATGGAGAGCTGCGTCTCCGTCTCGACGCCCTCGACGACGATGGCCATCCCGATGCTCCTACCCATCCCGACGATCGCCCGGATGATCGCGGTCGACTCGGCTTTCCTGTCCAGGTCCCACACGAACGACCGGTCGATCTTCAGCTTGTCGAAGGCGAAGTTTCTCAGGGAGCTCAGGGACGAGTAACCGGTTCCGAAATCGTCGATCGACAGGCGGATCCCGAGCTGGCGGAGCGTGTGGATGGTCTCGACGATCTTGTGCGTCGCGCCCAGCGTCACGCTCTCCGTGATCTCGAGCTCCAGGCGATGCGCCGGGAGGCCGGAGCGGTTCAGCGCGCCGATGACGTGGAAGGCCAGCTGCGGATCACCGAACTGACGCGGCGACATGTTGACCGCGACGCTCACGGTCGACGGCCAGTTCCGGGCCTCGCGGCACGCTTCGTTCAGAACCCAGTCGCCCAGCTGGACGATGAGCCCCGTGTCCTCGGCCACCGGGATGAAATCCGACGGCGGGATGTAGCCGGAGACGGGGTGCTGCCACCGTAGCAGGGCCTCGCAGCTCACGATCGCCCCGGTGCTCGCGTCGACGATCGGCTGATAGTGCAGCTCCAGTTCGCCGTTGGTCAGGGCGGCTCGGAGATCGGACTCGAGGGCGTGCCGCGCGCGCGTGGCCGCTTCCATCTCGTGCTGGAAGATCTTGAACCCGCTCCTGCCGGCCCCCTTGATGGCGTAGAGGGCGATATCGGCGCATTTCAGCAGCCTGTCCTCGTCGTTGGCATGGAACGGGGCGATCGCGATGCCGATCGAGGCGCCGACCGTGACGTGAGTGCCGTCAATATCGAAAGGTCGCTCCAGCTCGTGCAGGACGCGCTGCGCGAGATCCTCCGCGACGGCCGGCGACGTGACGGATTGCTGGACGATGACGAACTCGTCGCCGCCGAGGCGGGCGACCGATCCGGACAGCGCCCCGATCCCGCGCAGCCGGTCCGCCACCATCTGCAACAACCTGTCTCCGGCCGGATGCCCCAGCGTGTCGTTGATGACCTTGAAGTGGTCGAGATCGAGCAGATGGACCGCGAAATCGCCCTTGCTGCTGGCGCTGGCTCGCAGCGCCTGGGAGACCTTGGCCTTGAAGCTGCTGCGATTGAGCAGGCCCGTCAGATCGTCGTAACGCGCCATCTGCTGGATGCGGGCTTCGCTCCGACGCCGCTCGGTGATGTCCTCGAAGATGATCACGTAGCCCTTCTCGGCGGTCCGCCGCTGCATCAGGGAGACCACGCGATCGTCGGGGAGGATCAGGACCAGGTTTCCCGACCTCAACGCGTTCGACGCCGCCGAGAATGTCGAGAGCGTCGCGCCGCGCCCCGCGGTTCGCTCATCGATGATGGCGCGGCTCAATGCGTACAGCGATTTGGCCGTCGAATTGGTGTGGATGCGGTTCGAGGGAATGCCCGATATCGAGAGGAATTGGTCGTTCCAGACCTGGAGCCGGCCGCGCGCGTCGAACATGCACAGTCCGTGCGACATGTTGCGCAACGCGATGTCGAAGAGATTGGCCTGGGCTTGGAATTTCTCGGCGAGCGCCTCCTTCTCGCGCGTGGTCACCAGGGCCGACACGATGATCTCGCGCGTGCTGAGCGTGATGTCGATCATGCCGTAGGCGAACAGGAGCGAGAGGATGCCGAGCGAGGCCCGCTCGCCGTCGCCCGACACGAGCAGGCCCGCGGACAGCGGCATCGCCGACAGGAGCACCTGCGCGATGGCCAGCAGGGGGCGGCCCGCATTGCGGCCCGAGATGCCCGCGGCATAACCGATCGTGAACGTGGGGGTGATGACCTGGAGCGCGAGGTTGGACGACCGCGTCGTGATGAGGAACGACAGGATGCCGAGCGACGCGGCGTAGGCGAACGCGCCGAGGGAGAAGTAGGTCTCCCAGAGCTCGTAACGATCGTGCTTCTGCGGCCCCTTCGTCAGGTAGATCCGAGCGAGCACGATGCGGGTGAGGCCGATCAGGCCGACCGCGAACGCGGTCACCGTGATCGCGCGATCGTCGGACCAGAACGCCGCGGCCGTGGCGACGATCGTCCCGGACGCGGCGCCGACCGCGAGCGACGCGAACGGCTGATACAGCCCGTCGACGAGCGAGCGCTTCACGCCGCGCGCGAGGAGGGCATCTTCAGCGAGTGCGGCCCGCAGCTTGGAATACAGTCCCAACGCGGCGTCTCGCTACTTCGCTCTCGTCGAGGGGGTCATCATTGTAGCAGTTCAATCCCAGGTTATATCCGCATATTAGCGGCCTGGAATTTCAGAAATATTGAAAACCGTGGTTAACGCCGCGCGCGGGGCGAATCTCTGCTTCGAATATTTGTCTCCTCTGCGCAAATATTCGGTGATCTCCGTCGTTCATGAGGCCGAATATCGGTGCCGCGCCGGGCAGTCCGGCGCATGTATGGACGGGACGGGTGCGGAGGGTTCACTCATATCCCGTCGGGCGTTGCGCAGCGGACACCCCATATCCGGAGCTGTCGTCTTGCTCGGCCGCGTTCGGCGCGAAGACGTCTGCCTGTTCGTCAGACGTCGCGGCGATCGCGCGATCCTGCCCCGGCGGCATCGTGGCACCGCCGATCCCGTTGCGCGCTCGACGTCCGCATCGGCGCCCGGATGATGTCGTCTCGTCGGGGACTTTCACGCTCCCGGGCGCGCGACATCGCTGTCCGCCGTGCGCGACCGCCACCGTTGCGTGTGAGCCGCTTCCCCGGCGCGATCGCGCTCGCGGAGCCCGGGCCACCCGCGCGTGGACGCCGGCGGGTGCGGCGCGCCGCCGGCGACCGGCTCAGCCGATCCCGAGGCCGCGGATGAGCAGGACGGCGATGGCCAGCAGCACGCCGAGCGAGGCGGTGACCGCCATCGTGACCCGGCCGCCGACCTGGGCCAGCACGCGCACGTCCACCCCGAGGCCGAGCGCGGCCATCGACACGATGGTGAGGAAGCCGGCGAGGCGGGAGATCGGCGCGACCCAGGCGTCCGGGATCAGCCCGAGCGAGCGCAGGCTCGCCAGGGCCAGGAAGCCGAGGATGAACCACGGGACCAGCTTGAAGAAGCCGGGCCGGCGCCGGGCGCTCCCGGGGGCGCTTCCCCCAGCAGGCTCGGCGGTCGCTCCCGCCGCCGGCAGGCGCGGGGCGAGGAGCGAGAGCGCCAGCACCACCGGCCCGAGCATCAGCACCCGGACCAGCTTGACCAGCGTGCCCACCTGCGTGGCGAGCGGGCCCACCGGGACGGTCGCGGCCAGCACCTGCGGCACCGCGTAGACGGTCAGGCCCGCCAGCACGCCGTACTGGTGCTCGCTGAAGCCGACGAGCGGCACGAACAGCGGCAGGCCCAGCACCATCAGCACGCCCAGCACCGCCGTGAAGGCGATGGCCGCCGCCACGTCCCGGCTGTCCGCCCCGATCACCGGCGCCACCGCGGCGATCGCCGAGTTGCCGCAGATGGCGTTGCCGCAGGCGATCAGCAGCGCCATGCGCACCGGCAGGCCCAGGGCGCGGCAGAGCGCGCAGCTCGCCAGGATGGTCAGCGCCACCGCCCCGACGATGCCGGCCAGCAGCGCCGGGCCCGAGGCGACGATCGCCCCGAGGCTCACCGCGGCGCCGAGCAGCGTGACGGCCACTTCCAGCACCTGCTTGGCCGAGAAGGCGATCCCGGCCTTGAAGCGCGCGCCCGGCACCCAGGCGGTCCGCACGGCCGTCCCCAGCAGGATGGCCAGCACCAGGGCCTCGACGTAGGGATGGCCGGTCAGGTGCTCCTCGCCGGCCTGCAGCGCCTGCGCCACCGCGGTGATGCCCAGGCACAGGAGCAGGCCCGGGATCAGGGTGCCGGCCGCCCCGACCCAGGCGGAGGCCCGCCGCGACCCGGTCGGCGCGGCCCCGGACCGGTCCGGCACGGCGGTTCTGACGGTCATCGCGCGGCCTCCTGCCCGGTCACGGCGCTCAGTAGGCCGCGCCGAGATAGCCGGCGATGGCCCGGGCCTGCTCCTCCGTGATCGGCGCCCGGTAGACCTTGATCATCTTGGCGACCTCGGCGTCCCAGAACGCCTGTCCCTTCCGGGGCGGCTGCATGGCGACGTAGTCGGCCGAGTGGCAGGTCAGGCAGTTCTCCTGCGCGGCCTGGAAGCCGGCCGCGTGCGCGGCATCCGGGGCCGGCCGGAACTGCGCCGTCGGCTCCGGCAGCGCGTAGGTCTCGGGCGCAGCCAGCGCGGGTGTCGCGGCCAGCGCGGCGGCGATCGCGACGACCGACGCGCGGAGCGGGCGGGTGCTGAACATGCCGATCCTCCCTCTAGGCCGCCCGCACGCGGGTCGTCTCGACGACGTTGCGCATGTAGCCGGCGGGGTTCCAGCGCGGCTCCATCGGCTGGGTCGCGCCGTCGTTGCCCGTGGCCCGCACGCGCAGGGCGTGGGCGCCCGGCGCGAGATCGACCTCCGCGGTCCAGGTGCGGAAGGCGTAGGGGCCGAGATCCTGGCCGAGCCGCGCCGCGCTCCAGGTCCTGCCGTCGTCGGCCGAGACCGCGACGTCCCGGATGCCCGAGCCGCCGTCGAACGCGATGCCCCGCAGGGCGACCGGACCCGCCTTCACCTGCGCGCCGTCGGTCAGGTTCGTCAGGAAGGAGCGGACGTTGAGGCGGCCGATCGGGACGGTCCTGTCCGGCGCCTTGCCGGGCTCGGTGCAGGCGCAGGCATTGTCGGGGATGCGGTAGGCCGTCTTCATCCAGAAGCCCTCGAAGGGGTGATCGAGGACGGCGATGCTGTCGAGGTGCTTGACCCAGTAGGTGCCGTAGTAGCCCGGCACCACGAGGCGGAGCGGGAAGCCGTTGAGCCAGGGCAGGTCCTGCCCGTTCATGCCCCAGGCGAGCAGCACCGCGCCGTCCCGGGCGTGGTCGAGGGTCAGCGCCTTGGCGAAGTCCGGCGTCTCGGGCAGGACCGGCCCGTCGAGGCCGTTGAAGGCGACCTGCACGGCGCCCGCCTTCACGCCGGCGCGGTCGAGCACCGTCTTGAGCGGCACGCCGGTCCAGCGGGCGCAGCCCATGGCGCCGTTGGCGAGCTGGCCGCCGGCGATGCGCGGCTCGAAGAAGCCGCGGGAATTGCCCGAGCACTGGTTGACCGCGACGATCTCGGTCTGCGGCATCGCCTTGAGGTCGGCGAGCGACAGAGAGAGCGGGCGCTCGACCTGCCCGGTCACGGCGACGCGGAAGGCCTGCGGGTCGATCTCGGTCGGGATGTCGGCGAGGTGGTAGCGGACGAAGAACGCGTCGTTCGGCGTGATCGCGCCCCCGTCGAAGACCGCGAACGGCGTCTCCAGCTGCGGCGGGCGCGCGGTCATCTGCAGGAGCGGCCGCTTGCCCGGATAGGCCACGAGCGGCCGCTCGCCGTTGCCGAAGGGCAGCGTCGCGCCGTCGGCCGCCCGTGCGCGCGGCACGCCTCCGAGCGCGGCGAGGGCGCCGAGGGCGCTCAGCCGCATGAAGTCCCGTCTTCCGCGATCCGTCATCGCGCGCTCCCCGTTCAGGCTGTGGCAGCGGAGGTCCAGTTCGGCGCGCCCCGCCTTCGACTGCGGGGCGGCGCGTCGGGGGGATCCCGGTCAGCGAAGGACCGAGAGGTAGTGGATGTCCTGCGTCAGGCAGGTCGAGAGGCGCCACTCGACCGGCCGCTCCTCGAGGTCGATGGCGACGCGGTCGATCTCGAGGGCGGGGGTTCCGGCGGGCACCTGGAGCAGCTCCGCCTCGCGGGGCCCGATCGCCACGGCCTTCAGGCGCTCGTTGGCGGTGGCGATCGTGATGCCGTAGCGGGTGGCGTAGAGGCTGTAGAGGGTGTTGGGCAGCTCGATCTGGGCGATGCCCGGGAACAGGCCGGCGGGCACGCTGATCGTCTCGACCACGCACAGCTTGGCGTCGACGGCGCGTACGCGCTCGATCCGGACCACGCGGGCGGACCGCACGAGGTCGAGCCGCCCGCGCTCGTCGGCGCTGGCGGCCGCCTCCGCGATCCCGGTGACCCGGCTCGTGGGCATGCCGGTGCCGTCGCCGTCCGGCCGCAGCTTCAGGAAGCGGAAGACGCTCTGCTTGTCGTCGTGGTCGGCCACGAACGTCCCGCGGCCCTGGCGGCGCACCAGCAGGCTGTCGGCGGTGAGCGCGTCGAGGGCCTTGCGCACCGTCCCCTGGCTGACGCCCAGCTCGGCGGCGAGCTGCCCCTCGCTCGGCAGGATCTGGCCGGGCTGCCAGACCGCGTCGGCCAGGCGCTTCAGCAGCGTGTCGTAGACCTGCCGGTAGAGCGGGCGGAAGCCGACCGCGCCGGCGCGCCCCGAACCTGCCTGCCCTTCGCCTGACCGTTCCATCGCGTGACGACGCAGAGCCCCATCCGTGGGTAGAGCGTCGAAGGTTGTGTCCAGCACCTCTCCCTCCTCTCGCTTACGTCGCCCTGCCGACGGGAGCAATCACGGGTTCTTCCTCCGCACAGGCGTTACGCCTCACAGCGCCCGGATCTCGGCCACGAGGGCTTCGGCCACGTCGAGGCCCGCCTCGGCGGCCCGGCGGCGGAGCCCGAGCCGGCGGCTGCCGGGGAGCCGGGCGCCGTCCTGCGCCTCGATCGCGCCGGCCAGCGCCGCGAAGCGCTCCGGCGCGTCCGGGCTGAGCGCCGCCGCGTCGAGGGCGAGGATCAGCTGTCCGGTCCCCGGCGGGTCGCCCGCGGCGTCGAGGAACGAGGAGGCTTCGCCGGCGAAGCGCGCGCCGACGAGGCCGGCGGCGAGCAGCTCGACCATCAGGGCGAGCGCCGTGCCTTTGGCGTCGCCCAGCGGCACCATGGTGCCGTCGAGGGCGGCCTCGGCGTCGGTCGTCGGGCGTCCCTCCACGTCGAGGGCCCAGCCCTCGGGGATCGGCTCGCCGCGCTTGGCCGCCCCGACGATGTTGGCGCGGGCCACCTTCGACAGGGCGAGGTCGACCACGATCGGCGCGCGGCCCGGCAGCGGGCAGGCGAAGGCCAGCGGGTTGGTGCCGAACACCGCCTGCCGCCCGCCCCAGGGCGCCATCGCGGCGGGCGTGTTGGCGAAGAGCAGCGCGACGCAGCCCTGCTCGGCCAGTCGCTCCACCGGGCGTCCGGCCGCGCCGCAATGGTGCGAGCGGCGGATGCCCGCCGCCGCCACGCCCTGCTGGCGCGCGACGCCCGGCAGCGCCTCCAGGGCGAGATCGATCGCCGGGTAGGCGAAGCCGTGGGCGGCGTCGATCGCGAGCAGGCCCGGCCGCGGGCGCGACGCAAGCGGGACCGCGTCGCCCACGACCTTCCCGGCCCGGACCTGCGCGGCATAGGGCGCGACCCGCGACAGGCCGTGGCCCTTGAGCCCGTCCGCCTCGGCGCCGACCAGGGCGCGGGCGACGCTCCGGGCCGCGGCCTCGGCCGTGCCGCAGCGGACGAGGGCGTCGGCGGCGAGGGCCTCGGCCTCCGACAGGGTCAGGTTCGGCATCGGCTCAGCGCTCCGTGAGATGGCGTCGCACGGCCGCGGCGGTGACGGCGGAGACGCGCACGTTCGACTCCTGCGTCACCCCGGCGATGTGCGGGGTCAGGATCAGGTTCGGCACGTCGGCGAAGACGGCGCCCGCCGCCGCGTCGAGGGGCTCCCGGTCGAACACGTCCAGCGCCGCGCCGCCGAGATGGCCGGAGCGCAGGGCTTGCGCCACGGCCGCCTCGTCCACCACCCCGCCCCTTGCCGCGTTGATCAGGATCGCGCCCGCAGGCATCCGGGCCAGCGCTGCCGCGTCGATCAACCCGCGGGTCTGATCGGTGAGCGGCACGTGCAGCGAGAGCACGTCGCTCTGCGCGATCAGCGCGTCGAGCGCCTGGCTCTGCACGGGGCCGGTGGCCGGGTTCCAGGCCGGGTCGCCCGCGGCCACGAAGGGGTCGTGGGCGGCGACCGTCATGCCGAGGGCCGCCGCCCTCCGGGCAGTCTCGCGGGCGATCGACCCGAAGCCGACGAGGCCGAGGCGCTTGCCGGCGATCTCGCGGCCCATCAGGGCGTTGCGCGGCCACGTCCCGGCCGCCACGCGGGCCGTGGCCCCGTAGGCGCCGCGCAGGAGCAGCAGCGCGGTGGCGACCACGTACTCGGCGACCGCGCCGTCGTTGGCGCCGGTGGCCGGGTAGACCGCGATGCCCCGATCCCGGCAGGCCGGGACGTCGATGTTGTCGAGGCCGACGCCGAGGCGGCCCACCACCTTGAGGTCGCGGGCGGCGTCGAGCAGGGGGCCGCGGACCTGGGTCCGGTTGCGCACGATCAGGGCGTCGGCCCGGGCCACGGCGGCGGCGAGGTCTCCGGGCCGGTCGACGAGGCCGGGATCGTACTGCACGTCGAGGCCGGCGAGCTCGGCCGCGATCGCGGCCTCGTCCATGAACTCGCTGATGATGACCTTGGGCATGGAGGATCCTTCTCAGGTCGCCGGCACGGCAGCGGGGAGGGGGCGGCGCAAGGCCGCCGCCGGCTCGCGGGCGGGGATCGCGTCCGCCGCCTCGTCCTCGTCGTCGAGGAGGTCGAGGTTCGGGGTGATGCGGCCGTCGAGCACCGCCCGGGCGTGCGCGAGGTCGATCTTGCCCTCCCAGCGGGCGATCACGAGGGTCGCCACCATGTTGCCGACCGCGTTGGTCACGCAGCGCAGCTCGTTCAGGATGCGGTCCACCCCGATGATCAGGGCGATGCCCGCCACCGGCAGGAGCTGCGAGGCCTGGAGCGTCGCGGCGAGCACGAACAGGATGGCGCCGGCCACGCCCGCCACGCCCTTCGAGGTCACCAGCGCGATGGCGAGGATGCCGAGCTCCTGCTCCCAGGTCAGCGGCACGTTGAGGGCCTGGGCGATGAAGCCGATCGCCATGGTCAGGTAGATGCACGAGCCGTCCATGTTGAAGGACAGGCCGGCGGGCATCACGAGGCCGGTGACGCTCTTGTCGACCCCGAGGCCGTTGAGCTTGGCCATGATCCGCGGCAGCACCGATTCCGAGCTCGTGGTGCCGAGCAGGATGAACAGCTCCTCCCGGCTGTAGCGGAACAGCTTCCACAGGCTCAGGCCGACGTAGAAGCGCATCACGCCGCCGAGGAAGACCGCGATGAACACGATGAAGGTCAGGTAGAGGGAGACGATCAGCATCCCGTACTGGGCGAGGATGCCGAGCCCGAACTTGCCGATGGTGAACGCCATCGCCCCGAAGGCGCCGATCGGCGCGAAGTGCATGATCAGGCCGACGACCTTCATCAGCACGTCGCCGAAGGCGTGGACCACCTTGAGCGGGAACTCGCCGCGCCGGCCCAGCATCGCGAGCCCCATGCCGACCAGCACCGAGAAGAACATCACCTGGATCAGGTCGCCCTTGGCGAAGGCGTCGACCGCGCTGTGGGGGATGATGTTGGCGACGATCTCCATCGGCGACTGCGCGTGGGCCTTGCCGGCGATGCCGGCCACGAGCTTGGCGTCGAGGCTGTCGACCGTGGCGTTCACGCCGTCGCCCGGCCGCAGCAGGTTGACGAACAGGAGGCCCGCGGCGAGCGCCACCGTCGTGGCGACCTCGAAGTACAGGATGGTCTTCAGGCCCATCCGGCCGACGCTCTTCATGTCGCCGACATGCGCGATGCCGACCACGACCGTGCAGAAGATCACGGGGGCGACGATCATCTTGATCAGGTTGATGAACATGTCGCCGAGGATCTTGCAGCCCACCGCGAAATCGGGCGCGACCACGCCGACGCCGATGCCCAGCGCGATGCCGAGCAGGACCTGGCCGTAGATCGACCGAAGCAGCCTCATGCGTTCCTCCAGAATGACGGGACGGAGGCCGCCGCGGTTTCCCCCGCGGTCGTGCGCTCCGGCGTGGTCCTGACCCCGTGGCGTCGGGGCCGCGCCCGCGGACCGGATCGCGGTCCGCGGGCGCGGGACTTGTGCGTCAGGCGCTGCGGTAGAGCTTCGTCATCACGAATTCCCGGTGGCCGAGGGACTCGGCCGCCGTGAGCCGGCCGTTGGCGGTGCGCACCACCATGTCGATGAGCGCGTCGCCGGCCTGCGGGATCGTCATCTCACGGGTGAGCACACCCGAGACGTCGACGTCGATATGCTCGCCCATGGTCCGCACGGTCCGGGGATTGCCGGTGATCTTGATCACCGGGACGATCGGGTTGCCGATGACGTTGCCCTGGCCGGTCGGGAAGGTGTGCACCACGTAGCCGGCCGCCGCCATCAGGGTGACGCACTCGGCCGCCGCCGAGGACGTGTCCATGAAGTACAGGCCGGGCCCCTTGGCGGGCGCCTCCGCGGGCTGCAGCGCGTCGATGAAGCGGCACTCGTGGCCGATCTTCTCGAGGTTGCCGAGCGCCTTCTCCTCGATCGTGGTGAGGCCGCCCGCGATGTTGCCCTTGGTCGGCTGCGAGTCCGAGAGATCGTCGGTCTTGTGCGCCTCGATCACGTCGTCCTGGTAGGCCTTCCACATCGTGTACCACTTGTCGGAGACTTCCGGGCTGATCGCCCGCTCGCGACAGAGGTGCTCGGCGCCGGTGATCTCCGAGGTCTCGCCGAACACTCCGTAGATCCCGTGCGGGATCAGCTTGTCGTACATGTTGCCGACGGTGGGGCAGGAGGCGAGGCCGGTGGTGGTGTCGGACTCGCCACACTTGGTCGAGACCCAGAGGTCGGCGATCGGGCATTCCTCGCGCTGGAGCTCGGTGGCCCACTGCACGAAGCGCTTGGCCTGGTAGCTCGCCCTGGCGACGATCGCGATGTCGCCGTGGCCCTCGATGCCGAAGCCGACGACCGGCTTGCCGGTCCTGGCGATGCCCTCGACCACGCGGTTGGTCCACTGGTCCTCGATGCCGATCACCACGACGGCGGCGACGTTCGGGTTCGAGCCGATGCCGATCAGGGTGCGGAAGTGGAGGTCCAGGTCCTCGCCGAACTGGAGCCGGCCGTAGGCGTGGGGCAGCGCCATCGTGCCCTTCACGTTGTTGGCGACCGCCTCGCAGGCGGCGTTGGACAGGTCGTCCAGCGGCAGGAGCACGACGTGGTTGCGCACGCCGACCCGGCCGTTCTCCCGGCGCCAGCCCATGAAGGTGGCGGAGGTGTAGTTCTCCGAGGCGCGCCGGGTCGCGAGCGCCTTGGTGGCGAACTGATCGGGCGCACCGCCGACGAAGGGGGTGGCGATCTCGTGTTCGAGCTGAGCGGCTTCCTTGAACATCGTCACCTCACCAGCGCTTCGTCTTGACGTTGTGGACGTGGACGTGCTCGCCCTTGGCGACGTCCTTGATGACCTTGCCGATGTCCTGGCCGTACTTGATCGCCGTGTCGCCGGCCTTCAGGTCGGTGAGCGCGACCTTGTGGCCGATCGGGATGTCGTGGCGGACATGGACCTCGAAGGTGCTGTCGTTCTCGGTGACCACCCCGAAGGCGTCGGTGCTCGCGCTCAGGCCCTCGATCACCGCGACGGCGACGTTGTCCTGGGGGGAATGGGCGAGAAGATGCGGCTTGCGGCGCCCTTCGCGATGCCCTTCGCCGGACGCGGCGTGGCTGCTCATGCGGTCCTCCTGATCTGCGTCGTCGGCTTCTCGGCGGCGACTAGTCTTATATAAGACCAATGAGGTGTCCGGCGTCAACGGGTGATCGAGGGGTGCGGGTGATTTCACTGGTTCGGGGACGGCACCGAGCGCCTCCATCCTACTCTGTGGCTGTGGGAGGTCGCGGGCCGAATCCGGATGGGCAGCCCTGGCGCGCCGCAGAGGCATGCGCCTTGCCCAGTCGGACAGGTCTTATATAAGATACATGGAAAGAGAGCCCGCCCCGGCGGGACGTGGGCCGGGAGGACGAGAATGGCGGGTGTGCGCGCGGATGGCATCGGCCGGGCCGGGCGCCCCCGGTGAACGAGACGCTCCTCCTCGTCCTCTGCGTCGGCTGCGCCGGCGTGATCTCGGGCCTGACGGGCTTCGCCTTCGCGCTGATCGCCTCCGGCACGCTGCTGTCGATCCGCACGCCCGTGGAGGCGACCGCCCTGGTGCTCGTCTGCAGCATCCTCTCGCAGGTGATCTCGATCCTGCGCCTGCGGACCTGGCCGCCGCGGGGCACCGCCTTCGCGATGATCCTGCCGGGTCTCGTCGGCGCGCCGATCGGCATCCACCTGCTGCACGATCTCGATCCGCGCTTCATCAAGGTCGCGATCGGCGCCTTCCTGGTCCTCTACAGCGGCGGCGTCGCCCTGCTGCGCGCCGATTACCGGGTCGGCTTCGGCAATCGCTGGAGTGACGGCGCGATCGGCTTCCTGGGCGGCGTGCTGGGCGGCATCGCGGGCCTGTCCGGAGCCCTGCCGACGGCCTGGAGCCTCGTGCGCGGCTGGGATCCGCGCACCCAGCGGGCGGTCTACCAGTCCTTCACCCTGGTGATGCAGGTCTGGGCCCTGACGATCCTCGTCTATCTCGATCCGCTGCCGCCCGAGCTCCTCGGCGACCTCGCCCTGGCGCTGCCGGTGGTGCTGGTGAGCGTGCTCGCCGGGCTCTCGCTGTTCGCCCGGATCGACCAGCGCCGCTTCCGCACGCTCGTCCTCGCGCTGCTCGCCGCGATCGGCCTGACCACGACGGCCCTGGCGCTGCCCGGCCTGCTGCAGAACTGAACGCGGCCGGTGGGGCGTCAGCTGCCCGCCTTGTCGTGGACGCCCGCGAAGAACAGGTCCTTCCAGCTCTCCGGCCGGCGACGGATCGTGCCGGTGCGGGCCATGAAGTCGGCGACCTTTCCGACCGCCCGGGGCGTCGCCGTGAAGGAGACCTGCGGGTCCTTCAGGATCTCGGTGATCAGCCCGACATCGCTCCCGTCCCGGGCGAGCCGCACGTAGGCGCGCGCCGCCTCCGACGGATCGGCCGTGATCGCGGCGAGCGCCTCGTCCAGGGCGGCGCCGAAGGCCGCGACGACCCGCGGGTTGGCGCCCGCGAAGGCCGAGGACGCCCAGACGACGTTGAAGGTCGAGGGTTCGCCCAGCACGTCGAAGCTGTTCAGCACCGTCCGGATGCCGGGCCGGCGCAGCTCCAGCTCCTGGATCGGCGCGGCGGTGAAGTGGGCTGTCACCTCGCTGCCCCCGAGGAGCGCCGCCATGCCGTCGGGATGGGAGAGGGTGACGGTGAGCCGGTCGAGGTCGGTGCGGCGGCCTGCGCCGAGCTCCTTCTCGGCAGCCATCTGCAGGAACATCGCCTGGACCGAGACCTTCACGGCGGGGAGCGCGATCTTGTCCCGGTCGGTGAAGTCGGCGAGCCGGTGCACCTTCGGATTGCTGGTGTTCATCAGGAGCGGCATGCTGTTCATCGCCGCCACGCCCTTCACCGCCATGGCGGTGCCCTCGGTCTTCGACCAGAGCAGCACGAGGGGCGGCACGCCGCCGGCCGCGAACTGGATCGTCCCGGAGAGCAGGGCGTCGTTCATCGCCGCCCCACCCGCGAGGGTGAGGTAGCGCGCCTGGAGCCCCGCCACGCCGCGGGCGGCCGCGGCCTTCTGGAGCAGGCCCTGCTCCTCCATCAGCATCAGCGGCAGGTGGCCGAGGCTCGGCTGGCGGGCGATCGCCACCGCGCCGACCTCGTCGGCCCGCCCCGGGACGGGACTCGCCAGGAGCGCCGCGGCCCCCGCCAGAACGTCGCGTCTGCGCATGATTCCCCTCCATGAGCCCAAGGTCCGCGACCGTCGCGCCGGCGCACGTGGCGGGCGCGACCTGCCCCCTCTCCCGAGCGGGAGAGGGTTGGGGTGAGGGATGAGAAGGTTCAGGATTAAGCCCGCCCTCGAACCGCCTACGGGGCGCGCCTCGTCCGGATAGGTCTCATCCCTCACCCTGTCCCTCTCCCGCCCGGGAGAGGGGACCCGCGCCTCATTCGGCAAGACGGCGTCGCCGTCATGTATCGTGCTCGCCCCCTCAGCCGGGGCGGCGGATCACCGGCGCCGCCACGCTCGCGATCATCACGTTGATGCAGGCCGGCAGGCCGCTGGCCTGGGCCGCCTCCAGCGCCGCCGGAAGTTCGGCCGCCTCGGTCACCAGCGCCCCGAAGCCGCCGAGGGCCTGGACGACCGCGTCGTAGCGGGTCGGGAGCAGGTCGCAGTGGCGCGTCCGCTCGGGGCCGTAGCTGCGCAGCTGGATCTGGTGCTCGGCGTTCCAGCGCGCGTCGTTGCCGACCACCGCGATGAACGGGATCCGGTAGCGCGCGGCGGTGTCGAACTCGGCCATGTGGAAGCCGAAGGTGCCGTCGCCCAGCACCGCGACCACCGGGGCGCCGGGCCGCTCCAGTGCGGCGGCTATCGCGAAGGGGATCGACGCGCCGATCGTGCCCGAGACGCCGTTGATCAGCCGGCGCCCGCCGCGGACCAGGGCCTGGGGCCATTGCCCGATCTCGCCGCCGTCGCAGATCAGCGTGCCGTCGGGGTGGCGTTCCAGGAAGGCGTCGACCGCCCGGCACAGCTCCACCGGGTGCAGGCGCTGACCCGTCCCGTGGAAATCCGCCCAGGCGGGCGGCCGGTAGGCGAGGGCGGCCCGCGCCTCCCGGTGCCAGGCGTCCCGGCGGGGGAGGGCGGTGGCGCGCGCGGTCAGCGCCGCCAGCACCGGCCGCGGATCGGCGAGCCCCGAGACCGCGAGGCGGTCGGCCGGCGCGCGGGCCAGCAGCGCCGGATCGGGATCGACGACGGCGAAGCGGCAGTCGGGCGCGAGGGCGGGCGCCGCGCCGAAGCGCAGGGTGAAGTCGAGCGGCTTGCCGAGGAGCACGAGGAGATCAGTCCGCGCCAGGACCTCGGCGAAGGCGCCGAGCGCCGGATCGTTGACCCCGCGCGGGCTCTCCATGCCGACGACCGGAAGGCCGAGGGTTTCCTCAAGCGTTGCCATGGCAGCCCGGCCGGAGGCGTCGCACAGCGCCGGGCCGCAGGCGATCAGCGGCCGTTCCGCCCCCGCGAGAGCGGCGAGGAGGTCGGCCACGAGATCCGGCGCCGGCTCGGCGGACCGGATGGCGGCCGCTGCGCGGTCCGGGATCCGCACCGAGGCGGCGGGGACGGCCGCCTCCAGCAGGTCGACCGGCAGGCTGAGATGGACCGGGCCGGGCCGCCCCTCCCGGGCGATCCGGAAGGCCCGGGCGAGGTCCGGCCCGAGGGCGGCGACCGACCCGGCGGTCCAGGCAGCCTTGGTCATCGGCCGGGCGATGTCGGCCTGGGCCAGTTCCTGGAAGGCGCCGCGCCCGAGCTCCGACAGGCCCGCATGGCCCGAGAGCAGCAGCACGGGCGACTCGGCCGCGAGCGCCGTGGTGAGCGCCGCCGCGCCGTTGGTGTGGCCCTGCCCACCGGTCACCAGGGCGACGCCGACCTCGCCGGTCAGCCGGCCCCAGGCGTCGGCCATGTGGACGCAGGCCGCCTCCTGGCGGGTGTGGACGAGGCCGATCCCGGTCTCCAGCAGGGCGTCGAAGACCGGCATGATGTGGTTGCCCGACAGGGTGAAGATCCGGGTGACGCCGAGCGCCTCCAAGGTCCGGGCCACGATGTCGGCGCCGCGCAGGGTCTGCATGGACGGGCTCTCCTCAGGCGGCGGCGTCGAGGAGCGAGCCGCCGGGCCGCACATGCGTGAAGTGCACCGGCTCCATCGCGAGGTCGAGCGCCCCGCCGCGCTGGCGCACCACGGTGAAGTGCGAGGTCGCGAGGTCCGAGGCCTCCGGGAAATCCTCGCGGAAATGGGCGCCGCGGCTGTCGGTGCGGGCGAGCGCCGCCCGGGCGACCGCCTGCGAGACCAGCACGAGGTTCTCGAGGTTCAGCCGGTCCATCCAGGTGAGCGCGTAGCGGCGGTCGCCGTCCGGCGCGCCGGCCCGGGCGACCGCGTCGGAGAGCCCGTCGAGGGTGGCGAGCGCCCGGGTCAGCCCGGCCGCGTCCCGCAGGATGCCGACATCGGCCCACATCGTCTCGTAGAGCGCCTCGCGGATCTCCGGCAGCGACTCCGCCGGCCGGCCGAGCGGGCCGTAGGCGCGGGCGAGGCCCGCCTCGATGGCGGCGGGATCCGGCTCGGCGAGGCGGCCCTCGCGCGTCACGGCCCGCGCCATGGACTGGCCGGCCAGCCCCCCGAACACCGTGGAGTTCGCGACGCCGTTGCCACCCAGACGGTTCGCCCCGTGGACGCCGCCGGTATCCTCGCCGGCAGCGTAAAGGCGCGGCAGCGCGGTGGTGCAATCGACCGCGAACTGGAGGCCGCCCATCATGTAGTGGGCCGTGGGGATGACCTCGACGAGCCCGCCCGCGAGGTCGAAGCCGCAATCGGCGCAGCGCTCGACCATGCCCTTGAACCGGCGGCGCACGTCCTCGGGGCCGAGATGGCTCATCTGGATGTGGACGCCCCCGCTCGGCGTGGCGAAGCCCTCGCGCAGCCGCCGCATGATCGAGCGGCTGACCACGTCCCGGGTCGCGCGCTCGGCCCGCGGGTCGTAGGCCTCCATGAAGCGCTGGCCGGTGGAGTCGAGGAGCCAGCCGCCGGCCCCGCGCAGGCCCTCCTCCAGCACCGTCCCGGTCATGCGGGTGCCGGCGCCGGCGAGCAGCCCGGTCGGGTGGAACTGCACCATCTCCATGTCGCGCAACGGCAGCCCGGCGCGCAGAGCCATGGCGAGCCCGTCGCAGGACTTGTCGCCGGACGGCGTGTGGTACTTGTACATGGTCGGCCCGCCGCCGGTGGCGAGCAGCACGGCCTTCGCCCGCACCAGCTTCGGCTCGCCGGTGCGCATGTCTAGCATCAGCACGCCCGCCAGCCCCGATTCGTCCCGGGCCGGGATCAGCTCCAGGGCGCGATGGTCCTCCAGGCGGCGCACGTCCCGGCGCCAGACCTGCTCGGACAGGCGGTTGATGATCTCGATGCCGGTGAGGTCGCCCTTGTGCACCGTCCGGTCGAAGGTCTGGCCGGCGAAGGCCTTCTGGTGGACGCTGCCGTCCGGGTTGCGGTCGAAGAAGCAGCCGAGCTCGGTCTCCAGCTCGCGGATCCGCACCTGCGCCTCGGTGACGAGCGTCCAGGCGAGTCCCTGGTCGTTCAGCCACTTGCCGCCCTCGATCGTGTCCATGAAGTGCCGCTCGACCGAGTCGCCCGGCGCCAGCGCCACGTTGTAGCCGCCCTGGACCATGCGGGTGCAGCCGCATTTCCCCAGCAGACCCTTCACCGCGACGGTGACGTCGAGGTCCGGCGCGACCTTCTTGGCGTGGAGCGCCGCGAACAGCCCGGCCCCGCCGGAGCCGAGGATCAGGATGTCGGTCTCGACCTGTTCGGGGCTCATCGGGCGTCCTCGAGGGAGGCGATGACGGCGTCGCGCCGGGCGGCCACGTCGCGCTGCACGTCGGCGAAGAGCGAGCCGCCGTGCGAATCCATGCCGACCAGCAGCGGCCCGAAATCGCGGATCGCGAACTGCCACAGGCTCTCGGGATGGAGATCGTCGAGGTCGACGTCCACGATGGTCTCGATCCAGGTGGTCTCCAGCGCCGCCGCGCCGCCGACGATTGCCAGGTAGGCGCCGCCGCGCCGCGCGAAGGCGTCGAGGGTCGCCGGCCCCATGCCGCCCTTGCCGACGATGAGGCGCACGCCCTCGCGCTCCATCAGCGCGTCGGTGAAGCGCTCCATGCGCATCGACGTGGTGGTGCCGATGCAGAACGGCGCGAAGCCGACCGGCGCCGCGTTGGAGACCGGGACGCGGTGGACGTTCGGCGCGGTGTGGATCACCGCGTGGCCGTCGAGGTCGAGCCGGGTGCGGCGGTCCCGGTCGAACATGTGGATCAGGGTCGCGTCGCGGATGCCGAACAGCCAGCGCCGCAGGGTGACGGTGTCGCCGATCCGGAGCGCCCGGATCTCGGCCTCAGTGGCCGGCATGTCGAGGACGTGGTGGGCCACGGTCTGCTCCTCAATCGAACGCGATGCCGCCGGGCGTGAGCGTCGCGCGGGCGCGGCGGGCCGAGTGGCACTGGATGTTCACGGCGACCGGGTTCTGGGTGATGTGGGTCGCGGCGAGCTCGACATGGACGGCGAAGCTCGTCGACCGGCCCCCGAGCCCCTGCGGGCCGATGCCGAGCTCGTTCACGGCCCGCGACAGCTCGGCCTCGATCCGGGCGCCTTCGGGATCGGCGCAGACTGAGCGCAGCGGCCGGGTCGCCGCCACCTTGGCGAGGTGCATGCACAGGTCGGAGGTGCCGCCGAGCCCGACGCCCACGATGGTCGGCGGGCAGACCCGGCCGCCGAGCTCGATCACCCGGTCGATGACGAAGCGCTTGGCCGCGCCGATCCCGTCCGAGGGCAGCAGCATCTGCAGGAACGATCCGTTCTCGGAGCCCGAGCCCTTCGGGATCATCTCCACCGCCACGGTCTCGGGCCGGTCGTCGAAGTCGACGTGGATGATCGGCACGCGGATGCCGCAGGAGGTCTGCTCGTTCCTGCGGGTGATCGGGTGGACCACCGAGGAGCGCAGGGAGAAGTCCTTGGTCGCCCGCTCGCAGCCGCGCCGGATCGCGGCCTTGAGCGCGGCGCCGTCGAAGCCCACGTCGGCGCCGATCACGACGTTGTAGATCGGGATGCCGGTATCCTGGCAGAGGATGTTCTTGGTGCGCTCCGCGACCGCGACGTTCTCCACCATCGTGTCGAGGATGGCGCGGCCGGTGGCGCTGGTCTCGGCCCGCTGCAGGTCGGCGAAGCCCGCCTTGATGTCGGGGGGCAGGATCTTCAGGGCGCGGACGTAGAGGTCGCGGCAGACCTCCTCGAATTCGCGGATGTCGAGATCCATGGCGGGTCTCCGCTGGTGACGGTCGGGGGATCAGGCCCCGCTCAGGAGGAACAGCAGGCCGACCGCGAAGGCGGCCGCGAGACAGCCCGCCACGACGCGGGCATTGCGCTCGCGGAAGCGCAGCCACTCGATGGCGAGCACGCGCAACCCCAGCGCCATGTGGACGGCGAGCGCGCAGACGAGTCCCCATTCGGCCGTGCGGACGAAGCCGTTATGGGTGAGGCCGAGGAAGCTCTCCAGCCGGTCGGCACCCTGGAGCGCGGTGCCGAGCGCGATGAAGTGCATCGGCAGGAACAGCGCCAGGGCGATCCCCGAGAGCCGGTGGATCAGCGCGGCGGCGAAGCCGGGCCGGCGCAGGGACGCGCGGGTGATGCCGGCCCGCCCGGCCGTGCCCGGGGCGGTCCTCATGCCGCGTACACCGCGAGTGCCGCCCGCAGGCCCAGCCCGGCGAGCAGGGCCGAGAGGGCGATCATGGAGACGTCGAGGGAGCGGCCGCGCCAGCCGGTCCACTCGCGCAGGACGCTGCGCAGGCCGATCGGCGCGTGGATCGCGGCCGCCAGAACGAAGACCGCGTAGAACAGCAGGAAGGCGAGGTTACCCTGCGTCCGGCCCAGGATCTCGCCGGCCGTGAGCCCGCCGCGCACCGCGTAGAGGATCGTGCCGAGATGGACCGCGACCGTGACCGCCAGGATCGCCGCGGTGCCGCGCTGGGCGAGGTACAGGAGCGGGCTCATCCGCGCCTCCAGAACCGGCGCAGCGCCGCCTTGCCGGTCTCGCGCTTGAGGCCCGCGATCGAGAAGGTCGGGCTCAGGCCCTTCGGGCAATGCTCGGTGCAGCTCATGTGGCTGTGGCAGGAATGGCAGCCGGCATCGCCCGCCACCGCGGCGAGCCGATCCCGGTCGCGGTCGCGCACGTCGTTGACCAGCGTCCAGGCCCGGTTGAGGGCCGCCGGCCCGAGATAGTCGGGGTTCCACGTCACCAGATCGCAGGCGGCGTAGCAGACGCCGCAATTGATGCACTCGATGCCGGCATCGACCTCCCGGCGCGCGGCGGATTCCGGTTCCACGACCGCGAAATCCTCGGGCGGGTTCTCGCCCGGCTCGAAGAAGCCGTGGGCCCGGCGCCACTTCTCGAAGAAGGGCTCCATGTCGACCGCGAGGTCCTTCACCACCGGCAGGTTGCGCAGGGGCTCCAGCAGAAGCTCTCCGTCGGGTGCCACGGCGGCGACTCGGGTCCGGCAGGTCCAGCGCGGGCGCCCGTTCACCGTCATGCCGCAGGAGCCGCACATGCCGACCCGGCAGGCGAACCGGTAGGCGAGGGTGGGGTCCTGGTCGCGCTGGATCTCGGTGACGACGTCGAGCACCGTCTGGTTGGCCCGGCGCGGCACCGCGTAGTCCGCGACGGTCTCTCCGCGCCGGACATGCACCCGCAGCGTCTCGCCTGCGCCCGGGTCGACGGCCGCGTGGCCGACGGGAGCCGTCACCGGTTGGCCTCCTTCGGGGCGCCGGCAGCGTTCGGATCGGGGAAGAACAGCTCGCTCTCGCTGTCGGCCTTGGCCGAGACCAGCCCGGCCCGGTTCATGTACGCGAGGTAGGCGAGCATCCGCTCCGGCTTGGTGGTCCAGGCGTTCTGCGGCGCGCGGATGATGGCCACGGCCTCCTCGGGCGAGATCTTCGCCCCCTCGGCCTTGATCCACAGGGCGGCGGCCCGGGCCGGGTCGTCGCGGATCAGCGCGAGGCTCTCCTCCAGCGCCGCCCGGAAGGCCGCCGTGACCTTGGGGTTCTCGGTGACGAAGCGGTTGGTCGCCCAGACGAGGTTAAAGGTGTGGGGGCCGCCCATCACGTCGTAGCTGTCGAGCACCTTGCGGGCGCGCGGGTCCTTCAGTTCCATCTCCTGGAAGGGCGGAGAGCCGAAATGGGCGGTGATCTCGGAGCGGCCGCCCATCATGGCGGTCTGCGCGTCCGGGTGCCCCATCGAGACGGTGAGCGGGTCGAGCTTGGCCTGCTGGCCCGGCCCGAAGGCCTTCTCGGCGGCCATCTGCAGGGTGATGGCCTGGATCGAGGTTTTCGCGGTCGGCAGGGCGATCTTGTCCTGGGGTCCGAAATCCGTGATCGACTTCACCGCCGGGTTGATGGTGACCAGCCAGAGCGGCATCGCGTTCAGCGCCGCCACGCCCTTGACCTTGAGATTGCCCTGCGTCCGGCCCCAGATCGTCAGGAACGGGCCGACGCCGCCGGAGGCGAGATCGAGGTTGCCGGAGAGCAGGGCCTCGTTCATCCCCGAGCCGCCGGTGAAGCGCAGCCACTCGGCCTTGACGTCGAGCCCGCGCTGCTTGGCCTGCTTCTCGAGCAGGCCCTCCTCCTCCATCACGGTGAGCGGCAGGTAGGAGATCCCGAACTGCTTGGCGAGCCGCACGGTCGAGACCTCGGCCCGGGCGGCGCCGAGCGCCCCCCATAGGACCGCGACCGTCCCGACGAGCCGGATGATGCTCCGTGCCGTCATGGCGCTCCTCACCTGTCCGCGCGCCGATCTTGCGAAGTCCGCGACCTCGTCGGCGTCGGATCGAGGATACGCCCCCGGGAAGGTCTGTCAATATTCATGTGTCATATATATGACCTGAGTACCGAGCCCCCGGTGGCTGCACCGAGACGCCCCGTGCGCGAGGGGACCGGCGGCGGATGGGCGGAGTGCGACCGACTCTCGCGGACGCTCTCGTCGGGATGATCGTCGACTTGGCACGCGTCAGAGTCGGCCCTTGTCTCGGGCTACCCGCCCCGCTGCGGGCGTCGGCGCAGATTTGAGGTCATTTATAAGACTTGCGCGCCGCCGCCGGCCGCCGCGACGTCGCTCACGCGAGGGCCGGCCGGAATGCGGCCCGCGGCCGGCACCGCGCAACCCGACCCACGGCGGAAGCCGGATCCGCCCGCGTCAGTCTTCCAGTGGCCGAAACCCGCTCGACGCGGGCTCCGCCGCCACGGCGCAGGTGTGGTCCTGCACGACCTCGCCGTTGGAGGCCTTGCCGAAGCGGCTGGTCACCAGACCGTCTAGGAGCACGAAGCCCGGCTTCGCGCCCGAAAACTCGGCGCCCACGACGGCCAGGGCGTGCTCGCCCATGGCCGAGCGCGCCCCGTCGTCGCGCGCCAGCAGGTCGAACGGGTCCGCGGTGCCGAGATCCTCGCCGAGCACGCGCATCGCCCTGTACGGGCGACCCACCAGCGGCTCCGCGAGAGGCGCCCAGCGATCCCCGATCGTGGGTGCGAGGCGGCGGAGGGTGTCGCGGACATCCCGGCGGACGCAGTCGATGTGGATGTGCAGCTGCCCCTGGGTCCGCCGCAGCCGCGAATTCACCGCGAGACTGACGTCCCGCCGGTCGAGCGGATGGCCGAGACGCTCCTCCACGAAGGTTCGGGCGCGCCACGCCTTGGCGAAGTAGTTCGTCGTGCCGGGCTGGAGGAGCACGGGGCTCTCGATGCCGGTGATGCGCGCCGTCGGGATCAGGAGGAACTGCGCCCGCCCGCGAAGGTCTTTGAGGATGGCGTATCCCTTCTCGACCCCGCCCTCCAGGTCGACCAGGCTGCACGGTGCGGGGCCCTGTCCGCGCAACGCGTGGGGGACGCACGCGCCGTGCACGATCGCCCACAGGGCTCCGCCCTTCCCGAGGAGGTTGGGCACGAGGGCGACGGCCAGCCAGACGGCCGTCGCCGCGAGGACGAGCAGGATGCCCAGCGATCGCCGCGACAGCCCGGTCCTCGCGCGCCCCGTCGAGCCGCGCGGTGACACGGTGCCCGGCCGGCCGCGGACGGCGTCACGCACCTGACGGGTGAGCCCGACCGCGGCTCTGCGCAAATCCATGACGTGACCCGGTAGCCCGTTGCCGCGAAGCGCCGGGGCCGCCGACGCCGGAACCGTCTTACAGATCGCCTGCCGCCTGAGCGATCTCTGTCCCGCTACGGATGCAACGCCGGACGGATCGTGCGGAACGCGGGCGCCGCCGCGGGGGCCGGCACCGGGCGCGGTGACGCGGCCGCGCTTTTCGCGCTCCGGAACCCGCGCAGCCCCTTCTCGGACACCTATCCGATGGGCCATGCCTTGAGAGGCCTCGTCATCGGCGCCGGACTGGGACATGCCTGTCCGCACCCCGATGCCGTCGGCGGCCGCAACCGATCCGGCGGCGCTCCGCCGGGAACGCGGCGCCAACGACAGGGGTGGGACGACGCGCGCGAGGACTTGCTCGACGCGCGCTCCGAGAGCCGGGAGCCCGGCGACCGCTGAGACAGACCGGACGGCCGGGGCAACCCGGGCCGCCCACGCGAGGAGACGACCATGACCGACGAACCGCACGGCTTCGACCGCGGCCTGACCAATTACGGCGACCGCGACTTCGCCCGCTACCTGCGCCGCTCTTTCGCGCGCTCGATGGGCATCTCGGTCGGCCTGCTGAACAAGCCGGTGGTCGGCATCGCCATGACGCCGTCGGGCTTCAACAACTGCCACCGGGGCATGCCGGAGCTGGTGGAGGCGGTCTCCCGCGGCGTGCTGGCGGCCGGCGCCCTGCCGCGGCCGTTCCCGACCGTGTCGCTCGGCGAGGTTTTCCTCAACCCGACCAGCATGATGTACCGCAACCTCATGGCCATGGACACCGAGGAGATGATCGGCGCCCAGCCGATGGACGCGGTGGTGCTGATCGGCGGCTGCGACAAGACCGTGCCGGCCCAGCTCATGGGCGCGGCCTCCGCCGACCTGCCGGCGATCCAGATCGTCACCGGCCCGATGTCGACCGGCCGTCACCGGGGCCAGCGGCTCGGCGCCTGCACGGATTGCCGGGGCTTCTGGGCCAAGTACCGGGCCGGCACCGTCGACGCCGAGGAGATCGCCGAGGTCGAGGGTCGGCTCTCCGTCACGGCCGGCACCTGCGCGGTGATGGGCACGGCCTCGACCATGGCGTGCATCGCCGAGGCGCTCGGCATGTCGCTGCCGGGCACCGCCGCGATCCCGGCGGTGCATTCCGACCGGCTGGTGGCCGCCGAGGAGACCGGCCGCGCGGCGGTGCGGCTGATCGAGACGCGGATCCGCCCCTCCCAGGTGATCACGCAGAAGTCGGTCGAGAACGCGATCCGCGTGCTGATGGCGGTGTCGGGCTCGACCAACGCCATCGTGCACCTCACCGCCATCGCCGGGCGGCTCGGCATCCGGATCTCGCCCGAGCGCTTCAACCAGATCTCCGACGAGACGCCGGTGCTGGTCGACCTGAAGCCCGTGGGGCAGGGCTACATGGAGGATTTCCACGCCGCCGGCGGCATGGGCGCGCTCCTGCGCGAACTGCGCCCGCTCCTGCATCTCGACACCGTGGACGTAGAGGGCCGGACGCTCGCCGAGCGCCTGGACGAGCCGGAGTCCTGGGTCGACCGCGCGGTCATCCGCACCGCGGCGGATCCCGTGTCGCCGGTCGGCGGCCTCGTGGCCCTGTCCGGCAGCCTCGCGCCCGACGGGGCGATCTTCAAGCGCGCGGCGGCGACGCCCGACCTGTTCGAGTCGGAGGGCCGGGCGGTGGTGTTCACCGGCCTGGAGGACCTGTCGGCGCGCATCGACGACCCCGCGCTCGACGTGGCGCCCGGCGACATCCTCGTCCTGCAGAATGCCGGCCCGCACGCGGCCGGCATGCCGGAGGCGGGCTACCTGCCGATCCCCAAGAAGCTGGCGCAGGCGGGCGTGAAGGACATGGTGCGCATCTCCGACGCGCGGATGTCGGGCACGGCCTTCGGGTCGATCGTCCTCCACGTGGCCCCGGAGGCCGCGGTGGGCGGGCCGCTGGCCGCGGTGCGCGACGGCGACCGCATCCGCCTGTCGATCCGGGACAAGCGCGTCGATCTCCTGGTCGCGGAGGACGAGATCGCCCGCCGGCTCGCCGACCACCAACCGCCGCCGGTTCCGGCCCGGGGCTACAAGGCGCTCTACCGGCGCAGCGTCACGCAGGCTCCGGAGGGCTGCGACTTCGACTTCCTCGCCAAGGCGGAGGGCTGACGGCCCGCAACCCTCCGTCCGGACGCGCCGGACGGCCGTGACGGACACCGTCGATCCGAAACCCGCGGCCCGCCCGGCGGGCCGCGCGCGCCGTCGCGGCATCTGGGGCCGTCGCATCGCCCGTCCCCGTCCCGGCGGTGAGGCGGCCCGAGCCGGGTGCCGCCTCGGACCGGCTCAGCCCGGGATCGTGGAGCGCGCCGCCTCGAGCAGTTCACCGGCCAGGGCCTCGTCGTCGACGCCCCGGGCCAGCACCACCGCCCCCACCATGGTCGACAGCGCGATCAGGGCGCGCTGCCGGCGGCGTTCCTTCGACGCTCTGGGCAGCCTGTCCGCGATGAGACCGGCGAGCCCCTTGACCCCCTGGGTGAACCGCGCCCGCAGGGCGCTTCCGGGCGGCTCACGCCCGACGTCGTTCACCAGCGCCGCGACGGGGCAGCCTCTCCCCGGCGTGCGGACATGCCCCAGGGAGAGGTAATTCTCGATGAAGGCGTCGAGGTTGGCCCGGTACTCGGCGCTGATCGCCGCGTCGAACGCCTCCGCGGCGAGGGCATCCTTGTTGGCGAACTGACCGTAGAAGCCGCCATGGGTCAGGCCCGCGGCCGCCATGATGTCGACGACGCCGATACCGTGTAGGCCGCGCTCCCGGAACAGGGCCGAGGCGACCTCGACCACGCGCTGGCGGTTCAGCTTGGCTTGCTCCTGCGAGACCCTCGGCATCGTACCGTCCTCCGCTCCGCCTCCTCACATAGATGCGAGATGTCATTTATTGAAGGGACGGCGAGCCGCGGATGCCCGAGGCCGGGCGGAGAGCGGCGTCGCGGTCGCGCCGCGGCGGCCGTTCAGGGCTGCCGACCGGCCCGCGCGAGGGGGCGAAGCGCGGGCCGGTCGACGCACCGCGCGCCCGGGACCCGAGCGCGCGATCGCGGGATGCCCCGAGCAGGGCATCGGTGGGGGGCGGCCGGGTCAGGGCTCGGCCGGCACGGGCACCGGTGCGGGGCCGGGTGCGGTCCGCGGCGCGTGCGCGTCCCGCGCCACCCGGAACCAGAGGGCGTAGAGTGCCGGCAGGAACAGCAGGGTCAGCAGGGTCCCGACGCCGACGCCGCCGATGAGCACGTAGGCCAGCGCCCCCCAGAACACCGAGTGGGTCAGCGGGACGAAGGCGAGCATCGCGGCAGCGGCCGTCAGGATCACCGGTCGGGCCCGCCGCACCGTCGACTCGACGATGGCCTCGTAGTCCGACAGGCCCGCCGCGCGGTCGTGGTGGATCTGGTCCACCAGGATCAGCGTGTTGCGCATCAGGATGCCGGACAGCGCGATCAAGCCGAGGATCGCGTTGAAGCCGAAGGGCTGGTGGAAGACGAGCAGCGTCGGGACCGCCCCGACGAGGCCGAGCGGCGCGGTCGCGAACACCATGAACATCGTGGTGAACGAGCGGACCTGCAGCATGATGACCGTCAGGGTCACGATCAGCATCAGCGGGAAGACCGTGACGAGCGCCTTCATCGCCTTCTCGCTCTCCTCCACCGAGCCGGCCGTGTCGATGCGGTAGCCGGGCGGCAGCCTCGCCTTGATGGCCGCGAGTTCGGGGACGATCTGCGCATGGATGTCCGGCGGCTGCTTGCCGTCGATCACGTCGCCCTGCACGCGGATGTAGGTCTCGCGGTTGTAGCGCTTGAGCACCGCGTCCTCGTTGCGGCTCTCCAGGTGCGCGACCTGGGAGAGCGGCACCTGCCGCCCGTCCCGCGTGGCCAGCGTCAGGTCGCCGATGTCGCCGAGCGAGCGGCGCTCGGGGCCGGGGCTGCGCAGGAGCACGTCCACGGAGCGGAGGTTCTCGCGGACCTGGGTCGCCGGCGTGCCGTTGAGGTAGCTCTGCAGCTGCTGGCCGGCCTCCTTCGGCGTCAGGCCGATCAGGCGCAGGCGCTCCTGGTCGAGGGCGAGGTGCAGGGTCGGCGTCCTGTCGCCCCAGTCGAGGTGGACGAGGCGCATGTTGGGGTTGGCCATCATCACGTCGCGCACCTCCGCGGCGATGCCCCGGATGACGGTGAGGTCGGGCCCGACCACCCGGAAGGCGACGGGGAAGCGCACCGGCGGCCCGAACACGATCTGCAGCACCCGCACCCGCGCCTCGGGGAAGCGGCCGTCGTCCACGAGCTTGCGCACCTTGCCGCGCAGCACGTCGCGGGCGTGGGAATCCGCGGTCTGGACGACGATCTGCGCGAAGGCGGGGTCCGGCAGCTCCGGGTCGAACGAGAGCACGAAGCGCGGCATGCCCTGGCCGATATAGCTCGTGATCTCGCCCGCCTCGGGCAGCGCGCGCACGGCCGCCTCGACCTTCCGGATGCTGGCCTCGGTGGTCGCGAAGGCGGACCCGGTCGGCAGCGTCACCTCGACGATGAGCTCGGAGCGCTCCGAGTTCGGGAAGAACTGCTTCTCGACCTTGCCCATGCCGACCGCGGCCACCGCGAACAGCGCAACGGTGATGCCGGCGGCCATCCACTTGTGGTCGACCGAGAGCCGCACGACCCGGCGCAGGCGCTGGTAGTTCCGCGTGGCGTAGATCGCGGCGTGGCCGCCCTCGACCGTCTTGATGTTCGGCAGGAGCTTGACGCCGAGGTAGGGCGTGAAGGTCACGGCCACGACCCACGAGACGATCAGCGAGTATGCCACCACCCAGAAGATGTTGCCGGCATACTCGCCCGCCGTGGAGGCGGCGAAGCCCACCGGCAGGAAGCCCGCGATGGTGACGAGCGTGCCGGTCAGCATCGGCGCGGCGGTGGCGCTCCAGGCATGGGTCGCCGCCGAGACCCGGTCGGCGCCCTCCTCCATGCGCACCACCATCATCTCGATGGCGATGATGGCGTCGTCGACGAGGAGGCCCAGTGAGATGATGAGCGCGCCGAGCGTGATGCGGTCGAAGTCGCGGCCGGTGATCATCATCACCACGAACACGGCCGAGAGGGTGAGCGGCACCGCCAGCGCCACCACGATGCCGACCCGGAAGCCGAGCGCCACGAGGCTGACGAAGATCACCACCGAGAGCGCTGTGAAGAACTTCACCATGAACTCGTGGATGGCGTCGTCGATCACCCTCGCCTGGTCGGTGATCTTCGTGAAGGTGATGCCGGTCGGGAGATCGCGATGGATCGCGACCTCCTCGGCGTTCAGCGCCTCGCCCAGGCTGAGTCCGTTGAAGCCCGGCTTCATCACGAGGCCGAGCACCAGGGCCGGCGCGCCGTCGTTGCGGATCGCGAAGGTCTTCGGGTCCTCGTAGCCGCGTTTCACCTCGGCGATGTCGCCGAGCTTGAGGCTGCGGTCGCCGGCCGCCACCGGCAGGTCGCGGATCGCGTCGAGGCCGTCGATGGCGCCGTCGAGGCGCAGGTAGACCCGCGGGCCGTCGGCCTCGACGAAGCCGGCCGGCGTCACGTCGTTCTGGTTGGCGAGCGCCGCCAGGAGCTGCTGGCCGGTGATGCCCAGGGTCGCGAGGCGCTGGTAGGAGACCTCGACGAAGATCTTCTGCGCCTGCTCGCCGAGGATGTTGATCTTCTCGACGCCGGGCACGCGCAGCAGCCGCTGGCGCAGCTCCTCGGCGCGGAGCACGAGATTCCGGTGCGGCAGCCCCTGGGCCTGGAGCGCGTAGAGGGCGAAGTAGACGTCCGAGAACTCGTCGTTGAACAGCGGCCCGAGCACGCCGCGCGGCAGGCCGGAGGCCTGGTCGGAGAGCTTCTTGCGCGCTTGGTAGAATTCCGACTGGAGCCGGGCCGGTGGCATGCTGTCCTTGAAGAAGACCTTCATCAGCATCAGGCCGGGGCGGACGGTCGTCTCGACGCGGTCGTAGTAAACGAGCTCCTGCAGCCGCTTCTCCAGCGGGTCGGCGACCTGCCGCTGCATCTCGTCGGTGGTCGCGCCGGGCCAGGCGGCCGAGACCGCCATGGTCTTGACCGTGAAGGTCGGGTCCTCGGCGCGCCCGAGCTTCTCGAAGGCGAAGATCCCGGCCGCGGTGACGGCGAGCAGGAGGAACAGCGTGACGGCGCGCTCGCGCACCGCCAGGGCCGAGAGGTTGAAGCCGGAGGCGTTCATCGACCGGCCTCCACGACGCTGGCGTCGGCCTGACGGACCTTCTCGCCCGCTCTCAGCAGATGGGCGCCGAGCGCGACGATCCGGTCACCGGGCGTCAGGCCCGAGGCGACTTCCGCGGTCTCCTCCGACAGGCGCGCGACGGTGACGGGCTGCGCCGCGACGGTCTGGGTCTCGGCGTCGTAGCGCCAGACGGCCGAGCCGCCGCCCTGGTCGAACAGGGCCCCCAGCGGCACGGACACCGAAGCCCGCGCCTGTCCCTGGGCAGGGATCAGCTGGAGCGTCACGGTCGCCCCGAGGGGCGCGGTCTCGCCCCCGCCCGACAGGATGTAGCGGGCGCGGTAGGTGCGGGTCGCCGGATCGGCCGTGGCCGACAATTCCCGGAGCTTGGCCGGGTAGGTCGTCTCGCCCTCGGCGTAGAGGGTGGCCGACGCCGTGCCCTTCGCGCGTTGCCGGCTCCCCTCCGGCAGGAACACCTCCGCCTCGCGCGCGCCGTCGCGGGCGAGCTTCACCACCGTCTGCCCGGCGGCGACGACTTGGCCCGGCTCGGTCGGCACCTCCATCACGACCCCGTCGGCATCGGCCTGGAGCTCGGAATAGCCGGCCTGGTTGGCGATCTGGCTCGCCTGCGCCTCGGCGTTGGCGAACTGGGCGATGGCCGCGTCGGCGGCCGCCTTGTTCTGGTCGTAGGTCTGCTTGGAGGTCCACCCGTCGCCGACGAGCTTGCGGCTGCGCTCCTCGTCGGCCCTGGCCTTGATCATCTGCGCGCGGGCCGCCTCGACCGAGGCGCGGGCCGCGTTGAGCGCCAGGGTGAAGTCGGTCCGGTCGAGCCGCATCAGGGGCTGGCCGAGGCGCACGTGGTCGCCCGGGTCGACGAGGCGCTCGAAGATCTTGCCGCCGACCCGGAAGCCGAGGTTGCTCTCGGTGCGCGCCCGGATCACGCCGGTGTAGCGCGCCACCGCCGCCGAGGCGGGCGCGACCGCGACGGTCTGCACCAGCGGCGGCTCCGGCGTGACGGCGGTCTCGGCCGGCGAGCATGCCGCGAGTGCCAAGCCGGCGAACCCGATCACCCATCGCGCGTCCATCACCGAGCCCCGTCGCAGCCGATCGACTGAAAAATTATGATCATCATTTATTATGGCGCGATACCGCCGTCAATGGCACCTGCGGCCAGCACCGGCCGAGGCCTGACGCGCGCCGTCCCCTCCGGCTCCGATCCGGCGGCCGTCCGATCCCCCTTGAAGAGAGCGGGGTCTGCCGGCATCTCACGATCATGCCCGATGTCGCGCTCGACGAAGCCAGCCTCGCCCGCTTTCTCGATGCCTTCTACGGGCGCGTGCGCGGCGATGCGCTGATCGGACCCGTCTTCGCGGCCGCGATCCCCGACCCGGACTGGCCGCGGCACATGGAGACCGTCCGGGCGTTCTGGTCCTCGGTCCTCTTCAAGTCAGGCCGGTACAAGGGCAACCCGTTCGGCAAGCATCTCGCGCTGGGCCGCCTCGAGCCCGAGCACTTCGCGCGGTGGCTCGAGCTGTTCGGGGAGACGGCCTCCGCCCATTTCCCGCCCGAACCTGCCGCCCTCCTGATCGAGCGCGCGCACCGCATCGGCGACAGCCTGAAGGCGGGCCTGTTCTTCCGGCCAGACATCTCGCCCGTCCGCGCGGCGGGATCGGCCGCGCCGTGACCCGCGGGGAAGGCGCACGCGTGAGACGCGCGCGGAGCCGCGACCGGCGGGACGGCTCGAGATCCCGGGGGCGGGTCCGGAGCCCTCAGAGCGCGGCCGGACTCGTGCGCGCCCGACGGCAGTGGATCAGCCACAGCACGATCGCCACGTTGACGGCGTTCCAGGCCAGCCCGTTGACGAACGCCGCACGGTAGGAGCCGGTGGCGTCGAAGATCGCCCCCGTGAGCCAGCCGCCGAGCGCCATGCCGGCCAGCGTCGCCATCAGCACCGCACCGATCCGCGCCCCGGCCTCCTCGGCCGGGAGGTACTCGCGCACGATGATCGCGTAGGCCGGCACGATGCCGCCCTGGAACAGCCCGAACAGGGCCGAGATCACGTAGAGCGAGGTCAGGTCGTCGAACGCGAGGTAGAGCGCGAGCGCCGCCGCCTGCAGCAGCGCACCGGCCAGCAGCGTCGCGAGACCGCCGATCCGGTCGGCGACGAAGCCCGACGCGACCCGGCTGACGATGCCGAAGCCGAGCATCAGCGACAGCATCTGCGCGCCGCGGGCGACGCCGTACCCGAGATCGCTGCAGTACGCCACGATGTGGACCTGCGGCATCGCCATCGCCACGCAGCACGCGGTGCCGGCCACGACGAGGAGGCCCTGCAGCGCCGCGGGCGACAGCGTCGTCACGGCCTGCGGACCGGCCGCGCGCGTCGCCGAGGCCCGTGGCGGCCGGCCCCGCATCAGCAGCGCGAGGGGCAGCATGGCGACGAGGCAGAACAGGCCGATGCCGGCCTGCGTCGCGCGCCAGCCGAACGCGTGGACCGCGCGCTCCACCACCGGCGGCCAGAGCGTGCCCGCGAGGTAATTGCCGGACGCGCACAGCGCGACGGCGAGCCCTCGCCGGCGCCAGAACCAGCGCGACACGTCGGCCATCAGCGGTCCGAAGGCGACCGAGCTGCCGAGCGCCCCGACGAGCACGCCGTGCACGAGGGCGAACTGCCAGAGGTTCGTCGCGAGGGCGCTGAGCCCGTAGCCGAGGGCCAGGCAGACGGTGCCGAGGACCAGCGGGGGCACGATGCCGATGCGGTCCGCGAGCCGGCCCATCACGAGGCCGCCGACCGCGAAGCCGAGCATCGTGAGGGTATAGGGCAGGGCGGCCGCCGCCCGATCGACCCCGAACTCGGCCTGAACCGCGGGCAGCACGACGACGACCGACCACATGCCGACGCCCCCGACCGTGCCGAGCGCCGTCGCCGCGGCGAGCCGACGCCAGGCGCGGCCCGAATCGGCAATCCCATCCTCAGCCATTCCGGCGCACATCGATCTCCGTCCGTGCGGCGCGTTTCACACGAATGCGCCTCCGTCGCCAGCACCGAGCCCGCCCGTCGGCGCGGGCCTTCGGGACACCGCTCGCTCGCCGACGCGCGCCTCACCCGGCCCTGCCGCGGCGCGCGATCGGTGCTAGAGGTGCCGCCGCGCTCGCCGGCGATGCCGGCTCGGGCCGGGGCGACCATCGGTCGGCCGATGTCGGGCCTCGATGGCGCCCGTCCACCGACCACCCGTACGAGAGGGCTGACGCCACGATGCGAACGATCGTTTATGCCGATGGCGGTTGCGACCCGAACCCCGGGCCGGGGGGGTGGGGCGTCGTCATCGCGGCCCCGGACGGCACGATCGAGCTGTGCGGCGGGGAGCCCGGCACCACGACCAACAACCGGATGGAACTGACGGCCGCGATCAAGGGCCTCGAGCATTTCCCCGCCGGGGCCGCGATCGAGATGCGGTGCGACAGCCAGTACGTCGTCAAGTCGGTGACCGAGTGGATGCGCGGCTGGAAGGCGCGGGGTTGGCGCTCGACGACGGGTGACGTGAAGAACGTCGATCTCATGAAGCGCCTCGACGAACTGAACGCGGCGCGCGACGTGAAGTGGACCTGGGTCCGGGGGCATGCCGGCGACCGCCTCAACGAGCGCGCCGACGCGCTCGTCCACAGGGGGCGTCGCGAAGCGAAGCTCGGCAAGCTCGAGTCGCGGAGCAGCGCCGCGCCCGTACCGGCCCCGACCGCCGCACCCGCGCCGTCGAGCCGGGGCGCCGACCTGCGGATCGACCTCGCGCTCGGCCTCCAGGTCGCTCGGGCCGCGAAGGCGGCGGGTGTCACGCCCGACGCACTCGTCGACGATGCGATCCGGTTCTACCTGGAGATCGGGCCGAGCGAGGTCGCACGCCTGCGATCAGGCCGGCCCTAGCGGGCGAGGCCGCGCGCGGCGACGCCGGGTCGCCGTTCCGCGATCTCCGGGACGGGGCTCGGCCTACTCGCAGACCTCGATCCGCCGAACGTGCTCGTACCCGTACGGGTCGATGTACGCGCGGCGCTCGAAGTGGCAGGCGCCGTACGGGTCGGGCGCGGCGTAGACGGGGCGACCCGGGTAGTACCCGCTGTTGGCGGACGCGATGGCGCTGCCGGCCACGACGCCGCCGAGGATGCCCAGCGCCACGGCGCCGCCGACGCCGATGCCGCGCGCCTGAGCGGCCGGCGGGGTGGCGCAGAGTGCCAGGGCGACCAGCGCGGCCGCACCGCCGGTCCGCAGAAACGTTTGACGCATGGTGTCCTCCCATTCCTCGATGCGGACACCATGAGCCCGCGACCGCCGGATCTCGGTGCTGATCGGCACCCCGAGTTCAGGGCCCGCCGCGCGCGACGCGGTGCCGGGCGATCCGGCGCTGTCATCGATCCTGTTCGGAGCTGTGGTAGCTACCCGGACCGGCCGCGCGGCCTCGTGGACCGCGCGGCGCTCGTGAACGGGACCGCCATGCGCTTCTCTGCCCTCGTCGTCGGTTTGTGCCTGACCTCCTTCCCGATCGGTGCGGCACTGGCACAACCGGCCCCGAAGCCCGCGCCCACGACCGCGCCGGATCCGGCCCTGCTGAAGGTTGCCCGGGAGACCGTCGCGCAGATGCAGGGTGATCGCGCCGCGACGCTCGGCTCGATGGCGGCCCCCATGATCGGCATGATGCAGCAGATCGGGATCAAGGAGCCCGACAAGGCGCAGGTGCTGGTGCAGGAGGTCGTCATGCCGACGCTCACGGCACACTACGACGAACTGCTCGACATCCAGGCGCGCGGTTTCGCCACCGTGCTGAACAAGGACGAGCTGCAGGCCATCGCCGCCTTCTACGCGACCCCCGCCGGGAAGCGCCTCGCGGCGGCCCAGCCGCAGCTCGCTCAGATCCAGCTCGCGGGCATGCAGCAATGGATCCAGTCGGTGATGCCAGAGATGCAGGGCAAGCTGACGACGGCCATCCAGGCCCACGGCTGGGCGCCGGGCGGACCGGCGAAGCCGCGCTGAGCCTCCCCGGGCCGCGACGCCGTCCGAGCGGAGCGGCGCCCTGCTTCGAAGGCGTCGATAGGCCGGACACGATGCGGGGCGCCGGGACGGCGTACCCGGACGCTCGGTCAGCGCGGCGGGCCTGAACGGTCAGCCGATGGCCCAGAACAGCGGCAGCGCGCCCGCGAGGAACAGGGCCGAGGAGACGAGCACGGCGAGGCGCTCGCGATGGTGCAGGACGAAGGCGTGCGGGCTGGCGAACATGGCTGGGTCGGATCGGTGGTGAGGGCATCACGCTCGCTCCTGAACCTTGACGGATCGAGGGCGCTTCGCGCTGTCCACAGGTGATGGCCGATCTCTGTCGCTGCCGCGCCACATCCTTTTGTATGTGCTCGGGCGCACCTCCCGGACGGCTCTTCTGGCATATTGAATTCAGCAGGCCGTCTTTCCCCCCTCGGCGGCCCGATCCAGCGGCGCAGCGACCCCACGGGTCGCTGCGCCGTTGTCGTTGTGGCCCGGGCTCGGCGCGAGGCCCCCGGCCCGGTGCCGCGCTGGAACGCCTCGGCCGCGGCGACGCGCGATCCGCGAGGGATTCGGATCGGGAACCGCGACACCGTGAAGGTCCGGATCGGACCGGTGGTCGCCCGCCGTCAGGGCCCGATGCGCCGCACGGGCGGCGCATCCTCCCGGGTCTCCTGCGCTGAGGGCGTCCAGAGGATGGACCGGTCGACGGCGCGGATGTCGCGATGGCCGCACAGGGCCATCGTCATGTCGAGTTCCGTGCGGATGATCTCCAGGGAGCGGGCGACGCCGGCCTGGCCGTAGGCGCCGAGCCCGTAGAGGAAGGCGCGGCCGATGAACACGCCCTTCGCGCCCAGGGCGACGGCCTTCAGCACGTCCTGGCCCGAGCGGATCCCGCCGTCCATCAGCACCTCGACGCGCCGGCCGACCGCGTCCGCGATCCCGGGAAGCGCGGCGATGGACGAGGGGGCGCCGTCGAGCTGCCGCCCGCCATGGTTCGAGACGATGAGCGCGTCGGCCCCGGTCGCGGTCGCCCTCTCGGCATCCTCGACGTCCAGGATGCCCTTCAGGATCAGGGGACCCTGCCACCGGTCGCGGATCCGCCGCACGTCGTCCCAGTCCAGGCGCGGGTCGAACTGGTCCGCCGTCCAGGCCGAGATGGAGCGGGTATCCCGCACGCCGTCCACGTGCCCCACGATGTTGCGGAAGGTCCGGCGCTGCGTGCGCAGCATGGACCAGCACCAGCGGGGCTTGGTCAGGAGATCGAGGACCGTGCCCGGCGTCAGCCGCGGCGGGGCCGACAGGCCGTTGCGGATGTCCTTGTGGCGCTGCCCGAGGATCTGGAGGTCCAGCGTCAGGACCAGGGCCGAGCAGCCCGCCGCCTTCGCGCGGTCGATGAGGCGGTCGTTGAAGCTGCGGTCGCGCATGAAGTAGAGCTGAAACCAGAACGGCTTGCTGACGTTCTCCGCGACGTCCTCGATGCTGCAGATGCTCATCGTCGACAGCGTGAACGGCACCCCCGCCGCCTCCGCCGCCCGTGCCGCCAGGATCTCGCCGTCGGCGTGCTGCATGCCCGTGAGCCCCGTCGGCGCCAGGGCGACGGGCATCGCGACGGCCTGACCGGCCATCGTCGTGGCGAGGGTACGGTCGGTCATGTCGACCGCGACGCGCTGGCGGAGCTTGATGCCGGCGAACTCGGCCTCGTTCGCGCGGTAGGTCGACTCCGTCCACGAACCGGAATCGCAGTAATCGTAGAACATCCGCGGCACCCGCCGCTTCGCGACCCGCCGCAGATCCTCGACCGTCGTGATGATGGGCGCCATGGGAGGTTCGGCCTCGCGACTGGATGACGGGGCCGGTCGCGGTTGAGGCGGGCTCGCGCCCGCTCGTACGCCGCGCGCGCTTCAGGCCGCGATGCCCCGTGCTGGAAGCTCGACGGTGCAACGGTTCGCTGGAAAACGGAAGCGCCTCCTCGCCGAATGCGCCGGTCGCGTCAGGCCTCTCCCGCGCGTACACCGATCCTATAGCGCCTGTTGCGCTCGCCCGCGCCGCAGAGGAACGCCGGATCTCTGCCTGAAAGTACACATTCCGGATCGCGCCTGTTCGGATCTTCGTGTTCCGAGCGCGCGTCAGGACAGAATGAATGCGGGCGGAGCCTCGCCGTCATCGTCTTCGCCTTCGCCGCACCGCAGCGAAAGCGGTCGAGTGACGATCCGAGAGCTTCTTCTCATCGAAGCTGAGCGTCGAAGGTTTGCAGGATAGACATCGGCGCGCGGAATAGGGACCATCGTCGCCAACGCCGGGCCCGAGCATCGGCGGTGGGACGGATACGCCAATGAGGACGACGCGCCGCGTTTTCTTGACGGGGGCCGCATCCGCAGTCGCGGGCGGCCTGGCGCCGGGGGTGGTCCGCTCGGCCTGCGCTCAGGGCGCCGGGTCGACCGTCCGGATCGGCATGGTGCTCCCGGTGACGGGGCCCGGCGCGGATGCCGGCCGCTACGCGCTCGCCGGGGCCAAGATCGCCCTGGAGACGGTCAACAAGGCCGGCGGCGTGCTCGGCAAGCCCCTGGAGATCGTCACGGAGGACGATCAGACCACCAATCCCGGCGCGGTCTTCGCCTTCTCGAAACTGGCGTCGCAGGGCGACCTCGTCGGCTTCCTCGGCTCGATCCGCTCGACCCAGAACCACGCGATGGCGCCCGACATCCTGAAGACGGGGAAACCCGTCTGTTTCGGCGGCACCGACCCGGTCCTGACGCAGCTCGGCAATCCCTGGCTGTTCCGCTTCCGCCCCAACGACACCTTCTCGGCCCGGGTGATCGCCGAGCACGGCGTCAACGGGCTGGGCAAGAAGAAGTGGGCGATCATCCACTCCACCGACGCCTTCGGGACCAGCGGCGCCAAGGCGCTGACCGAGAGCCTCGCCAAGGGCGGTGCCACGGTCGCCCTCGACCAGGGCTACACCAACCAGAGCCAGGACTTCACGCCGGTCGTGCTGGCGATCCGTCAGTCGGGCGCCGACGTGATCGGCTCGTACTTCACCTTCGAGAACGACATCGGCATCTTCGCCCGGCAGCTGCGCCAGCTCGGCGTCACCGCGCCCTGGGTCGGCTCGCCCTCGATCACCAACGTCACCGCCCTGAAGCTCGCCGGGCCGTCCCTCTACGGCACCTACGGCGTGGCCGACTACGCCGAGGAGTCGGGCGACGCCGCGCGCGCCTACGGCAAGGCCTACCGGGCCGCGATGAAGATCGCGCCCGACAACCAGTCCTCCTGGACCTTCGACGCGGTCACGGTGCTCGCCAAGGCGATCAACGCGGCGGGCAAGACCGACCCGCAGGCGGTCCGCGAGGCGATCCTGGCGGTGCGCGGCCACGAGGGCGCCGAGGGAACCTACAACTTCGACAAGAACGGCGACGGCCTGCACGGCTACAACGTCGTGCGCAACGACAAGGGCAACATCGTCTTCGACCGGCGGATCGACTTCTACCAAGGGTGAGCCGGCCGACGTGTTCGGGGTGCGTGAACGACATCCGGAGGAGGAGGCGAGAGTGCGGACCGCATGGACCTGATCCTGCAGCTCCTCTTCACCGGGATCGGCATCGGCTCCGTCTACGCCCTGGTGGCGCTCGGCTTCGTGCTGATCTTCCGCGCCACCAACGTGGTGAACTTCGCGCAGGGCGAGTTCTCGATGGTGGCGGCCTTCCTGATGGTGGTCTTCGCCGTCGACCTCCAGTGGCCCTACTGGCTCTCCCTCCTCCTGACTCTCGGCGGGATGGCGCTGCTCGGCGCCCTGTTCAATCTCGGCGTCTACTACCCGCTGCGGCACCGCAGCTACCTGCCGGTGATCATCTCGACCATCGGCGCCTCGATCTTCCTGGCGAACACGACGCTCGCCCTCTACGGGCCGCAGCCGCAGGTGCTCCCGCCCGTCTTCGAGACGCAAGGGTTCCTGCTCGGGCCGGTCTTCCTCGACAGCCAGTACCTGCTGATCATCGCGGTGACGGCGGCCCTGGTTGCGTTCCAGTACTGGTTCTTCGAGCACACTCTGGTCGGCAAGAAGCTTCAGGCGACGTCCCAGGACAAGGAGATGGCCGCCCTCCTGGGTATCCCGGTGGCCGGCATGATCATGCTGACCTTCGTGTACAGCGCGGTGCTCGGCGGCATCGCCGGCATCCTGGTGGCGCCGGTGCTGTTCGTGTCGATCCAGATGGGGGCCACGATCGCCCTCAAGGCCTTCGCGGCGACGATCATCGGCGGCTTCGGCGATGTCACCGGGGCGATCATCGGCGGCCTCGCGCTCGGCATCATCGAGACCTTCGGGGCGGCCTACATCTCGGTCCCCTACAAGGACGCCTTCGCGTTCCTGGTGCTGGTGGTGTTCCTGGTCGTGCGCCCGCAGGGCCTGTTCGGCGAGCGCGTGGCGGAGAAGGCATGAGCGGTCGCCCCTCCACCGTCGCCGGCCCGGCCGCAGCGGCTCCCGCGCCCCCGCCCCGCCGCCTGCCCCTCGGGAGCCTCGCCTACGCGGTCCTGGCCGCCGCCCTGGTGACGCTGGCCGCCACGACGCCGCTCAGCGGCTACGCCCTCAACATCCTGATGCAGGCGGCGACCTACGCCATCGCGGTGATCGGCCTCACCGTGGTGCTCGGCCTGTGCGGGCAGATCAACCTCGCCCAGGCCACCTTCTTCGGGATCGGTGCCTACGCGGTCGGGCTCGGCACGGTCGACGGGGGCCTGAACTTCTGGATCTGCCTGCTCACCGGCCTCGGTCTCGCGGTCGTGCTGGGCGCCGCGCTCGGCGCCTCCACGCTGCGGCTCGGCGGCCACTACCTCGCCATGGTGACGATCTCGTTCCAGCAGATCCTGACGCTGGTCCTCACCAACTGGATCCCCGTCACGCACGGGCCGGACGGCGTGCCGAACATCCGCCGCCCGGCCCTGTTCGCGGACGGGCAGAGCTACCTCGCCCTGTGCGTGCTGGTGCTGGCCGTCGTCGGCTGGCTCGTCTGGCACATGCCGCGGACGCGGCTCGGGCGCGCCATGCGGGCGGTGCGCGACAACGAGCTCGCGGCGGGGGTCTCGGGCATCGACATCTACCGCACCAAGGTCGCGGCCTTCGCGCTCGGGGCGCTGCTGGCGGGGCTCGGCGGCGGGCTGTTCGCCGGCAGCTTCACCTATATCAGCCCGGACCAGTTCGCCTTCGCCGAGTCGATCGTGTTCCTGACGATGGCGCTGCTCGGCGGCGTCGGCTCGCCGGTGGGCGCCGTGATCGGCACGGCCCTGCTGATCCTGATCCCGGAATGGCTCCGCTTCCTCAAGGAGATCCCCGGGCTCTACCTCGCGATCTACGGGCTCGCGGTGATCCTGATCGTGGTGTTCATGCCCGACGGGATCTGGGGCTTCCTCGGCGACCAAGTCCGGCGGCTGCGCCGCGCCCGCCCGATCCCGCCGCCCGCCGCCGAACTGATTCTGAGCCAGGGCGAGGCGTCCGCCGCGCCGATGCTGGAGGTGTCGGACCTGTCGAAGCACTTCGGCGGCCTCAAGGCCGTGGACGCGGTGAGCTTCACGGTGGCGCGGGGCGGCATCCACGCGCTGATCGGCCCGAACGGCTCCGGCAAGACCACGACGCTGAACGTCCTGTCCGGCCTCTACAGCCCCACGGGGGGCACCGTGCGGCTGGCCGGGCAGGACGTCACGCGCCTGTCCCCGCACCGGCGGGCGGCGGCCGGGATCGGGCGCACCTTCCAGAACATCCGCCTGTTCCGCTCCATGAGCGCCCTGGAGAACGTCGTCATCGGCGCCGAGCGCCCCAACAACCCGCTCGGCGCGCGCGACCGGGCGGGGCTGGAGGCCCGCGCCCGGGCGGCTCTGGCCTTCGTGGGGCTGGAGGGGCGGGCGCAGGAGCCGATCTCCGGCTTCTCGTACGGCCACCAGCGCCTGATCGAGATCGCGCGGGCGCTGGCCGGCAACCCCGTGCTGCTGCTCCTCGACGAGCCCGCCGCGGGGCTCAATTCCAGCGAGAAGAATGCCCTGACGGTGCTCCTGCGCCGGATGGCCGCCAAGGGCCTGACCATCCTGATCATCGACCACGACATGACGCTGGTGAGCGACGTGGCGAGCCACATCACCGTGCTGAACTTCGGCCGCCGCATCGCCGACGGCGTCACGGCGACCGTGCTGCGCGAGCCGGCGGTGATCCAGGCCTATCTCGGCGAGGACGCCGCCGCCGGTCCGGCGGCGAGCCTCAAGACCGACCTCGCCCCGGCCTGACCCCAGCGATGACGACGCCCGCCACGCCACTCCTCGAGATCCGCGACCTGGTCGTCCGCTACGGCGAGATCGAGGCGGTGCGCGGCCTGTCCTTCTCGGTCGGAGCCGGGGAGGTGGTGACGCTGCTGGGGTCCAACGGCGCCGGCAAGTCGACGACCCTCAAGGCGATCTCCGGGCTGGTGCGGCCCGCCGCCGGCACGATCCTGCTGGAGGGGCGGCCGCTGGAGGGCCTGAAGCCCGAGGCGATTGTGCGGCTCGGCGTCGCCCACGTCCCGGAGGGGCGCCGGGTCTTCCCGGGGCTCACGGTGCGCGAGAACATCATGCTGGGCGCGTCCAACCGCGCCGGCCTCGGCAAGCGGGCGCTGCGCGACGAGGTCGAGGCGATGTTCGACCTCTTCCCGGACATCCGCCGGTTCGGCGACGCCCTGGGCTGGACGCTGTCGGGCGGCCAGCTCCAGATGGTGGCCCTCGCGCGCGGCCTGATGGCCAAGCCCCGCATCCTGCTCCTCGACGAGCCCTCGCTCGGCCTGGCTCCCGTGATCGTCCAGGCGGTGTTCGCGATCATCGCCGAGGTGCGCCGCCGCGGGACCACCGTTCTGCTGGTGGAGCAGAACGCCCGGATGGGGCTCTCGGTCGCCGATCGGGGCTACGTGCTGGAGACGGGCCGGCTCGTCCTGCAGGGCGCCCCCGACGCCCTCTGGGCCAACGACGAGATCCGGTCGGCCTATCTCGGCGGACGGACGAGGCCCGAACTCGCGGGCTGACCGCACCGGGCCTCGTCGGCGGCTTCGTCGCTCGCGCGGTGCACGCGACCACCGCCGGACGGAGGGGCGTCCGCGACGCGGCGGTCCGGCGGCGGTCGGACGCGCCTCGGCCCGCGAGCCCGCCAGCGTCACGACCGGCGCGTCTCGGCGGCCGCCGGCGGTATCGTCGCGACCGTGAGGCCCGAGACCGCCGATTGTCCGGCGGCCTCGGCCCGATAAGCCTACGCGCTCTGCGTGGCTGGCGCGCGCGCGGGCAGCACCCAGTTGGGCCTGATGAAGTGGCAGGTATATCCGTCGGGACGCCGTTCCAGGTAGTCCTGATGCTCCGGCTCGGCCTCCCAGAACGGGCCGGCCGGCGCCACTTCGGTCACGACCTTGCCCGGCCACAGGCCGGAAGCGTCGACGTCGGCGATGGTCTCCTCGGCGACGCGGCGCTGGCCCTCGTCGGTGTAGAAGATGGCCGAGCGATAGCTCGGGCCCCTGTCGTTGCCCTGGCGGTTCGGCGTCGTCGGGTCGTGGATCTGAAAGAAGAATTCCAGCATGCGCCGGAAACTCGTCCGCGCCGGGTCGTAGATGATCTCGATGGCCTCGGCATGGGTGCCGTGGTTGCGGTAGGTCGCGTTCGGCACGTCGCCGCCCGTGTAGCCGACGCGGGTCGACACGACGCCCTCCTGGCGCCGGATGAGGTCCTGCATGCCCCAGAAGCAACCACCGGCCAGCACCGCCCTCTCGGTTTCCATCGTCGCTCCTCCTGAGCCGTTCCACTGATCGCGCAGATATAGGGATCCCGAGGCGCTTCGCGCTGCGGCCTCGTAGCTTGCCATGCCTGCGATGCCTGCACGAGCACGCGCGGGGTTCCGAGAAGACGTTCGCTGCCGGGCGAACGTCTCCGAAGCGGCCTGTCAGCTCCGCACGAGCGGCTTGTTGACCTTGAAATTCTTCCGTGCCGGTTCGGCCTTGCGGGGATCCGGCTTGTCGGCGAGGAGCCGCTTCACGCGCTCGTTGAAGTCCTCGGGCGTGACGCCCTGCGCTTTGCCGGTCTTGAGTTCGCGTGCCATGTCGGCCTCCGCCTCGTGGCCCAGAGCACGGGATTGCGCGGAGGGATCGCACGCATATGGGCACGCGGCGGCCGCGGCGCCACCGATGTCCGGCCAGGATCGCTGCGTGCACGCGATGGACCGGCGGCCCGGGATGGGTTACGGTGGCTGCGAGGTTGATGACCGGTTCGTAATAACGCTTCAGGACCCGGGGGCGGTACCCGGCGCCTCCACCAGAAGCATCTTGCCCCGGATACCGCGCGGGGACGAGGGCGAGCGTCCGGCGTTGCGGATCGCGCGCTGCCAGGGTGCTTCTGCTGGGGGTGAAACAGGTTCGACTGGGCGGTAAAGGGATCGCGAGTTCTGCCCTGCCTCGGCAGGGTAAGATGCGGCTTTCGGTAAGGACTCGACCGGCTCGGCGCGGGCAACCCTCGTTCCGGGCACCTGACCAAAACTCTAAATGCCAACGACAACGTCGGCATGGAGATGCGCCTCGCGGCGTAATCTTCCGGGGCGTGGGTACGCCTAGCAACAGAACCCGAGGCTTCGGCCTCGGGACCCGCCTTTATCGTCTGCCCGTTGTTCAGTTCGGGGTCGCGTCCGGGCAGATCGGAGACTTGCTTGAACGAGCCCGAACAGGGCAGCGCGGAGGCCGTCTACATCTCGGCCATGGTCGGCGAGATGATGCGGCGCGTCTTGGAGGACGCTCTCGCCGAACTCGCGAGAACCCGCGGTGCGGCCTTCCTGGAAATCTTCGTGGCGCGCGAGCTGGCTCGCTGCGCCGACCTGTTCCGCGAGCGGCCCGGCGACACGCCGGAGACGACGGAAATGTTGCGGGCCTGGTTCGCCATGGAGGGCGGTGAGGCGCTGCGCGCCGTGGTCGATCGCGCCAGCGTCGAGGCGGCGCGCGACTGAGGCACTCCGCGGATGTGCCTGCCGCCGGGCGCGGGCCCGTCCAGGCGGTCCGCGCACGGCGACAGTCCCCGGCGAACTGCTCGCCATCTTCCTGGGCTAAGCTCCGTCTCGGGAATGTTGAGACCGCGATCCCGGCCGAGGACAAGGGAATCGGGGGGACAGGTCTTCAGGGTCTTTCTCGCCGGGGAGGAGCAGGGAAGAGTAAAACCGCCGCGGCGAGGGGCCCGCGCACTTCGCCCGGGAATGCCGGTGCGACCGCCGATCAAACCAGCCGAGCGCGGCAGGCCTTCCGTCATCCCTGATCTTGTACCCGCCGCACCGTCGATCAGCGAGAACCCGATCTGCCTCCGCGGCCACGGAGCGCCCGCGCGCCTCGGCGACGGACAGGCTGCAACCTACATATCTGTCGCCGAGAAGCTGGCGCTCGCGCTCATCACGAGCTTGCCCGCTTCGTCGTAGGCTTGAGCGGTGAACGCGTTCACCTCGGTGCGATAGCCCTCATCGCGCAGGATGTCGGTCAGCAGCCGGCGAAGGGTGTCGCGCAGCGCGTCCCGACCGGAAAGTTGCACGCCTTCGTCGTCCTTGACCGTGATGTGATCGGATGTGACGATGAAATATCGCGGCATCGGGCTCTCCGCCGACTGGACATAGCATCACGCGGTCACCGGCCGCCGAGCCCACAATCGTCTACGCTCGCACAAACGCGGCGCGCGGGCACTCACCTGGATCAATCGCCGCGGCGCGGAACGACCGGCTCTCTCGGTGAAGAGATCGTTCGCTCCGGAGCGCCCTGTCCGCCGTGCCGGATTGACGGGAACCGTCATCCGAGGCGGCAGTTCTGTGCCGGTACCGACCTGTACAGCCCGCACCGGTCGCGGCGCGCGTGAGTTCCGTCAGGCTGTAGCCAAAATCATCCGTCCGCGATCGGAATTATAGTTCGCTAATCGAGTTGCCTAGTGCCGATACAAAACATATAGTGCCGCGTCGGCGGGGGAGCCAATGCCTGAAATGGCCGGTATCGGTGTCGCGCGCGCCCGCGTCGACCGACGGACTTGGTCCGTTCACGGAGCGGCCAAACGCAACTCGGCCATCATCCAGGCCGGTCTCGCCCGGATCGTCGAGGACGAGATCCTGCCGCGTCTGGCGCTCGCGCATCGGGCGGATCCGCCGTCGCCCGCGTCGACGACGCGATCACCGACGCCTGAGCGCGTCGCCTCTCTCGCTCAAGCGTTGATGGAGGGCGAACCGCACGCCGAGTGGGTGCGCGCGCTCCTGGAAGAGGGCTTGTCGCTGGATGCCCTGCTGCTCGACCTGTTCGCACCCGCGGCGCGGTATCTGGGCGAGCTCTGGGAAGACGATGCCGCCGACTTCCTCGACGTGGCGCTCGCGCTCGGTCGCCTCCAGAACCTGACCCGCGCCCTCTGTGCGGATCTGGAGGGCGTGGACGTGACGGCGAACGGTCGCCGCGTCCTGCTGATGCCCTGTCCCGGCGAGACCCATCTCTTCAGCCTCGCGCTCGTGGCGAGCTTCTTCCGCGAGGCGGGGTGGGATGTGGTCCTGACCAACGGAGCGGACGAGGACCCCGCCAGCTTGGTCCGCGCCGAACAGTTCGATCTGGTCGGCATCTCGCTGTCCTGCGACATCCTCCTGCCGGTGATGGCGGTGTCCGTGGCGAAACTGCGCGCCGCGTCGTGCAACCCGGACCTGCGCGTCATCGTCGGCGGGCCGCTCTTCGTGCGGGAGCCTGCCAGCGCCCGTGTCGTCGGCGCGGACGCCGTCGCCGCGGACGCGCAATCGGCCGTCCGGATCGCGGAGGCCACCCTCGCGCGATGACGCCGTGCGGCCGGGGGCCGGATCCGGCGCCTCGGCGCTGCGCGGATCTCTTCTCATCCCGACGGTGTTAGACGTGTCGCGGTTGAGAGGCAGAGATCCGGAATTTGCAGGCGTTCGACGAGCAACTGGCGCATGAATTCGTCCGCGGCCTCGTACAGTCGGCCGTCGCGCGCGGTCTCGATCCGGCCATCCGGCTCGATCAGTTCCGGGCGTTGCAGCAAGCGGTCGTCGCTCTATCGCGAGACGCTGACGTAGTTCGAACCAGCGAGCAGATCATCCGGGCGATCGACTGCGCTCTCCAGGAACTGACCGCGGTGAGATCGTAATCTGATCGGACGGTTTCCGCGGCGACGCGCGGGACAGGGCCGGTCGCGAGCGACCAGCGATGCCGCGTCCGACGGTCCGTTCAGCGCCCGTCCCTCGGGCCCGCGGTGACGGTTCGTTGCGGACACCCGGCAAGTGCCCTATCGGCCGCGGTGATGCCCGACCGATCCCTCCGCGCCGTCTGGTCCGACAGCCTCATGGCCGAGGTCGGCGCCCGCCTTCCCCTCTTCGACGACCTGTCCCCGGACACGATCCGGCGTCTGTCGGCCGAGGGCTTCGGGCGCGGCCTGCTGACGGCGTCCCTGCGCGCCCGCCTGCGGAAGGGCGGATTCCCGGATCTCGGTCATCTGGCCCAGTCTTCACCGGTCGCGATCGCCACGATCAGGAAGTTCGGTCCCATCCGCGTCGAGCGCGTCCGGCACTTCATCCTCGACGTGCTGGCGCGCTGGCTCCCGGGCGCGCGGGAGATGCACACACCCGAGGCCACGCGGGCGCGGCGGCTCGGCCGGCTGCGCGGGCTGCCGGCCGGATGCCTGCCCCTCGCGGCGGGTCAGATCGCGGCGCTCCGCTTCGCGGACGCATCCTGTGCGGACATCGCCACGTGTTCGCGTCTCGGGCTCCTCCGGACAGGCGCCGTGACATCCGGTGACGTGGACCACGTCGTCGCCGCACTCACCCGCCTCGCTCGCGCGTCCGATCCGGTTCCTCCGCGTCCCCTGGAGGAGGCCGGGGCGGCACCGTCATGCGACGCCGCGAGCGCGGCGGCCCGTCGCGCCGCCCTGCTGGCGGAGCAGGATCGCGAATGGGACGAGGCCGCACCGACCGCGCGCCGGCCTCAAAGCTGACGACCCGTCCGGATCCGGAATCGATCTCTCGTGGCGAGACCCAGCGGGGCCGCGCCCTGCCGCGGTTCGATCCGACGCGACGCTGGTCGTGTCCTCGAGGCAGTTCCGCGCATCCTCGAAGACGTCGCGATCGGCCCCTCGGATCGGAGTCGTCACCGGCAACCCTTGCGCCGCCGCATCTGCACACCATCTCTAGACCATCCAACCGGATGGCTTATGGATGGTTGACATGGCCGACAAGGTGCACGATCTGCGACCCAGGTTGCCGGACAGCGAGAAGATCACGCTCAACCTCGGTTTCGTCGACCTCGGCCACATCGACCTGATGGTGCGCGACGGCTTCTACGCCAACCGTGCCGATTTCATCCGCACCGCCGTGCGCAATCAGATCGAGCGCCAGGGCGAGGCCGTCAGGCAATCCGTCAGCCGGAAGCAGCTCAGCCTGGGCCTGTCGCACTACACGAAGCAGGCGCTCGAGGCGGCGCGCGACGCGGGCGCGCCGCTGCACATCCAGGTGCTCGGGCTGGCCAGCATCGCCCTCGACGTCACGCCCGAACTGGCGCGCGCCGCCATCGCCTCGGTCGAGGTGCTCGGCGCCTTCCAGGCCAGTCCCGCGGTCAAGGCGGCGCTCGCCGACCGGACGGCCTGACGGCGCCACCTCTCCCCGCCGACGCGGCCGGACCCCGCCGCGCCCGCTTCCCGCTCAGCCAGGACCCGTCCGATGGATCACGCCACGAAGACCGCCTTCACGCGCTTCGCGTTCCCGAAGGTCGACCCGGCCCGTGCCGCCCGCGCCGCGGAGGCGATGGCCAGGCTTCAGGAGCGCCAGGCCGCAGCCTTCAGGCTGTGGTCGGGGGCGGCCCGGAGCGCCGCCGAGACGGGTGCGCCGAGCGCGGACGCGGCCGACATCCTCGACATGGTCGCGCCCTCCGCTCCCGGCGAAGCCTGGGTCGCGCCGGAGACGGCCGGAGGACGTCCGGGCCGCCATCCCCACGCCGGATCCGCGGGCGACATCGCCGGCACCGTGATGCGCACCGTCCAGGAGGCGCTGGCGAAGGCCGGCATCGGCACGGATCGCGACGGGCCGGACGGCGCGACGCCGGCCGCGCCTCGGCTTCCGGAGGGGGCACGCTTCGAGGTCCGCACGTTCACCGGCGCGGCCGGGACCCGGACCTACAAGGTCTACGTACCGAGCGGCTACACCGGCCAGGCCCTGCCCGTCGTGGTGATGCTGCACGGCTGCACGCAGAACCCGGACGACTTCGCCGCAGGCACGCGGATGAACGCGGTCGCGGAGGCGCGCGGCGTCCTGGTGGTCTATCCGGAGCAGCCGCGCTCGGCCAACATGCAGTGGTGCTGGAACTGGTACGAGCCCGGCGACCAGCAGCGGGAGGGCGGCGAGCCCGCCCTGATCGCCGGCATCGTCCGGCAGGTGATCGCGGAGTTCTCGGCCGATGACAGGCGGGTCTACGCGGCGGGCCTGTCGGCGGGCGGGGCGGCCGCCGCGATCCTGGCGATGACCTACCCCGACCTGTTCGCGGCGATCGGCGTCCATTCCGGCCTGGCCTGTGGTTCGGCGCGGGACGTGCCCTCGGCCTTCGCGGCCATGAAGGGGGACGGCGCGCGCACGACGGGACAACGCCACGCCGTGCCGCTGATCGTGTTCCACGGCGACCGCGACCGCACGGTGCACGCGGCCAACGGCGATCGCGTGGCCGCGCAGGGGCCGTCGGACCCGGAGCTCCGCACAGCGGTGACCCGGGGCCGGACACCGGACGGGGTGGACTACACCCGCACCGTCCGTTCGGACGCGTCCGGCCGCGCCATGGTGGAGCAGTGGGTCCTGCACGGAGCCGGGCACGCGTGGTCGGGCGGCAGCCCGGCCGGCTCGTTCACCGACCCGCGCGGCCCGGACGCGAGCCGGGAGATGATCCGCTTCTTCCTGGAGCACGCGCGCGCGGCCGGTGCCCGATCCTGAGCGCTGACGGCCCGTCGACCCTGCCGGATCGCGCGCCCGGTCGCGGCCCTGTCCTCCGTCGCGGCGGGCTGGTCGGGACGAGGCCCTCGGCTTGTCCGTTCAGCCCGCGAGCCCGCACGGGTCACCAGGAGCGTCGACACGGGCGGATCGCCATGCGCGCGTCCCGTCATCCGGCCTGCCCGCACCCCGTCGATCAAGGGGGAGGGATCCGCGGACCCGGATGCACCAGGGTCGCGACGTTCTCGGACACCTGCCACACGGGCCAGGTGCCCTCGCGGATGAACATGGCGAAGGCCTCGGTCACGTCTGGCCGGTCGAAGGCGCCCATGCCCTCCGGTGCCCGCCCGACGATGCAGGCCGCTCCCGCCGTATCGGCCGCGGGGGGGCGATCGTCCAACGAGAACATCACGCCCGATCGATCGGGCCTGAGCGCGTCCGGCAGGGCGTCGATCTTGCGCCAGAGGCAGTCCCATCGGGCGCACGCCCCCGGCCGTTCGCTGTAGATCCCGCAGCCGGTTCCGGTGTTGTGCCGGCACAGGATCCCGGCCGGCTTGCCGAGGGCGGGCATCGCCAGAACGCGACAGCACATCGTGCAGGACCCGCAGGACCGGCCGGCGGCTTCGCGCTCGGCGGGTCGCGAGGCGCTCTGGCTCGGGCCGCTGCGGGATGGTGTTTCGCGTGCGATCGGTCTGTCCTCGGGAGGCGTGCCACGGCGTGGATGCGGTCGGCGAAGAGGCGAGGGGGATGCTGCACTCCCTTCGGCCGCTGTGCCGGCCACGGAGCCTGACGTCCCACGATACGGCCGCGAGAGCTGCCGGTCACGACTCCCGTTCCCGGTGGCGGCCTCGCCGGCGTCCCCGTGCCGATGCGGCGACGTGGACACCTGGCCGCGGGGCGTCCGGGCTCTCTCTACACGCGCACGCAATCCACGGTTCGCGCGCCGGCTCTGGGAGCCGGCGCGCCGTCAGATCCGGAAGCGCGCTACGATGACCCAGGATCTGCCGGACTTTCCCCCGGAGGCGTTCGCCAAGCACGACCGCGATCCCGATCCCGCCTTCTACGCGCAACCGCGCTTCGTGACCCATATCGATGCCGCCGCGGTCGCGGCGGTCACCGACCTCTACAGGGCGATCGTGCCGGCGGGCGGCGAAGTCCTCGACCTGATGTCGAGCTGGGTCAGCCACCTGCCGGACGAGGTCGCGTATGCCAGCGTCACCGGTCACGGCCTGAACGCCGCCGAACTCGCCGCCAACCCGCGCCTGACCCGGCATTTCGTGCAGGACCTCAACGCCGAGCCGCGCCTGCCGCTCGACACGGCCTGCGTCGACGCCGCGCTGATCTGCGTCTCGGTCCAGTATCTCCAGCGCCCCGTCTCCGTCCTGTCCGAGGTCGCGCGCGTGCTGCGCCCCGGTGCCCCGGCGGTGATCAGCTTCTCGAACCGCTGCTTCCCGACCAAGGCCGTGGCCATCTGGAGTGCCCTCGACGGTGGGGGACATGCCCAGCTCGTCGGCCTGTACCTCCAGCGCGCCGGCTTCGTCCGCGTCGAGCGGCGCGTCCTCAAGCCCGCGGGAGGTCCCGGCGACCCCGTGACGGCGGTGGTCGGCTGGACGGCCGCGGCCTGATCGGTCCGGATTCGGCCGTCACCGGGACCGCGCCCGGTCTCTCAGGCCGGCCCGCGCGCCGGGAACCAGTTGCCGTGGAAGCCCGGGGGGATCCGGTGCCCGAGGCGGATCCGGGCGAGGGGAGGGGCGTCGAACGCCCGCGCGTCGAGGACGGTGAAGTCGGTCACGTCGCCGGCGGTGTCGATCACGAGCCCGACGAGCCAGCCCTCGTCCTCATCGGCCCCGGTCCGCGCCGGCACGAAGACGAACTCCCCCGGGACGTGACCGGGACCGAAGTCGTGCACGTGGCGCGCGCCCGTCTCGAGGTCGTGCTTGTAGAGCTGCGTCGCGCCGGCGAGCTGCGTGTTGCCGTCGGCCGGCACGCTGACCGTGTAGACGTAGCGGTGGCGCTGCCCGAGGCGCCGCTCATCGATGCGGGGGAATTCCTGCGCCGCCGCGTCGATCACGCGCCGCTCGACCCGACCCGTCGACGGGTCGATGATCCAGCGCTCGAGCCGGCCCGGCGTATCGAGCCCGCCGGCGGCCGAGGCGAACACCGTCCCGTAGGCGACGACATCGAGGATCACCCGCCCGTCCGCGTCGTCGTAGGCGTTGGCGGTGTGGAACACGAAGCAGGGCTCGACGGCGCACCAGACGATGTCGGCGCCGTCGCCCTGACGCGGGAGGAGGCCGACACGGGCCCCGTGGCCGGGGTTCCAGCGGAACGGGAAGCGGTACCCGGCGAGCAGGGCCCGGAACGAGAACGTGACCGGCAGGTCCAGCACGATCACGAAGCGCGCCGTGATCGCGCAATCGTGGATGCAGGGGCCGTGCGCGACCGCGACCGGCACATCGCGCACGACCCGCCCGCTCGGGGCGAGGACGACGTGGCGCACGCTGTCCCAGACGCGGCCGTCATACGCGACGGCGTGCGTCTCGCCGGTCAGCGGGTCGCGGTGCGGGTGCCCGCTGAAGGAGCCGGCCAGCGTCCCGTCGAACGGGTTGTAGCGCTGCGCCTCCAGGGTGGGCGAGAGTTCGACCGGGAAGCTGCCGGCCTCCACCACCGCGAAGATCCGGTCGCCGATCGCGACGACGTTGGTGTTGACGGTGTCGTTGCCGCCCCGCCGCGGCCCAGGCGCCGCGGGCCGCTCGAGCGCCGCGGCGGCCGTGCGCGAGCCGATCCAGCGGTTGCGATACCACAGCGCCCTGCCGCCCTCGAGCGCGAGACCGTGCACCATGCCGTCGCCGAGGAACCAGTCGTGGCCCCGCGTCGCCGCGCGGACGGGGTTCGCCCCCATCTTGAGATAGAGGCCGTCGAGGCCGGGCGGGATCGTCCCGGTGACCGGCAGGTTCTCCAGCGTCAGCTCCGCGCGCATCGGCGCGTGGACACCGACGACGAAGGGATTCGCCGCCCTGGGCAGCCGCAGCCGGTTGCAGGCCGCCACCAGGCCGACGCCGAACTCGGCGGTCGCGCGGAAGGCCGACTGGACTCGATTCGGCATCGGCAGCGCTTCCAGGATGGGGCGGCGGGCAGGAGCGACATCGACGCGAGGCCGTCCGGGTCCTCTCGCCATGGGAGGCCGCCGCACGCGCTTCACGGCGCAGTATAGCCGAAAGCGGTGAGGCGGCGTGCCGCCGTATGCCGCTGCGACCGGAGGCGGCGCGCGTGACGCATGCGGGTGGTCTCGCGACGGTCCGCCTCCGCGCGGTGATCCAGGGTCGCGGACGTTGCCGCCGCGCCCGCTCCCGACCCGAGGCCGGCTCTCGCGACGTCCGCTCCGCGTCGTTCCGACCTGCCGGCCCGCGGGATCGGGCCGGTGGCCGTGCCTCGCCGCGACCCGCGATGAATCGGCATCGTCCGAGGGGCCGGGCTCGCGGCGCGCTGGATCGAACAGCGGCCGGGTGACGTTCCTCATGGCCTACATCGCCCAGACAGGAGGAACGCTCATGCGAATTCGCTATCTGCTGCCGCTCGTCGGCTTGCTCGCGCTCACGGCCTGCAAGGACGAGAAGAAGGCCGAGACCCCCCCGCCGCCTCCGCCTCCCGCCGGCACGGCGCCGGCGAACCCTGCGCCTCCGGCCACGACGACGAACCCGGCTCCCGCCAACAAGCCGTAGCCGAGGCGCCTCGAAGGTGGCGGGCCCTGTGACGCATCCGGGCTCACAGGGCCCGCCCGTCGCGGCCGGGGCCGCTGCCGGTCTGGCCGCGAAGCGCGCACCCGAAGCGATCTCCGCGACGGGGACGGGGTAGTTCCGTTCCGCACCGCGATCCGGCGCAGCGTCGGCACCGCCTGCCCGCGCTCGTCTTCCGACCGCGCCGCATGTCCGGCTCCCTCGGTCGAAGCTGGTCCTCTCGGTCGCACCGGCCAGGACGGGTCCAAGTCGGCCGGGTCCAGGTCGGCCGGGTCGAGCAGGCCGATCGGGGCAGGGCGGCGGGTCCGGTCAGAGCGAGGCGAGGGCGACGCCGCCCAGGGCCGTGAGCGCGACGACGATCCACGGCGCCACCCGACCGACCGTCAGCAGCACGAACGCCAGCACGGCCACGGCGAAATCGCGCGGGTTGCCGACTGCGCTGCTCCAGACGGGATCGTAGAGCGCGGAACCGAGGATTCCGACCACCGCCGCGTTGGTCCCGCGCATCGCGGCCTGGGCCAGCGGACGCGTCCGGAACGCGTCCCAGTAGGGCAGCGTGCCGTAGACCAGGAGCACGCCCGGCAGGAAGATCGCGACCAACGCGATGGCCGCGCCGACCACGCCGTGGGGCGACGGCCCCGCGACCGCGCCGAGGTAGGCCGCGAACGTGAACAGCGGGCCGGGCACGGCCTGGGCGGCGCCGTACCCGGCGAGGAAGGTGCCGGGGCCGACCCAGCCCGGCGCGACCACCTCGGCCTGCAGCAGCGGCAGCACCACGTGGCCGCCGCCGAACACCAGGGAGCCGGAGCGGTAGAAGGCGTCGAACAGCGCCAGGCCCTGGGATGGCAGGCCGGCGAGGAGCAGATGGGGCACGACGAGGAGCAGGGCGAAGGCGACCAGCGCCGCGGCGCCGGCCCGCCGGGACACCGGGACCGCGAGGTGCCCCGCCTGCGCCTGCGGTGCCGCCCGGCAGAGGACGAGCCCGGCGAGGGCACCGAGGGCGATGGCGCCGAGCTGCCCGACCGAGCCCGCGACGAACACCGTGAGGAACAGGGCCGCCACCGCGATGCCGGCGCGCGGCCGGTCCGGTGCCAGGGAGCGGGCCATCCCCCAGACCGCCTGCGCGACGACCGCCACGGCGACGAGCTTGAGACCGTGGATCACGCCGTCGGCGACCGGACCCGACAGGGCCGCGGCGCCGTAGGCGAAGGCCAGGAGCAGCAGGGCCGAGGGCAGCGTGAACCCCGCCCAGGCGGCGAGCCCGCCCAGGAGGCCGCCGCCGCGGAGCACGCCGAGCGAGAACCCGACCTGGCTGGAGGCGGGCCCGGGCAGGAACTGGCACAGCGCCACCAGGTCGGCATAGCCGCGCTCGTCCAGCCATCGGCGCCGGGTGACCAGCTCGTCGCGGAAGTAGCCCAGGTGCGCGATGGGGCCGCCGAACGCGGTCAATCCGAGCTTGAGGAAGGCGCGGAAGACCTCTCCCACGGAACCGGGCGCGCGTGCGGACGCGGACTCGGGCCGCCCGGGCTCAGCGGACGATGAGGCGTCGGTCATGGGCGGCCTGGGTCCGGGCGTGTCGCGAAGGGGCGGGCGTGGCTGGCGTCCAACGACCGGCACCGGGCACCTCGGGGTCGAGCAGCGTCCGGATGCCGTCCGGGAAGAACACCGCCGAGCCTAATACCAAGCTTACCACCCGGCCTACCAGCAGGCGCACCAGGATGACCCAACCGGTTTCCGCGGTTCGCAGGCGGGCGTGCCGGGAGCGCGTCCGTCACGTCCTCGCGAACAGGCGGAGCGGCCCTGGGGCGCTCGCGGGACTGATCCGCTCCGCTCGAGGCCGGCGAGGCCGGGCGCGGGACGACCGGCGCGGGATACCATCCCGGCCGGGCGGGATGGCACCGGACGAGTCTCGGCCTTCGATGGGCGCGAAGCTGGGCAGATCTCGGGCCTTGACCTTCCAACGGTGGGAAGCCCCATCTCGTCCGGACGCCGTCGGGAGGAGAGCCACATGGTCCGCTTCGAGGTCGGGAAGACGGGGCGCGGCGGCTGCGCCGGGTCCGTGACCCGCGCCGTGCAGGCCGTCGCGCCCGGCGCCGGGATCGAGGTCGACATAGAGGTCGACCTGGCGACGAAGCGCGTCACCGCGGCCGGCTTCCCGGCCGAGCCCCTGCTCGCGGCAGCCCGAGGTGGCGCCGCAGCGACCGGAATCGCACGTCGGCGTCCACGTCCCGGCCGCGGACATGGTCCCGCCGCCAGAACCGGTGTAATCCCGTACCCATGAGCCCGGACCGGCAGATCCTGCGCCTGATGGCGGCGATGATCCTCGCGATCGTCGCCTACGTCGCGCCGTCCGCCGCCCAGGCCCACGAGGGCCATGCCCACCACGGCCACCGCGCGGCCGCGGCGCAGCCGAGGGCGGTCGCCCCGGTCGCCGCGACCGCGTCCGTACCGGTGACGCCCGCCGCCCGGTCGGCGGCGCCGGCATGGTCCAAGGTCGCCCGCGCCACCGTCGCGGCGGCGCGCGTCGAGCCGGCCGAGGACGGGTGCTGTCGTCCGGGCCGCGAGACCCGCTGCTGCGGGACGATGGCCTGCTGCGCCACCGGCGTCCTCGGGGGGCCCCCTGGCCTGTCGCCGGACCTGTTCGGCGCCGTCACGCTGGTCCCGGGCGACGTCGCCGGCCGCACCGGCCTCGGCCCCGAGGCCCTGCCCGAGCCCCCACGAACCCGCGCGTGAGATGAGGCGCGCCCGAGGCGCGCGACGCCCGAGGTGCGCCCGCCCGTGGCCGCGCCCGGCATCCCCATCGCGAGGATACCGTTTCCATGTCGACCCGTCTTGCCGCCGCCCTCGGCGCGGTGGCGCTGCTCGCCGCCGTCCTGGCGGGGCCCGCCCGCGCCCACGAGGGCCACGATCACGGCGCCGCCCCGCCCCCCGTCTCGAAGACCATCGCCCCGCGCGGCGAGGCCTTCTCCGACGCCTTCGAGCTGGTCGCCATCCCGCGCGACGGCGCCCTGACCCTGTTCCTCGACCGCTTCCGGACGAACGAGCCGGTGACCGGCGCGACGATCGAGGTCGAGACCCCCGAGGGCCCGAGGACCGCCACCGTCACGCCCGGGGGCGGCTACACGCTGCCGGCCCCGTGGCTGTCGAGGCCCGGCCGGCACGACCTCGTCGCGACGGTCACCGCCGGCGGCGCGGTCGACGTGCTGCCGGTCACGGTGACCGTGCCGGCCGATGCCGGCGCCGCAATTCCCGCCGAGCCGGCCGCGGCACGGGCGGCGCTCGCGCGCGTCTCGGAGGTCGCCCGCGGCGTCCGCCAGCGCCTCGGCGCCGGGGACCCGATCCTGGTCGGCGCGGTCGCCGTCGCCTTCCTGCTCGGCGTCCTCGTCACCGCGCTCGCGCGGGGCCGCCGCGGCGTCCCGACGGCGGCGCTGATCGCCGTCGGCATCACCCTCGTTCTGGGCACCGCCGCCTTCGCGCACGGCGACGACGACCGCGAAGCCCCCGTGCAGGGGGCCGCGCTGACCGGGACGCGCCCGGCCGCGCCGTCCGCGTCGGACCTCGCGCAGCGCCTGCCCGACGGATCCGTCTTCGTGCCGAAGCCCACCCAGCGCCTGCTCGCCCTGCGCACGACGGTGACCGAGCGGGGCAGCTTCCACCGCTCGGTCGAGCTGCCCGGCCGCATCATCCCGGACCCGAACGCCAGCGGCGTCGTGCAGTCCTCGGTCGGCGGTCGCCTGTCGCCTCCGCCCTCGGGACTGTTCCCGCGCCTCGGCACGCGGGTGCGCAAGGGCGAGGTCCTGGCCACGGTCACACCGCCGATCCAGGCGGTCGACGTCTCCGACATGCGCCAGACGCAAGGGGATCTCGACCAGCAGATCTCCATCGTCGAGCGTCGGGTCGACCGCTACAGGCGGCTCGCCCTGACCGGCGCCGTGGCCCAGACCCAGCTCGACGACGCCCTGGCGGAGCTCAAGGGCCTGCAGGACCGACGGTCGGCCCTCGACAGGATCAGGCGTGAGCCGGAGCCGCTCGTCGCGCCGGTCGACGGCGTCGTCGCGCAGGCCGCGGCGGTGGCCGGTCAGATGGCCACCCCCGGGCAGATGGTCTTCCAGGTCGTCGACCCGGGCCGCCTCTGGGTCGAGGCTCTGAGCTTCGACGCCCTCGCGGCGGCGCAGGACGCCACGGCACGGCTCGCCGACGGCCGGACCCTCAAGCTCGCCTACCAGGGTTCGGGCCTCGCCGACCGCAACCAGGCCATCCCGGTGCAGTTCGCCGTCCAGGGCGACGCCTCGGGCCTGCGGGTCGGGCAGTTCGTCACCGTGCTCGCCGGGACCGACACCGAGCAGGCCGGGCTGGCGCTGCCGCGCGCGGCGGTCGTGCGCGCGGGGAACGGGCAGGACGTCGTCTACGAGCACACCACCGCCGAGCGCTTCGAGGCGCGGCCGGTCCGCGTCGAGCCCCTCGACGGCGGCCGGGTGCTGGTGGCGGAGGGGGTCGGGCCCGGCAAGCGGGTCGTGACGCAGGGCGCCGAACTCCTCGACCAGGTCCGCTGAGGAATCCGCCGATGTTCACCGTCCTCGTCGGACAATCGGTCCGCAACCGCCTGCTCGTCCTCGCGCTCGCCGCGGTGCTCGTGCTCTACGGCGCCTTCACCGCCACCAGGCTGCCCGTCGACGTCTTCCCCGACCTCAACAAGCCGACCGTCACCATCATGACGGAGGCCGAGGGCTACGCGCCCCAGGAGGTCGAGCAACTCGTCACCTACCCCATCGAGACCCGGATGAACGGGCTGCCGGGCGTCACCCGGGTGCGCTCGGTCTCGGGCGTGGGATTGTCCATCACCTACGTCGAGTTCGACTGGGGCACGGACATCTACCGGAACCGGCAGCAGGTCGCGGAGCGCCTCGCCCTGGTGCAGGACCAGCTGCCCCGGAGCGTGACCCCGGTCATGGGCCCGATCTCCTCGATCATGGGCCAGATCCTGCTGGTGGCGGTCACGGGCGACACCGCGACCCCCATGCAGGTGCGCGAGGTCGCCGACTTCACGATCCGGCCGCGGCTGCTGACCATCCCGGGCGTCGCGCAGGTCATCCCCATCGGCGGCGAGGTGCGCCAGTTCCGGGTCAGCCCGAACCCGGCCGCCATGCGCGCGCTCGCCGTCACGAACGCGCAGCTCGAGACGGCGCTCGCCCGGTTCGGCACCAATGCCGGCGGCGGCTTCACCGACCAGAACGCGCGCGAATACCTGATCCGGAACATCGGCCGGACCATGAGCCTCGACGACCTGCGCAGCCTGGTGGTCGCGACGATCAACGACGCGCCCGTCCACCTGAGGCAGGTCGCCGAGGTCTCCTTCGCCGCGAAGGTGAAGCGCGGCGACGCCGGCTACATGGCGAGGCCCGCGGTCATCGTCTCGGTCGAGAAGCAGCCGGACGTCGACACGGTGCGGCTCACCCGCAGCATCGAGACCGCCCTGAAGGAGATGGGCCCGACCCTGCCGTCCGGCATCAGGGCCGACCGAATCCTGTTCCGCCAGGCCGACTTCATCGAGACCTCGATCCGCAACGTCGCGCGTGTCCTCGTCGAGGCCGTGCTGGTGGTGGCGGTGGTGCTGTTCGCCTTCCTGCTGAACGTGCGGACGACGGCCATCTCGCTGCTGGCCATCCCGGTCTCGGTGCTGACGACCGCGGCGGTGTTCCACCTGTTCGGGCTGTCGATCAACACGATGACGCTCGGGGGGCTGGCCATCGCCATCGGCGAGCTCGTCGACGACGCGGTGGTGGACGTGGAGAACATCTACCGACGGCTCGGCGACAACCGGCGGGCGGGCAACCCGAGAGGCGTGCTCCAGGTGGTGGTGGAGGCCTCGAACGAGGTCCGCTCGGGCATCGTCTACGCGACGCTCATCATCATCCTGGTGTTCGTGCCGCTCTTCGCCCTGTCGGGCATCGAGGGACGCCTCTTCGCCCCGCTGGGCGAGGCCTACATCATCTCCATCCTGGCGAGCCTGCTCACCTCCATCACCCTGACCCCGGTGCTGGCGTCCCTGCTGCTGCCGGGCCTGAAGACGCTGGAGGAGCACGACAGCCGACTCCTGAAACGGCTCAAACGCGGCAACGCCGCGCTGCTGCGGGTCGCGTTCCGGCACCAGGGCCTGCTCGTCGGCACGGTCGCGGTCGCGGTGGTCGCCGCCGGCGTCGCGGCCTGGACCCTGCCGCGGGCCTTCCTGCCGCCGTTCAACGAGGGCTCGTTCACGGTCAACATGACCTTCAACCCGGGCATCTCGCTCGCCGAGAGCAACCGGGTCGGGCTGATCGCCGAGAAGCTGCTGCTCGACATCCCGGGCGTGAGGACGGTGGGCCGCCGGACCGGGCGGGCCGAACTCGACGAGCACGCCGAGGGCGTCCATGCCTCCGAGATCGAGGTGGCCCTCGACGCGGGTGCCGAGCGCCCGAAGGAGGCGCTGGTCGCCGACATCCGCGGGCGCCTCGCGGCCCTGCCGGTCGCCGTCAACGTCGGCCAGCCGATCTCGCACCGGCTCGACCACATGCTCTCGGGCGTGCGCGCCGAGATCGCGCTCAAGGTGTACGGGGAGGATCTCGACGCCCTGCGGCGGGTGGCGAACTCTCTGCGCGACCGGATGGCGGCGATCCCCGGCCTCGCCGACCTGCAGGTCGAGCGCCAGGTCCGCATCCCGCAGCTCGAGGTCCGCGTCGACTACACGCGGGCGGCCCTCTACGGGGTGCAGCCCGCGGCCGTGGTCGAGCAGATCAGCCGCCTCTCGAACGGGCGCGTGGTCTCGACGGTGGTCGACGGCGTGCGCCGCTTCGACGTGGTGCTGCGCCTGTCCGAGGACCGCCGGACCACCGCGGGCCTGGGCGACCTCCTTCTGGAGACCCCCTCGGGCTGGGTGCCGGCGCGCCAAGTGGCCGACATCCGCGAGACCGACGGCCCGAACCAGATCCTGCGCGAGAACGCCCGGCGCCGCATCGTGGTGCAGGCCAACACCGACGGCGGGCGCGACATGGCGAGCGTCGTGGCGGCCATCCGCGACGCGGTGGCGAAGGAGCCGCTGCCACCGGGCTTCTTCACCAGCCTGGAGGGAACCTTCCAGGCGCAGGAGGAGGCCAGCCGGACCATCGCGGTGCTCTCCGCGGTGTCCTTGGCGCTCGTCTTCGCCATCCTGTTCAGCCGCTACAGGTCGGCGGCGCTCGCCCTGATCATCATGGGCAACGTGCCCCTGGCGCTGATCGGCTCGGTGGTCGCCCTGTGGCTGGCCGGGCAGCCCCTGTCGGTGGCGTCGATGATCGGCTTCATCACGCTGACCGGCATCGCGGCGCGCAACGGCATCCTGAAGATCAGCCACTACCTGAACCTGTCGCTGCACGAGGGCGTGCCGTTCGGGCCCGACCTCGTGGTGCGCGGCAGCCTGGAGCGGCTCACCCCGGTGCTGATGACGGCGCTCGCCGCCGGCGTCGCGCTGGTGCCGCTGCTCTACGACCCGGCGAGCCCGGGCAAGGAGATCCTGCACCCGGTGGCGGTGACGATCTTCGGCGGCCTCGTCAGCGCGACGCTGCTCGACACCGTCCTGACCCCCGTCCTGTTCCTGCGCTTCGGCCGCGCGCCCCTGGAGCGGCTGCGCGCCCTCCACGCCGACACGCCGGCCCACCCATCCCCGGACGGCGCGCGCCCGCGCCCGGCCGAGGCCTACTGACCCCAGAGGAGACCAGAGCGTGACCCTATCGAGAGTGACCGTGGTCGCCGGCCTGCTCGCCGCGACCGCCGCCTACGCCCACGAGACCGCCGGCCAGCATGGCGGCCGTGTGACGGATGCCGGCAGGTTCCACGTCGAGCTCGTCGCCAAGGGCGAGGCCGTCGACGTGTTCCTGTCAGACGAGGGCCAGAAGCCGGTCCCGGCCGCCGGCTTCAAGGGCACCGCCATCCTCGTCGTCGGCGGCAAGCCGACCCGCGTGCCGCTCGAGCCCGCCGACGGCAACCGCATGACCGGCAAGGCCGCGACCGCGCTCGGCGCGAGCCCCAAGGGCGCGGTGCAGCTCACCGGCCCGGACGGTGCGACCGCCAGCGGCAAGTTCAACTGACCCCACCGGGAGAGAACGATCCATGACGCACCTCCGCACCCTTCTCGCCGCCGCCCTGCTGTCGACCGGGCTGGCCGGGGCGGCCCTGGCGCAGGGCATGCACGACCACGGCTCCATGTCCGGCAAGGACATGGGCTCGATGACGCCGAACCCGAAGGACGACGCCGCGACCGAGGCGTTCAAGGCCGCCGACACGGCGATGATGAAGGACATGGACGTCCCCTATACCGGCGATGCCGACGTCGACTTCCGCAGGCACATGATCCCGCACCACAGGGGCGCGGTCGCCATGGCCAAGGTCGCGCTGAAGCACGCCAAGGATCCGGCCACCAAGGCGATGGCGCAGAAGATCATCGACGATCAGGAGAAGGAGATCTCCGATATGGAGGCGTGGCTGAAGCGGCACGGCCAGTAGCCGCCCGCGCCGGGACCGGAGACCGGGGCGGTCCCGGCCCGCCCGCCACGATGGAGGTGCCTCACCCGCGCCGGAGCGTGGCGAGGCGCCCCCGCGCCTGACGCGGGCGCCGTTCCCGGTGAGGCGCGGGACGGGATGCCCGGTCCCGCCCTGGCGGCGCGACCGGGACCCGGCCGAGCGTCGACAGCCCGCGATCTCGGCCGCTTGACAGCGTGTTCGTTCTGGTCTGTTATTTCTGTCATGACAGAAATAACAAACATACCGAGTCCCCTGCCGGCCGCGGTCGAGCGCTTCGTGCTGCACTGGGGCGATCTGGGCGGCCAGTGGGGCGTCAACCGCTCGGTCGCGCAGATCCACGCGCTCCTCTACCTCTCCGAGCGCCCTCTCGCCGCCGAGGACATCGCCGGCATGCTCGGCATCGCGCGGTCGAACGTCTCGAATTCCCTGCGCGAGCTGCTCGGTTGGAACCTGATCCGCCGCGTGCCGGTGATGGGCGAGCGCCGCGACCACTTCGCCGCCGAGACCGACCTCTGGGAGATGGTCACGCGCATCGCCGCCGGCCGCAAGGAGCGCGAGATCGATCCCGCCATCGCGGCCCTGCGCGCCTGCGTCGCCGAAGCGGACGCGGACCCGGCGCTCGGGGCGGTCGCCAAGCGGCGCCTGCGCGCGATGCTCGACTTCACCGAGTCGATGGAGCGCTGGTACGGCCAGATGCTCAACGTGCCCCGGGGCACGCTGGCCAAGCTCATCCGGCTGGGCGGCCGGATCGTGAAGTTCCTGCCGGCCAAGGCTGAGTGACGATCCGAGGGTCGTTTTCAGGGAGCCGGACCGATCGAGGGGCCCAGGTGACCGCGATGGGACATGTCCGTCGAGCCGATGCGGGGCCGTCCCGCGCGTTCTCCCCCGCCCGGTCGCTCACCGAGCCGGGCGACCTGCTGGACCTGCGCTTCCGGGCCCTGATCCCGGAACGCGCGTGGGCGAGCCTGTCGCCGGCCGTGCGCCGCCGCTTCGGGAAGCGGCTCGCGCAGGGGGCGAGCGCGGTCTATGTCGGCCACGTCGTCGCGATGGAGGTCAGCCGCTTCGGCTGGCTCGTCGCGCAGGCGACGCGGCTGGTCGGCGGCCCGCTGCCTCTGGAACGCCAGACCGGCCGCGCCGGCGTCGTCACCGTCACCGAGGACCCGGATGGCGGCGGTCAGGTCTGGACGCGGCTGTACGCCCGCGCCTCCGGCTTCCCGCAGGTGATCCACTCGGCCAAGCGCTTCGCCGGTCCCACCGGCCTGGAGGAGCATGTCGGCGCCGGCGTCGGCATGAGCCTCACGGTGGCGGTCGAGGACGGGGCGCTGACGTTTCGCAGCCACCGCTACTTCATCGACTGCCTGGGGCGCCGCCTGCACCTGCCGGGCTGGCTCACCCCCGGTGCGCTCACTGTCACCCACGCCGATGCCGGCGGTGACGCGACGCCGGGCGCCTTCCGCTTCATCCTCGACATCGCCCACCCCTGGTTCGGGCGGCTGATCCACCAGGAAGCGGTCTTCCAGGACGCCGAGCCGGCGGGGCAGGGAGAGGCGGCGTGAGCACGATCCTGGTCTTCGGCGGGTACGGCGGCTTCGGGGCTCGCCTGTCGCGGCGGCTCGCGGAGGCCGGTCACGACGTGGTCGTCGCCGGCCGCCGCCTGGCGCGCGCCGAGGCGTTCTGCGCGGCCCATCCCCCGTGCCGTCCCCTTCAGGCCGACCGCAACGGTGCCGTCGCGCCCCTGCTGGAACGCGTCCGTCCCGACCTCGTGATCGATGCGGCCGGCCCCTTCCAGGGCAGCGGCTACGCTCTGCCCCGGGCCTGTATCGCCGCGGCGATCCCGTACCTCGATCTCGCGGACGGCCGGGCGTTCGTGACCGGCATCGGCCAGCTCGACGCCGCCGCACGCGCGGCCGGCGTCGCGATCCTCTCCGGTGCATCGAGCGTCCCCGCCCTGTCCGGTGCCGTCGCCCGTCGCCTGGCGCAGGGGATGGAGGCGGTCACCGCCGTGGAGATCGCGATCAGCGCCTCGAACCGCGCGACCGCCGGGACGTCGGTCGCCGCGGCCATCCTGAGCTACGTGGGCCGGCCGATCCGGCTCTGGCGCGGACAGCGCTGGTCGGCGGCTGTCGGCTGGCAGGCGTTGCGGCGCGAGCGCTTCGCCCTGTCCGACGGCGCGTCCCTCGGCCGCCGCTGGCTGGCCCTGGCGGACGTCCCGGACCTCGACCTCCTGCCCGGCCGGCTTCCGGGCCGGCCGGCGGTCAGCTTCAGGGCCGGGACCGAACTCGCGGTGCAGACGGTCGGCCTCTGGTGCGCGAGCTGGCCGGTGCGCTGGGGCTGGATCCCCTCCCTGCAGGGGCTCGCGCGCGGGCTTCTCCTGGCGCAGCGGCTGACCGCGCGCTGGGGCTCGGATCGGTCCGGCATGGTCGTCCGGATGTTCGGCACGGCCGCAGGGCGCCGCGTCGAACGGCGCTGGACCCTCCTGGCGGCCGACGGTCATGGCCCGGAGATCCCGGTGCTGCCGGCGGCGATCCTGGCCGAGCGGATCCTGGACGGTGCGATCGCGCCCGGGGCGCGCGACGCCGGGACCGCGCTCGACCTGTCCGATTTCGAGCCGAGCTTCGCGCGCCTGTCGATCCGCCACGACGTGCGGGAGTCGGGACAGGCCGATGCGCTCTACGCGCGCGTCCTGGGTCCGCGCTTCGCCGAACTCGCGCCGCGCGTCGCGGCTCTGCACGGCGTGCTGCGCGAGGCGGGGGCGCACGGCCGCGCCGTCGTGCGACGGGGCCGCCACCCCGTCGCGCGCGGCCTCGCGGCGCTCCTCGGATTGCCGGTCGCGGGCGCGCACGATCTCCACGTCGGCTTCAGCGAGACGCGCGGGGTGGAGCGCTGGACGCGCGCGTTCTCCGGTCGCCGGTTCACGAGCGCGTTCTCCGAAGAGCGCGGCTGCGTCGTGGAGCGGTTCGGCCCGCTCCGCTTCAGGTTCGACCTCGCGCCCGAGGGCGGCGGCCTGCGCATGGTGCTGCGCGGCTGGTCCGTCGCGCGGCTGCCCCTGCCGCTGGCGCTCGCACCCCGCACCGCCGCCCGCGAGTGGGAGGAGGCGGGGTTGTTCCGCTTCGACGTCTCGATCGCCCTGCCACGCGTCGGACTGGTGGTGCATTACCGCGGCTGGCTCGACACGGACGATCGCGCGGGCCGTCGATCCGGCTTGGTCCCGGGCGCGGAGCCGACCGTGCCGCCGCGGAGCGGACATCCGGCACAGGGCCCATCCCGGCCACCCGGCGGGGATCCCGGGCCGGTAACCGCCCTGCCGATCGCGTCATCGCGCGCCCGCGCCCCGTCCCGCAGCGGGCACGGTCCGGAGCCGCGTCACGGGCGGGTCTGAGCCGAGGCACCGCCATCGGCCGCGCGACCCTTCAGATTCGCGGCCGCCGCGGCATAGCCGCCACCGGCACCGTCGATGAAATGCATGTGCCCGCTGCCGGGGACCGGAGGGCTGATGCAGGTCAACTGCGCAGCCGACTGGCGCTGCAGGCCGAAATGGCAGATCCCCTGCGCCTCCGCGCCGGCGAGCTCCGCCTCGAGGCGATCGGCGAAGGCGCGGGTGCAATCCAGCGTCATCCGCAGCGCGTCATCGTACTTGCGGAAATCTGTGTTGCCCACGATCTCGCGCCGCAGAACGGCGGGATCGAACGCGCCGACCCGCGCGCCCGTGCGGTAGATCAGGTATTCCGGTATCGATCGCGCCGCGAGGCGGAGCTTGGCCCAGAAGCGGCGCTTGCGAGAGCCCGGCATCGCGCGCAGTTCGAGGTCCAGTCCCGCCCACGGTCCGCGCATCTCCGGTCCCGCGTCCTGCATCGGGCGCGCGACCTCGGCGCTGATCTCCAGCCTCTGCAGGAGCTCTTGCACGAGTTGCCGGAAGGCCGGCGCGTCGCCGCTGTGCTGGGGCACGAGCATGAGCGAGAGCATCAGCTCGTGCCGGGGACGGATCTCCTGCCAGCGGCAGGAGAGGCCGGTCAGGTCGGGCTGGGTGCCGGCCTCGGCCGGTGCGATAGCGTGGTCGCCGGCCTTCATGGCCGCCTCTGCCCAGGGCAGCCCACCTCCGCTGAACATGGCATAGGAAACGTGGGCGCTGGGCGCGTAGCGCGCCACGCGCACGTCGAGCGCGCGATCGCGCACGGCCGAGACCGGCACGAGAGCGGTGCGCAGCTCCAGTTGCAGCGCCTCGCGGACCCAGCTGGCCGTCGCCGCCAGCGCGTCTCTCGCGGCGTCCGCGTCGTCCGGGGCGACGGCGAAACTGGCCCCGTCGCCGCCGAAGACGAAGGGGAATTCGCGCCGGCCGAGTGCGTTGGAGACCGCCGTGATGATGGCTGCGCCGGCCGCATTCACCGCCTTGTAGCGGCCAAGCCCGATCTGCTGCCGGGAGCCGACGACATCGGCCACGCCGAGCCACCAATCCGCGGGCAGGGGCCGGTAGAGGCCTGGATCCATGAGGCTGGAGAAGGCGGTGAACCGGGGCAGACTGTCGTAGAAATCCGGGGCCGCGCGGCGTGTCGCCGGTTCGCGTTCCTGACCTGCACCCATCGATGTCCCCACCGCCATCGCCCTGCTCCTCGGCGCAGCGCCAGGGCGCCGTGACGCGCCCGGATCGCGTCACCGATACCATCCTCGGTGAGACAACCCTCACCACGCTCACGTGCCGCCCTCAAGCGAGGGCGGCACGTGAGGTCCGAATTCGCGGCCGCTACGAGCTGTCGCTCGATCCGCGGCCGATGCGGCTCGGATCACGAGAGTCGGGCGGCATCCCCGGGACGGATGGGGCTGGGGTCGCCGTCACGGATCCCGTCGTCGGAGCGAGGGGTTGCGGGATGGCGTCGGTCAGCCGGCCGCCGCCGCGTGCAGCGGCGGCCGATCGCGTGACGGAAACGCGCTCCGTCGAAGATGGTCGCTCAGCTAGCCGCACACGCGCTCATGGCCGAAGAAGACAGGATTGTAGATCGCGCGGCAGTCGCCGAAGTTCGGGCCGAGGAAGGAGCTGTTCGCGGGATAGCCCCAGCTGAACCCGCCGAAGCGCCGACGGAATCCACGGTGGTAGAAATGGCGATGGTGACCGAACCCGCCGTGCCTGAAGCCTCCGTGCCCGAACCCGCGATGGCCGAAGCCTCCGTGTCCGAAACCGCCACGGCCAAACCCGCGGGCGTCGGCACTGGCGGCACCACCGGCCAATGTCGCGGCCGCGAGACCCGCCACCATCAACATCTTCGTCGAGATCATCTTCATCGTGCGTCTCCCTGTTGGGGTGAAGGCACTCTGCCGCCGACCGATGGCCGGCCGCTGTGATCCCGGTCACAGAAGCCCGGACGCGGGGCTCGACGCGGGATCCCTCGCGGGGGCTCGGGTGCGCGCTTCGACCGAACCTCGACCGGTCGGGACGACCGCGAACTCCGACGCCGCGGCGGGCAGGCGGCCCGCGCCGTTGGCCGCGCGCGTGCGATCGCTCTACGCGCGCTGCCCCATCACGAGCGTGACCGGCTGGCCCGCGAAAGTCTCGACCGCGGTGAAGGCGCGTGCGCGGAGTTCGGCCTCCATGGCCGCGCCTTCCCACAGATGTCCGCCGCTGCGGGCCAGCCGCAGGGCAGCGAGCGCGGCGGCCGCGGGATCCGCCGGCGGAGCGTAGAGTCCGACCACCAGATACCCCCGCGGCTCGAGGGCCGCCGTGAGTCGATCGAGCGCTGTTCGGGCCGCGTCCCGGGAGAGGAAGGGTGCCGGAAGCCACATCAGCGAGTAGCTTGCCGAATCGTCGAACCGCGTCACATCCTGCAGACGGAGTTCGATACGGCCGTGAAAGGGGCTCGCCGCCACGTTCGCGCGCGCCAAGGCCAGGGCCGGCTCCCAGATGTCCAGGCCGACGACCCGCAGCGAGGGCCAGTGTGCCGCGGCCTCCAGCGCGATGCCGCCCACGCCGGTGCCGACATCCAGGAAGCGCCCGGTGAGTGCGGCCGCGAGCGACGGGCGCTCGGTCGACAAGGCCGCGAGGCGCCGCACGACGCTGCGCGACGCTTGGCCTTGAGCCTGCAACATCGCGGGACCGCGAACCTGCCAGACCGGCGGCCGCTCCGGGTGATCCAGCAGATCCCGCGCCTCCTCAAGCGCGTGAGTGACGGATGCCAGGAGCGCGGACACCTGCTCGGGTTCGAGCTCACCGAGGCCGCCCGGGATGACGGCGGCGACCACGTCGCGCAGTCGGCGCGCCACCTCGGGATCGACCGCCCTCGCGCCTTCGCGCGCGTATTCCCGCGCGTCTTGCCGCAATCGCAGGGCCGCACCGATCGCGGCCAGGCCTCGCGCCGCGTTTCCCATCGCGCGCAGCGTGTGTTCAATCGTGTCGATAGCCATCCGCGACCGCCGAAGTGATGATCGCCACGACGCGTCGTGGCACTCGAACAGGACGGCCCGGCATCCTCGGAAAGAGGCCGGGCAAGGATCCGCGGTGTCTTTCCCGGCCGTAAGACCGTGGATCATCCGCCCGGTCGCTCCTCGACAGCGGCTCAGGGGACCTCAGCGCTTCCGGCCGTCACACGCGGCCTGATCGGGCCGTCCGCGACGCGCTGTGCGTCGCGATTCCGGGGACGGGATCGACGCCCGGCTCGGCCGGTGCGATGTCCGCGCGACGGGGCGTCCTGAGCGAGCCCTCCGGTCCGCCGATCGTGCTCGCTGCGGCGACGGGCGTTACAGGCCGTGCGCCCGCTTCAGCATCTCGGCGGCCCGTTCGCCGATCACCGCGCACGGCGCCTGGGTGTTGCCGGTGGTCACGCGGGGCAGGATCGAGGCGTCGGCGACCCGCAGGCCGTCGATGCCGTAGACCCGGAGCGCCCCGTCCACGACCGCCAGCGCGTCGCGGCCCATCCGGGCGGTGCAGCTCTGGTGCCAGTAGGTGACGGCGGCATCGCGGATGTAGTCCGCCATCGCCGCGCCGGACAGCGGGCCCGGCATGGCCTCGACGCGCACGTACGGGCGGAACGCCGGCGCGTTGCCGAGGGCGCGGCAGAGATCGACGCAGGCCGCGGCCGCCGTCACGTCGGCCGGGTGGGACAGGAAGTTCGCCTCGATGACCGGCGGCGTCGCCATGTCGGCGCTCCGCAGCCGCAGGCGGCCGCGGCTGGCGGGCTGCGCGAGGCCGGCGAACATCGTCCAGCCGTGGGCCGGAACGCCGCGCGCCGCGGTCTGCTCGCTCGGAACCGGAAACTCGACCTGGCAGAACAGCAGGTCCGGCGCCGAGAGGCCGGGCCGGCTCGTCCAGTACAGGGTCGCCTCGCTGCCGCTGTTCCGCGGCGCGATCGGGTCGGCATACTCCCAGGTGCAGCCGAAGGACACGTGGTCCTGAAGGTTCTGTCCGACGCCGGGCAGGTGCTGCACCGACGGGATGCCGAGCGCCCCGAGCTCGTCCCGGTCGCCGATCCCCGAGAGCATCAGCACCTTGGGCGTGTGGATCGCCCCCATCGACAGGACCGTCTCGGCACGCGCGCCGACCGTCCGGACCGCGCCCGCGTGGACGAACTCGACCCCCGTGGCGCGGCGGCCGTCGAAGGTCACGCGGCGGACGAGCGCGTCCGTGAGGACGGTCAGGTTGGGGCGGTCGAGCCAGGGATGGACGTAGGCGCGGAACAGCGAGACGCGCCGGCCGTCGCGGACCAGCATGTCGGTGATCGCCGCGCCGCCGGGCCCCTCCATCATGCGCCCGTTGGGGTTGTCGAAGGTCGGGATGCCGAGGTCCCGCGCGGCGTCGAGCAGGGCGTGGGCCACGGGGCTGGGATCGGAGGCGGGCTGCACCCAGACCGGACCGCCGCTTCCGCGATGCGCCGGATCGGGGGCGCCGCGCCAGTTCTCGATGCGCCGGTAGATGTCGAGGACGCTGTCGTAGCCCCAGGCCGCGTCGCCGGCCTCGGCGGCGAAGGCGTCCCAGTCGCACCGGTGGCCGCGCGCCCAGACCATCACGTTGACGCTGGAGCCGCCGCCGAGGCCCTTGCCCATCGCCATGGAGAGCGTGCGTCCGTTCAGGTGGGCATTCGGCTCCGCGCGAAAGCCCCAGTCCCGCGCCCCGCCGAGGTTGGTCGGCCAGAGGGCGGGATCGAGCACGGCCTCGGCGTCGTCCGAGCCGCCCGCCTCGAGCAGGAGCACCTGCACCTCGGGGTTCTCCGCCAGCCGCCGCGCGACGACCGACCCGGAGGCGCCCGCGCCGCAGACGACGAAGTCGTAGGCCGGTTTCAGGTCGGCGGTCAGCCGGGCCTGGTTCTCCCCCGCCCGCCGCGCGAAATCGGCCCGGTCGAGGGCGTCTGAAGTGCTCATGATCTGGAAAGTCTCACCTGTAGCAGCGGATCGGAATGATCTCGGTCACTCGAGGATCGGGCGGAACATTCCGACGCTCACGTCTCCGCGCTCCAGCAATCGCCGCGTCGGGATTGCCGGAACATCAGTGGCGCCGCGATCGGGCTGCCGCGCGAAGCGGCGCGCGGCCCGCGTTCGACGCGCGGATCGATAACGCAATGCTTCTGTTACAGGTGGATTTCGGCGCGTGACCGCGCGCGTTACATGGGACACGGTTTCTCGTCCGCGCCACAAGCCGGCGAGCGGGCAGGTCGGATCGGCGGATCGAGCGGCAGGACACGCGAAAGCGGCGAGGCTCGCACCCCGCCGCTCGCGTCAGTCTCGTGGTCCGTTACCGGGTGGCCGCCGGCATCTTGCCGGGTTCACAGGCCCATCAGCACGCCGGCCGAGCCGACGACGGTCATCATGAGGCCGCCCAGGAAGGCGCCGATCATCGCGTAGGAGAAGGCCTTCAGCATCGTGTCCCCCGACCTCAGCAGCGGTTGCCACCGGCGGTCTGGCCGTACTGCTTGACCGGGAAGTTCTGCTGGTTGGCATTGCCCTCCGCGGCCGAGCTCTGCGGGCAGGTCCAGGGGTCGCGGTCGTAGCGGCCGCCGAACAGGGCGCCGAACGAGCCCGTGGTTTCGACATCGTAGGGCGTGGAGCCAGTCCAGGCAGGACGATCGTAGGCCATGGCGGACGAGATCGGAGCTACGGCGAGCATGAGAGCGGTGACGGTAGCGGCGATACGGGTCTTCATAGGCTAATTCTTGCTCCTTTACGCAGTACAGTCCGAGACTTACGGCCCATTTCATCTTGCGTGACACTGATATGGGGGCGATTGTCTCGGAGCGACGTGCCGCTGCGCACGCGGCGTCCGGGATTAATCGCGCCGGCGGCGCAGCTGTGACCGCGCGTGACCAGGCTGTCTCTGCCGCCGGCGTCGCGGCCGCCCGGCAGACTGCGCTCACGAAGGCACGCTCATTGAACCAGTCGCGCGCTTCAGGTCTTCCCTCCATGCCGAGGCGATCCATCTCCGCCGAGGCATGGAGGAGTTCTATGCGCATTCTCGTTCTCGCCGCGCTCGCAGGTGTCGGCCTCGGCGTCCTGGCCGTCCCCGCCTCGGCCGTTCCCGCGGGCCCCGCGACCGGCCTCTCGTCGCCGTCCGACATGCTCACCGACGTCCGGATGAGGCGCCATCACGTGCGGCGACACTCGATGTCGCGGGTCCAGCGGCGCTATCCGGGTGCGAGCTTCGTCCGGAACAAGACCCCCGGCTCTGCGGGCGGCAGCAGCCGGGGTAACGGCGTTACCGGCAGCTACGCCGCGCCCAGCGGACGGTAGGCCCCCACGCTCGCGCAACGCGGCCCGCCCGGCCGCGGCGGGCTCCGCGCGCGCCATCGCCGTCACCGGATTCCCGCGCGTGGGACCGGGGCGGCAGACTGCGCAGGCGGGATGAACCCCCACGGCCGGCGATCCCGCCGGCTTCCGGTTCGAGCCGGCGCCCTGCGCCCGCGCGGGCGAATGGTGGCGGATGCGTCGGGCTCTCAGCGCGCCAGTCTCGCGGGGAGCACCGTCGGCGCCGGGCTCGACGCGTTCGACGCCGCGAACGACGCGACGAATCCGGCGAGGGAGCGCACATTGTCCGGCTGCCGCGGATCCCGAGCAACCGCGGCTGCCTCGCGTTCCAGTCGAAGGTTACAGGCCTTTGTCGGAAGTCCGATATCCGGCGTGCAGGCGTCGTGGCGGGCGCAGGCTGCGTCGAGGGCGTCGATAGGCGGCAGAGGCGCGTTGTTGCCGGGGCCGCAATAGTTGCCGTGGATGAGGAACTTCGGCCCGCCATTGGCGGCCGGCTGTGCCAGGGACGGCGTGGCCCACGCGGCGGCGAGGCAGACGGGGGCGACGAGGCCTATGACGGTGCGAGTCAACATGGTGGAGACCCTCCAGCACCTGCGCCGCACAAATCCCATCGGCGATGACGGTGCGAGACACGATTAAGCACCACACATCACGGCGCGACGTGCTCCGGAGCACCACCCCTATTTGGATGACGTCCTACCCGCATCGCGGACATCGCGGTCGCTGCGTCACCGCAGCGTCCGCGACATCGCGCGGCATCACGGAGGTCGGGCCCCGCCGCACTCTCCCCCTCTGCCTCCTCTGCCGATCGCGTGTCGGCACCTCTGTCGTGCAGACACGCCTCGCTCGGCGCGAAGAGGCGGGGCATCGGGCTGCCGACTGTGGTAGACATCACCGCATGCTCGCTGGCGATCCAGCGTCTCACGGCCTTCAGGGAGAGTCTCAGTGGCGCGTCCGGACCTCGGCACGAAGCGTATCTGCCCGACGACGGGGAAGAAGTTCTACGATCTCGGCAAGAATCCCGTGATCTCGCCCTACTCGGGCGAGGTCGTGCCGATCGCTGCCGCGACATCGTATTCCAGGGGGAGCGCTCCCGTCGTCGCGCGCAAAGAGGCGCCGAGCGACGAAGAGGACGAGACGGAGGGCCCGGAACTCGTCTCGCTGGACGAGGTCGAGGCCGAGGAGGCCGAGAAGGACACGGACAGCAACGCTGAGGATGACGACGCGCTCGACATCGAGGACGATGGGGAGCAGGTCGACGACGACAACCTCGTCGTCGATGAGGACGATGACGACACCAGCGATCTCGTCGAGGTCAACGACGACGATGACGACCAGTAAACCCGTACGACGCCGCCGGTCGTCCGGCGGACGGGCGCGGGTGGCCGCAATCTCAGTCGCTGTTTGATCGGGTGGTGGGGCGGCTCATGAGCAGGGCCGCCCGCACCGCCATGCGGCGCGACGGCTCGTCGGACTCGGTGTCGACCACGATCGCGGGCGCGGAGGGATGGGCCGCGACGGCCGCCGCGAGATCGAGCACGTGGTCCGGACCGATGGCGTGATCCTGGGTGGTCGGTTCTGCCAAGTAGGCGTCGACGGCGGCGCCGACATCTTCGATGGCGATACGCTCGGCGGTCACCAGATCCCAGAGCGTGGCCTCAACTGACATCCGCGGCGTATCGCACCTCGCGCGAGAGCATGCAACAATGTAACAACGGCTGGCTCGCGGCGCCGGCAGGCCAGCGCGTCCGCGGGATCAGGGCCCGTCGCGCAGGGGACCGATGCAGGCCGCAACCGGGTGACCGGCCGGCGCGAAGTGATCCAGGAGCCGGTCCCCGGACCACAGCTCGGCCAACAATCCCTCGGCCAGCCTGTCGGCCTGATGCCTGGCCTCCGCGTCGTCGCGGGCTCGGATGAGGACCGTGCCGCGGTCGCTGCCGTCCGCGCCGAACCGGTGCAACCGGTAGGCCGAGCCGGAGCCTCGGCGTTTCCCGGGGAAATCGATGAGGTCGGCCATCGCGGGCTCACGGCTCCGTAGGAGGGGGCACGCGTCCCCCAAGCCGCCGGAACCTGAAGTCTGGCCGATCTGGCGACGGATCGAGTGTAAGAGGGCCGGGACGCGAAGGATAGAGTGCGAAGGACGCCCGCTCGCTGCCGAGGCAAGGCCGTCAGGGCTGGAACGCGGCCCAATCAACGTTCAGGAAGGGTCAGACCGTCGGGCCGGCGGAGGTCGCGATCCACACCACGTGCCGCGGGCCGCTGCGTCCGTTCGCGTGGGGGCGAACCTCTTCGACGGCGAAACCCGAGCGCTGGAGGCGCGCCTTGAACTTGCGGTCGGGATTGGCCGACCAGACGCCGAGCACGCCGCCCGGCCGCAGCGCCCGCCGCGCCGATTCCAACCCGTGCTTGCCGTAGAGGCGATCGTTCTCCGGGCGCACGAACCCTTCCGGTCCGTTGTCGACATCGAGCAGGATCGCGTCCCAGGCGGCCGGGCCGCACCGGATCAGGTGCTCGACATCGGCTTCGCGCAGATCGACGCGGGCGTCGTCGAGGCAGCCGGCGAAGACGCCCGCGAGCGGTCCGCGCGCCCAAGCCGCGACCGTCGGTACCAGTTCGGCGACCGTGACGCGCGCCTCGGGCTCGAGGTTGCGCAGGGCCGCGCGCAGGGTGAACCCCATTCCGAGGCCGCCGACGAGCACCCGCGCCGCGCCCCGCCCGCGCACCCGGCCGCAAGCGAGGATCGCCAGCGCCTCCTCGGAGGCCCCGCGGGTGCTGTTCATCAGCTCGATCGTGTCGGCGACGATCGAGAACTCGTGGCCCCGCTGCATCAGGTGCAACGGGGTCCCGCCGGGAACGAGGCCGGTGTCGATGTGCGTCCAAGATGTCACAGGCGTCCCTCTGTGGGCCGGCGCCATGGATATTCCGGCAAACGGGAAGGATGGGTTATGAGACGCGCTCCTGACCGCGCGTCGCGCCTGCAAGACGCAGGGGCCGCGACGGCGTTCGCCTCGTCCGAGAAGCCGGCATACCCCTCATGGCCAAGCGTACCAAGTCTCTGCCGAAGGTGCAGGGGTTCGTGCTGTTCGACGTCACCTACGCCGACGGCAGCCGCGCCTCGAATCGGCGCGTGCCGGCCGAGATCCTGGGCGGCCTCGACGGCGACGAGCCGGCACGCACTCTCATCACCGAGCAGGAAGAGGAGATCGCCCGCAAGTCGGGGAGGCCGATGCGGGAGATCGAGAGCCTGACGCGGTCTCCTGCCCCGAGTTCGAAGCCCGATCTGTGACGAGCGGCCCCGATCCAGGCCACTCGTCGCGCGGTGCTCAGCCAGCCTTCAGGTTGGCGGCGCTCTCCTTGCCGCTGCGGCGGTCCGCCTCGACGTCATAGGAGATCTTCTGACCCTCGTTGAGGGAGCGAAGGCCCGCACGCTCGACGGCCGAGATGTGAACGAACACGTCCTTGCCGCCATCGTCGGGCTGGATGAAACCGTAGCCCTTGGTCTCGTTGAACCACTTCACGGTGCCTGTAGCCATGGCTGTATCCTGGTCGTCACCGGCTCGCCAACGTGGCGGGCCGTGACGCCTGAACGAGCCGCCGCGGCCGCCTGTTCCAAGGGCCCCCCGATCAGGAGCCTCGGTTGAGACCCCCGCGCCCTCATCCGCCGACCTCAGGCCGAACGGTCCTGGGCCAGGCTCTGCCGAGCCGGCCAGCGCGGGCACCGGCCCGCTCCGCGGCGCGATCAGGGTCGCTCCGTGCGGGGCGAGACGCCGCCTTCCGTCACGATGATGTCCATGGCGACGTCGTGCGCCTGCGGGTGGATCGTCGCGAGCCGCGCGAGCTCGAAGCCGACGCCGATGACCCGCGGCTTCGTCGACCTGGACGCGATGGTCCGGTCATAGAAGCCGCCGCCGTATCCCAGGCGGTACCCTGCCCGATCGAAGCCGACGAGCGGCGCGATCAGGACGTCCGGGTCGACAATCTCGCCCTCTGCGGGAACGGGTATGTTCCAGACGCCGCGGATCATGCGCTCGCCCGGCGACCAGACCCGGAACTGGAGCGGGCGCGCCTTCTCGACGACGACCGGAAGCGCCAGTCGCGCCCCGCTTCCGCGCAGCTCCGTCAGGAGGGATCTGGCGTCGAACTCGCCCCTGAAGGGCCAGTAGAGACCGATCGATAGGCCCGATGCCGAAGGTAGAGCGGCTCGGAGACCCTGCTCGATCCGCTCGCTCCGGGCGGCGCGGTCCTGGGCGGAGATGCCGACCCGCCGCGCGATGAGCGCGGCGCGGGTCTCCTTTCGCCATTGCCGCACGCTCGGCCAGTCGGATGCGGCGCTCTCAGGACCGCAGGGTTCGGAAGGCCGAGGCTCCGCCGCCGGGCTGACGAAGTCGGGGCCGAGCTCGTGCATGAAGCAGGGGGGAGAGCTGTACGCGCCGAACGCGGAGTGTTCGGGCGCCGCGGGTTCCGGGGGCGTCTCAGGCCGCTCGGTTGAATGCCCGACCACGATGATCTCCCTCGCGACGGTGGACCCGCACAGTCCTGGGTGACCTCGGCCAAACGCGCGCTCGGCACCTCCGGTTCGGTGAAGCGGATCGCGACGTCCCGCGCCGTTCCGACCCGGCCGGCCATCGTCCCTGGCCGGTCTCCGAGCGGCACGATGGCGAATGCCGGCGAGATCCGCCGCCCACCCTCGCGGGTGCCCGAGACGGGCAGGCGCGCGCGTCGACGGCGGTCCGGCGCTTCGACCCGGGGATCCCCGGTCAGCGCGTCACGGGCGCGCCGGCGCTCGGGAAGAACAGCTGCTCGCCGCCGACCTTGTAGCCCGCGATCGCCTGCTGCCCCTCCGGTGAGACGAGCCAGTCGATGAAGGCCTGTCCCTGCTTCGCCTTCACGCCGGGGTGCCTGTCGGGATCCACCTGCATCGCGCCGTAGGGGTTGAACAGGCTCCGGTCCCCCTGAACCAGGATGACCAGGTCGGCGCGGTTCTTGAACGCGAGCCACGTCCCCCGGTCGGCGAGGATGTAGGCGCCGAGGGCCGAGGCCGTGTTGAGCGCGGGCCCCATGCCCTGGCCGACATCCCGGTACCAGGGGCCGCGCACGGCCGCGAGATCGACGCCCGCCTCCTTCCAGCTGCGCAACTCGGCGCTGTGAGTGCCCGAGCGGTCCCCGCGCGACACGAACGCCGCCTTGCTGGCCGCGAGCTTGGCGAAGGCCTCGCGCACGCCCAGGCCGCGCACGCCGGCCGGATCGGAGGCCGGGCCGATCAGCACGAAATCGTTGTACATCACGTCGTACCGCCGCTTCGCGAAGCCCTCGGCGAGGAACTTGTCCTCGGCCGGACGGTCGTGGACCAGGACCACGTCGGCATCGCCGCGGCGCGCCGCGTCGAGCGCCTGTCCCGTGCCCAGGGCGACGACCTTCACGTCGATCCCGGACGTGTCCCGGAAGAGCGGGAGGATGTGCTTGAACAGGCCGGATTGCTCGGTCGAGGTCGTCGAGGCGACGACGATCGAGGTCGGTTCGGCCTCGGCCGGCGACAGGAGAGCAGCCGCGCTCAGGAGCGCGGCCAGTCCCAGGGTCAGGAGGCGGCGACGAAAGGCGTCCACGGCAATTCCCCAGCGAGGTAGGCCCGCGCCTCGGACGTCCGGGGCGAGAACAGGATCTGTCGGGCGGGACCATGCTCGACGGCGCGGCCCGAGGCCAGCACGATCACCGCGTCGGCGAGGCGCGCCACCTGCCCGAGATTGTGTGAGACGAGCACGACCGTGGTGCCCGCCCGCGCCATCGCGGACACCAATCCCTCGACGATCTCGGTCGAGGCCGGGTCGAGGTTCGCGGTCGGCTCGTCGAGGAGGAGCAGGCCGGGGCCGACCGCCCAGGCACGGGCCAGCGCCAGCCGCTGCTGCTCGCCGCCCGAGAGCCGCGTCGCGGGATCGCGGGCGCGCTCGGAGAGGCGGACGCGGGCGAGCGCTTCCTCCACTCGCGCGGCCCGCGCAGGACGGGACAGGTCTCCGAGAGCCAGCGCGACGTTCGCGGCCGCGGTCGCGCGGATCAGCGCCGGCCGCTGGAACACGAAGGCCCGCCGGTGCGGGCCGACCTGCACCGTACCGCCGACGGGCCGCAGGAGCCCGTCGACGACCCTCAGGGTGACGCTCTTGCCCGCCCCGTTCGGGCCGATGACGGCCGTGACGCTGCCCGCAGCGACCTCCAGGCAGAGACGGTCGAGCACCGTCCGACCGTCGAGGACCAGGGTCACGTCCTCGAGGCGGATGGCCGGCGTCGCGCTCATCCGTACACCCGCGCGGCGTGCCGGCGGAGCAGGGCCACGGCGACGTTCACCACCAGAACGAGGCCGATCAGCACGAGGCCGAGCGCCAGGGCGAGGCTGAGATCGCCCTTCTGGGTCTCCAGCGAGATCGCCGTCGTCATCGTGCGGGTATACCCGTCGATGTTCCCGCCGACGACGAGGACCGCGCCGATCTCCGAGATCGCCCGGCCGAACGCGGCGAGCGCGGCGGTCACGAGGGAGAAGCGCACGTCGTAGATCATCGCCGCGGCCTGACGCGGTGCGGAGAGCCCGAGGGAGCGCAGCTGCTCCCCGAGTTGCACCCGGGCGTCGGCGACGACCTGCTGCGTCAGGGCGGCGACGAGCGGGGTCGCGAGCGTCGCCTGCGCGGCGATCATCGCGGCGGGGGTGAACAGCAGGCCGAGCGGTCCGAGCGGACCGGAGCGGGACAGGACGAGGTAGAGCGCGAGGCCGACGAGCACCGGCGGCAGCCCCATGAAGGCGTTGAGCAGGCCGACCGCGGCGCCGCGTCCGGGGAAGCGGGCGACGGCCAGGAACGCACCCAGGGGTATACCGAGCACGAGACCGATGCCGACGGCGGTGAGGCTGACACGCAGCGACAGCCACGCGATCGCCAGCACGTCCCGATCCAGGCTGAACAGGCGGGAGAGGATGTCCTGGAGCGTCTGCATCATGCCCCCGGGCCGGTCCTCGGGAATCGGACGAGGCGGATGGCGAGATCAGCCGTCGAGGCCGACCTCGTGACGCAGGTTCGGCGGAATGGACCTGTCATGCCTGTCAGGGGAGCGCGTACGGGTAGGCGGTGAGCATATCGCCCGGGGCGACCGTTGTCGTGTCGGCGGGTCGGCCGCCGCGCCGGCCCTTGATCATCGAACCCGGATGGCGCATCGCCGCCACGATGATCCGGAATGCGTCCTCGGCGCTGATCCCGCTTCGGGAGGCGGCGATCCTGCTCAGCGGCGCGGCGGCTCCCGTCGAACCCGCGACCGTCCCGCTCGCAGCGGCGCTCGGACGCGTCGCCGCGCGAGCGGTCGTCGCGCACGCCGCCGTGCCCGCGGGCCCGACGGCGATGCACGACGGCTTCGCGGTCGCGGCCGCCGCGGTGGGCGGCGCGTCGGCCTACGCGCCGATCTTCCCGGCGCGACCGCCGCCCTGGGTTGAGGCGGGACAGCCGCTGCCGTCGGGCACCGATGCCGTCCTACCCCCGGAGGGATTCGCGGACGGCATGGTCGTCGCGGACATCGCCCCGCGGGAGGGCGTGCGCGGAGCGGGAGACGACGTCGCCGCCAACGCGCGGCTGATCGAGGCCGGCACCCGGATCGAGCCCCTTCACCTGCTCGTCCTGGAGGCGGCCGGCCTGGAGGCGGTCGACGTCCGTCAGCCGCGCTTGCGCGTCGTCACCGCCGGGACGTCCAGCCTCGATACCGTGTCGCCCCTGCTCGGGCGTCTGATCGCGCGGGCGGGCGGGGCGACCGAGGCGGTTCGCGCCCGGGGGGTCGAGGAGATCGCCGAGGCCATCCGCGGCGGCACGGCGGACGCGGTGCTGGTGGTCGGGGGCAGCGGTTTCGGCCGCTCGGACCACAGCGCGGCGGCCCTCGCCCGCGCCGGAGACGTCCGCGCGCACGGCATCGCCCTGCGGCCCGGGGAGACCACCGCGGTCGGCTCCGCGGCCGGCAGGCCGGTCCTCCTGGTGCCCGGGCCTCCCGAGGCGGCGCTCGCCGCGTTCCTGGCCCTCGGCCGTCCGCTCATCGCGCGGCTCGCCGGCGCGCGGGAGCGCTCGCCGCGGCGGCACGTCCTCCTCCGGAAGATCGTCTCGTCGATCGGTCTGTCCGAGGTCGTCTTCGTCCGGAGCGGGTCGGACGGCGTGGAGCCGCTGGGCGGAGCCGGCCTTCCGCTCGGTCGGTTGGTGCAGGCGGACGGCATCGTCGTGGTCGAGCCGGAGAGCGAAGGCTTCCGGGCCGGCGAGGAGGTAGAGGTTTGGGCCCTGTGAGCGCCGACGCGGACCGTGACGGGGCGGCGGATTTCGTCGCGCGCCTCGCCGCGGCCTCGAGCCAGGAGCAGTTCCTCCGGGTGATGAGCCGGGACGACGCGCTCGCGCGGTTCCGGGCGGCGGTCCCGCACGCGCGCCTGCCGTCCGAGACGGTGTCGTTGGACGACGCGCTCGGGCGCGTTCTGGCCCGCGACGTCGCCTCGCCGATGGACGTCCCGCCCTTCGACCGGTCCCTGGTCGACGGTTTCGCCCTGCGCGCGACCGACACGGAAGGCGCCGGGCCGGCGAGCCCGCGGCGTCTCACGCTGAACCGCGAGATCCTCGCCTGCGGCGTCGCGCCGACCGTCGTCGTCCAGCCGGGTACGGCGACGCCGATCGCCACCGGCGGCGTGATCCCCCGCGGCGCCGACGCCGTGGTGATGGTCGAGCACACGGAGTTCGACGCCCGGAGCCTTACCGTCGATGTCCTGACCGCGGTGCGGCCGGCGCAGTTCGTGGGCTATGCCGGGGCCGACATGGCCCGCGGCGAGACGGTGCTGCGCGCGGGAACGCGGATCACCGCCCGCGAGATCGGCATGCTGGCGGCGTGCGGCCTGGCGGCCGTCGACGTCACAGGACGCCCGCGGGTCGCAATCCTGTCCACGGGGGACGAGCTGGTCGCACCGGGCGAGCCCCTGCCCGAGGGCGCGATCTACGATTCGAACGGCGCGATCATCGCGGCCGCGGTGACCGAGAACGGCGGGGAGCCGGTCCGGCTCGGGATCGTGCGCGACGAGGCTTCCGTCCTCGAGGCCGCCCTCCGGTCCGCCCTCCGGGACAGCGACCTCGTCGTGCTCTCGGGCGGCACGTCCAAAGGCGCCGGCGACGTGTCGCACCGGGTGCTGTCCCGCCTCGGCGAGCCGGGAATCCTGTTCCACGGCGTGGCCCTGAAGCCCGGGAAGCCGCTCTGCGTGGCGGTGGCGCAGGGAAAGCCGGTCATCGTCCTGCCGGGGTTCCCCACCTCCGCGATGTTCACCTTCCACGACTTCGTCGTGCCGTACGTGCGGGCGCTCGCCGGGTTGCCGCCGCGCGAGGACGAGACGATCGCGGCGCAAGTGTCCCAGCGGGTGCCCTCCGAACTCGGCCGCACCGAGTTCGTGATGACCTCCCTCGCCCACGGTCGCGAGGGGACGATCGCCCTGCCGCTGCCGAAGGGCTCGGGTTCGGTCACCGCCTTCTCGCAGGCGGACGGCTTCTTCGCGGTTCCGGCCGCGCGCGCCGGCGTCGAGGCGGGGGAGGGCGTCGCCGTGGTCCGCCTGGGCGCCGGCGTGCGGGCGCCGGACCTGACGATCGTCGGCAGCCACTGCATCGGCCTCGACCGGGTGGTCGGCCTGCTCGGCGAGCGAGGGTACCGCGCCCGCACCATCTGGGTTGGGTCGGCCGGCGGCCTCGCCGCCCTGCGGCGCGGCGAGTGCGATGTCGCCGCCATGCACCTCTTCGATCCCGAGACGGGCCGGTACAATGCCCCGTTCCTCACCGAGGGCCTGTCCCTCGCGCCCGGGTGGCGCCGCCTCCAGGGCGTCGTGTTCCGCCGCGGCGACGCCCGGTTCGAAGGGCGCGATGCCGCGGACGCGGTCGCCGCGGCGCTCGCCGACCCCGACGCCGTGATGGTCAACCGCAACGCCGGATCGGGCACGCGCCTGCTCGTGGACGGGCTGCTGAACGGTGCCCGGCCGGCGGGGTTCTGGAACCAGCCGCGCTCGCACAACGCCGTCGCCGCGGCGGTCTCGCAGGGCAGGGCGGACTGGGGCGTGGCCATCGCGAGCGTCGCGGATGCCTACGGGCTGGGCTTCCGCCCGCTGACGGAGGAGGCCTACGACCTCGCGTATCGCGCGGACGCGCGGGAGATGCCGGCGCTCGCGGCCTTCCTGAGCCTGCTGGGCGAGCCCAAGACGGCCGCCGCGCTGCGCGCTCTGGGCTTCACGCCCGCCGCGTGAGCCGCGTGACGCGCGCACCGTTGGCGGGCCTCGACGGAACGGGACGGACGATCCTGTCGCCCGCCGGGATGATCGACACGGCCGTTTCGCGTAGGGACGCCTGCGAGGCGCTGGGGCCTCCAGCGAAGCGGCGGTGTGCGTTGGGCGAGGACACGAGCATCAGTTTGCGGATCGAGCTCGGCTCGGACACCCTGCTGGGACCGGGCAAGGCCGCCCTCCTGAGCGGCATCCGCGACACCGGCTCCATCGCCGCCGCGGGGCGCCGGATGGGCATGAGCTACAAGCGAGCCTGGTACCTCATCGACACGTTGAACAAGGCGTTCCAGGAGCCGCTCGTCTCCGCGAGCAAGGGCGGCCGCCGGGGCGGCGGGGCGGTCCTGACCAGCACGGGCGACGCCATCCTCGACAGCTACCTGCGCATGGAGCGGCTCGCCTCGGAGGCCGTGGCGGGCGAGCTCGACCTTCTCGCCTCGCTGATGAAGGTCGATTCGTAGGAGCGACGCGCGGAGGCGCGCGTCCGTCGGGAGCGGTCTCTCGAGGTCGGGCCTCGGCTTCGGTCTGTGCAACCCGCTCCGTCATCGCGAGCGCAGCGAAGCGACCCAGGGCCGCGCGACATCGGTCAGCGGGGCGCCGACTGGATTGCTTCGCTGCGCTCGCAAGGACGGCACTGGGCCGATCAACCGGAAACGGTATCAGCCCGCTGCGTCATCGCGAGCGCGGCGAAGCGACCCAGGGCTGCGCGACATCGGTCAGCGGGGCGCCGACTGGATTGCTTCGCTGCGCTCGCAAAGACGGCACCGGGCTGATCAATTGGAAACAGTATCAGCCCGCGAGCCCGATGTCCGCCGCCAGGGGCCGGCGGCACGCCTGGGCGCGCCGCCGGAGGTCACGCCGCCTACTCGGCGGCCATCGCCGTGTGGACGGCGGAGGCCCGGGCCGCGCAGAACTTGAACTCCGGGATCTTGCCCATCGGGTCGAGCGCCGGGTTCGTCAGCAGGTTGGCCGCGGCCTCGGCGTAGCAGAACGGCATGAAGATCATGCCGACCGGCACGTCGCGGTCGGAGCGCACCTTCAGGTGGACCGCGCCGCGGCGCGTCTCCAGCTTCATCGTGTCGCCGGGCTCCAGCCCGAGCCGGTAGAGCTCCTTCGGGGCCATGAAGGCGACCGCCTCGGGCTCCAGCGCGTCGAGGACGCCGGCGCGCCGGGTCATCGATCCGGTGTGCCAGTGTTCCAGCACGCGGCCGGTCGACAGGACCATCGGGTAGTCCTCGTCCGGCAGCTCGTCCGGGGGCACCACGGCGGCCGGGACGATCTTCGCGCGCCCGCTCTCGGTGGGGAAGCCGGCGTAGAAGATGATCTCGTTGCCGGGCTGGTCCGGCGCGTCGACCGGGTAGGTCACGGCGCCCTCGCGCTCCAGGCGCTCCCAGGTGATGTTGTTGAACGACGGCATCACCATGGCCATCTCGCGGAAGATGTCGGCCGGGCCGCCGTAGTTCCAGGGCAGGCCGAGGCGCTTCCCCAGTTCCTGGATGATCCACCAATCCTGCCGCGCGTCGCCCGGCGGGGACACCACCGGCTGCGAGATCTGCACGCGACGGTCGGTGTTGGTGAAGGTGCCGGCCTTCTCGGCGAAGGCGGAGGCCGGCAGCACCACGTCGGCGTGGAAGGCGGTCTCCGTCAGGAACAGGTCCTGCACGACGAGGTGGTCGAGCATCGCCAGGGCGTGCCGGGCGTGGTTCAGGTCCGGGTCGGACATCGCGGGGTTCTCGCCCTCGACGAACATGCCCTTGATCTCGCCGGCGTGGATCGCCCGCATGATCTCGACGACGGTGAGGCCCTTCTGCGGGTCGAGCTTCTGACCCCAGAACTCCTCGAACATCTCCCGCACCGCGGCCTTCTCGACCGACTGGTAGTCCGGGTAGACCATCGGGATCAGGCCGGCGTCGGACGCGCCCTGGACGTTGTTCTGGCCGCGCAGCGGATGCAGGCCGGTGCCGGGGCGCCCGATCTGCCCCGTGACGAGGGCGAGCGCGATCAGGCAGCGCGAGTTGTCCGTACCGTGGACGTGCTGGCTGATGCCCATGCCCCAGAAGATGATCGAGGACTTGGCGCGGGCGTAGAGCCGGGCGACCTCGCGCAGGGTCTCCGCGTCGATGCCGCAGACCGAGGCCATCTTCTCCGGCGTGAACTCGACGATCTTCTCTTTGAGCGCCTCGAAGTTCTCGGTGTAGCCGGCGATGTACTGCTCGTCGTAGAGCCGCTCCTCGATGATCACGTTGAGCATCGCGTTGAGCATCGCGACGTCCGAGCCGGGCTTGAACGCGAGGTGCCTGTAGGCGTGCCGCGACAGCACCTGCCGGCGCGGATCCATGACGATCAGCTTGGCGCCGCGCTGCTTCACGGCGTTCTTGAGGAAGGTCGCCGCCACCGGGTGGTTCACGGTCGGGTTGGCGCCGATCACGATGATGACCTCGGCGTCGAGCGCCGCCGAGAACGGCGCCGACACGGCGCCCGAGTTCAGCCCCTCCATGAGGGCGGCCACCGACGAGGCGTGGCACAGCCGGGTGCAGTGGTCGACGTTGTTCGAGCCGAACCCGAGCCGCACCAGCTTCTGGAAGAGGTAGGCCTCCTCGTTCGAGCCCTTCGCGGAGCCGAACCCGGCGAGCGCCTTGCGGCCATGGGTGTCGCGGACCGTCTTGAGGCCGCCGGCGGCGCGGTCGAGCGCCTCCTCCCAGGTCGCCTCGCGGAAATGCGTCCACGGGTTGGCCGGGTCGACCTGGTCGTTGGCGTCCTTCGGGACGTTGTCCAGGCGGATCAGCGGCGCCGTCAGGCGATGGGGGTGGTGGACGTAGTCGAAGCCGAAGCGGCCCTTCACGCAGAGCCGGTTGTGGTTGGCCGGGCCGTTCACGCCCTCGGCGTAGACGATCCTCTCGTCCTTCACCTTGTAGGAGACCTGGCAGCCGACGCCGCAATAGGGGCACAGCGAGGTCACCTCGCGGTCGGGATAGACCGTCCGGGTGTTGTGCTCGGCGTCGAGGTAGGCGGACGGCATCAGCGCGCCGGTCGGGCAGGCCTGGACGCACTCGCCGCAGGCCACGCAGGTCGAGCCGCCCATCGGGTCGTCGAAGTCGAACACCACCTTCGCGTCGGCCGAGCGGTAGGCCATGCCGATCACGTCGTTGACCTGGACCTCGCGGCAGGCGCGGACGCAGAGGTTGCACTGGATGCAGGCGTCGAGATTGACGCTCATGGCCGGGTGGCTGAAGTCGCCGGTCCAGCGCTCGGCCGCGGGGAAGCGGCTCTCGGACACGTCGAGGAAGTCGGCCTGTACCCAGAAGTGCGAGGTCGGGTCGTGCGAGGTCGCGCGCTCGGGCTGGTCGGCCACGAGCAGCTCGAGCACCATGGCGCGGGCCTTGGTGGCGCGCTCGGTCGCGGACTTGACCTTCATGCCCACGGCCGGCGTGCGCTTGCACGAGGCGGCCAGCACGCGCTCGCCCTCGATCTCGACCATGCAGGCGCGGCAATTGCCGTCCGGGCGGTAGCCCGGCTCGGGCTTGTGGCAGAGGTGCGGGATGTGGGTGCCGAGGCGCTTGGCGACGGCCCAGATCGTCTCGCCGGGGGCGGCCTCGACCTGCTGGCCGTCGAATTCGAACGCGATGGTCGGGGGGGCGGTCGGCCGCTCCTTCAGATCGTGCAGGCCCGACGGCTCCGGGGCCGCCTGGCCGCCCGCCTTCGCCCCTTCCGAGTAGGAGCCGCCGGCCCCCGGCTTCGGGCCCGGCGCGGGGCCGCCCGCATCCTGCAGCCCGTCGGCCCGGATCTCGGCCTTCTCGGTCTTGTCGCCGCGCTGTTCGGGGGCGTTGCTCATGCGGCCGCTCCTGGCTCGGACATCGGGATAGGGTTCGCCGGTACCATCGGTTGCCTCACTCGGCAGCCGCGGCGCGCGGGGCGGGGAACAGGTCCGGGAAGTACTTGATGACGCTGCTGAGCGGGTTCGAGGCGGCTTGGCCGAGGCCGCAGATCGAGGCGTCCCGCATGCATTGGGACAATTCGCCCAGGAGCTCGGTGTCCCAGACGCCCTGCTCCATCAGGATGCGGGCCTTCTGGGTCCCCGAACGGCAGGGGGTGCACTGCCCGCAGCTCTCGTCCTCGAAGAACTTCATCAGGTTCAACGCGGCGCCGCGCACATCGTCCCGGTCCGACAGGATCACGACCGCGGCGGAGCCGATGAAGCAGCCGTACTTCTCCAGCGTCCCGAAATCGAGCGGGATGTCGTTCATCGACGCCGGCAGGATGCCGCCCGACGCGCCGCCCGGCAGGTAGGCCGCGAAGGTGTGGCCCTCCGCCATGCCGCCGCAATACTCGTCGATCAGTTCCTGGATGGTGAGGCCGGACGGGGCGAGCTTCACCCCCGGCTCCTTCACGCGCCCCGAGACCGAGTAGGAGCGCAGGCCGACGCGGTCGTTGCGGCCGTGGCTCTTCCACCAGTCGCCGCCCCGCTCGATCAGGTCGCGGACCCAGAACAGCGTCTCGATGTTGTTGATCAGCGTCGGACGGTTGAACAGGCCGACCTGGAACGGGAACGGCGGCTTGTGCCGCGGCAGCCCGCGCTTGCCTTCGAGGGACTCGATCAGCGAGGATTCCTCGCCGCAGATATAGGCGCCGGCGCCGCGGCGCAGGTGGATGCGCGGGCCGCCCGCGGGGAGCTTCGCGATCTCGCGCGTCAGGATCTCGCGGGAGATGGGATACTCGTCGCGCAGGTAGATGTAGACCTCCGGCGCCTCGACGACGTGGGCGCCGATCAGCATGCCCTCGAGGAAGCGGTGCGGGTCGGTGTTGAGGTAGAGCTGGTCCTTGAAGGTGCCGGGCTCGCCCTCGTCCCCGTTGACCGCCATCAGCCGGGGCCCGGGCTCGCCGCGCACCGAGCGCCACTTGCGCCCCGTCGGGAAGCCCGCGCCGCCGAGGCCGCGCAGGCCGCCGTCGTCGAGCACCTTCAGGACGTCGTCGACCGGAAGGTCGCCGCTGCGGAGCCGGTCGAGGGTCGCGTACCCGCCGGCGGCCCGATAGGCCTCGTAGTCGACGTAGTCCGGGATATGGGCGTGCGTGTCGCCGGCCTCGACCGCGGCCCGCACGGAGGCGAGGTCGGCCTTGTGCAGGAAGTTGTGCCCGACCTCGACGGCGGGCGCGTGGTCGCACAGGCCGACGCAGGGCGCGCGCACGACGCGGACGGCGTCGGAGGCGAGTTCCCGCTGGAGCTTCTCCAGCAGCTCGTCGGCGCCGAACATCGCGCAGGTGATGCTGTCGCAGACCCGGACGGTCAGCCGCGGGATGGAGGCCTCACCCTCCTTCACGACGTCGAAATGCGCGTAGAAGGTCGCGGTCTCGAACACCTCGGCGAAGGCCAGGGCCATCTCGTCGGCGAGCGCCGCCAGGTGCTCGGCGCTGATCTGGCCGTAGGTGTCCTGGATCAGGTGCAGGTGCTCGATGAGCAGGTCGCGCTGGCGCGAGCGGGAGCCGAGAAGCGCCTCGATCTCGACCTTTGCCCGCGGCTCGACCTGGCGCCCCTTGGGGACGCTGCGCGCCTTGTTCCGCCCCCGGCCGGGATGCGAGAAAGTCCTGACTGTCCCCGGTGCCTCACTCATGCGCTATCTGATTTCCAACTGCTGGGACGGGTGGTCGCGGTGCCCTGAGGTCCGGTCGGGGGCTACTGGCCGCCGAAGGCCCGGAGCGGCTGGCCGGCCTCGGACCGCGGCTTCATCGTGGCCGCGCCCGTCGCCTCGTCCAGGGACGTGACCCTGGGTCCGACGACGGAGCGCAGCTCGGTCTCGAACGCGTCGAGGGCGTCGTTCAGGCGGTCCATCAGGGAGCCCGGCGCGTCTCCGGCCGGCGACGCGGCCGCCTGGGCGAGCGCGTCGCGGACCCGGCCGGCGAGCTCCTGCGTGAGCGGCGGCTTCGCGTCGGCGCAGTAGGCGTCCGTCACGATGGCGGCCCAGTCCGCCGTGGAGGATGCGTCGCCCATGCTCAGGCCTGCGCGATCGAGGGACGGTTGAAGTCGTGCATGGCGTGCCCGTTCGGGTCCGTTGGCGTGGCGCTCGCTCGTGGCATACCAAATGGCAGCCGTTATAGCGGAGGTGTTATATCGTTTTTGAAGTCGTTTCAATTTGCGTGACGCCGGGGTCACGCGTCCCGGCGGCGCGGCCGACGCTTGCCCTGAGCCCTCGCGCGGGGCAGTGGGAACGGCACGAGAGGGGCTGTCAGCGGTGTCCGGCATGCGCGTAATCGGACTCGCCGGGTGGAGCGGGGCCGGCAAGACCAGCCTGCTGGTCCGGGCCATCCCCCTGCTCGTCGCCCGCGGGGTGCGGGTGGCGACCATCAAGCACGCCCATCACGACTTCGACACGGACTGGCCCGGGAAGGATTCCTACGAGCACCGCAGGGCGGGCGCGAGCGAGGTTCTGATCTCGTCGGGCCGCCGCTGGGCCCAGGTCCACGAGCTGCGCGACGAGCAGGAGGCGAGCCTCGGCCAGCTCCTGCGGCGGATCAGCCCGTGCGACCTCGTCGTCGTGGAAGGGTACAAGCGGGAGCCCGTCCCCAAGATCGAGGTCCATCGCGCCGAGAACGGCCGCCCGCCCCTCCATCCGCTGGACACCACCATCGCGGGCATCGCGAGCGACGTCGCGTTTCCGGCCTCGGGCATTCCCGTCGTAGATCTGAACGACGCGGCGGCGGTGACGGGGCTGATGCTCGACGTGGCCGTTCCCTTCGAAGACGTCCTCGGGAGGCTCTAGCCGGATGGCCCAGCTCAGCGACGACTGCTTCGCGTTCGGCGGCCCTCTGATGACCATCGAGGACGCGCACGCGCTGTTCGGCGAGCGGCTCGCAGCGATCGTCGGCACCGAGGACGTTCCCGTCCCGGACGCCGACGGGCGCGTCCTGGCCGAGGATTGCGTCGCGCCCATCGACGTCCCGCCGTTCCCCAACTCGGCCGTCGACGGCTACGCGGTCCGTTTCGCGGACCTGCGCACCTCCGATGCGACGATCCTGCCGGTCGGCGCGGTCGTCGCGGCCGGCGCCTCCCCCGAAGGCGTGTCGGTGGCGGGCTCGGCCGCCCGGATCTTCACCGGGGCCCCGATGCCGGCGGGGGCCGACACCGTCTTCATGCAGGAGGACGTCCAGGTCCTGCCCGACGGCCGGGTGTCCCTGCCGCTCGGGCTGAAGCGGGGCGCCAACAGCCGCGACGCCGGCGAGGACGCGGCGAAGGGCTCGACGATCATCGCGGCCGGCCGGCGTCTCCGGCCGCAGGACCTGGCCCTGGCGACCGCGGTCGGCCTGCGCACGCTGAAGGTCCGCCGCACCCTGCGGGTCGGCGTGTTCTCGACGGGCAACGAACTCGTCGAGCCCGGGTCGCCCCTGGGGCCGGGCGCGATCTACGACTCGAACCGCGTCCTGCTGCTCGCTCTTCTCCGGCGGATGGGCGTCGCGGCGCGCGACCTCGGCGTCATCCGCGACGACCCGGCGGCCCTCGCGGCCAGGCTCTCGGCGGCGGCCGCCGAGCACGACGTGATCCTGACTTCGGGCGGCGTGTCGACCGGCGACGAGGATCACGTGAAGACCGCCGTCGAGAGCATCGGGCGCCTCGTGTTCTGGCGGCTGGGGATCAAGCCGGGACGGCCGGTCGCGATGGGCATGATCGACGGCAAGCCGTTCCTGGGCCTGCCGGGCAACCCGGTGGCTGCCTACGTCACCCTGCTGTTCGTGGTGCGGCCGCTCCTCGCCCGGCTCGCCGGCGAGGCCTACGCGCCGTCGGGCGGATTCACCGTCAAAGCGGCCTTCCCCTATCGGAAGCGCGCGGGCCGCAGGGAGTTCGTCCGGGTCAGCCTCGCCCGGGACGCCGACGGCGCCTGGGAGGTCCGGAAGTTCCAGCGCGACGGCGCGGGCATGCTGTCATCGCTCACCGAATCCGACGGCCTCGTGGAGCTGGAGGATGACCGGACCGAGGTCGTGCCGGGCGACGCCGTGCGGTTCCACCCGCACGGGGCCCTCTGGTAGCGGGGCCGCACTCAGGGCCTCACGAGACGCGGACCGCGCCCCAGCATTGCCGGGCTCGCGCATCCGTTATATCAAATCTGCTATATCGCTTGTGATGGGCCGTGCGAGCGGCCGCTCGATCGGCGGGCTTGAGCAACGATGTTCGATGGTGTCTGGCGGAGCCAAGCCGGCGCGGAACTCCGCCTCCTCCAGATGGGCGAGGCGGTCTCCGGGACCTACACCGCCGCCGATCCCGGCTTCGCGCAGACGCATCGAAGCCGCATCCTCGTCGGCACGGCCGAGGGCGACATCATCGGCTTCGTGACCAGCACGTCGTCGCCCCAGGAGATCACGGCCTGGACCGGGCGCCTCGTCCGGACCGACGAGAAGACGGCCGAGGCGATCCACGCGGTCTTCCACGCCGTCGAACGGTCCTCGCAGCCGAAGGCCGTGGCCGATCACGTCGCGCTCGAGACGACCATCTTCTCGAAGGTCGAGAACGCCTGTTCGTGAAGCCAGGGCCGCGTCCCTCCTCGATGGGGTCCCGAGGAACGGGGGCGACCGTGGCGCGAGGAGCGGTCGGCGCATGCGTGATCGGCGACGGCTCTAGATGAACGGCGCGTCGGCTTCGAGGCCCAGAAGGATGCGGCCGGTCGGCACGAGCAGCCGGTCCTGATAATGCATGTGCTGGCAGGCCGCGTAGACATCGCGGAGCTGGCGCGCGAACGGCAGGTCTTCGAGGACGGCGGAACTGCCGGCCGCCTCGTACATGCTCGTGACCACCTGCTTCCCGACATGGCCCGCGTACCAGCAGGCCCGCCGAAGCTTGGCCTGCCACGCGAGCGTTATCGGACGGCCGTTCTCGGCTTCCCACCAGAATTCGGAGACCGTGTCCCGGGCGAAGGCGCGCGCGGCACCGAGGCTCGTCTCGGCACGCGCGATCGCGACTTGGACATCCTCGCGAAGTCTCAGGGGCACCTTGCCGCCATGCGGCGTCTTCGTCTGCGCGAGATCGATGAACGCGTCGATCGAGGCCCGGGCGATCCCGAGCGGAACACCGATGGCGGCGATCGCGGCCGCCGATGCCATGGGCAGCATGTAGAGGGGCTTTCTGTCGCGAGGCATCATGAGGCTCGCGCCGTCGATGGTCTGCTCGTTCGGCACCCAGATGTCGGTGCACGCGACGTCGTGACTCCCGCTGGCCCGGAGCCCCCCGGCATTCCAGTTGCCGACGACCGCGACATCCTTCGAGGCGATGAAGACGCCGCGCAGCGACGGCCGCCCGTTCTCGTCGAGCTTCGGCCGCTCGCCGTCGATCTCCACACACATCAGTGCGGACACGGAACTGTAGCGGCAGAAGCTCGCCCAGGACCAGCGTCCGTTGATCCGCCAGCCGGATCCATGGCGAACCGCTGTTCCCGTCGGCTGGCCGCTCCCGCTGCCCGCGAACTTCCTGCCGGCAGGGATGAGCGAACGCATCACGTCGGCGTCGATCAGGTCGGCGAAGCGTGACGCGCCCCCGGACGAGATCGCGGCGCACCAGGCGACCGAACCGTCGAGTTCCGCCAGAGCTTCGATCGCCGCCAGGACGCTCAGCGGATGCGCTTCAGGACCGCCCAGGCCCCGCGGAAGCCAGAGCTGCGCGAGACCGGCGTCGATGAGCGCCTCTGCGACCGGCTCCGGCAGGTCCGGGCCGACAGCGAGGGCCGACCGGTGCTCCGCGATGAGGGGCCGAAGCGTCGCGACGGTCGCGAGAAACGCCGCGTCCGGATCTCCGGCTCGCGCGGCAGAGCGGATCGAGGGGGCGAAACCGTTCATTCTCAGACCTCATGACTGTCCGAGATGCATAGTAAGTTCGGTGGTCGGCCGCTTCGTGTCTGTCGGAAGAGTTTTTGGTTACGATCGTAACTGGGGCCGCCGTCGGACGATAATATCTGCCGGTCGGGACGCGGTAGATCGCGCTGTAACGGTTGTCGTTGGATTTTTCCGCGCTGGATCCGCGATGATGATGCTTGAATGCTTCGGGTGGACGGTCTCGTGATCGCGGAAGCCGCTGACCAACGTTGACGGATCGCGCGCGCATCGCGGCCTTCGCGCGACCTAGGACACCGGCATCTCGATGCGGCAGCGCACGCCGTCGCGGTCCAGCGCGTACTCGACCGTGGCGCCCAGGGCATATGCCAGCGCCTCCTGGATCAGCTCGGTCCCGTAGCCGCGGCGGGTGACGCGCGCCGCCTGCGCGGGCAGGCCGCTCTCGATCCAGCACAGGGCCAGTCGGCGGCGCTCGCGCCGGTCGCGCACGATCTCCCAGGTGACGCTGAGATGGCCGGTCCCGGTCTTGAGCACCCCGTGCTTGACCGCGTTGGTCGTCAGCTCGTGGACGGCGAGGGCGAAGTTCTGCACCTGTCGCGCGGTCAGGTGCACCTCGGGGCCGGCGACGGTCATGCGGTCGGTCGCGCCGTCGACGTAGGCGGCCAGCTCGGCGCGCACCAGCGCGCCCACCTCGACCGAGTCGCTGCCGTACTGGCTGAGCAGGCCCTGCGCGCGGCTGAGCGCCTGCAGCCGCGCCTCGAACGCCTCGACCGAGCTGCCCTGCCGCAGTGTCTTGCCCGCCACGGCGCTGACGACGCCGAGGAGGTTGCGCGTGCGGTGCTGCAGCTCGTTGATCAGCACTTCCTGGCGCGCCAGCAGCCTGTGGTGGTCCGTGACGTCGATGTTCACCCCCGACCACTTGCGGATCGACCCGTCGGGGTTCGTGATCGGCACCGCGCGGACGTTCGACCACCGCCAGGACGCGCTCGGGGCGTGCCACAGGCGATACTCGTGATCGACCGCCGTCCGCGTCGCGACGGCCTGCCGCCACTTCGCTTCCGTGAGCGCCCGGTCGTCCGCGTGGATCGCGTGGATCCAGCCGCGCCCGAGCCACTCGTCCGGGCGCTGCCCGGTGAACGCGCGCCAGCCCGGGCTGTCGACCTCGATAAGGCCCTCGGCCGAGGCCTCCCAGCTGAACTGACCGAACCCCTCGACCAGCCCGCGGAACCGCTCCTCGCTCGCGCGCAGATCGTCCTCCACCCGCTTGCGCGCGGTCACGTCGCTGGCGGCGCCGAACCATTCGCGGATCTCGCCGTCATCGTCGAGCAGCGGCACGGCCCGGGACAGCGCCCAGCCCAGGCTCCCGTCCGCCTGCCGGACGGGGTGCTCCAGCTCGAACATCGTCTTGGATCGGATCGCCCGCTGGATGGCCTCGCGCAGGCGCGGCTGGTCGGCCGGATCGATGTAGGCGCTCAGCCAGTCGTCGTTCGGGGTGACGGTGTCGGCCAGGAAGCCGCGGCCCTCCAGAACCCGCAGCTCGCTCCAGTCCGGGCTCATGCGGTAGATGACGTCCGAGCTGGCCGTGACGAGGGCGCGGAACCGCTCCTCGCTCGCGCGCAGCCGATCCTCGGCGCGCTTGCGCTGGAGGATGTCCTTAAACAGGACCGCCACCTGCCGCCGTTCCGGCGCCCCGATCGGGAAGGCGTAGACCTCGTACCAGCGCCCGAGCGCGTCGGCGCGGTCCTCGAAGCGTTCCGCCTTGCCGGTTCGGACGATCCGGCCGTAGGTCTCGAACCAGTGCGGCTCGAGGTCGGGCGCCAGCGCCCGGACCGTCCGGCCCACCGCGTCGCGGAGCCCGGTCTGCTGCTCGAAGGCCGCGTTCACGGACAGGAAGCGGTAGTCGACCGCCCGCCCGGCCGCGTCGAGCAGGACCTCGATGGTGCAGAAGCCCTCGTCGATGGCGTCGAAGAGGTTGCGGTACCGGGCCTCGCTCGTGCGCAGCTTGGCCTCGGCGCGCAGGCGCTCACCGATCTCGAAGCCGGTCATGTGGACGGCCATGACCTTCCCGTCGGCGTCGCGCACGGGCACGAGGAGCGCGTCGAAGACGTCCTCCGCGGCGCCCTCGCCGCGGGTGTCCAGCGGCTGCCCGGCCACCTGCACGGCCTCGCCCGCGAAGGCGCGCGCGTAGAAGTCCGCGACCGTCGCCCACCCCTCCGGGAACGTGCGCGCGAGCGGCCGGCCGAGACCCTCGGGGTGCCGGGCGCCGTAGAGCCGGGCGGCGGCGTCGTTGTAGATCAGGAGGCGCTCGGGCCCGCAGACGAGGGACGCGACCAGCGGGCTGGCGAGCACCTGCTCGACCATCACCTTGAGGCGCTCCGGCCAGCGGGCGGCCGGCCCCAGCGGCGTCCGCTCCCAGCCGAAGTCGCGGATGCGCGCGGCCATCTCGCCGTCGCCCTGTGGCCATGCCGACACTGATACGCCGCCTCGGTGATGTCGCGCGCCAGCATGTCCGCTCGCGGCGCGCGCAGCAACGTTCAAGCCCGATCGGACGACGAAATCTTCGTTCCGCCGGGCGATGACAGCATTCGCGGAGACCGGCTCAGGCCGTCTCGGATCGCGCGAGGCCCAGTTGCTCCTCCACGCACCGACGCATCACGAATTTCTGGATCTTTCCGGAGACCGTCATCGGGAAGGCGTCGACGAACTGGATGTATTTCGGGATCTTCTGATGCGCGATCTGCCCCGCGCAGAACGCGCGCACCGCCGGCTCCGACAGGGTCTCGCCGTCGCGCAGCCTGATCCAGGCGCACAGCTCCTCCCCGTATTTCGGGTCGGAGACCCCGAAGACCTGGACATCCTGGATCTGCGGATGCCGGAAGAGGAACTCCTCGATCTCGCGCGGATAGATGTTCTCGCCGCCGCGTATGACCATGTCTTTGATCCGGCCGACGATGTTGCAGTAGCCCTCCGCATCCAGCGTCGCGAGGTCGCCGGTGTGCATCCATCCGGCGTCGTCGAGGACCTCCGCGGTCCGCGCGGCATCGCCCCAGTAGCCGAGCATGACCGAGTAGCCGCGCGTGCACAGCTCGCCGCGGGCGCCCCGCGGCGTCACGCGTCCCTCGGGATCCACGATCTTGACCTCGAGATGCGGGTGGATCCGGCCGACGGTCGTGACGCGCCGCTCCAGCGGGTCGTCGCTCGAGCTCTGGAAGCTCACCGGGCTGGTCTCGGTCATGCCGTACGCGATGGTGACGTCGCGCATGTGCATCTGCTCCACGACCCGGCGCATCACCGCGATCGGGCACGGTGCGCCCGCCATGATCCCGGTCCGCAGGGAGCGGAGATCGAAGCGCGCGAATTCGGGATGGTCGAGCTCGGCGATGAACATGGTCGGCACGCCGTAGAGCGCGGTGCAGCGCTCGGCCTGCACGGTCTCCAGCGTCGCGCGCGGGTCGAAGCCCTCGCCCGGAAACACCATGGCGCAACCGTGGGTCAGGGCCGCGAGATTGCCCATCACCATGCCGAAGCAATGGTAGAGCGGCACCGGGATGCAGATCCGATCCTCGGCGGTCAGCCGCATCGCGCGGCCGACGAAGTGGCCGTTGTTGAGGATGTTGTGGTGGGTCAGCGTGACGCCCTTCGGGGCGCCCGTCGTGCCGCTGGTGAACTGGATGTTGGCCGCGTCGTCGAACTGCATCGCGTCGGCGAGGTCGCGCAGGGCGCCGGTGCCGGCCGCATCGCCCCGGGCCGCGACCGCGTCGAACGGGACCGTCCCCGGGGCCGGCGGTCCGCCGATCTGGATCACCGTGCGCAGGTGCGGCAGGCGGGCGGCGGACAGCCGGCCCGGCCCGGAGGCGGCGAGTTCGGGGGCCAGGGTGCCGAGCATCCCGAGATAGTCGCTGGTCTTGAACGCCGTCGCCGTCACCAGGGCGGTGCAGCCGACATTGTTGAGCGCGAATTTTAGCTCCGACAGCCGGTAGGCCGGGTTGATCGTCACCAGGATCAGCCCCGCCCGGGCGGCGGCGAACTGGGTCAGCACCCACTCGGCGCGGTTGAGCGACCAGATCCCGATGCGGTCGCCGGGCCGGAGGCCGAGGGCGAGCAGGCCGGCCGCGAAGGCGTCGGCTTGGTCCCTCAGCTCGCGCCAGGTCCATCGGACGCCCTGGGCGTGCGCGACCAGCGCCAGGTGATCCGGCCACGCCGCGGCGGCGCGATCCAGGGCCTGGCCGATGGTCAGGCCGAGCAGGGGCTCGCCGATCGCCCCGTGGACATAGCTCACCGCCCGGTCGCTCATGTCGTCCTCCCTCGTTCCTCCGAACGCGCGCGCCGCCGCAGCGCTGTCCGAGGCCGCCCTTCGATCAGGGTGTCGGCGGCGGCGCGGCGGCCAGCGCGCGGGCGACCTTCGAGGCCGGCTCCCGGCCGAGCTGGGACGCGATCGACCGCCCGGCCGCGGCGAGGGCATCGAGATCGATCCCGGTCTCGATGCCCATGCCGCGCAGCATGTAAACGACGTCCTCGGTGGCGACGTTGCCGGCGGCCCCCGGCGCGTAGGGGCAGCCCCCGAGTCCCGCCACCGCGGCGTCCACGGCCGACACGCCGAGTTCGAGGCAGGCGAGGATGTTGGCCAGGGCCTGCCCGTAGGTGTCGTGGAAGTGCAGGGCGATCGCCTGCAGCGGCACGTCGGCGGCCACCCGCTCGACCAGCCGCCGGGCCGCGCGCGGCGTCCCGGTCCCGATCGTGTCGCCGAGGGCGATCTCGTGGCAGCCCATCGCGTGGAGGGACGCGGCGACGCGGGCGACCGCCGCCGGCGCGACGTCGCCCTCGTAGGGGCAGCCCAGGACGCAGGAGACGTAGCCCCGCACCCGCAGGGCTCGCGCGCGCGCGGCCTCCAGCACCGGGGCGAAGCGGTCGAGGGTCTCGGCGATCGAGCCGTTGACGTTGCGCCGGGAGAAGCTCTCGGAGGCGGCGGCGAACACCGCGACCTCCCGGACGCCGGAGGCGAGGGCCCGCTCCAGGCCCTGCAGGTTCGGGACCAGCACGGAATAGCCGACCTCGGGCCGGGGGCGCAGCCGCGCCAGAACCTCCGCGGTGTCGGCCATCTGCGGCACCCATCGGGGCGACACGAAGCTGCCGGCCTCGATGCGGGTCAGCCCGGCCTCGGCCAGGGCCTCGATCAGCGCCACCCTGGCGGCGATCGGCACCGGCGCGGGCTCGTTCTGGAGCCCGTCGCGCGGCCCGACCTCGACCACCTGCACCCGGGCCGGATAGCTCATGCGGGCCGCTCCTCCGCCGCGAAGGTGACGATCTCGGTGCCCTCCTCGACCATGTCGTCGACGGCGTGGCGGGTCTCGGCGACGGTGCCGGCCTGCGGCGCGCGGAGGGTGATCTCCATCTTCATCGCCTCGATCACCGCGAGCGGCGCGCCCTTCTCCACGGCATCGCCGGGCCGCACCCAGAGCTGGGTCAGGCGGCCCGGCACGGGCGCCGTCACCCGGTCGCTGCCGGACGCCTCGGTCCGGGGCGGGGCGAGGGGATCGACGTGGACCAGCGTCGCGTTCCGGCCGCCGACGATCACCGTCAGCTCCGCGCCGCGGCGGACCGCGCGCAGCCGGCGCCAGACGCCGTCGAGCATCAGCTGCTCGCCCTCGGCGTCCTCGGCGAGCGCCGCCAGGACGGTGCCGCCCGGCAGGTCGAGGCGGGCGCTGCCGTCGGGGAGGGGGCATGCCCGCAGGGTGACGGGCGGCGCGTCGCCGTGGCGGAACTGCAGGTCCTGGTAGCCCGCCCCGTTCATCCGCCACGCATCCGGATCGGCCCAGGGCGACCACGGGTCGCCGCTCGCCCGCGCCTGCGCCGCGACGGCCGCGCGCCGGTCGCGCAGGACGGTCAGGGCGGCGGCGGCCCAGAGCGTGGGATCGACCGCACCGGTCGCGAGCAACGCCAGCAGGTCGTCGGCGTGGCGGGCGATGAAGCCGGTGTCGAGGTCGGCCGCGCGGTAGGCGGGGTGGCCGGCGACGGCGCGCAGGAGATCCAGATTGGTCGTCACGCCGACCACCTCGTAGGCGGCGAGCGCGGCCGCGAGCTGCCGGATCGCGGCCGCCCGGTCCTCGCCCCAGACGACCAGCTTGGCGATCATCGGGTCGTAATCCGGGGTGATCCGGTCGCCCTGAACGATGCCGGTCTCGACCCGCACCCGCCCCGGCACCTCCGGCGGCTGGCGCAGGTGGGCGAGGGTGCCGACCGCCGGCAGGAAATCGCGCGCCGGATCCTCGGCGTAGACCCGCGCCTCGATCGCGTGGCCGCGCAGGGCCAGATCCGGGGCGCCGAGCGGCAGCCGCTCGCCCGCGGCCACGCGCAGCTGCCACTCCACCAGGTCGAGGCCGGTGACCATCTCGGTCACCGGATGCTCGACCTGGAGCCGGGTGTTCATCTCCATGAAGTAGAAGGTCTCGCCCTCGGCGATGAACTCCACCGTGCCGGCGCCGACATAGCCGACCGCCCGCGCCGCCGCGACCGCGGCCTCGCCCATCCGCGCGCGCCGGACCGGATCCATCCCCGGGGCCGGCGCCTCCTCGATCACCTTCTGGTGGCGGCGCTGGATCGAGCAGTCGCGCTCGAACAGCGAGACGGTGTTGCCGTGGCTGTCGGCGAAGACCTGGATCTCGATGTGCCGGGGGCGGGTCAGGTACGCCTCGATCAGCACCCGGTCGTCGCCGAAGGACGCCCGCGCCTCGCGCTGCGCGCCGGTCAGCGCGGCCTCGAACGCCGCGGCGGCCTCGACGACGCGCATGCCCTTGCCGCCGCCGCCGGCCGAGGCCTTGATCAAGACCGGGTAGCCGATCCGGGCGGCCGCCTCCTTCAGCACCGGGACATCCTGCGCGGCGCCGTGATAGCCCGGCACCAGCGGGACCCCGGCGCGCTCCATCAGCGCCTTGGCCTCGGCCTTGGAGCCCATGGCGCGGATCGCCGCGGGTGGCGGGCCGACGAACACGAGGCCGGCCCCGGCGCAGGCGCCGGCGAAGTCCGCGTTCTCCGACAGGAAGCCGTAGCCCGGATGGATCGCCTCCGCCCCGGCGCGCCGGGCGACGTCGAGGATCCGCTCGGCCACGAGGTAGCTCTCGCGCGCCGGGGCGGGCCCGATCGGCCACGCCTCGTCGGCCATCCGGGTGTGGCGGGCGCCGGCATCCGCCTCCGAATAGACCGCGACCGTGCCGATGCCGAGGCGCCGGGCGGTAGCGATCACCCGGCAGGCGATCTCCCCGCGGTTGGCGATGAGGATCTTGCCGAACATGGCCGCCCCCTCAGTCCCGCCGCCACGGGGCTAAGCGCTTGTCGAGGAAGGCGGCGATGCCCGCCTGCCCCTCGTCCGAGGCCCGGCGCCGGGCGATGCGCCGGCCCGTCTCGCGCCCCAGGTCGGCGTCCACCGGCCGCCCCTCGCACAGGAAGACGAGGTCCTTGGCCTCGGCCTGCGCGCCCGGGGCGCCCCGGAGGATGTCGCGCAGCACCTCCGCGCCGGCCGCCTCCAGCCGGTCGTCGGGCACCACCTCGTGCACGAGGCCGATCGCCCGGGCGCGCTCGGCGGAGAAGACCTCCGCGGTCTGGAACAGGCGCCGGGCCCAGCGCGCGCCGATCGCGTTGACCACGTAGGGGCCGATCGTCGCCGGGATCAGGCCGAGCCGCACCTCGCTCAGGCAGAACCGCGCGCTCTCGGCCGCGATGGCGATATCGCAGCAGGCGGCGAGCCCGACGCCGCCGCCGTAGGCCGCCCCGTGCACGAGGGCGAGCGTCGGCTTCGGCAGCCGGTCGAGACTGTGCATCAGCCCCGCGAGCCCGGCGGCGTCGGCGAGGTTGCTGTCGAAGGACTGGCCGGCGATCCGGCGCATCCAGGCGAGGTCGGCGCCCGCCGAGAAGCTCTGGCCGGCGCCCGCCAGGACGACCGCCCGGATCCCGGGAGCGGCGCCCAGCCGGTGCAGGGACGCGGTGAGGGCGGCGATCAGGCCGTCGTCGAAGGCATTGTGCTGCTCCGGACGGTTGAGCGTCAGGGTGGCGACCCCGCGCTCGTCGACCGCCTCCAGCAAGGTGCCGCTCATCCCGCGCCTCCTACATCCGGAACAGGCCGAAGCGGGTCTCGGGAATCGGCGCGTTGAGGCTCGCCGAGAGACCGAGCGCCAGGACGCGGCGCGTGTCGGCCGGGTCGATCACCCCGTCGTCCCAGAGCCGTGCGCTGGAATAGTAGGGGTGGCCCTGCTCCTCGTACTGCGCCCGAATCGGCGCCTTGAACGCCGCCTCGTCCTCCGCCGACCACGTGCCGCCGCGGCCCTCGACACCGTCGCGCCGGACCGTGGCCAGGACCGAGGCGGCCTGCTCGCCGCCCATCACGCCGATCCTCGCGTTCGGCCACATCCAGAGGAAGCGCGGCCCGTAGGCCCGCCCGCACATGCCGTAATTGCCGGCCCCGAAGCTGCCGCCGATCAGGACGGTGAACTTCGGCACCGCCGCGGTCGCGACGGCGGTGACCATCTTGGCCCCATCCTTGGCGATGCCGCCGGCCTCGTAGCGCCGGCCGACCATGAAGCCGGTGATGTTCTGGAGGAACACCAGGGGCACGCCGCGCTGGGCGCAGAGCTCGACGAAGTGGGCGCCCTTCAGAGCACTCTCCGAGAACAGGATGCCGTTGTTGGCGACGATCCCCACCGGGTAGCCCCAGATATGGGCGAAGCCGCAGACCAGGGTCTGGCCGTAGAGGCGCTTGAACTCGTCGAAGTCGCTGCCGTCCACCAGCCGGGCGATGACCTCGCGCACGTCGTAGGGCGTCCGGCGGTCGGCCGGCACCACCGCGTAGATCTCCTCGGCGGCGTAGCGCGGCGGCTCGGGCTGCCGCGGCGCGAGCGCGGGGCGCTTCACCGCGTTCAGGTTGGCCACGATGCGGCGGGCGATGCCGAGGGCGTGCGCGTCGGTCTCCGCCATGTGGTCGGTCACGCCCGAGATCCGGGCGTGCACGTCGGCGCCCCCGAGCTCCTCGGCGCTGACCACCTCGCCCGTCGCGGCCTTCACCAGCGGCGGCCCGCCGAGGAAGATCGTGCCCTGGCCGCGGACGATGATCGACTCGTCGCAAAGCGCCGGCACGTAGGCGCCGCCGGCGGTGCAGGAGCCCATCACCACGGCGATCTGGGCGATGCCCTGCGCCGACATCGTCGCCTGGTTGTAGAAGATGCGGCCGAAATGGTCCCGGCCCGGGAAGACCTCGTCCTGGCTGGGCAGATGCGCGCCGCCGCTGTCGACGAGGTAGAGGCAGGGCAGCCGGTTCTGCTGCGCGATCTCCTGCGCCCGGAGGTGCTTCTGCACCGTCATCGGGAAGTAGGTGCCGCCCTTCACGGTCGCGTCGTTGGCGACGATCACGCACTCGCGCCCCGCGACGCGGCCGATGCCGGTGACGATCCCGGCCGAGGGGACCTCGCCGCCGTAGAGGCCGTGCCCGGCGAGCTGGCCGATTTCCAGGAACGGCGAGAACGGGTCGATCAGCGCACGGATCCGGTCCCGGGGCAGGAGCTTGCCGCGGGCGCGATGGCGCTCCCGCGCGGCCTCCCCGCCGCCGAGCCGGACGCGGTCGGCGGTCGCGCGCAGGTCCGCCACCAGGGCGCGCATGGCCTCGGCATTGGCGCGGGCCTCGGGCGCGCGCGGATCCAGAGCGGATTCGATCACCGGCATGGCGCCCGCTCCCCGCTCATGCCGTCTCGGCGAACAATTCGCGGCCGATCAGCATCCGCCGGATCTCGCTCGTGCCGGCGCCGATCTCGTAGAGCTTGGCGTCGCGCAGCAGGCGGCCGGTCGGATAGTCGTTGATGTAGCCGTTGCCGCCGAGCGCCTGGATCGCGTCGAGGGCCACCGCGGTCGCGCGCTCGGCCGCGAACAGGATCGCGCCCGCGGCGTCCCGGCGCGTCGCCCGCCCGCGGTCGCAGGCCCGCGCCACCGCGTAGACGTAGGCCCGGGCGGCGTTCGTCGCCGTGTACATGTCGGCGATCTTGCCCTGCATGAGCTGGAACTCGCCGATCGGCCGACCGAACTGCCGGCGCTCGTGGAGGTAGGGCAGCACGACATCGAGGCAGGCGCGCATGATGCCGAGCGGCCCGGCGGCCAGCACGGCGCGCTCGTAGTCGAGGCCCGACATCAGCACGCCGACGCCGCGCCCGACCGCGCCCAGGACGTTCTCCTCCGGTACCGCGCAGTCCCGGAACAGCAGCTCGCAGGTGTTCGAGCCGCGCATGCCGAGCTTGTCGAGCTTCTGCGCGGTGGAGAAGCCGGGAAAATCCTTCTCGACCAGGAACGCCGTGATCCCCCGCGGGCCGGCCTCGGGATCCGTCTTGGCGTAGACCACCAGGACGTCGGCGTCGGGACCGTTGGTGATCCACATCTTGGTGCCGTTCAGGACGTAGCGGTCGTCGCGCCTGTCGGCCCGCAGCCGCATGGAGACGACGTCGCTCCCGGAGCCCGGCTCGGACATCGCGAGCGCGCCGACATGCTCGCCCGCGATCAGCTTCGGCAGGTAGCGGCGCTTCTGCGCCTCGGTGCCGTTGCGGCGGATCTGGTTCACGCAGAGGTTGGAATGCGCGCCGTAGGACAGCCCGACCGAGGCCGAGGCCCGGCTGATCTCCTCCATGGCCACGGCGTGCTCGAGGTAGCCCATGCCGGCGCCGCCATAGGTCTCCTCGACGGTGACGCCCAGAACGCCGAGGGCGCCGAGCTTGGGCCAGAGGTCCGCGGGAAACGCGTTGCTGGCATCGATCGCCGCCGCGCGGGGGGCGATCTCGGCGCGCGCGAAGCGCTCCACCTCGGCGCGCAGGGCGTCGGCCGTCTCGCCCAGGCCGAAGTCGAAATCCTGCAGGCCGATGGGCATCGCGCGTCTCCTCGCCTGAGAATCGGGCACTCGCCTCTTTGAAACGAACGTACGTTCGTTAAGCGGTGCTGGCAAGGCGATTTACGAACGGTTGTTCGTTAGCCTATAGCGGGGATCGGCGTGAGCATTCCCCGGTGTCTGTTGCGCTCTGAACTGTCTTCGGAGTGTCTTCGTGGGTCGCACCGCCGGATCGAACGGGCCGCGCACGGCCGCCGCCATCCGCCGGGCCGGGCTTCGGCTCATCTATCGCCACGGCTACGAGGCGATGACCCTGCGCGCCCTGGCCGCCGAGGTCGGGATCCAGGCGGCCTCGCTCTACAACCACATCCGCAGCAAGCAGGATCTGCTGTTCGACATCGTCCGCGACCACATGGAGACGCTGCTGGCGCGGACCGACGCGGCGCTGGCGACGGCGACCGGCACCCCGACGGACCGTCTCCGCGCCTTCGTGGCGCACCACGTCACGTACCATCTCGAGAAGAAGCAGGAGGTCTTCATCGCGAATTTCGAGCTGCGCTCGCTCGACCCGCCGCATTACGCGGCGATCGTCGCCCTGCGCCGGGCCTACGAAGACCGGTTGGTCGCGCTGCTCGAGCGGGGATCGGAGGCGGGGGAGCTGGACGTCCGGGACGCGCGGGTCGCCGGCTACGCGATCCTCGGGATGCTCACCAGCGCCTGCACGTGGTACCGGCCCGACGGCCGGATGACCAAGGCGGAGATCGTCGCCCTGCACACCGACATGGCGTTGCGGGGTTGCGTCAGGCGTCAGCCATAGACCCCGTCGCGCCGGGGAACGGCGGTCGCCTCAGATCAGGCCGCCCGGCGGTGCGGCGGTGAGGGTCCTGCCGGCCCGCGTGACGAGCTTGGCGAAGGCCAGCGCCGCCGCCGAGGCCTGGGCTTCCGAGGGGAAGGTGCGGTCCGATGTCAGGACGGGCATCTGCGTCGCATCGAGGAGGACCCAGGTCCACAGACGGGTGTCGGTCGCGCGGATCTCGAAATGCATGGCGAACTCGTCGGGCAATGGCACATGCCCGCACAATGCGCCGCGAAAAGGCCTGACGCGTTAAGAGCTTGGCCGGCGCAACAACCTGCGTCGGCGCGCACCGGCCTTGCCCCCGACATCCTCGCAGATCACAGGCGGGAACCTGCGCCGCCCAGGGCAGATCTCGCCACGGTCGGCCCCGACTTGGCATGCCAGCTTGGCTTTATCCGGCCATTCGATGCTACCCTCGCGCGGTCGGCATGCCGTGCCGACGGCGTGAGCAGGAGCGACATGGTAGAGCGGTACCATTTCCGCCTGAGGGGGCCGGACGAGGTCATCGAGGACGAGGAGGGCGTGCTGGCAAACTCGATCGAGATCGCCGTGGCCGAGGCGACGCAGCTGATCGCCGAGATGCACGCACGGGGCGAGTTGCCCGATCCCGACGAGCGCTGGTGCGTGGAGATCCACACCGCCGACGGTGTCGTGCTTCGTTCCCTTCAGCTGTACTGAGCGCTGGGCGCGGGGCGCGGGAGCTTGCGCAGGATCAGGCGGATGTGTTCGCGGAGGATGATCGCCTCAGGCGGCGGACCGGCACCCGGAGGCTCGACCGCTATCTCCGGACCACCCAGCACCGAGGCGTACATCGAGCTCTCCACGCTTTTCGCGAGCAGTAACCATCAGCCGTAGCAAACCGTTGCAAGCATCATAAGTCAGGTTTCGCCCTACAGGACGCGGCCGCTTCTACGTCGACAGGGGCGCCCGGACCGATGGGCGACTTCCGGACATGAAGTCTCTCGCAGACGAGGCATCCATTTCGGCGGTCGCGGGGCCGGCTGAGTGAGGTATTCGCCTGGACAGGTCGGCGCGGCACTGGAGGCGCGTGCCGCATCGGTCGAGGACGAGGCTGCGGCGGCGCCCGCTGATCTCGGCGACGGCGCCCGGAAGCCCGGCAAGCGCGGCGATGACTTGCCGTATCGGTGACCGAAGCGTCCGGCCCGGGTCGCGCAGGGTTGGCCTCGTGCGCCGCGTGCGCGGTCGGGAGGTCGACAGCGCCGCCGGCGAGCCGGATCTGTCGAAAGGGTCGCAGGCGTCGGAAAATCCCCGGCCACGCTGAAACAGGCGACCGGGCGATGCAGTTGCCGCTGCATGTCAAGACCTCGCCCCATCGCCGTCCTCGCCGAGGACGAAGAGTTCAGCCGCCTCGTCGCGGCCGACATGCTGACGGCGTTGGGGTTCGAGGTGCTGGAGGCGGAACACGCCCAGGGCGCGCTCCAGCATCTGGAGGCATGTGACGGGGCCGTCCTGCTCTACACCGACATCAACATGCCCGGCACGATGGACGGCCGCGCGCTCGCGCACGCCGTCCGGGCACGCTGGCCGGAGACCCGGATCATCGTCTGCTCGGGCTGCGATCCGCGCGAGGCGACCGCGCTGCCCGAGGAGGCCCATTTCATCGCCAAGCCCTGCGGGGAGAAACTGGTGCGCAAGGCGCTCAAGGCCCTGCACCTGCACTAGGGCCGCTTCCGACCGGGTCGGGCGAGGGGGCATGTCGCGGCTGTCTCGACCGGCGGCACCTGTCCTCCAGCCGTCGCAGCACGGTCTGGACGGCCCGTGCTGCGCTGTCTGGGCGGCCTCAGCTCGCGAGGAAGGCGGCCAGCCCGGCCAATCCCGAGAGGGAAGCGCGGCTTTCCTCCAGGCACCGCGCGTTCAGGTCCGCGGCCAAACCGTCGAGCTTGGCCTGGAGCAGGCCGATGCTGGCCGGGGACAGGTTGCCGGGGAGCAGGACGATCACGTCGCCTTCGTCGAGGTGTATCGTCTCGCGGATCGCAGCATCAGCCATCGGAGCCTCCACCGGGAATACTGATCTCTCGGCCTGTCGGTAAGCTCTCACGGGCCGAGGCCGCCGACCGTGCTCCGGCGCACGCCCTCGAACACTGACTCGCGTCCGTGGCAATCCGGGGAGATCCGCGCCGGCGTCCCGCGGGCAGGACCGTCCGGCTACGCCCGAGCGCGCCGCGCCAGCGCTCGCCCGACCTCGAACAGCGCCAGATCCGACACCTGTTGCAGCCGCTGGTGGCCCATCGCGACGATCGCCGCGCGCGCCTGCAGGAGGTGATCGATCGCGAGGACCATCGGGTCGTCCGCCGGCAGATCGCCCGCCGCGCTCGGAAGGAAGGGGCCGCGGTGGCTGTCCGTGGTGTCGATGATGATGCCGCGACCGCGCATCCGTCCCGCCGGATCGGGCGTGAGGCTGCCACGGTCGAGAACCCATCGAACCTCGCCGCCGTCCGTGAGGACGCGGTACTCGGCCGAGACGGGGCCGCCGGTCCGGCGCACCCGGGCGATGCGCGCGAAGACCCAGTCGCGATCGTCCGGATGGGTGCATCGAAGGGCGATCTCGATGGGCAGCGGGCGCCCGGCCAGGGTCGCATCCCCGGCGAGCAGCGCCGCCGTCCCCTCGTCGAGGAGGGATTGTCCCGCCGACACGTCCGCTGTCCAGGCGCCGACATAGCCGGCCGCGCGCAATGCAAGATCAGCCGTAGTCTGCAACAGCCTGGCCTCCTCCGGCGCAAATCGGTTCGCACAAACCCGATCTCTGGTAGTGATATACCAAAATCGATATTCGGTACCAGTATCATACCGTCCATGCCGGAAATTTAGCAACTTCTAGTATAGGTGTGACCCGCAGATATACAACTCTCTGCAGCAGATCGTGTCGGCCAGGATCGGCGCGACGCGCGGCAAGAACTCCTCGGCGCCGCCGCAACAATGTGTCAGTGCTCCCGGCGACCCGACAACGCCGTCACCGATCGAAGCGCGCCGCGGCACCCCGCTCTGCTATGTCATCGGGACAGGTGATCGCGGGCCGCCTAGCAGCCTTCACCCCGTCGACGGGACGCGGGTCCACTGCGGGCGCGTCGGGCGCATCCGATCGGATCGGCCTGTTCCGGGGCGCGCCCAAGGGCCTCCTTGTGGCAACGCCCGAACTTCGACAAACCCGGACGGAGCTATCGAGGACGGGCGCCCATGATCATCCGCCACACCCGCAGGCTGCATCGATCGGGCGAGGCGGTCGCGAGCCGCGATGGTCGGCTCGTCGCGCCTGCCCCGACGGAGCCCGACTGGGATGTCCTGGGTCTGATCGATCTCGGCGGGCGCGCCACGGTGGTCGCGCTCCTGGGTCCGAACGACGCGCGCGCGTTCCGATTCCTGAACCCGAACGGCACACCGCTGGCGTCCTGCGCTGCGGATTTCCTCGCCGCGCCGTGGGACGGCCCCGGCCCGCTCGAGTGGCAGGCCGAGGCGCTCCACACCGACGACGGCGACGCGTCGAACACGCGGGCCATGATCGAGGATCTCCACCTCCTGATCGAAGCCCTCGCGCGCGCGGCTGCCGCGAGCCCGGAGCACGCTGTCCGGGTCGTCACGGGCGGCGGTTCCGATCCGCGGGCGCAGGCGATGCACGCGGCGCTGGCACGCCTCAACGCCGCACCGGCGGGGGCTCCGCCCCACCTGCCCGAACTGGTGACGAAGGCGATCGTCGCGCGCGGCGGCCAGGAGACGGCCCATCCGGACGGCGGCGATCTGCGCTTCTCGATCTACCTGCCCATGCCGGGCTTCCGCTTTGTCGGCTACGCGGCGGACCGGAACGAGACGCTGTGCACGCTGATCGGCAAGAACTCGCGCCTCGCGTCGGCCCTGCTGGACGTTCGCGCGAACACGGCCTACGCCCGGCCGAACCTGGGAAGCGTCGGGTTCGACGCCGCGACCCTGGTGCAGGTGCGGTTGTGGCGGCAGTACCTCCTGCCGGCGCTGATCGACGGCGCGGCGCGGTCGACGCGCGTCGGGGTGGTCTTCGAGCACGCGCACATCAGTCACGCCATCTGGAACGAGCTGGCCGCGGTCGACGACGTGCTGTCGCTCGGTCGCGCGCCGGCGGTGTTCCTGTTCGCGAGCTGCAACGAGCCGATCTCTCCCGTCGACGCCGTCTTCCCGGAGCTCGCCGGGCAGGTGTATCGCGGGATCGAAGGCCCGCTGCCCCTGTTGCAGGCCGCCGTCGCCGGCGCGGCGACCTTCCTGCCCTTCCGGTCCTACCGCGTGAGCCAGCGATTGGCCGATCGTCTCGCGGCCCTGGCGCGGAGCGCGGAACCCGCGCTCGATGCCCGCCTGACGGAAGCGGCGCGCCGGGCCACGATCGTCCTGATCGGGCTGCGCCTGGAGAACCGCCAGTGGGTCCGGCAGCTCGACGGCTACGTGGCGCTGATCCGACGCCTCGGCCGGCGGCGCGGCGAGAGATTCCTCGTCATCGTCGACGGGCACAACACGCTCGCGGGCACTGCGGGCGGCTACGTCGAGAGCTACTGCGAGAGCCTCGTGCCCGCGGAGGGGACCGTGCCGTCCATCGTCCGGAAGGAGCTCGACCTGATCGGGGCGCTCCGCGCACGGGTCGCCGATGTCTCCAACGTGGAGTTGCTGCCGCTCGTGCCCTGCTCGATGGGGGCGAGCCTCGTGGCCGCGCTCCACACCGACCTGTTCGTGACGCATTTCGGGGCCGGGCTCGCCAAGTATAAGTGGGTCGCCAACGCGCCCGGATGCGTCATATCGAGCCGATCCGTGCTCAGCGGGAAGGACGATCTGCGCATCTACGACACCGAGATCTTTCGCGAGAACGTGTCGGCCTGTCACTACTTCCCCGCCGAGCGGGTGACGGACCTCGATACCTCGACCAACGCCCTGCATGTCCCCGGCAGCCGGGAGCGCGAGGATTTCGATCTCGACCTCGAAGAGTTCGCCAGCTTCGTCGAGCGGAACCTGCCCGAGCGGCGCGCCGCGCGCCCGCACTGGCTGAGACGGCTCACCCTCTTCAGGACCCGCGCCGCCACCGACGCGGCCAGGCTCTGAGCGCCAGGAGCATCACGGATGAGCGATCGGATCCTGATCACCGGCGGCGGCGGCTTCATCGGCTCGCACCTCAGCGAGCGCCTGCTGGAGCAGGGCCACGAGGTGCTCTGCGTCGACAATTTCTTCACGGGCCGGAAGAGCAATATCGCCCACCTGTTCGACAATCCGCGCTTCGAGCTCATACGGCACGACGTCACGCACCCGCTCTTCGTCGAGGTGGATCGGATCTACAATCTCGCCTGCCCGGCATCCCCGATCCACTACCAGTTCGACCCGGTCCAGACGACCAAGACCAGCGTCATGGGGGCGATCAACATGCTGGGGCTGGCGAAGCGGCTCCGCGTGCCGATCCTCCAGGCCTCGACCTCGGAGGTTTACGGGGATCCGCTCGTGCACCCGCAGCCCGAGGGCTACTGGGGGAACGTCAATCCCCTCGGCCCGCGCTCCTGCTACGACGAGGGCAAGCGCTGCGCCGAGACCCTGTTCTTCGACTATCACCGACAGCACCGCGTCCCGATCAAGGTGGTGCGGATCTTCAACACCTACGGCCCGCGCATGCATCCCAGCGACGGCCGGGTCGTCTCCAACTTCGTCGTCCAGGCCCTGCGCGGCGCGCCGATCACGATCTTCGGCGAAGGGCATCAAACCCGCTCGTTCTGCTACGTCGACGACCTGGTCCTGGGGCTGCAGGCGATGATGGCCACCGACGCCGAGATCACCGGCCCCGTCAATCTGGGAAACTCGGACGAGTTCACCATCCGGCAGCTCGCCGAACTCGTCGTCGACTTGTCGGGCTCGCGCTCGAAGCTCGTGCACGCCCCGCTGCCGGTGGACGACCCGCGCCAGAGGCGGCCCGACATCGCCCTGGCCGCGCAACTCCTCGACTGGCGCCCGACCGTGCCGCTGCGGGACGGGCTCATGAGAACCATCGCGTATTTCGAGACGCTGCTGGCCTCGGAGCCGATCGGGCCGCGCTGATCCGGCGCGCGTGTCTCGGCGGGATCGGTCCTGACCGACCGTCGGCCGCTCCGGGCGAGCGGCCGTGCGCGCTCGAGGCGGCCGATCCGGGCCAGGCCCCTATCGCGGTCCGGCAGCCTCTGCGGCGGGGCCGGCCTCCGCCGCGTAGGCGTTGATGATGCCCATCAGCAGGCCGGGAAAGCGCGCCTCCACCTCGGCCCAGCGGGAATGGTTGCGCACCTCGACGCCGTGACGCTCGCTGCGGATCAACCCGGCCTCGCGCAGGACCTTGAAGTGGTTGGACAACGAGGATTTCGGGATGACGCGGTCCCCGAGCGCCGACACGGCCGAGCAGGCCTCGACGCATCCCGCCCGCATGATCCTGGCGAAGATGGCCGCGCGGCTCGGGTCGGCGAGGGCGTGCAGGATGGCCTCGGGTCGCACGTCCTCGATGGCGGGGTGAAACAGCGGTCTCATCTTTCGTCCATATGGGGTCTTGAACGACGCTCCGTTAGTTCCGAAGTTCCGAACTATGGGACTCAGGCCGCCATCCCGCGGCCGGCCCATATCGGAGATAGGACACATGTCGAAGCTTGCGGGCAAGGTCGCCGTCGTGACCGGGGCATCGAAGGGCATCGGTGCGGGGATCGCCAAGGCGCTGGCGCGGGACGGCGCCGCCGTGGTGGTGAACTACGCGTCCAGCAGGGCGGGGGCCGACGCCGTCGTGGCCGCGATCACGTCCGCCGGCGGCCGGGCCGTCGCGGCCCAGGGCGACGTGTCCCGAGCGTCCGAGGCGCAGGATGTGATCGAGGCCGCGATCCGCGCGTTCGGGCGGCTCGACGTGCTGGTCAACAATTCCGGCGTCTACGAGTTCGCGGCGATCGAGGAGGTCACCGAGGAACACTACCGCCGCCAGTTCGACGTCAACGTGCTCGGCGTCCTGCTGGCGACGCGGGCGGCCGCGAAGCATCTCGGCGAGGGCGGGAGCATCGTGAACGTCTCCTCGGCGATCACGCACGTCCACACGCCGGCGGCGGCGGTCTACGCGGGGACCAAGGGGGCGGTGAACGCCATATCGGGGGTGCTCGCCAACGAGCTGGCCCCGCGCAAGATCCGCGTGAACGTCGTCAGCCCGGGCTACGTGGTGACCGAGGGCACGCACGCGGCCGGCATCTCCGGCTCGGAGATGGAGGCCGGGATGGTCGCGCAGACGCCCCTCGGCCGGGCCGGTGAGCCGGACGACATCGCCACCGTCGTGGCCTTCCTCGCCTCTGACGACGCGCGCTGGCTCACCGGCGAGAACATCACGGCCAGCGGCGGCATCCGCTGATCCACGGCGCTGCGCCTGCGCGCGTGTCGGTGCCCGACCGCGTGCCGGGGCAGCGTCGCGGAGACAAGGACGCGACGACGATGGCGCCTTCGTCCACGGGGGCGGCTAGGGTGGAGCGCCGCGCCGTCCATGTCGGTCGCGGTGCCTGCCGCGGGCAGAAGGGGAGGGGAGGGATGATCCGATCGAGATGGGGCCTGGCCGTGCTCGCGGCGGCGCTCGTGACGGCGCTCGCGGCGGCATCGACCGCCAGAGCCGAGCCCGCCAACCAGGTGCTGGGGACGTGGCGCATGGTGTCCGCTCGGCTCGATCCGGAGGGGCGCAACGCGCCGGCCTACGGCGCGCGCCCGAGCGGGCTGCTGGTGTTCACGCGCGACATGCACTTCGTCGAGGTGCTCACGGACGCCGACATTCCCCGGTTCGCCTCGAGCGCGCGCGGTCAGGGGACAGCGGAGGAGAACCGGGCGGCCATGGCCGGCAGCATCGGGTTCTTCGGCACCTACACGGTGGACGCCGACGGCGCGTTCAGCGGCAACCGCGTCGAGGGCTCGACCTTCCCGAACTGGGTCGGCGACGTGCGCACGACCGAGCAGCTTCGCCTGACCGTCGAAGGGGACCGGCTGAGCGAGAGCTTCCGGCGCCCGGACGGCACGCGGATCGCCATCACGTGGGAGCGCGTCCGCTGAGCCGGAGCCGTGCGCGCGACCCGGGGCTTCGGCCCGGGAGCGCCGCGCAGGAGGGCCGCGCAGGAGGGCCGCGCAGGAGGGCCGCCCCGACCCGGGGAGGGGCGGCCATCGGCGGATCGACGCGACGGAGCCCGCGTCCGTCGGTCCGCCGCGGAGGTTCACGCGTTCGCGCCGCCGTCGACCGTGAGGGTGGTGCCGGTGATCTGGCGCGCGGCCGGGCTCGCCAGGAAGGCCACCGCGGCCGCGATATCGTCCGGCGTCCCGTAATGGCCGAGGGCGGTCATCGCCCGCTGCATGTCCGCCTGCGCCCCGTCGGACGGGTTCATGTCGGTGTCGGTCGATCCCGGCTGCACGAGGTTCACCGTGACGGCGCGCGGCCCGAGTTCGCGCGCCAGACCCCGCGTGAACGAGAGCAGGGCGGATTTCGACATGGAGTAGACCGTCACCCCGGGGAACGGGACCCGCTCCCCGAGACAGGAGCCGATGGAGATGATCCGGCCGCCCTCCTTCAGGTGCGGGATGGCCGCCTGCGACGCCAGCACGACGGAGCGGACGTTGACGTCCAGGATGGCGTCGATGTCGGCGAGGCTCATCTCCGCGACGGGGCCGCCGCGGGCGATGCCGGCGTTGTTGACGAGGATGTCGAGCCCGCCGAGGCTCTCGGCCGCCTCGTCGACCGAGCGCTTCACCGCCGCGGCGTCGGCGCTGTCGGCCTGGATGGCGCGCCCGCGGCGGCCCTTCGCCTCGATGGCGCGGACGATCTCGGCCGCCCGCTCGGCGGACCGCTCATACGTGATGGCGACGTCCGCGCCCCGGTCCGCGAGCGCCAGGGCGATGGCCGCACCGATTCCGCGTGATGCGCCCGTCACCAGGGCGCGCTTGCCTGCCAGCTCACTCACGTCCGCCTCTTTCTGTAATGAACGACACAGAAATGGCTAGATGCGTTGCCGGCCCGGGTCAAGCGGTTTATATAACGATCGATGCAAAAATCCGCTTCGATCCAGGCAGGGGACCAGGCAGGGGATCAGGCAGGGGACCGGGCCGCGCCCGCCCGCGGTCGCGGCCGGCCCCGCGCCTTCGACCGGGAGGCGGCGCTCGATCAGGCGATGCAGCTGTTCTGGCGCCGCGGCTTCGCCGCGACATCCATCTCGGATCTCACCGCGGCCATGGGGATCGGGTCGCCGAGCCTCTACGCGGCGTTCGGCTCGAAGGAGGCGCTCTACGCCGAGGCGCTGCGCCACTACGGCGACCGGTACGGCGGGATGGTCTGGGCCAACTTCGACGCTGCCGCCTCGGCGCGCGGGGCCGTCGAGGCGCTCCTGATGGATTCGGCCGCCGCGCTCACCGGCGCCTGCGGCCGCATCGAGCCGCTCGGCTGCATGGTGACGCTCTCGGCTGCCGGCAGCGAGGGGCAGGCGGAGCTCGGCGCGTTGCTGCGCGCGGCCCGCGCCGAGGGGCGCCGACGGGTCGCGGAGCGGCTCGCGCGCGCGGTCGCGGCGGGCGAGATCGGCGCCGCCGTCGACGTCGCCGCACTCACCCGCTTCGTGCTCACGGTGCAGAACGGCATGTCGCTCCAGGCCCGCGACGGCGCGACCCGGGAGGAGCTCGAGGCCGTCGCCCGGCTGACGATGGCGGGGTGGGACGCGCGCGTCGGGGGTGAGGGCGATCGACCCCTCCGGTGACGGTTCGGCACGCGCGGCCCGCCGGCGGCCCGATCGTCTGGGGGAGGGCGCGCGGCGTCCTCAGGCGTCCGGCGGGAAGTCGGCGATGCCGTCTTCGATGAGAAGCTTCGAGCCGCTGAACGATATTCGCATAACAAACATTATGGAATTCAGCGACGAACTCCGCATGATCGGCGCTTATACTACGATCTGACCCCCGGCGTCATCGCGAGTCATCGCGAAGGACGGCTGCAGCCCGCGACCAGGGCATCGAGACCGGTCCGGGCGCCGGCCAGAGGGATCCGCTGGGTGTCGCCAGAGAGCGTCACGCGAAGGGTCTTGCCGGACAGGATCCGCACCCAGTCTTGCGTCAACGTTGTCGTGGTCTGGAGCACGATCTGGTCGTCGAGTTCCAGCTGTTTCGCCCGCATCGGCAGCGAGAGCGTGCCGCCCTCCGAGGCGAACTCGACCTCGGCCCGGGTGCCGTCCCGAGCGCGGTCTCTGTCGTCGTAGTAGTCGACACTCAGCTGTCCGCCCCGCGTGTCGCAGGTGAGCGCGAGGCTCTGCGCGCCGCTGTCCGGAATCTCGTAGGCAAGATGGACGCGACCGTCCCCTTCCCGCTTCTGCCAGCGCATCTCCTGCGCCATTGCAGGGACTCCAAGACAAGACCCTAGAATTGCCACGGTAAGAAAAGTGATCTCACGGCGCATGGCCTTCGATGTCCTCACGCTTCGTCCATGGAGATGCTGCATGATGGGTGGATTCTGTTCCGTGCGTGTATCCGGCCGGTGGCGCGTGCTCGATGATGCTGCGTGCCAGGCCGGAAGGCCGTGGAAGCCCCCGGCGCTGTCGGGCGGCCTGTCGTCGCCCGACATGTGACCGTCTTCGTCGACGCCGGGTCGAGCGCCAGCCCTTGTCCGCATGGTCGAAGGCGTGTGCCTCGGGCGATCCGGGGGCCGCCGTCGATCGCGCGGAGCGCCAGAGCCGTCACGATCGCGTCCGGGAATGCGCCGAACCCGTCCTCATTCCTGTCACACGCGCCCTGCGGCCGTACGGCCGCGCGCCGGCGTTGCCTCACGGTGGCGCTCCCTCTGTCATGCGAACCGCAGCCAGCAGAACAGAGCCACGGTGCCCAAACCTGTCCGATGGCATCGTCGGAGCCGGTAGCCCTGTCCAGAGGACTAGCTCATCGCCGCGCCGTGACGTTCGCTGCAGCGCGGGGTACCATACGATGGCGCTAGACATGGACAAGCCCCGTGCTCTTCCGGCGCAACACCGGCCGGACCCGGACCCGGAGCCGACGGCACGGATGCTGCCGGCGCGCTGCGCGAGATGGATGAAGTCTTTGGGAAAGCGTCCGGGACGCGTCGGCAGGATCTCGACAACGGTGCAGGACCGGCTCGACCGCCCGCCCCTCGATCCGTGCGAGGCACGGGGAGATACGGGTCACGGCGCCCTCCCCTCTCCGCGGCCATCGGGCGTCCCCGGAGGGCGGCGTGCCCGTCGACCGAACCTTCCGGCGCTGACGAGGATCGTGCATGCCCCGTTTGGCGATCACCGGCACTGAGCAGCGATACAACACGGTCGCGGCCGTCGAAGACGGCGGGCGGTGGCGCATGATCCTGCCTTTTCCGCAGGACTCGATCCGGGCCGCCGCCCTGGTCGGCGCTGCGGGACTGGTCTGCCTGTCCGATGACGGGGAAATCTGCCTGATCGACTGGCGGGCGGGCCGGGATCGCGTGCGGCGCCGCCTGCCGGGCGAGGGACCCTTCAATCACAAGCTGTTCGTCACCCGCGATGCCGACCGGATCGCGGTCTATCGGAGCCATGGACCGAAGAACGACGAGCAGTACTTCGACGACATCGTCGTCCTGCGGGCGTCGGATCTCGAGATCCTGCAGCACGGGCGCGGGCTCGTCTGGCATGCCGATGGCCCTGTCGGGTCCCTGTCGCCCGAGGAAGCCTATCCGCCGCGCCCGGACGGGCCGACCATCCTGACCATTCACGGCGACCTGTTCGAGGATCCCGGAGGGCGACTGGCCTTCATCGGCTTCCGGTGCGGGCCGGGCGGGTCGGCCTACGGGCTGTGTCGGCTCGAACGGGCCGGCGCGACGCTGCGCTACGACCCGCTGCCGGACGCGGTGAGGCCCTACTGGTTCAGCCCCAGCGGCCGCTACGCCGTCACGCCGCACTCCGTCCCGCGCGGGGGCCCACCGGAGGCAGCGGCCGATACGGGTGACGCCGGCCCTCCCCGCCTCGGACAGGCCGTCGAACTCTGGACGACCGGGCCCGTCGCCCGCGCGGCGACGCTCGTCGCGCGGCCCGGCTCCGAGCCTCCGCGCGCGATCACCGAGGTGGCCTGGGAGCCCGACGAGCGGGCGTTCTGGATCAAGTCGGGGTATTTCTGGGATCGGACCACGGACTTCCAGCGCATCGGCCTGGACGGCACGCGCTCGCCCGTCTTCTCCTTCGCGCGCTACGACGGCGCGAAGGCCGTCTCCGCCTTCGCCGACGTGGCGGATGCGGAGCGGGTCGAGATCCGCTTCTTCAGCGACTCCGTCTACATCCCGCGCGCTCGGTGCGCCGACGCGGCGCCCGCCCGGACGATCACCCCGGAGGAGGACGGCTATCGGCCCCGGCCGTCGGCAGGCCCGAGCGCGTCGGCGGTCCGGCGCTTCCTGGCGCGCTCGCAGCCGGTGGTCACCGTCGCGGCGTTCTCGGCCGCCGCCATCGCCGAAGCCCTGGACGCGCTCACCGGCCGGATCCGAGCGGATCTGGGAGAGCTCCTGCGGGGCGACGTGCTCGCGTTGACCTTCGAGGTCGGCGGGCGGGCGATGACGGAATCGGCCTTCTTCGCGCGCATCGCCCGCGAGCGCGTTGCCGTGGTTCCGGCGCTGCGCGCACTCCTCACGACTTATCTCGCGGTCCAGCCGGGGGTGGTGGAGGCCAGGAAGCTGTATCGCCAGCTCTGGGGGCCCGAGGACGATCAGGGTGCGCTGGCACCGGCCATGCAGGCGCTGCTCCACCTCGATCCGACGGCCCACGACGTCTTCCGCGACTACCTCGCCCAGCGCGACGGGGAGCACGAGGTCTTCTCCACCGACGTGATGATGAGGACCTACATCGCCGAGGCGGGCTGGCGCGACCGGGCCATGATCCGGTTCGGCGTCTATTTCGCGCTGATCCGGTACAGGGATGGCCTGATCACCCTGAGTGGCGGATTCCTGGAGGAGTACGGCGTCCTCGATGCCGCCGAGGGCCTGCTGGAGCCCGCCGACTTCGCCGCGCTCATCCTCGAGGAACTCGACGGGTTCGCGGCGCGCCCCGATCTCGACTGTCGCCTCGGGAGGGACGACCTCTACCGCGAGCTCCGCGCGAGCCTCGCGACCACCGCTTACGGGCGGACGGTCCTGACGGCGCTCGCGGCCCGATCCGCCGCGTCGTCCCGCCTCGCGTGAACGACCCGCGCGCATCGCGCGGCGGTCCAGCACCCGCGGGGCTGCCGGCCGAACCGACCTGTCCCCACTGACGTCCGGGCCGACAACCGATACGGTGGCGGGCGATGTACAAGCTCCCGCCCGGCAGCCTCTACCGGCTCCGCACCCTCGCGCAGACCGGCGCCCGCTTCTATCAGGTCAGCGGCTACATGCGGCGCATGGAGGTCCTGGGACTGGTTCTCGCGACGGGTCGGACGGATCCGGACACGAAGACCGTCGAGTACCGCATCACTGAAGCCGGCCGAGCCGAACTCGAGGAGCGTCACGGTCCGGCCTGGCCCGGCTCGGCCGAGGACGAGGCCTGACGCGCGGCGACGGAGCGACCCGAGCGCGATGGCCGGTGTCGCAGCCGCCGCGCGGCGCGAGCGGTTCAGGGAGAGGCCGCCGGCAACGGGGCCGTGACCGGGGCCGTGCCGGCGGATCGTCGACGGCTATCGGCTGCTGCCACCGCTGCCGCCCTGCGGCGACGGGCGCTCCGGCTGGTTGGCGTTGCCCGCGGCTGAGGAGCTGTTGGAACGCGTGTCGGCGGCTTGCCCGGTCGGCGACCCCGTCACCGCGACCGGCGCGCCGGTCGCGCCCGATTGAGGCGTGACGACGCCCGAGGAGGTCGGCGGCGCGCCCGGCGCGGTGGCCGGCGCCTGCGCGTAGGCCGTCCCGGCGAGGACGGCCGCGAGCGGCGCAGCGGCCGAGAGAGTACGCAAGAGAGTACGGTGTTTCATCGGGACCTCAATCATGGATTGAAGTCTTCAACGCCGGATGCGGGAAGAAGGTTCAGGGCGGACGAGAGCCGCCTTCGCGGATCTCGGTCCTGAAACGGCCCCGTCCGGCGATGAGCCGGACGGGGGGTCGCGGGTCGCCCCCGAATCAGGCGGCTCGGACGGTGGCCATGAAGCGCCCCACCTCGGCAGCGAGATGCTCGGATTGGCGCGACAGCTCGGAAGCCGCTCCCAGAACCTGGCTCGCCGCGGCGCCCGTCTCCTCGGCCGCGCCGGCCACGCCGGCGATGTTGCTGGTCACTTCGCCGGTGCCCATCGCGGCCTGGCTGACGTTCCGGACGATCTCCTGCGTCGCCGCGCCCTGCTGCTCCACGGCCGCGGCGATCGAGGTGGCCACGTGGCTGATCTCCTGGATCCGCACGGTGATCGACCCGATGGCCGATACGGCCTGACCGGTGGAGGCCTGAACCCGGGCGATCTGCCCGGTGATCTCCTCGGTGGCCTTGGCGGTCTGCTCGGCCAGAGCCTTCACCTCCGTTGCCACGACCGCGAAGCCGCGGCCGGCGGCACCCGCGCGGGCCGCCTCGATGGTGGCATTCAGGGCGAGCAGGTTGGTCTGTCCCGCGATGGTCGAGATCATGCCGACGACGTCGCCGATGCGCGCGACCGACGCGCTCAGTTCCTGCACCAGCGCGCCGGTCTGGTCGGCCTCGTTGACCGCCACCCGCGCCATGTCGGCCGAGCCGTCGACCTGCCGGCCGATCTCCTGAACCGAGGAGCCGAGTTCCTCGGCGGCGGCGGCGACCGTGTTGACGTTGCTGGCGGCCTCCTCGGCCGCGGCCGCCACGGTGGTCGACCGGCCAGCCGTCTCGGTGGCCGTCGCCGTCATCGTCTGCGCCGTGGCCTGGAGCTCGGTGGCCGAGGACGAGACCATGCCGATGATCCCGCCGACCGCGCGCTCGAAACCGTCGGCGAGCTCGACCATCGTCCGCTTGCGTTCGACGGCCGCCGCCTCGTCGGCAATGCGCCGGATCTCGGCCTGCTCGGCGGCCTTCTGGGCCACCATGGCCTTGATGCCCTCGACCGCCTTGCCGACGGCACCGATCTCGTCGCCGCGGGCGGCCTCCTTGATCTCGGCGTCGACCTCGCCCCTGGCCATCCGCTGCAGCACGCCGACGAGGCTGGCCAGCGGCCGGTTGATCCCGAACAGCACGATCCCGCCGAGGATCCCGAATGCGACGAGAAGGCCCGACGCGGCGATGACCGTGAGCGTCAGCTTGATCTGCTCGGCGACGGCGACGGCGTGGTCCCTGGAGGCTCTGAGCTCCCTGGCGTTCGTCTCGGTCCGCATCTGGACGCCTTCCAGCACTTTGGCCCGCGCGGGGCGGCCCTCGTCGACCGAGATCGTCCGGGCCCCTTCGGCATCGTTCTTCATGCCCAGGGCGATGGCACGGTCGGCCGCCGCGAAATACGCGCCCATATCGGCCTTGATGGCTTCGTTCGCCGAATGCCGAGCCGGGGTGTCCGCGAGGGCGATGAGGCGGTCGATCGCCTCGTAGGCGAGCGTCCGCTCGCGCTGGAAGTGCTGACGCTCGGCAGCCATCGTGGCCGCATCGGTCTGTATGATGATGTTCTTCTCGGAGATCGTCGCGTTGCTCATGGCCAGCGCCATCTGCAGCGCTGTGACGGCGCGAACGGCGGCCACGTCGACGATCTGCTGGGTGTTCTTCTCGAGCTCGTCGATCGCCGACCGCGCGAAGAAGACGATGCCGACGGCGGTCGCGAGCAGTAGGGCGGCCGGTATCGCGATCTTGGTGCCCAATCGCAAATTGCGAAACCGACCCATGACGTCCCCTCCAGTGTTCAGGATCGCAGAGAGCTCCGCAGCTTGCTCGCTGCGGAGAGATTTGAGCCAAGATGCGGGTGCAAAACTAAATACAGGTTAATGATCGCGGTCTTCTTGCCGAGGATATCCAATAGTGATTTGAGGTTGCGAGCTCGGTATCGGAGCGCGATCAATAAAAACCGCGCTCGTCCGGGATTAAAGTTCCGCGGCGTGCTTCACAACCACTGGATGAACTTTCGTCGAGCGCGTGACCGCAATCTCGGACACATCCCGCGGCGGTGTTCCAACGTCTCGCCCCGGGCGCAGCGACGCTGCCGAAGGGTGACCATCCGGACGAACCGGAGAAGCATTGCCGGCGGGCCGGGCGGCTGGCTCGGACCGTTGGCGGACCGTCTGCCCGGATGCGGAGGCGAGGGGGCGCCACCCCCGACCCGATCACACGGTTCCGCTGGACGCTCCGACTCGCCGCAGCGGGTGATGCCGGCCCGCAGATCCGCGCCATCGCGCGCCGTTCTCGACCTGCCGCGGAGCGCGGATGTCCTCTCCGCTCGTGGACCGTTCGCGAGGCACGCAGCCCACCCTCCTCCACGAGTGGGGAGGCCCGGGCCGCGCCGCATCGGCCAGCGTCTGATAACCCTTTCTTATCAGACGTAGCGCCACGCTCAGGCGCGACCGAGGGAGAGAGCCATGACGCTGCCCGCCACGCTTGCCGCCCGCGCCCGCGCCTTCGCCGACGAGGCGCTCTCGGAGAATTCCCGTCGGGCCTACCGCGCCGACTGGCAGCACTACGCGCGCTGGTGCAGCGGCCACGATCTCGCGCCCCTCCCCGCGGGTCCCGAGCAGGTGGCGAGCTACCTCACCTCCATGGCCGAGACCCACAAGCGCGCGACGATCGAGCGTCGGCTCGTCACGATCGGTCAGGCGCACAAGCTCCAGGGGTTGCCGTGGATCCCGGCGCATCCGGCCGTCCGGGCGGCGCTGCGCGGGATGTTCCGGCGCTACGGCAGGCCGAAGAAGCAGGCCGCCGCGCTCGGCGTGCCCGAAACGCTCCGGATCGTCGCCGCTTGCGAAGGGACGGTGGCCGCGCTCCGGGACCGCGCCCTGTTCCTGTTGAGCTTCGCCGGCGCGTTCCGGCGCTCCGAGGTCGCGCGGATCCGCCGCGAAGATCTCGCGTTCCGGGACGGCGCCGTCGATGTCTTCCTGCCGCACTCGAAAGGTGATCAGGACGGCGAGGGCACGGTCGTGACCGTTCTGGCAGGCGGGAGCCCCGCGACCTGTCCGGTTGCCGCGCTCCGGCGCTGGCTGCAGGCGGCGCCGGCCGACGGCTACGTCTTCCGGGCGGTCCGGGCGGACGGCACCGTGATGGACGACGGGCTGCATCCGGACTCGGTGGGCCGCATCGTTCAGAAGCGCGCGGCGGAAGCCGGCCTCGTCGCCGGACCCCGCGAGCGCATCTCCGCCCACGGGTTCCGCGCGGGCTTCATCACCGAGGCGTACAGGCGCGGATCGCGCGACGAGGAGATCATGGCGCATTCCCGCCACCGGGATCTCAAGACGATGCGGGGCTACGTCCGCCGGGCCAAGCTCGCCGACGCGCATCCGGGCCGCAACCTCGGCCTCTAGCGCCGGGGCGGCGCGTCAGACCGTCGGGAAGCCCGCGGTCGCCGCCGCGCCGGCCGTCGACCGTTTCACGGCAGGGAATGGTGAATTGCGACGACTCGCTGTTCCGGAGCGCGCCGCGTCCCTGCATCATGGTCGCGCCGTCGGGTTCGCGCGTCCGGGCCGCGGCCCGGCCAGGCGGATCGCCGTCCCGCACGACGGTCGCGCCGTCCGACCCGGCGGTGACGATCCCGACGCATGCCGTCCCGCCAGGATGAGGCGCGCCATGATGCGACACACGCACGGAGACGAGATGACGGGGCGCGGACCGGCCGGCGCGACGCGGCGGCGTGTGCTCGCCGGCGGCGTGCTGGCGACGGGCGCGGCGGCGTCGGGCACCGTGCGGGCGGAGGTCCACCCCGCGCGGGCCGGAGAGGTCCGCCACGGCACGGTCCGGGCCGACGGCGTGGACGTCTTCTACCGGGAGGCCGGTCGTCCCGACGCCCCGGTCATCCTGCTGCTGCACGGCTTCGCCAACTCGTCCTTCTACTTCCGGCACCTCATGCCGAGGCTGGCCGATCGCTTCCGCCTGATCGCGCCGGACCTGCCTTCCTTCGGGTTCACGCACGTCCCGGAGGATCGCGCCTACGTCTACGACTTCGCGTCGCTGTCGCGCACGACGGAGGCGTTCGTCGGCGCGCTCGGCCTCGACCGCTACATCCTCTACACGTTCGATTACGGGGCGCCGGTCGGATGGGATCTGGCGCTCGCCCATCCCGACCGCGTCGCCGGCATCGTGTCCCAGAACGGCAACGCCTATCTCGACGGGCTCGGCGACGCGGCCTGGGCGCCGCTGCGGGCCTACTGGGCCGCGCCGAACGCGGCCGCCGTCGCGGCGATCCGCGCCCGCATGACCCTCGACGGCGTCAGGGCCGCCTACGTCCAGGGTGTGCCCGACCCGTCCCGCATCGAGCCCGAGGCCTACACGCTCGACGCGGCCATCCTGGCGCGGCCGGGCAATGCCGACCGGCAGGTCACGCTCAAGCTCGACTACAAGCGCAATCTCGAGCGTTACCCGCTGATCCAGGCCTTCTTCCGCGCGCGTCGCCCGAAGCTCCTCGCCGTCTGGGGGCGCAACGACGCGTTCTTCATCCCGCCCGGCGCCGAGGCGTTCCGGCGCGACATCCCGGAGGCGCGCGTCACCTTCCTCGACGCCGGGCACTTCGCCCTGGAGACGGACGGCGACGCGATCGCGGAGGAGATTCGGCGCTTCTTCTGACCCTCTCCACCGGGCATGGCGCGGACCGGATCGGACCGCCGCATCCGACACTATCCCCGGCCTGATCGTGACCCTACGGTCGCGGACCTGGATCACGGAGATCGGGCGGGTCGCGCCCGTCGCAAGGGAGATCGCGGTGCCGCAACCCCAGTCCGCCTCGTCGGCCATGCTGTTCCACATGGTCTCCGGAGGGCCGCAGCCGGTCGCCCCCTTCAGCCACGCGGTCGAGGTCGACGGCTTCGTCTTCGTCACGGGTCAGATGCCCGACACGCCGGACAGGCCCGGCGTCCTGCCCGACGGGATCGAGGCGCAGACCCGCAACGTGATGGCCAATCTCGCGACGGTCCTGGCCGGCCTCGGCCTCGGCCTCGAGAACGTCGTCGTCGCGCGCGCGTTCCTGACCGAGTTCAAGCGCGACTACGCCGCCTTCAACGCCACCTACAGATCCTTCTTCCCGCCCGACCGGCTGCCGGCCCGCACCTGCGTGGGCACGACCGGGCTCGCCTACGACGCCCTGGTCGAGATCGACCTGATCGCCCACCGCGGCGGCGCGACGTCGCCGTCGTCGGACGCGCGATCGGGCTGAGCCGCGTCCTCCGCGCCCGGGCCGATCGGACGCGTCCCCGCTCAGCCTCGCAGCTGGCCGCCGCCGCGCACGACCAGGCCCAGGCCGACACACGCCGCGGTCAGGCCGAACACGACGACGTAGAGATGGTCGACCTGCAGTCCGGCAGCCGGGTAGTAGGCCGACCTCATCCATTCCGCGACCTGCAGGGCCGGATTGAACTTGGCCCAGTAGTACAGCCGTTCCGGCAAGTAGCTCGGCAGGAAGAGGACGCCGCTGGACACGTAGAGGATGATGCTGAACAGGGCGTAGCCGATCAGCCATCCGGGGAAGAAGCCGATGATCGCGACGTTGATCGTGCCGATCCCGATCCCGAGCGCGATCGCGGCGAGGTAGCCGCCCACCGCCGTCAGCGGGTCCGCCGGGACCGGGTTCGTGCCGAGCGCGACCAGGACACCGCTCACGACCAGCAGGGCCAGGAAGCCGGTCACGATCTCGACGAGCACGCGGGAGAACACCAGGTCGAACAGCCTGACCTGCGGGTAGTAGGTCAGCGGCCGGTTGACGATCACGGACTTCATGACTTCGCGCGAGATGTACTGGAAGACGAGCACGGGCACGGCGCCCGTGGCGAAGAACAGGGCCCTGTCGTCGCCGAGCGGCGCGGGCAGCTTCTGAACCGTGTAGATCGTGATCAGCACGAAGACGTGCACGCACGGCCAGAGAACGACGACTCCGTAGCCCCACATCGACGCGCCGAAGCGGGTGCGCATGTCGCGCAGCATCAGCGCGTGCAGGACGTGGAGGTAGGCCTCGACCGCGTTCCTCCGCGGCTTCACGCTCGTTCGCGCGCCCATGGAGCATGGCCTCTGCTGTCCGACGGCGGTCGGGAGGGGACGACGGTGCGGATGTCCGGAGGGGCCGGGGCGATGATCGAGGTCGGATCCGCCCGGCCGCACCGGCGCCTAGGCGGCGCGGGCCCGCGACGCGTCCCGCAGGCGCGTCGCCGTCAGCCAGGCCGCGGAGACGAGGAAATAGAAGGCGCCGAACGCCGCGTAGGGCGCGACATCCACGATCCCGGGGACCGCGGCGCCGGCCGCCTGCCGGATGAAGAAGCCGCCGGCGAGCGCCGATTGCGCGCCGCTCAGGACCATGGCCCACTGGGCGCCGGCCCGCCAGCGGCGCGCGCCGGTGAGAAGCTGGAGCAGTCCCGAGAGGATGGCCCAGGCGCCGAACACCGCGAGCACCGCGTTCGGGCCCCGTCCGAGGGCGACCGCGACCGCGATCGCGGTCGCCGCGCTGATCGCCGCGTTGAGGGCCTGGCTGGGACTGCCCGCGAGGCCGCCGTTGTGCCGCGCGTCGGCCAGGTTGGCGAGCGCGTCCCAGGCGGGATAGGCGACCAAGAGCGTCGCGGCGACCGCCGGCATGCCTCGCCCGAGGCCGAGCGCGGCGGCCACCCAGGCGGCGGCGACGCCGGCACGCACGAAGTAGTAGGCGGTGAGCCAGGGCAAGGCAGGACCGCGATCGCGCTGCGGGTCGGTTCTCATCGTCGGCTCCTTCGTGTACTGAGCGCGGCTCGACGGACCGGATCTATTCGTGAACAAGGTAGATGGACACGATAGATGCCGATTTATAGCTTTGTAGATCCGGATGCGCCGAGCGAATACGCGCTTCGATGGGCCCACGTTTAGGATCGGGAGCCGGCGCCAGCCATGTCGGAAACGCTGGAAAACTTGACCGATCTTCCGGAGGGCGGGCCGCGCAGCGCCGCGTCCGGTGACCTGCTGTCCCACGTGCTCGCGCAGATCCGCCTCACCGGGGACCGCGTCGAGTCCCGGCCGGTCGCGCCGGGCGAGCGCCTGGATCTGGATGCCGGCGCAGGCCACGTCCTCGTGGTGATCGCGGGCGCCCTCATCCTCGAAGGCGACGGCGAGTCCCTCGCGGTCGGCGCCGGCGACCTGCTGTTCCTGCCTCGCGGCCTCGGAACCGGGCGGTTGGTCGCCGCGGAGGGCGCGGACGTCGTCGCCTGCCGGTTCTGGTTCGATCCCTACACGCTCCGCAGCATGATCGCGCTCCTGCCGCGGCACATCTGCATCCGGCGCGAGGAGGGCGCCGGATGGCTCGACGGCCTCGTGCACTTCCTGCTGGTCGAGACGACCGACGCCGAACCCGGCGCGGCCCTGATGATCTCGCGCATCATCGACCTCGCGGTCATCCGCACGCTGCGGACCTGGGTTCATCTCGGCCGGACGTCGGGGTGGCTGGCCGGCCTGGCCGATCCCCGCATCGCCCGCGCCCTCAAGATCATGCACGAGAGGCCGCTGCAGCGCTGGAGCGTGGAGGCCCTGTCGGACGTCGCCGGAATGTCGCGGTCGAGCTTCTGCGAGCGGTTCAACGCGCTCGTCGGTCGCTCACCCCTGCGCTACCAGAACGAGTGGCGCCTGAACCTCGCGCGGGACATGCTCGCCGCGGGCGACGCCCGCGTCGGCGAGATCGGCCTGCGCGTCGGATACGAGTCGGAGGCGGCGTTCAGCCGGGCCTACAAGGCGCTGTTCGGCCACTCGCCCCGGGAGGCGACCGGTCGCGCCGCCGGAGCGCGGCCGGAAGGCTGAGGTCCGGCGCTCCGGCAAGCTCCGCCCGGGCCGATGCCGGCCGATCCCGTGTCAGCTCCCGCGATAGGTGGAGTAGCTCCACGGCGTGATGAGCAGCGGGACGTGATACTTGGCGTCCGGGTCCGAGACGCAGAAGCGCACCGGCACGCGGTCGAGGAACGGCCGCTCGGCGCCGGCACCCGTCCCGGCGAAATAGGCGCCGACGGCGAAGACGAGCTCGTAGGTCCCGGGCGTCAGGGCGTCGCCCGCGAGCAGGGGGGCGTCGGTCCGCCCGTCGCCGTTGGTCGTGGCCGACGCGACGGTCTCCCCGGTGCCGTCCCCGGCGAGGCGCCGGAGCTCGACGGTGACCCCGGCCGCCGGCTTGCCGGCGGCCGTGTCGAGGACGTGTGTCGAAAGATGGCCCATCGGCGTCCTCCCGGACGGAAAGGCCCGCGCCCGCGGCCCGAGGCGGGCGAAGGTCTGTCGGGCCGAAGGAGACGGTGGAGACGAGCACGGGGCGGGGGGCTCGGACAACCCGGAAAGCGCCCGGCATTTTCCGAACGATTTTGAAGGTCCTTGGCGCCGGGGCGGGTCGCTGCCGGCCTCGGTTCCGGGCACACCCGGGGCAGCGGCTCGGGCCGAACCACGAGCCGCGATCGAGGCCGAACCCGGCCCCACGACAGATCGCGGAGGATCCGTCCCATGTATCCGATCCTGCACGAATGGGGCGGGTTCCTCATTCGATGGACCCACGTCGTCGCCGCGATCGCCTGGATCGGCGCGTCGTTCTACTTCATGCATCTCGACGCCAGCTTGCGCGCCATTCCGGCAATCCCGACCGGCAAGGGCGGCGAGGCCTGGGAGGTGCACGGCGGCGGCTTCTACCAGGTGCGCAAGTATCTCGTCGCGCCCGACCGGATGCCGGAGCACCTGATCTGGCACAAATGGCAATCCTACGCGACCTGGCTGTCGGGCTTCTCGCTGCTGTGCTGGGTCTATTACGGTCAGGCCGACCTCTACCTGATCGATCCGGCGGTCCGCGTGATCACGCCGATGACCGGGGCGGCCATCGGCCTCGGCGCCCTCGCCCTCGGCTGGCTGATCTATGACGGGCTCAACCGCTCGCCCCTGGCCAACCGGCCGCCGCTGCTCGCGACCGCCGTGTTCCTCACGGTCGTCGCCTTCGCGTACGGCTTCCAGCAGGTCTTCTCCGGCCGGGCCGCGATGCTGCACACGGGCGCGGTGATCGCGACCTGGATGACCGGCAACGTGTTCCTCGTCATCATGCCCAACCAGCGCAAGGCGATCGCCGAGCTGGTCGCGGGCCGGGTCCCGAACCCCGCCTGGGGCAAGCAGGCGAAGAACCGCTCGTCCCACAACAACTACCTGACGCTGCCGGTGCTGTTCTTCATGCTGTCCGGCCACTACCCGATGGCGTGGTCCTCGCCCTACAGCTGGACCATCGTCGGCCTCGTGGTGATCGCGGGCGGCGTCGTCCGCCACTACTTCAACGTGCGCAACGCCGGCGGGGGCGACCGCTGGTGGACCTGGGGCGTCGCGACGGCCTGCGTGGCGGTGGCGGTCGCGATCAGCGTCGCCTCGTCGCCGGGCGCCCGCGAGCGGATCGGCCTGTCGGCCGCCGCCGAGGCGGCCCCGGCCCCGGCCCCGGCCCCGGCCCCGGCGATCAGCCTCGCGGCGGCCGGGACGGGCGCGCTCGCGGGCCCCGCGGTCGACGACGCCGTGATGGCCGTGGTCGGGACGCGCTGCGCCATGTGCCACGCCGCCGAGCCGCTGTGGCCGGGCCTGACGAGCCCGCCCAAGGGCGTGCTCCTCGACAGCCCCGAGCACGTCGCGCGCTTCGCGCCGGCCATCCGCCTGCAGGCCGTCCTGACCCACGCGATGCCGCCGAACAACATCACCGACATGCAGCCCGAGGAGCGCGCGGCGCTCGCCCGCTGGCTCGCCGCGCGATAACCGTCCGACCCCGCTTCCGCGCCAACGCAGGATCCCGCCCGTGACCGCACCGGATACAGACGGCCCCCCGCGCGACTTCGTCGGCTACGGCGAGGCGCCCCCCGACGCCCGCTGGCCCGGCGGCGCCCGGGTCGCCGTCCAGTTCGTGCTGAACTACGAGGAGGGCGGCGAGCGCTCCGTCCTCGACGGCGACCCCCACGCCGAGATCTTCCTCTCCGAGATCGCCGGGGCCACACCCTTCCCCGCGCGGCACATGAGCATGGAGAGCCTCTACGAGTACGGCGCGCGCGCGGGCGTCTGGCGGATCCTGCGCCTGTTCCGCGAGCGCGGCGTGCCCCTCACGGTCTTCGGCGTCGCGCAGGCGCTCGCCCGCAATCCGGCCGCCGTGGAGGCCTTTCTCCGCGACGGCCACGAGATCGCCGGCCACGGCTGGCGCTGGCTGCCCTACCAGGACGTCCCGGAGGCGATCGAGCGGGAGCACCTCGCCCGCGCGGTCGAGACGATCCGGAGCCTGACCGGCGAGACGCCGCTCGGCTGGTACACCGGCCGCGACAGCCCGAACACCCGGCGGCTCGTGGTCGAGCAGGGCGGCTTCCTCTACGATTCGGACAGCTACGCCGACGACCTGCCCTACTGGGTCCGCGTCGCCGGCCGGGACCACCTCGTGGTGCCCTACACCCTCGACACCAACGACATGCGCTTCTCGATCCCCGGCGGCTTCCCGTCGGGCGAGCAGTTCTTCGCGCACCTGCGCGACGCCTTCGACTGCCTCTACGAGGAGGGGGCGGGCGCCCCGAAGATGCTGTCGATCGGGCTGCATTGCCGCCTCGTCGGACGTCCCGCCCGCCTGCCGGCCCTCGCCCGGTTCCTCGACCACGTCCTGGCCCGTCCCGCCGTCTGGGTGACCCGGCGGATCGACATCGCCCGGCACTGGGCGGCCCACCATCCTCCCGGCGCCCCGGCGGCGGGACCGACCCCGGAAAGGACGATTCCGTGATCACCATCGCCGCGCTCAACGCGCTCGCGCGCGACGCCTTCGTGGACCTTCTCGCCGAGGTCTACGAGCACTCCCCCTGGGTCCCCGAGGCGGCCTTCGACCGCGGGCCCTTCGCGGGGCGCGCGGACCTGCACGCGGCGATGGAGGCGACGGTGGCCGGCGCCGACCCGGTCCGCCAGCTCGCCCTGCTGCGGGCGCATCCCGAACTCGCCGGGCGGGCCGCCCAGCGCGGCGAGCTCACCGCGCATTCCAGCCGCGAGCAGGCGGGAAGCGGATTGCTGGGCGGCCCCTCCCCCGCAATGGCGCGGCTGCAGGACCTCAACCGGGCCTATGCCGAGCGCTTCGGCTTCCCGTTCATCATCGCGGTCCGGGGCCTCGACCGCGACGCGATCCTCGCCCGGCTGGAGCAGCGGCTCGGCAACCCGCCGGAGACCGAGCGGGCCGAGGCCCTGCGGCAGGTCGGACGGATCGCCGCCCTGCGCCTGGAGGCCCTCGTCGCGGCCTGAGGCGCCGGCGTCAGACGGCCCGGCCGCCGACCAGGGCGAGCTGCTCGCTCACGTGCTGGCGCAGGGCCTCGTGCGTCATGTCGACGAAGGTCTTGGTCCGGGCCGACAGCATCTTGCGGGACGGGTAGAGCAGGCCGAGCGTCACGCTGGTCGGCGGGGTGTGCTCCAGGACCGGGACGAGCCGGCCCTCGGCGAGGTGCGCCGCGACCTCGAACAGCGGCTTCAGGACGATGCCCTCGCCGGCCAGCGCCCAGGCGGTGAGCGTGTCGCCGTCGTCGGCGTCGATGTGCCCCGAGACCGGCAGGGTCACGGTCTCCTGGCCGTCGACCAGCGTCCAGCGGAACTGCTCGGCGCCGGGATAGCGCAGCAGCAGGCAAGCGTGCTGCAGCAGGTCCGCCGGCTCGGCGGGCGCGGGGTGCCCGGCCAGGTAGGCCGGCGCCGCGCACAGGACCCGCTCGATCTCCGCGACCTTCCGCAGGGTGAAGGTGGAATCGCGCATCTGCGACAGGCGGACCGCGACGTCGACCGCCTCCTGCACGAGGTCGAGGAGGTGCTCCGACAGGCGCAGGCGGACATCGGTCTCGCCGTGGCGGGCGCGGAAGCGCGGCACGAGCGGCGCGACGACCCGGCGGCCGAGACCGAGCGGCGCCGTCACCTTCAGCACCCCGCGCGGCACCGCGCCCGCGGTCTCGACGCTCTTCTCCGCCTGCTCGACCGCCGCGGTGATGTCGAGGCAGCGGTCGTAGAAGATCCGGCCGGCCTCCGTGAGGCTCATGCGCCGCGTCGTCCGGGTGAGCAGGAGGCAGCCGAGATGCTCCTCCAGGGTCTGGATCCGGTAGCTCACCACCGACGGTGACAGCCGCAGCGAGCGGCCGGCGGCCGAGAAGCTCCCCGTCTCCGCCGAGCGCAGGAAGATGCGGATGCTTTCCAGGGAAATCATGGGCGGGGATCGTCAGGAGCGGTTCGGACCTGTCAACGGACTGTCCCGACATTTTGAACTCGGCGTCCGACCCGATCATCCCCCGCGGCGTGACGTTTCGGTCGGTGCAGCCCGCTCCGTCATTGCGAGCGCAGCGAAGCAACCCAGGGCTGCGGGACATCGGGGAACGTGGTGCCGGCTGGATGGCTTCGCTCCGCTCGCAACGACGGCGGAACCGATCTGATCAACCGAAACGGCATCAGAAGACGTGGAACGCGACGCCGGCGAGGAAGCTCTTCTCCTCGGTGCCCTTGAAGGTCGCGGTCTCGACGTTCCCGAACTTGTTGTGCCAGTACTGGAACCCGACGAAGACATCGACCCGGTTGGGCTGATCGTAGACGAGCTTGCCGAGATCGAGCACGAGGTTGGTGCGCGACAGGACTTCGAGCCCGCGGGGCGGGTTGAAGGCGAAGGCGGCCGGATTGCTCACGCCCCGCCCCTTCGGCAGCACGATGTTGTTGAAGCCGACGAGGCTGAGCGGCAGCCCCGTGAAGGTCAGGGGAAAGCTGTAGACCAGCTCGAATTCCGGGACCGTGTCGAAGCTCTGGTCGCGGTCCGGCTGGAGATTGAACCCGTTCCGGTTCCACTCCTTGTAGGCTTGCACGGAGAGGTTGAGAAAGCCCGCCGGCACGTCGAAGGCGAAGTTCAGGCCGCCGACGATGTCGCGCTTCTTCGAGCCGAAGGCGTCGTTCTGGGCGTTGGCGTCGAAGCCGAAGGCCAGCGACACCTCCTTGACGAGGCCGGGAACGGTGAAGGCCTTCGTGCCCGTGAGCGCGTTGAGGCTCAGCGTGCCGCGATACAGCCCGTAGGCTTCGGTGTTGCCGTAATCGGCGAAGAACGGGGCGGCGACGGAGCCCGGCGCGTTGGTGGTGCCGGCCGGGAACTGGGAGCCGGACTTGAGGATGTCGAGGGAGAAGAAGTTCGTCCCGTAGGCCCAGGCATCGGCGTGGGAGATATTCAGGATGTGCTTGGGCGCCGCGCGGGAGACGAAGCTGCCGTCGGGGCGCTGGATCTGGATTCCGGGCGAGACGGTGGGGAACTGGTAGCGGTAGCTGATCTGGGTGTCGGCGAAGAGGAAGAACGGGCCGTCCTCCACCACCGTCGTGGCCTCGGGCGCCACCGGCGCCGAGGAGGCCGTCCCGAGGTCCTGCGCCCCCGCCGCGCACGTCATCCCGAGCGGCAGCAGCGCGGCCGCGATCCGACAAGCCATGGTCATGTCCGCCCCCTCCTCCCGGCCGCCTTCAGTGCGAAGCGTCGGCCCGCAAACCCGCGCGCTGGCGCGCGACCTCGTCCGGCGTGACCGCCTGACCCTGCCCGCCCCACTCGGCCCGCATCCAGGTCGCGAGGTCGGCGAGCGCCGCGTCGTCGATCAGGGCGGCGAAGGGCGGCATGGCCTCCATCCGCTCGTTGCCCGGGAAGCGCTGCGCCGGGAGCCCGACGAGGATCGCCCGCAGGAGACCGCCCGCGCCCGCGACCCGCATCGCGGTGTTCGTCCGCAGCGGCACGGAGACGTGGGGGATCCCCTCCCCCGCCCCGCCGTGGCAGCCGGCGCAGAGGCCGGCGTAGCTGGCCCGACCCCCGGCCGCGACCGCCGCGGGGATCGCCGCGGGGGTGGCGGCGACCGGCGTCTCGGGCTCGGCCGGCAGGGCGTCGCGGTCGAACAGGTAGGCGGAGAGCGCCGTGAGGTCGGCCGCGTCCATGTGCTGCGTCGAGAAATGCACGACGTCGAACATCTGGTGCGTCGCGCCGCCCTGGGCCGAGAGGCCCGTGCGCATGAACCCGACGAGCCCGTGCGGGGTGAAGCCCATCCGCGCGAGGCCCGCGGGCGTGATGTCGGGCGCCTCGACGCCCTCGATCGTGGCGCCGCGATAGACGGCGTCCGGGCGCATGGCCTGGAGCGCGTTGCGCGGCGTGTGGCACTCGCCGCAATGGCCGAGGGCGTCGGCGACGTAGCGGCCCCGGTTCCACAGGGGGGAGCGGCCCGGATCGGGCGCGGCGACCGTGGCCGGCAGGCTCAGGAGGTTCCAGGCCGCCAGGGTCCAGCGCTGGTCGAACGGGAAGGCGAGGGTATTGGCCCTGTTCTCCACCGCGACCGGCGCGCGGGTCATCAGGTAGGCGTAGAGGGCGTCGACATCCTCCGGCGTCAGGCCGCGATACGACGTGTAGGGCATCGCCGGGTAGAGGTGGCGGCCGCCCGGCGCGATCCCGTCGCGCAGGGCCCGGTGGAAGTCGGCGCGGCTCCAGCCGCCGATGCCCTGCGGGCTCGGCGAGATGTTGGTGGCGTGGATCGTGCCGAAGGGCGTCTCCAGGGGCAGTCCCCCCGCCCAGGGGGCGCCGCCCCGGGCCGTGTGGCAGGCGAAGCAGTCGGCCGCGGCGGCGACCTTGGCGCCGCGGGGGGCGAGGCCGCGCACGGCCTCCGCGCTCAGCGGGGTCTCGACGTCGCGCGCGACGACGCTGCGCTCCAGGGCGCCGGAGGCGACGAGGCCGGCCGCCGAGACGGCCACCGCGAGGGCGGCGGCGAGCCCGGCGCCGACGCGCCGCGCGGGGGTGGTGAGGGACGGGATCCGCACGGCGCGCCTCAGGCGGTCACCAGACCGGGGGTCGCCAGCACGAGGTCGCGCACCGCCTGATGGTAGCGGACGTAGCCCGTGCAGCGGCAGATGTGGCGGTCGAGCGCCTCGGTGACGACCCGCTCGACCTCGTCGCGGCGGATCGGCTCGCGGCGCAGGCGCTCGATCAGCACGCTCGCCCCGGTGACGAAGCCCGGCGTGCAGTAGCCGCACTGGAAGGCGAAATTCTCGATGAAGGCCTGCTGGACCGGCGAGAGCACGACGGTGCCGTCCGGCGCGGTGCGGGCATGGCCCTCGACGGTGCGGATGCTCCGCCCCTCGAACCAGTGGGCGCCGGTGATGCAGGCGCGCATCTCCCGCGGGCCGGCCGCCTCCTCCAGCATCACCGTGCAGGCGTGGCAGATGCCCTGCCCGCAGCCCATGCGGCTGCCGGTGAGGCCCAGCCACTCGTGCAGGACGTCGAGCAGGCTCGTGCCGACGGGGACGGGGATCGGACCGACCGCCGCGCCGTTCACGCGGAGCGAGAGGTCCTTGATCTCGATGGCGGCGCTCATGCCAGTGCCTCGCGGATGCGCTCGGGCCGGATGGGGAGTTCGTGGAAGCGGTGGCCGATCGCGTGCGCGACGGCGTTGGCCAGCGCCGGGACGACGGCGATCATCACGACCTCGGCGATGCCCTTGGGCGGGTCGGTCTCGGAGAGCGGCGGCAGGATCTCCACCGTCTGGTTCCACGGGGCCACGTCGCGGGCGCGGGGGAGCTCGTAGCGGTTCCAGTTCCACGTGCCGTCGCCGGGGCCGTCCTCGTAGAGGGGCAGCACCTCCTTGAGGGCGTGGCCGATCCCCATGGCGAGGCCGCCCTGCACCTGGCCGGAGACCAGCTCGGGCACGATCTGGCGGCCGCACTCGAGGATCGAGTGGTGGGACAGGATCGTCACGTCGCCGCTGGCGGTGTCGACCGCGACCTCCGCCAGGGTGGCCATCGGCGCGTAGTAGGTCGTGCCGACATTGTTGCGCTGGGTCGGCGGGTAGAAGACCGCCGCCCGGGGCACGAAGTGCCAGCCCGCATCCGCCATCAGGGCGCGGCGCTCGGGCGGGGCCCCGGCGCCGTAGCGCACCGCCAGGGCGTCGATCGGCAGGCGCGTCCGGCCCGTTCCGGGCAGGTCGAACTCGGCCTCGGCCCATTGCCAGCGGTTGAAGGTGTGGAGGGTCACGCCCACCGGCAGCCCGAGCCGGTGCGCCTCGGCGGCCACCGCCTCCAGGGACAGCGGCGGCAGGCCGCCGCCCAGCACTTGCCCGTCCACCAGCCGCAGCTCGTCGCGGGCGACCACGTGGTAGGAGGCCAGCGCCCCGCCGCCGCCGCCCCGCGCCCAGAGCGCGCGGGCGGCGGGCCAGACGGCGTGGTCGACGAGGAACCGCGCGGCCGTCCGGGTGGCGTGGCCGAGGTAGTAGGCGGAGTTGGTCGCGCTCATCGGCGAGGTGAAGCGCGGGGTCCAGCGGGGGTTCTGCGCCCGGCGGTCCTCCTCTTCCTGGGGCGTCGTGTAGGGCTGGTCGGAGGTCTCCAGCGGCATCTCGGGCCAGCGCACCACGCCGAACGCGGTCTCTGAAGGCACCCGGCCGAGGATCTCGGCCACCATGACCGCCTGCGAGGTGGTGACGCCCGGGCCCATCTCGTGGGCGACGTGGCGCAGGCTCAGGCGGCCCCGCGGGTCGAGCTCCAGCGACGCGACCGCCGCCTCGGCGCCCGTGCCGTAATCCTTGTGCACCTGCGCGAAGCCGACGCCGTAGCGGCGGCCGGGATGGGCGGCCTCGTAGGCAGCCTTGCGCGCCGCCCGGTCCCGCCAGAGCGGGTGCGCGGCGGCCTTCGTCAGGATCTCCGCGTTGCGCAGCGCCCCGGCCGGGACCGCGCCCTGGCTGTTGCGCTGGCCCGAGCGGAGCACGTTGCGCAGGCGCAGGTCGATCGCGTCGATGTCCAGGAGCGCCGCCGCCTCGTCGACCATCATCTCGGTGGCCGACATGGTCTGGAGCGTGCCGAAGCCCCGGGTCGATCCGGCCTCCACGGCCCGCGAGGCCAGGGCGATCGCCTGGAAGTCGCTCTTCGGCAGGTAGTAGATTGACTGCGCCGCGGTGGCGCCGACGAAGGAGACCGCGACGGAGTAGTTGGGGCGCCCGCCGCCGTCGCAGGCGAAGCGCCCGGTCATGGCCCGGAACCGGCCGCTGGCCCGGTCCACCAGCAGGACGTTGTCCATGCGGAAGGCGTGGCGCTTCAGCCCGTTCTGGAACTGCTCGAACCGGTCGTTGGCGAGGCGCACCGGCCGGCCGCCCGCGTAGAGCGCGGCCACGACGCAGAGGAACGGGAAGATGTGGTGGTCCTTCGTCCCGTACCCGACCGTGTAGCCGACCTTGAGATCGACCTCCCTGAGCGGGAACCGGGATTTCGAGACCAGCGCGGCCGCGGCCTCGGCCACGTCGTAGGGCGACTGCGTCGCCATCATCAGGCGCAGCGTGGCGGTGTCCGGATCGTACCAGACGTTGCCGTTGTCGGCCTCCATGGCCGAGGCGTCCGTCGACTGCGACCGGTAGGTCCGCCGCATCACCAGGGCGTCCGCGCCGGCGCCGTCGATCTCGGCGGCGATGGCGGCCGCCGCCGCCATGCCCCGGGCGAAGGGGCCGTCGTCGCCGGCCTTCGGCCAGGCGGGCTCGTCGCCGGAGAAGCCGGCGAAGATCGGGGACTGCGCGAACGGCGAGAACCGGTCGGGCGCGTCCGGCGCGTCGCCCTCGATCCGCACCCAGCGCGAGGCGCCGTAATGGGCCGGCGGCCTGGGACCGGTCTCGGCGCCGTACTGCACGACGTCGTCGGCGAAGCGCAGGGCGCGCTTGGCCGCGGCGAAGCGCGGGAAGTCGGCGTAGATCAGGATCGCCACCGGCTGCCCGAGCAGGCGCGGCGTCTCGCCCTGCGGCACGAGGAACCAGTCGCCGAAGAAGTCGGCGTGCGGGACCGAGACCCCGTCCGCCACCAGGTCCTCGTGCCGGACGATCCGGTCCGGCCGCAGGGCGGCCGGGAGCCGCGACAGGTCGAGGCCGGTGAAGCGGCGGTCGGCGCGGGTCGCCGCGACGAGGAAGGCGTGGGCTTGGCCGTCGGGCCAGCCGGCGAGGTCGCGGGCCCGGTAGTCGCGGGAGAAGGTCTTGGCGCCCGTGACCTTGGCGACGGCGTCGAGGCGGTAGCGGGGCCGGCCCGGCGCGGCCCACGGGGAGCCGGCGGACAGGCCGGTCTCGGCGAGCTGCGCCCGGGCCGGGGGCGCCAGGAAGGAGACCTTCACGGCGACGCCCGCCGCCGCGCCGGCCTTCAGGAAGTGGCGCCGCGAGAGCGCCTTGGTCGCTTCGGCCGACATGGCTTCTCCCCTCAGGCCCGGTCCAGGACGGCCGCGTGCGGGAAGGCGGGCTCCGCGTCGGCGACGCGGTGCTCGGCCCCGGCACCGAGACGGTCCGAGTTCAGCAGCAGGTTGAGGACGATCGCCCCGATGGCGCCGAGGGTGATCCCGCTGTGCAGGATCGGCCCGGCCCAGTCCGGCGCCGTGGCGGCGAAGAGCTTCGGCGCCGCCATCGGGATCAGGCTCAGGCCGATGCTGACCGCGACGACGATCTGGTTCCGGCGATCCCCGAGATCGGCGCCGCCCACGATCTTGAGGCCCGCCGCCGCGACCATGCCGAAGATCACGATGCCGGCGCCGCCGAGCACGGCCGGCGGGATCGACGCCACCGCGAAGGCGACCTTGGGCAGAAGGCTGACGCCCAGGATGATGAAGCCCGCCGCGACCGTGACGTAGCGGCTGCGCACCCGCGTCATGTTCACGAGGCCGACGTTCTGGGAGAACGAGGTGTGCGGGAAGGTGTTGAGGCAGCCCGCGATCAGCGTCGAGAGCGAGTCCGCCATCAGGCCGCGGGTCAGGGTCCGCTTGTCCACCGGGCGCCCGACGATGTCGCCCACCGCCAGGAACATGCCGGTCGACTCGACCAGCGTGACCATCATGACGATGCACATCGCCGCCACGGCCGTCAGGTGGAAGGTCGGCCAGCCGAAGTGGAACGGCGTGACGAGGGCGATGAGCGGGCGCTCGGCCAGCCCGTCGAGGCGGAACAGGCCGAGCGGCCAGGCGAGGCACAGGCCCGCGACGAGGCCGATCAGCACGGCGACGTTGGCGACGAAGCCGGTGGCGAAGCGGCTGACCACCAGGATCACCGCCAGGACGAAGGCGGCGACGCCGAGATGGACCGGGGCGCCGAAATCGGCGGCCCCGAAGCCGCCGCCCGCCCAGTTGATCCCGACCGGCAGCAGCGTGACGCCGATGATCAGGATGACCGTGCCGGTGACCAGCGGCGGGAAGAAGCTCGCGAGCCTGGAGAAGAACGGCCGGAGCAGCAGGCCGAACACACCCGCCCCGATGGTCGCGCCGAAGATGCCCGGCAGGCCGATCGTCGGATCCTGCGCCATCGCCACCATCGGGCCGACCGCCGCGAAGCTGACGCCCATGATGACCGGCAGGCGGATGCCGAACATCCCCAGGCCGAGGGACTGGATCAGAATCGCGATGCCCGTCACCAGCAGGTCGCAGTTGATCAGGTAGGCGACCGTCTCGGTCGGCAGGTTCATCGCCGCGCCGAGGATGAGCGGCGGCGCCACCGCCCCCGCGCTCATCACGAGCACGTGCTGCATGCCGTAGGCGAGGAGCTTGGGAAGGGGCGGGATCGCGTCGACCGCGTCCACCTCGCGGGTCGTCCTGTCGTGAGACGTCATGGGCGTGTCCTCCGCCAGCCGGGACCTGTCGAGGCGTCGTCCCGTGATGGTGTCGTCGGGGACCCGGCAGCGGTGGCCGGACCTCTTCCGGGTCCGGGCCGCCAGGAGCGGGTGTGGGGCCAGTCGCAGGGCGGGCCTTGGCGGCACGCCCGGAGGCGGGGGGGCGGGCTCTCGGCGGCCGCTCCGGGGTCATGCGCTGCCGACTTGGCTGGCTCTCAAACCTTGCATGGCTGGCCGCGAATGCCATGCCGGGATTTCGGAAGCAGTTTGCGAAAAATCGCCAAGGTGGCCGGTGGCGGCTGCCGTATGCTGCGGCCCGCTGACGGCCCCGAGACGGTGCGCCCGGCACGGCGTTCCTGCTGCCAGAGGGCGGCATCTGGCCGTGGGGAGGCGTCGCGGCCCGTCCGGCGCGGCCTCCAGGGCGTACCCGGAGAGACGCGATGACCTCCCTGCTGCTGACGAACGCCGACATCCTGGTGACGATGGACGCGCAGCGCCGGGAGATCCCCGGCGGCGCGGTCTACGTGGAGGACAACCGCATCGTCGCCGTCGGCCCCGCCGCCGAGGTGCCGCAGCGGGCCGATACCGTCCTCGACATGCGCGGCCACGCGGTGATGCCGGGCCTCGTGAACACCCACCACCACATGTACCAGACGCTCACCCGCGCGGTGCCGGCCGCGCAGGACGCCGAGCTGTTCGGCTGGCTGAAGGCGCTCTACCCGATCTGGGCCCGCCTCACGCCCGAGATGGTCCGCGTCTCGACGCAGACCGCGATGGCGGAGCTGATCCTTTCGGGCTGCACCACGTCGAGCGACCACCTCTACATCTACCCGAACGGTTGCCGGCTCGACGATTCCATCGAGGGTGCCGAGGAGATCGGCATGCGCTTCCACGCCGCCCGCGGCGCGATGAGCGTCGGGGAGAGCGCGGGCGGACTCCCGCCGGACTCGGTCGTCGAGGACGAGGCGGCGATCCTCGAAGACACGCGCCGTCTGATCGAGCGCTGGCACGATCCGGAGCGCTTCGCCATGCGCCGGATCGTGGTGGCGCCCTGCTCACCGTTCTCGGTGAGCCGCGGCCTGATGCGCGATGCCGCCGAGCTGGCCCGGCACTACGGCGTCTCGCTCCACACCCACCTCGCGGAGAACGACGACGACGTCCGCTACAGCCTGGAAAAATTCGGGATGACGCCGGCGGAGTACGCCGCCGACCTGGGCTGGACGGGCCCCGACGTGTGGCACGCCCACTGCGTCAAGCTCGACCGCGCCGGAATCGCGCTGTTCGGCCGGACCGGGACCGGGGTGGCCCACTGTCCCTGCTCCAACATGCGCCTCGCCTCGGGCATCGCGCCCGTCCGGCAGATGCGGTGCGAGGGCGTGCCGGTCGGGCTCGGCGTCGACGGCTCGGCCTCCAACGACGGGTCGCACATGCTGGGCGAGGCGCGGCAGGCCATGCTGCTCGCCCGCGTCGGCTTCGGGCCGGCGGCCATGACCGCGCGGGAGGCGCTGGAGATCGCGACGCTGGGCGGCGCGAAGGTGCTGAACCGGGACGATATCGGCGCGCTGGCCCCCGGCATGGCGGCCGACATCGTCGCCTTCGACCTGCGGGGCCTCGGCATGGCGGGGGCGCTGCACGATCCTGTCGCCGCCCTCACCTTCTGCGCGCCGCAGACGGTGGCCTGGAGCGTCATCAACGGGAAGATCGTGGTCCGCGAGGGCCGCCTGACGACCCTCGACACCGGGGCGCTGACCGCCCGCCACAACGCCCTCGCGGCGGCCCTGGTGCGGGACGAGGCGTAGGCCGGCCTACTCATCCTCCGCAGAGGGGCTCGCGGATCCAGACATCGGGTTCGGCGACGCGGCTCCAGGATCGGGCGCGCGTCCCCGTCAGCGTCGATGTTCTCTGGAGATTTGAGAAGATCCTGGCACGCAGAGATGGAGCCAGGTTAATGCCCTCTTATAATTTCTTCGATTGATAATTCATGTGCGACCGTCTTTGCGAGCGGAGCGAAGCAACCCAGAGCAGCGCAGCGCCTGTAAAGGTCGCGCGACCCTGGGTCACTTCGCTTTGCTCGTGATGACGGCGAGGAATGCGTCGACCCAAGCATTCGGCCGGAAACTGTATTGCCCTCGGGCCGCGCCCGTCGTGCCCGTCAGACATCCACCTCGGCCGCCAGCTCCTTGGCCACCGCGCGGTCGACCGCCACCGCGGCGACCGCGAGGTCCTGCAGCCCGACCCCGGTGCCGTCGAACAGGGTGATCTCGGACTCCGAGACGCGGCCGGGGTGATCGCCGTTGATCACCGCCCCGATCTCCACGATGGAATCCGCGGCGAGGAGCCCCCGCGCGACGGCGTGCTGCGCCTCGCCGATGCTGACCGACTGCGCGACCTCGTCGGTGAACACCGTGGCGGCGGCGAGCAGTTCGGCCTCCACCTCCTGCTTGCCGCGCGTGTCCGTCCCCATGCAGGCGAGGTGCGTGCCCGGCCGGACCTGCGCGGCCTTCAGGATCGGCGCGAAGGAGGACGTGATCGTCACGACGACGTCGGCCTCGGCGCCGAGGCGGTCGAGGTCGACCGCCTCGAACGGCACGCCGCGCTCCCGCGCCACCGCCTCCATCCGGCCGAACATGCCGGGATGCAGGTTCCACGCGAGGACCCGCTCGAACGGCCGCTGCGCCAGCGCGGCGCGCAGCTGGAACGCCGACTGGTGGCCCGCGCCGATCATGCCCAGCACCCGCGCATCTTTGCGGGCAAGGTGCCGGACGGAGATGGCGCAGGCCGCGGCCGTGCGCAGCGCGGTGAGGAGGTTCCCTCCGACGACGGCCCGGCAGCGGCCGGTATCGGCGTCGAACAGGAACACCGTCGACTGGTGGTTGGTCAGGCCCTTCGCGGCGTTGCCGGGCCAGAAGCCGCCGGCCTTGAGGCCGAGCGCGAGACTGTCCCGGTCGAAGCCCGACTTGAAGCCGTAGAGCGCGTCGGCGTGGCCGATGGCTTCCCGGACGACCGGGAAGTTGCCGGCCCGCCGCCGCGCCATGGAGGCGAAGACCTGCTCGACGGCGGTAAAGCACTCCGCCTCGGTCAACAGCCCGTCGATCGCGTGCTCGGGAACGATGATCATCGCGGATGTGTCCTCAATTCGTGAGCCGGCATGTCGCCCCCGTCATCGCGGGCGTCGCGAAGCGACCCAGGGCAGCGGGCCCCATCCAGGCGCGTCCCCGGATCGCTGCGCCGCGCTCGCGATGACGGACGGTGTGCAGGGTGCGTCAGTAGGCCTTGCCGCGGGCCGAGACCGGCCAGAGCGTCTCGACCCGGCCGTTGCGGACGCCGACGTACCAGTCGTGGACGTTGCAGGTCGGATCGCAGTGGCCGGGGACGAGGCGCAGACGGTCGTTGACCTTCAGCCGGCCCTCGGGATCCTCGATCACCCCGTGCTCGTCCGAGCACTTGATGTATTTCACGTCGTCGCGGCCGAAGACGAAGGGCAGGCCGGAATCGACCGACTGCACCTTCAGGCCCGCGTCGCAGATCGCCTTGTCGGCCTTGGCGTGGCTCATCACGCTGGTGAGGATGAACAGGGCGTTCTGCCACTCGCCCGCGTCGATGCGCTTTCCGTCCCGGTCGCGGATACGCCCGTAATCGGCGTCCATGAACGCGTAGCTGCCGCATTGCAGCTCGTTGTAGACGCCGGATCCCGCCTCGAAATAGTAGCTGCCGGTGCCGCCGCCGCTGACGAGCTCCGGCTCGAGGCCCTCCCGGTTCAGCGCCGCGACGGCGTCGCGCACCTGGGCGATGGCCGCGTCGAGCTTGGCCCGCCGCTCCTCGTAGCCGTCGATGTGCTGCATGGCGCCCTGGTAGGCCTGGAGGCCCGCGAAGCACAGGTTCGGCGCGGCCGCGACGGCCTGGGCGATCGCCACCACCTCGGGGGTCGTCCGCACGCCGCAGCGGCCGGCGCCGCAATCGATCTCGACGAAGCAGTCGAGCTGCGTGCCGTGCCGCTGCGCCGCCGCCGAGAGGTCGGCGACGTTCGCCACGTCGTCGAGGCAGACGATGATTCGGGCACCGTGCAGCGGCAGCCGCGCCAGCCGGTCGATCTTGCCGGGGTCGCGCACTTGGTTCGAGACCAGGATATCCTTGATGCCCGCGCGGGCGAAGACTTCCGCCTCCGAGACCTTCTGGCAGCATACGCCGCAGGCGCCGCCGAGGCTCTGCTGAAGCTTCAGGATATCGACGGACTTGTGCATCTTGCCGTGGGCGCGGTGGCGCATCCCGTGCGCCTTGGCGTAGTCGCCCATCTTGCGGATGTTGCCTTCCAGCGCGTCGAGATCGACGATCAGGCAGGGCGTCTGGATCTCGTCCTCGCGCATACCGGGCAGCGCGGGGACGTCGAAGCCGACTTCGAGATCGGCGGATCGGGCGTTCATGTGCATCGTGGGCCTCCCGTTATTGCCAGGGCAGCGCGTCGAGATCGACGTTCCCGCCCGTGATGATCACGCCCACCCGCTTGTTCGCGAAGATGGGGCGGTTCTTCAGCACTGCCGCCAGGGCGACGGCGCTGGACGGCTCCATGACGATCTTCAGCCGCTTCCAGATCAGCTGCATCGCCGCGACGATCTCGGCCTCGGAGACTGTGAGGATATCCGCGACGTGGTGGCGGACGAAGTGCCAGGTGAGGTCCTTCAGCGGCACCTTCAGGCCGTCCGCGACCGTCACCGGCGCGTCGTCGGCGATGATCCGTCCGGCCTTCAGGCTGCGATGGGCGTCGTCGGCCTGCTCGGGCTCCGCCGCGTAGACGGCGATGTGCGGGGCGAGCCCGGCCAGCGTCAGGCAGGTGCCCGATACCATGCCGCCGCCGCCGATCGGGGCGATCACCGCGTCGAGATCCGGGACCTGCGCGATCAGCTCGCGGGCGCAGGTCGCCTGCCCGGCGATGACGCGGCGATCGTTGTAGGGATGCACGAACTCCGCGCCGGTCTCGGCGACGACCTCGGCGAACACGGCCTCGCGCGATGAGGTGGACGGCTCGCACTCCACCACCCGGCCGCCGTAGCCGCGCACGGCGTCCTTCTTCGCCTGGGGCGCGGTGCGCGGCATCACCACCGTGCAGGGGATGCCGCGCCGGCCCGCCGCGTAGGACAGGCAGGTGCCGTGGTTGCCCGACGAGTGGGTCGCCACGCCCCGGGCAGCCTGCGCGTCGGTGAGGCTGAAGACGGCGTTCGAGGCGCCCCGCGCCTTGAAGGCGCCGGCCTTCTGCAGGTTCTCGCACTTGAAGAACAGCTGCGCGCCGGCCGCTTCGTCGATGATCCGCGAGGTAAGGACCGGCGTCTCGTGGATGAAGGGCCGGATGCGCTCGTGGGCGGCCAGGACGTCGTCGAGGGTGGGCGTGATCAGGGCGCTTTCCATGGCGCTCCCCTCAGGCGGCGGCGCGCAGGGCGGCGGCCGGGGCGCGGCGGTACACCGCCTGCGCGGCCGCGACCCCCGATCCCAGCGCGATGCGCAGGCCGAGATCGGCCATCGCCATCTCGGCGGCGGCGATCCCCGACAGCGCCATCACATCCGTGAGGCTGCCGAGGTGGCCGATGCGGAAGACCTTCCCGGCGACCTCGCCGAGGCCCACCCCGAAGGCGACGTCGTAGTGGCGCGCCGCGTGTGTGACGATCCGCGTGGCGTCGAAGCCCTCCGGGGTGCGGATCGCGCTCACCGTGTCCGAGTAGAGGTCCGGGCGCGCGGCGCAGAGTTCCAGGCCCCAGGCGGCGACGGCGGCGCGGATCCCGTCCGCGATGCGGCGGTGCCGGGCGAAGACGGTCTCGAGCCCCTCGGCCAGGAGCAGTTCCGTCGACAGCTTCAGGCCGTTCAGGAGGCCGACCGCCGGCGTGTAGGGATAGGCGCCGTTGGGGTAACCCTTCGCCATGTCGCGGATGTCGAAATAGGTCCGCGGCAGCGTCGCCGTCGCCGTGGCGGCCATGGCCTTGGGCGAGAACGCCACGATGGCGAGGCCCGCGGGCAGCATGAAGCCCTTCTGCGAGCCCGTCACGGCGACATCGACGCCCCACTCGTCCATGCGGAAATCCATGGACGCGATCGAGCTGACGCCGTCGACCAGCAGCAGAGCCGGGTGGTTGCTGGCATCCAGCGCGCGGCGCACGGCGGCGACGTCCGAGCGGACGCCGGTCGCCGTCTCGTTGTGCGTGACGAGCACGGCCCGGATGCGGTGCGCCTTGTCGGCCGCGAGGGCCTCGGCGAAGCGATCCGCCGGAAGCCCCTCGCCCCACGGGGCTTCGATGACCCGGACATCGAGGCCGTGGCGGCGGGTCATGTCGATCCAGCGGTGGCTGAACATGCCGTGGCGCGCCGCCAGCACCGTGTCGCCGGCGCTGAGCGTGTTGGAGAGCGCGGTCTCCCAGCCGCCCGTCGCCGTCGACGGGAAGATGAACACCTCGGCGTCCTCGCTCTTCAGGACCTTCTTCACGCCGGCGAGCGCCGGATGAAGGATCTGCGCGAACAGCGGCGACCGGTGATCCAGCGTCGGCATGTCGGCCGCGCGGCGAAGCACTTCCGGCATATTGGTCGGGCCGGGAATGAAGACGGGATTCTGTGCGAACATCGGCGGCGCTCTCCTCCAATACGGGAACGATAGCACCGCCGACACCGTATTGATATTTTCTTGAAAAACTTTTTCATCGATGAGCAAGGCGCGAAAAGACACGCCGTGGCAACGTCTTACCTTTTTCCGTTGTGAGAAAAATTTTTCCATCCTAGGAATTGCGCGGGATCGGCGAAGGCGAGAACGCCATGGATTCGGGAAACCGGCGGCGCGGGCGGCCGAAGGGGTTCGGCGGCGCCAAGCCCACGGCGACCATTCAGGCGCTCGACCGCGCCCTCGATGTCCTCGACGTCCTGGCGGGCGGCGACGGGCTGACGCTCTCGGAACTGGCCGGCAGGCTCGAGCAATCCGTGGCGACCATGCACCGGGTCCTCGCGACGCTCGAGCGCCGCGGCCTCGTCGAGATCAGCGCCGACAAGCAGGAGTGGCACGTCGGTGCGGAGGCCTACCGGCTCGGATCGGCGTTCCTGCGCCGCCACAACGTCGTCGAGCGGAGCCGGTCGATGATGTGGACGCTGATGCAGGAGACCGGCGAGACCTCCAATCTCGGCGTCGAGAAGGACGGCAACGTCCTGTTCGTCAGCCAGGTGGAGACCCACGAGACGATCCGCGCCTTCTTCCCGCCGGGCTCCCTGTCGCCGCTGCACGCGTCGGGCATCGGTAAGGCTCTGCTGAGCACCTACGCGCCGGCCCGGATCGAGCGCCTGTTCCGGGGAAAGACCTTCGCGCGGTTCACCGACAAGACCATCGGCTCACTTGACCAACTGCGCGACGACGTCGAGGCGACCCGCCGCCGGGGCTACGCGATCGACGATGAGGAGCGGAGCATCGGGATGCGCTGCGTCGCCGCCCCGATCCTCAACGTCCACGGCGAGGCCATCGCGGGGATCTCGGTGTCGGGGCCGACGCACCGGCTGTCCGACGAGAAGCTGCGCGCGATCGGCGAGCGGGTGCGGAGAGGCGCCGCCGCGGTCTCGCGCGCCCTCGGAGCGCCCGCCGCGACGATGACCGCGACGCCCGACGCGCCGGGCGCGCCCGACCGGGACTGACCAGCGGTGCTCCAGTGCGGCGAGGCGCGCCCTAGCGCCCGGGATGCCGGCGGCGCGGATCGACGGTGCCGACCGCCGACGGGGGCCTGCCGTCGCCGTCGAGGATACCGGCGCGCCCGTCCGGCGCCGTCCGCGGATCCGCGAGCGTCGCGCGGCCCTGGAGGCCGCCGGGGGCGGTGACGGCCGGGATGCCGGCGGGGGCGGTGAAGCTCTGCGCCAGGGCGGGCCCGGACAGGCCGATCCCGATCACGGCGCCGATCAGAAGACGAGAGGTCATGGCGGAGGTCCAGCTCAGGTCTGTCGCCGGGATCATCCCGGCCGCGTTACGCCTCGATGTGGGATCCGCGACCCCGGGGTCCAACACGCAGGACGAGCCCCCGTGTGCCCGCGCACGGCGCCGCGTGCCGCGCCGCCCGGACGGTGCTGCCCCGCGGCCCGCGTCCGCCCCGCAGGGCTCCGTGACCGTGGCGGGCGAAAGTCCGGAACGGAGAAGCCGAGCTTCGAGTTGAGGGGCGGCTGAATCAGGGGCCATCCGTGAGACCGTCTCTCCTCGCCACGCTCGGGCTGCTGCTCGTCGCCTACCCGCACGCGTCCGGGGCGCAGGGCGTTCCGGACTCGCGAGGCGTCCAGAGCGTCCAAGACGTGCAGGATGTCCGAGACCTGCCGGCCGCGACCGTCGAGCCGGGCGAGCCCCGCCCGGGGCCGCCCCCGCCGCTCCCGGACATCTCGGACCCGAACGGCCGGGCCGGCGAGGCCCTGAACGAGCCCGGCGAGCGCTCCGGCATCCCGAAGGCCCTGCGCTCGTCCGGATCGAAGGCGGGCGGGCCGGCCAACGACCTCAACCCGAGCGGGCAGGCAGAGGCGCCGGCACCGCCGAAGGGCGACCTGGGCCGAGTCATCGCCGGCAAGGAGCTGTTCCACGGCAATTACTGCGGCACGGGTCAGCGCGGCGAGGGGCTGCCGCCGACCGACGCCCTCGATGCCGCGTGCATGCGCCACGACGCCTGCTACGACGCGGCGGGCTACCGTTCGTGCGCCTGCGACGCGACGCTGAGGCGCGAGGCTTCCACCGTGTCGGACAGCCCGGACGCGGCGCTGGAGGTGCGGCGCCGGGCGCTGAGCGTGATCGAGGCTACCGCCGCGATGGCGTGCCGCGCGCCCTGAGCGCCCGCCGCAGTGCGGGAATTTCGCCCCGGTGACGCCACCATGGACTTGCATCCCGGCGCGTGCCTGCTTTGACGGGCCGCAGTCGAAGTCCGGTCTCGCCCCTTGTCCCACCGCACCGCATCGCAGGCTCTTGTCGCGCCCGCCGCCCGCCGCGGGGCGGGCGCGGCGCGCTGGATCCCGCCCGCGATCCTGGCCGCCGGCCTCCTCGCGACCGGGCTGAGCACGGCCCTCACCTGGCAGGCGGCGGCGCTGCGCGACCGCCTGACCTTCGAGCATGCCATCGAGATCGAGCTGCGCACGGTCGAGGACCAGTTTCGCACCTACACGGCGCTCCTGCGCGGCGCCGCCGGCCTGTTCGCAGCCGACGGCGACACCGTCACGCTGGCCCAGTTCCGGGCCTACGTGCAGCGGATCGAGTTCCAGCGCCTCTACCCCGGCTTCCTCGGCATCGGCTTCACGCCGACCCTGCCCGCCTCCGCGCGCGAGACGTTCGCCGCGCGCGCCGCGGCCCTGGGCGTCGAGAATGCCCGGGTCCGGCCGCCGACCGACAACCCGATGATCAGCCCGGTCCTGTTCGCCGAGCCGCCGAACCCGCGCAACCTCGCCGCCATCGGCTACGACGTGATGTCGGACCCGGTGCGGCGCGACATGGTTGAGCGGGCCCGCGACACTGGCCAGCCGGCCGCCTCGGCGCGGATCCAGCTCGTGCAGGAGATCGACGCGAACAAGCAGGCGGGCTTCCTCGTCGCCATGCCGGTCTATGCCGGCGGCGCCGTGCCGCCGGACCTCGAGGACCGGCGGCGGCGCTTCCTGGGCTTCGTGTTCGGCGCCTTCCGGGCCGACGACCTGTTCAACAGCATCGTGGCGGCGGAGGCCGAGGAGGACGCGGCCTTCGCCATCTACGACGGCGCGCCGAGCGAGGCGAACCTGCTGCACCGGTCCGCGCGGGCCTCCGCCGCCGTGGCGGGACGCCTCACCCGCGAGGCGCATCTGGAACTCGGCGGCCGCACCTGGACCGTCGCGTTCGCGCAGCGCGTCTCGCCCCGGCGCGGCTCGGCGCTGCCGGAGATCTGGCTCGTCTGCGGCGGCGGCCTGTTCGCCACCGCCCTGCTGGCCTTCGCGGCCTACCGGCAGCGCCGCACGCAGGACGAGATCCGCCAGCTCAACGCGTCGCTGGAGGCCCGCGTCGAGGAGCGGACGCGCGATCTCCGGGCGGCGGCCGACCGTCTGCGGCAGGCCGGGGAGGAGCGGGCGCGCATGGAGGAGGCGCTGCGCCAGTCGCAGAAGATGGAGGCGGTGGGCCAGCTCACCGGCGGGCTGGCGCACGACTTCAACAACCTTCTGGCGGGCATCTCGGGCTCGCTGGAACTCATCGAGGCCCGCATCGCCCAGGGGCGGTCGAAGGATGTCGGCAAGTACATCGCCGCCGCCCAGGGCGCCGCCCGGCGGGCCGCGGCCCTCACCCACCGCTTGCTCGCGTTCTCGCGCCGCCAGACGCTGGCGCCCAGGGCGATCGACGCCGACCGGCTGGTCCGCGGGATGCTCGACCTGATCCAGCGCACGGTCGGGCCGAGCGTCGAGGTGCGGCACGTCGGGGCGGACGCGCTCTGGGCCGCGCTCGCGGACCCGTCCCAGCTGGAGAACGCGCTCCTGAACCTCTGCATCAACGCGCGGGACGCGATGCCCGGGGGCGGCCGGATCACCATCGAGACCGACAACCGCTGGATCGACCGGCAGCAGGCCGACGCCCAGGACATGCCGGAGGGGCCGTACCTGTCGCTGTGCGTGTCCGATACCGGCACCGGCATGCCCCCAGAGGTCGTTGCCCGGGCCTTCGACCCGTTCTTCACCACCAAGCCGATGGGCGAGGGCACCGGCCTCGGCCTGTCGATGATCTACGGCTTCGCCAAGCAATCCGGCGGGCAGGTCCGGATCACCTCGACGGTCGGCCAGGGCACGAACGTGTGCATCTACCTGCCGCGGCACTTCGGCGAGGCGGACGCGGACCGGCCCGACCCGGGCCGGGGCCTGATGGCGCAGGCCGAGGCGGGCGAGACCGTGCTGATCGTGGACGACGAGCCGACGGTGCGCATGCTGGTGACGGACGTGCTGAGCGACCTCGGCTACACGGCGATCGAGGCCGCGGACGGCGCGGGCGGCCTCAGCGTGCTGCAATCGGGTGCGCGGATCGACCTGCTCGTCACGGATGTCGGCCTGCCCGGCGGCATGAACGGGCGCCAGATGGCCGACGCCGCCCGGGTCGGCCGACCGGAGCTGAAGGTGCTGTTCATCACCGGCTTCTCCGAGACCGCGCTGCCGGGCGACGGGCGTTTCGAGCCCGGCATGGCGGTGCTGACTAAGCCCTTCGCCGTGGAGGCCCTGGCCGCCCGCATCCGCGAGCTGATCGCGCGCTGAGCCGGGCCGGCCGCGACGGCGGCGCATCGCCTGTCTCGAGGTGCGCCGGATCGGCGCAGGGCGCCCTCGGGCGGCACGGCCGCGGCCACCGCCGCCCTGCCATTCGTTGAGATCGCGGCCCCGGAGGCCTATGCAGGGACACCATGGAACTCCAAGCGTCCACCGTCCGTCCCCTGGCGCCCCCCGTCCGCACGCCGTCGCCGCGCGGGCCCGCTGCGCCGTTCCTGCCCATGAGCCGCGCCGAGATGGCGGCCCTGGGATGGGAGTCCTGCGACATCGTGCTGGTGACCGGTGACGCCTACGTGGACCACCCGAGCTTCGGCATGGCCATCATCGGCCGGCTGCTCGAATCGCAGGGCTTCCGGGTCGGCATCATCGCCCAGCCCGACTGGCACTCGGCGGAGCCGTTCAAGGCGCTCGGCAAGCCGAACCTGTTCTTCGGCGTCACCGGCGGCAACCTCGATTCGATGGTGAACCGCTACACGGCGGACCGGCGGTTGCGCCACGACGACGCCTATACGGCCGGCGGCGAGGGCGGCCGGCGCCCGGACCGCTGCACCATCGTCTACACGCAGCGCTGCCGCGAGGCCTTCAAGGACGTCCCGGTCGTGCTCGGCGGCATCGAGGCGTCGCTGCGCCGGATCGCGCACTACGATTACTGGTCCGACAAAGTGCGCCGCTCGATCCTGGCCGACGCCAAGGCGGACCTGCTGATCTACGGCAACGCCGAGCGCGCCGTGGTCGAGGTGGCGAACCGCCTCGCGGCCGGCGAGGCGCCGCACCAGCTCGACGCGATCCGGGGCGTCGCCCTGTTCCGCCGCGTGCCTGACCACTACACCGAGCTGCCCGCCGACGACCTCGACTCGACGGACGAGGCCGCCACCCGCCGGCCCGGCGAGACCGTGATCCGGCTGCCCGCCTACGACGAGGTCAAGGACGACAAGGAGGCCTACGCCCGCGCCTCGCGCGTGTTGCACCGGGAGGCCAATCCCGGCAACGCGCGCCCCCTCGTCCAGCGCCACGGCGACCGCGACCTGTGGCTCAACCCGCCGCCGATCCCGCTGACCAGCGACGAGATGGACGCGGTCTACGACCTGCCCTACGCCCGCGCCCCGCACCCGTCCTACGGCGACGCGAAGATCCCCGCCTGGGACATGATCAAGTTCTCGGTGACGATCATGCGCGGCTGCTTCGGCGGCTGCACCTTCTGCTCGATCACCGAGCACGAGGGCCGCGTCATCCAGAACCGCTCGGAGGGCTCGATCCTGCGCGAGATCGAGCGGATCCGCGACAAGACCCCGGGCTTCACGGGCGTGATCTCGGATGTCGACGGGCCGACGGCGAACATGTACCGGATGGCCTGCAAGGACCCGAAGATCGAGGCGGCGTGCCGGCTGCCCTCCTGCGTCTTCCCGGACGTCTGCCCGAACCTGAACACCTCGCACGACGACCTGATCCGGCTCTACCGCAAGGTCCGCGAGGTGAAGGGCGTCAAGAAGGTGATGGTCGCCTCGGGCGTGCGCTACGACCTCGCGGTGAAGAGCCCCGAATACATCAAGGAGCTCGTCACCCACCACGTCGGCGGGCGCCTGAAGATCGCGCCCGAGCACACCGAGCGCGGCCCCCTCGACAAGATGATGAAGCCAGGGATCGGCACCTACGACCGGTTCAAGGAGATGTTCGACGCCGCCGCCAAGGAGGCGGGTAAGAAGTACTACCTGATCCCGTACTTCATCGCGGCGCATCCGGGCACGACCGACGAGGACATGATGCACCTCGCGCTCTGGCTCAAGAAGAACAACTACCGCGCCGACCAAGTCCAGACGTTCCTGCCCTCGCCGATGGCGACCGCAACCGCGATGTACCACACCGAGATCAACACGCTGCGGGGCGTGAAACGCGGCGGCAGCGAGTCGGTCGAGGCGATCAAGGGCCTGCGCCAGCGCCGGCTGCACAAGGCGTTCCTGCGCTACCACGACCCCGAGAACTGGCCCCTGCTGCGCGAGGCGCTGCGGGAGATGGGCCGCGCCGACCTCATCGGGCCGCGGCCGGACCAGCTGGTGCCGTTCTCGCAGCCGCCGGGGACCGGCGCCGGTGCGGGCCGGACGGGCGGCCAGCCGCGACCCCGCTACACGGGCGGCGGCCAGCGCTTCACCACGAAGGGCGTGCCGCTGCGCAAGTGACGGTTCGTGACGGGTTCGGCGCGCCGTAACGAATTGATACGCGCCGGCCATATTGCCGCGCGGCCGGCCGGTCAGCCTCACCGGCGATCGACACGGAGGTCGCGATGGCTGTCGCCTGCCCTGTTCTGACGCCCGAAGAGCGCGAGGCGTCCGAGATCCTGGACGCCGCGCAGCGCGCGATGATGGAGACGGTGCAGGCGGCGGTGGCGGAGGCCGCCGCGCGGGTGCGCCAGCAGAACCTCGATGCCGGCCTCGACCTCGCCCCGCCGCCCCGGGCCTATTTCGAGTCCGTGGTGCACCAGCGGATGTACCTGACGCTCTGCGGGGCGGCGGTCGGCACGTTCGCGGGCGGCGACGCCAGGACGGCGATCGGCCTCATCCGGAATCAGCAGCTGATCGCCAACCGCTACTGGGGGGCCGGGATCGCGGTGACGCCGAGGGCGCCGTGACGGCGGCGCCCGAGAGCGCCGCCGGGATCGTCCTCGCGCGCGTCGACCGGCTCGCCGGGATCAGCGCCTACCCGTGGACCCTGACGCGGCGCGTCTTCAGCCCGCAGCAGGCCGAGGCCGAGGCGCTCGTCCTCGGCTGGATGGCGGAGGCCGGCCTGTCGGCCCGGCGCGATCCCGCCGGCAACCTCGTCGGCCGGATTGAGGGCGCGGTTCCGGGCGGCCCGGCCGTCGTCGTCGGGGGCCACGTCGACACGCGCGAGGATGCCGGCCGCTACGACGGGACGCTCGGCGTGCTGATCGGCATCGCCGCCGTCGAGCGCCTGATCCGGCACGGACCGCCGCCGCGCCACGCGGTCGAGGTCGTCGCCTTCGTCGCGGACGCGGCCAGCCGGTTCGGTCCCCGGCAGCTCGGCAGCCGGGCCGTGGTCGGGCGGCTCGCCCCGGACGCGCTGGACTGGGACGACGCCTACGGCGTCACCCTGCGTCGCGCCCTGGAGGCGCACGGGCTCGACCCGGCGCACCTCGCGAGCGCGCGCCGGGCCTCGGACGCGATCCTGGCCTATCTCGAGGTCGCCGCCGAGGCCGGCCCCGTGCTGGAGCGATCGGGAGCGCCGGTCGGGATCGTGCCGGCCCTGTCGGAATCGACGATGCTCCGGGTCACGCTGACAGGCGCCGCCGTCGATGCGGCGGCGAACCCGATGCCGGGCCGGCGGGACGCCCTCGCCGGGGCGGCCGAATGCGTCCTCGTCGCCGAGCGCGTCGGCCTGGCGCGGGAGGGGGTCACCGTGACGGTCATGCGCCTCGACGTCGCGCCGGTGCCGACCTTCGTGATCGCGGGGTCGGCGACACTGGGCGTCCGCGTCGATTCCGCCGACGACGGCGCGCGGCGCGCGGCCGTGGCGGAACTCGCCGCGGCCCTCGAGGCGGTCGCGGCGCGGCGCTGGCTGGGGATCACCGTCGAGCGCAGCGTCGATCCCGATGCCACCCGGTGCGATCCCGGTCTGGTCCGCCTGTTCGAGGAGGCCGTCGAGGCCGCGGGACACCGCGCCGTGCGGCTGGCGCAGGGCGTGACCACCGACGCGTCCCACATGGCCCTGCTCGGACCGATCGGCCTCGCGCTGATCCGCTGTCGGGGCGGCGTCGGCTGGGGGGCGGCGGGGACCGTCGACCCGGCCGACGTCGCGGTCGGCCTCGACGTGCTCGCCGGCGTTGTCGGCGCGCTCGCGGGCGGCGCGCCCTCCCCGCGCGAGCCGCGGGACGGGCACCTCAGCCCGCCTTGGCCGGCAGGGTGAAGAGGTCGATGAAGGACCGCGCCAGGTCGGCGGGGCCCGCGACGGCGAGCGTCCCGCCGGCGCCGTCCCGGTCCAGTGGCGCCTTGCCGTAGACCGTGCGGCGCATCGCCATCGTGTCGCCGGTGAAGGCGAGGTCGGGCGCCTCGGCGACGCCCCGCCGCACGCGGATCTCGCCGCCGGCCACCGTCGCGACGAAGTCCTCGCCAGGGAAGTGGAAAGCGACCGTCGCCGACAGCGCCGACGCCCGCCCGCGGTCGACCAGGGCCTCGAGCGACATCATGGCCGACGCCCCCGACATGAACAGGCTCGGATCGTGCCGCGGCGAGCGGGCGGCCCAGCGGCCTAGGTCGCGCATCAGCGGCGCGGCCTCGCGGCCCCAGTCGGTGAGATCGTAGACCTGCACGTTGGCCGGCGACGGCAGCCGGTACCGCAGGGCGATGCCCGCCGCTGCCAGGCTCTCCAGCCGCTGCGTCAGCACGTTCGCGCTGATCCCCGGGAGGTTCGCCCGGATCTCGCCGAAGCGCCGGGGGCCGTAGACCAGCTCGCGCATGATCAGCAGCGACCAGCGCTCGCCGATGAACTCCAGCGCGAGGGCCGTGCCGCAGGCGTCGTCGTACAGGCGCTCGCGGGGCCGGGATGCCCGAGCGGTTATTTTTTCTGACTCCATGGTTGCTTTGTGTAACCGAGGATGCGAGCCTGGGCAAAGCGGGGCCGGAGGGGGCGCCGCGCAGCGGCCGCAGCGCCGATTGTCACGGAGGAGCGCCCGATGCCACCCGCCGAGGGGACACCCATCTGGTTCGAGCTGAACGCGTCCGACCCGGACGCCGCGCAGGCCTTCTACGAGGCGGTCGCGGGCTGGCGCGTCGCGCCGTCGCCGATGCCCGAGCACGGCGGCTACCGGATCGCGGAGGCCGACGGGGCGCCCGTGGCCGGGATCCGGCGGCCGATGCCCGAGGCCCCCGGCCTCCCCGGCTGGGTGGTCTACCTCGCGACCTCGGACGTCGACGCCCTGGCTTCCCGCGCGGTCGATCTCGGCGGCGCGGTCCGGTTCGGGCCCGTCGACATCCCCCATGTCGGCCGCTTCGCCATGGTGAGCGACCCGCAGGGCGTGATCTTCGCCGCGATGGATCCGGCCCGTCCCGGCGCGAGCCGGGCCTTCGGGCCGGTGCCGCTCGTGACGGAGCGGACGCGCGGCCACGGCGTCTGGATCGAACTCGCCACCCCCGATCCCGCGGCGGCCCTCGCCTTCTACGGGGCGCTGTTCGGCTGGGAGAAGCTCGGTGCCATGCCGATGGGCGACTTGGGCGAGTACGCCTTCATCGGGCGGGGCGACCTGCGCCCCGGCGCGGTGATGTCGAGCGCGGCCACCGGCGCGCCGGCCCGCTGGAACTGGTACATCCACGTCGCCGACATCGACGCCGCGCTCGCGACCGTCCGGGCGGCGGGCGGCACGGTCCTCCAGGGGCCCGACCCGATCCCCGGCGGCAGCTACGCGGCCAACATCGCCGATCCGGCGGGCCACCAGCTCGGCCTCGCCGGCCCGCGGCAAGCCACCTGAGGAGCGTCCGGCCATGACGAGCGACAAGCTGACGACCTGCCTGTGGTTCGACCGCGGCGAGGCCCGCAAGGCCGCGGACTTCTACGCCGCGACCTTCCCCGGCAGCCATGTCGGCGCGCCCATGAACGCCCCCTCGGATTTCCCCGGCGGGTCCGCGGGCGACGAACTCACGGTCGCGTTCACCGTCCTCGGCCGGCCATTCGTCGGCCTGAACGGCGGCCCGGCCTTCCGGGCCAACCAAGCGGTCAGCTTCATGGTGCTGACCGACGATCAGGCGGAGACCGACCGCTACTGGGACGCCGTCGTGGGCCACGGCGGCGCGGAGAGCGCATGCGGCTGGTGCACGGACCGCTGGGGCTTCTCCTGGCAGATCACGCCGCGCGCGCTCCTGCACGCCAACAGCCACCCCGACCGGGCCGCGGCCCGGCGCGCGTTCGAGGCCATGATGACCATGCGCAAGATCGACATCGCCCGGATCGAGGCTGCCCTCCGCGGGGACTCCGCCCATGCGTAAGATCACCGGCTCCCTCTTCCAGTCCCTCGATGGCGTGATCCAGGCACCGGGCGGTCCGGAGGAGGATCAGACCGGCTTCGCGCACGGCGGCTGGACTTTCCCGTACTTCGACGCGTCGCTCGCCGGGCCGATGGGCAAGCTGCTCGGCGGCGATTACGAGCTGCTGCTCGGCCGGCGCACCTACGAGATCTTCGCCGCCTACTGGCCGCACAACGCCGAGCAGCCGATCGGCGCGACCTTCAATGCGATCCGCAAGCATGTCGTCACCGGAAGCGACGCCGCGCTCGACTGGAACAACAGCCGGCGCCTCGCCGGCGACCCCGTCGCGGCGGTCACCCGCCTCAAGGAGAGCGAGGGCCCCGACCTCCTCATCCAGGGCAGCAGCAGGCTCTATCCGGCGCTGCTTCCGGCGGGCCTCATCGACCGGCTCGTCCTGATCACATTCCCGGTCATGCTCGGCCGCGGCAAGCGCTGGTACGCGGACGACCCGGCGGCGGCCCGCACCTGGACGCTGGTCGAGCAGAGCCACTCGCCGAAGGGCGTCCACGTCGCGGTGTTGGCGCGGGACGGGGCGGTCCAGACCGGCAGTTTCGCCAGCAAACCACCCAGCGCGGACGAGATCGCGCTCCGCGAGCGCCAGGCGGCGGGTCGCTGGTAGACCGCCGCCTGCGCCAGCGATCGGCTGGCCGCGCGCGGCACGGGGTCGTGACCCGTCGGAAGCCGGCAGGTCCCGTGTCAGCCCTCCCCTCCCTTCACCCCTCTTGGCGGCCGCGCCGCGGCCGGGGTAGCCTGCCGCCAGGCCGATGCGGCCTGCCGCTCGCCCCGGAACCGGGATGGTGAACGCATCGCGGACGACCCACCCCCACCGTGTCCCTGACCGGCGCCGGGTCGGCAACGCGGGCACCGACGGACCGACGCCGGCCTGGGGAGAGGACCATGACGACCGTCGATCAGGCCAAGACCATGGCCAAGCGGCTGCGCGCCGCGCTGGCAGCCCGCGACCTCGCCGTCCCGCACGCGGCCGCCCTCGAACTCGTCGCCGCCGGGCTGGGCTACGACGACTGGAACACCGCCTGCGCCGGCCTGGACCGGGTCGCGGATGACGGCCCCCGCTTCCTGGAGGCGGTGCCGGTTCTGCGCATCTTCGACGAGGCCAAGGCGCGCGCGTTCTACTGCGGCTTTCTCGGCTTCACGCCGGGGTTCGAGCACCGGTTCGAGCCGGGTCTGCCGCTCTACATGGAGGTCGCCCGCGCCGGATTGCGGCTGCACCTGACCGAGCACCACGGCGACGCCACCCCCGGCTCGACCGTGTTCGTGCCGATGCGCGGCATCCGGGCCTATCACCGGGCGCTCACCGACCAGCGCTACGGCTATGCCCGGCCCGGCATCGAGCAGGCGCCCTGGGGCGAGGTGCTGGAGGTGGCGGACCCGTTCGGGAACCGGTTGCGATTCTGCGAGCGCCGGACCGGGTGACCGGTCGGGCGGGCGGTCCGATCCGCCGCCGACCTAGGAGAGGAGGGCCGCGATGGGCGTCGATATCGCGCGCGTGAAGGCGCTCATCGCGACGTTGGAGGCGGTGACCTCCGCCCCCCACTTCCACAGGACGGCCTTCCGGACGCCGCGCAAGACCTTCGCGACGCTGGACGAGGTGGGCCACGACATCAACCTGATGTTCGACCCGGACCTGCGCGACTTCTTCTGCGAGCAGGTGCCGGCGGCTTTCAGCCCCGTTCCGGGTGGCTGGGGGCGGATGGGCGCGACGCGGTGCGACCTCGCGATCGTCGACGAGACGACCCTGATGTCGGCCCTGACGGCGGCCCATCGGCTCGCCGCGCCGAAGCCGCGCACGCCCCGACGACCGTGACGGTCCCGACCCCCCAAGGTCGGGCCGGGATCCGTCCGCCGGCCTGACCTCAGGCCGGGATCCGTCCGTCGGGCGTGTAGCGGTCGACGGCCCGGGGGAGCTCGCGGGACAGCCGGGAGAGCAGCTCATCGCGGGACAGTCCCGTCCGCTGGGTGAGAGCCGCGAGGACGTCGGGTCCGATCGCCTGTTCCAGGTGGTGCGGCGCGATTTCCTGGTTCGGTCCCGGGTTGACCCAGGACTGTGCGGCCGTCCCGTGACCGGCCTGCTGGAAACGGTCCAGCATCTCGCCGAGTCCGCTGTGCAGGAACCCGCCGGGAGCCTCGCCGCGCCGGTCGCCCAGGAGGCCGCCGAGGAGACCGCCCAGGCCGGCACCGGAGGCGCCGTTGGAGACGCCGGCCGGACCGCCGGGGCCCGCGGGCGCGGTCTGACCGGCGCCGCCCAGCAGCTCCGCGAGCCTGTCGCGGTTCTGGTAGCCTGCCAGGGCGAGGAGGCCCAGGAGCGCCGTCATCGAAGGGTAGCCATCACTCATGGTTCGTCTCCCGCTGCGGGCAGCGGGCCCGCGCCCGTTCGCCACGCGACGCCAACCAACGCGCACGGACCCGGTTGCGATGCGGGCGGCCCCGCCGAGGCCGGCGCGGCCGCATCGCGAACGGCTCTAGCCCGCCGCGGCACCGACGGGGTTGTCGACGCCGATCGGGTAGGTGCCGTGCCCCGCCCGCACGCGGCCATCCTCGAAGACGAGCACCTCGCTGACGCTCACACCCTTCTGGTTGCGATACTGGATCACCAGCGTGTCGATGCCCGCGAAGACCTGCTCCACCGCGAAGTGGAGGTCCGGGATCTGCCGCAGGGCCTCCGTCCAGTAGGCGCGCAGCGCATCCTTGCCCCGCACCGTTCCGCCCGAAGCGGGGACGATCCGCGCGGCGCCCGGCGAGGTGAACACGGCGTCGTCGTGGAAATGGGCCAGCACCCGCTCGACATCGTGCGCGTTCCAGGCGGCGCACCACGCGTCGGCGAACGCGTTCCAGTCCAACGGGTGCGACATCCCGGTGATCCCCTTACAAGTGCCGGACTCGGGCGCGCCGGCACCGCGTGCCGGGCCGACGGGAGGCTACCGCACGCTCGCGGCGATGGGTAGGCCGGCGGGCCGGGCCCCGGGACAGGGCCGGCCGAGGGGCTGCATGCCCTCGGCGCCGGCGAACCCGGCCGGAGGTCGGATCAGCGCCACCCGAGCGCGGGGGCCACGTGCGAGAGCAGGCTCTCGATGAGGTGGGCGTTGTAGGCGACGCCCAGCTGGTTCGGGACCGTCAGCAGCAGGGTGTCGGCCTCCGCAATCGCAGCGTCGGCGCGCAGCTCGTCGACCAGCCGGTCCGGCTCCGCGGCGTAGGAGCGGCCGAACACCGCGCGCATGTTGTCGATGATGCCGACCTGGTCGCTGCTCGTGCCGCGCCCGAAATAGGCGCGGTCGAGGTCGTTCACGAGCGCGAAGATCGAGCGCGAGACCGAGACCCGCGGCGTGCGGGCGTGTCCCGCATCCTGCCACGCCTGCCGGTAGCGGCGGATCTGCCTGGCCTGCTGGACGTGGAACGGCTCGCCGGTCTCGTCCGCCTTCAGGGTCGAGCTCTGCAGGTTCATGCCCTGCTGCGCCGCCCAGATCGCGGTCGCGTCGGAGGCTGATCCCCACCAGATGCGGTCCCGCAACCCCTCGGAATGCGGCTCCAGGCGCAGGAGTCCCGGCGGGTTGGCGAACATCGGCCGCGGGTTGGGCTCGGCGAACCCCGTTCCCTTCAGGAGGTCGAGGAAGACCTCGGTGTGCCGGCGCCCCATATCGGCGTCCGTCTCGCCCTCGGCCGGGGCGAAGCGGAAGTGCCGCCAGCCGTCGATGACCTGCTCGGGCGAGCCGCGGCTGAGCCCGAGCTGCAGGCGTCCGCCCGCGATGAGGTCCGCCGCGCCGGCATTCTCGACCATGGAGAACGGGTTCTCGTAGCGCATGTCGATGACGCCGGTGCCGATCTCGATGCGCTTCGTCCGGGCGCCGACTGCCGCCAGCAGCGGAAAGGGCGAGGCGAGCTGGCGCGCGAAATGGTGGACCCGGAAATAGGCGCCGTCCGCCCCGAGCTCCTCCGCGGCGACCGCGAGGTCGATCGACTGGAGGAGTGTGTCGGCCGCACTGCGCGTCGCCGACCCGCCGGTCGGCGACCAGTGCCCGAAGGACAGGAACCCGATCGTCTTCATTTGCAGAACCTCCGCCCGCCTGCCGGGACCGGCGATAGCCGTCGGAATCCGGCCGGGCAACGATCCCGCGCCGCGGGGCTGACCCGCGCGGCTGGCCGCGCGCCCGGCGATCCGGCAGACTCGGTCCCGGTGACCGGGCTCGGTGATCCGGCGGGCCGGCACGAAAGTGGCAGGGGCACCGGCGGGCCCGTCCCGGGGACCGGCGTTCGGGGAGGCGTAGCGATGGACCGCGTGTCCGCCATCACGGCCGCCGTGCGCGCGCAGCGCGGCCGGGTCGAGGCCCTGTTTGCGGAGCTGGCCCGGTGCGGCCGGACGGAGCCCGGGTTCACCCGGCCCTCCTACAGCCCGGAGGAAACCGCGGCGCACGCGGCGGTGGCGCGCTGCGCCTCCGATCTCGGCCTCGCGATCGCCCGGGACGCCGCCGCCAACACCGCCATGACGCTGCCGGGGCGGGACCGAACCCTGCCGCCGATCCTGATCGGCTCCCACCTCGACACCGTGGCCCAGGGCGGCAACTTCGACGGCGCCGCCGGCGTGGTGGCCGGGCTCGCCGCCGTCGCGGCCATCCGCCAACTCGGCCTGGAGCCGGAGCGGGACATCTCCGTCCTGGGCATCCGCGCCGAGGAGAGCGTCTGGTTCCAAGTCTCGTATATCGGGAGCCGCGCGGCGCTCGGAGCCCTGCCGGACGGGGCGCTCGACGCGGCCCGGATCGACAGCGGCCTCAGCCTCGCCGCCCACATCGCCCGGGAGGGCGGCGATCCGGACGCGCTCGTCCGCGGCCCGGCGGCCCTCGACGCCGCCGCGATCCACGCCTTCCTGGAGGTGCATATCGAGCAGGCGCCGAGCCTCGAGGAGGCCGGGATCCCGGTCGGCCTGTGCACCGGGATCCCCGGCAACGTCCGCTATCCCGACGTCCGCATCGCCGGCCGCTACGACCATGTCGGGACGCCGCGCCGCTTCCGGCGCGACGCGGCCATGGCCGGGGCCGAGATCGCCCTGGCGCTGGACCGGGTCTGGGCGGAGCGCGAGGCGGCCGGGTGCGCGATGGCCGTCACCTTCGGCCGGTTCCACACCGACGCCGCGGCGCACGGCCTGACCACGGTCCCGGGCGAGTTCCGGTTCAGCCTCGACATGCGGGCCTACGCGGCCGCGGTGCTGGCGGAACTGGAGGCGGCGTTCCTGGCAGTGGTGGCGGAGGTGTCCGACCGCTGCGGCGTGACGGTGACGCTGGGTCCGCGCGCCGAGGCGGGCGTCGGCGCCGTCGCGCCGCGGATCCGTGACGGGTTCGCGGCGGCCGCGGACGCCCTCGGCATCGCGACGCGGCCCCTCGGCAGCCCGGCCTCCCACGACGCCGCCGCCTTCGCGAAGGCCGGCGTGCCGATGGCGATGCTGTTCGTGCGCAACGCCAACGGCAGCCACAATCCCCGCGAGGCCATGGTGATCGACGACCTGCTCGACGCCGTGGCGATCCTCACCGCGTGGCTCGTGGCGGAGACCTGCGGCGCCTGACCGGATGCGCGTCGACCGGCGAAGTGCTTGTCGGGTCCGCCACCGCACCGACAGGTCCGAGGCTCCGCAGGACGTTCGCGGAGCGCCGGGAGGCGCCGCGCTGTACGCGGCGGGCCGTCCGATGCGGGCCCAGTCGTCTGGCCGGGCCGGCGATGAGGCCCGCTAGACCTGCCACACGGTCGGCGCGGGCCGTCAGCGTCGGACCAGCGTGAACGTGAGATCCTTGGCGATCGACCGCCAACGGATGTTGCCGTCGTGGACGGCCCGGTAGGTCCCGGAGGTCGCCAGAGCGCAGAGGCGCTTGAGCGCCTCGAGGCGCCAAGCCGACCTGTAGACGGCTTCCCGCTCGTCGAGCTGGTGCTGCGCGCGCTGCAGGAACCCGATTGCGCGGTCCCGATCGAAGAGCGGGAAGGCTCCCGGGGTCGCGTCCGGCAGACGTGTGACGATCCGGATCATCGCGGCGGTCGCGTCCCGGTAGGGATCCGATCCGCCGGCCGCGCTCCTGGGCCTGGGATGCCGCACGCGCGTCCCGTCGCCGAACAGGTTGTTGCCGTGCTGGCGGTAGCGGACGAGCGGGACATCGATCTCCACGACTTGCCCGACGACTTGCCCGACGACTTGCGCGAGGAACGTCACCCACCGATCGTGCGCGATCATCGCGCTCGGCACGATGAAATCGGTGAAGCGGTCTTCGATATCCCATAGGTCAGGAGATCGCGGCGGAAGACGATCGAGAAGCCGAAGAACATCAGCCAGGGATCGTAGCTCAGCGGCGGCTTCACGCCATCGCGCTGGATCCCCTCCGAGAGTAACCGGAGCGCGCGGTTGCCCGCGTCGACGCTCAGGGCCGTATGGGCGATCATGGACACGGCGCGATCATCGATGTGGCGCGAGCAAAGCTCGATCTTCCTCGGGTCCCAGATGTCGTCTTGATCGCAGAAGGCCACCAGATGCCCGCGTGCGTGCAGCGCTTCGCACAAGAAACTGTCCCGAAAGCCCACTGCGGGCGAGTTCCAGAATATTCGAATTAAAATTTTGCTTGAGGGCACAAATTACTGAACAATTTCAAGGGTATTCTCGGTCAATTTGTGGTCTGAGAGGATGATTTCCAGCGGGCGCACGGTTTGCACGACGAGGCTGTGCAGCTGCTCGCGGAGGAACGCGGAACCATTATGTGTTGCGATGACGACCGATATACCGTGTTCGTATCGCATCATGCCCTTTCGGATCGGAGAGCAAAGCAGTGTCGCCAAGTGATGAGGATAACATTGCCGCCACTGTGGCTGCGCGACGGCAGAGAATGCGCTCCCGGGCTCGACCGCGCCATCCCCCGCTGACAAAGTTGAACATTGCGCGGCGCTGGACGGCACACGCGGTCTGTCCGCTCTCTGCGTGCTCCTCTTTCATACCGGGCACTGGCTTGATGTGCCGTGGCTCGCCGTCAACGGAGGACTTTCCGTCGATACGTTCTTCACGTTGAGCGGCTTCGTCCTTGCCCGCGCTTACAGGGATCGAAGGGACCGGCTGTCCAACATGGACTTCCTTTTGCAGCGTCTCGTCCGGTTGATGCCCGTCATCGCGCTCTCGCTCCTCATCAGCGCGCCGTATGTCGCGCTGCGAGATTCCATGACGTCCGGCGCCGCCTACGCCAGCCAGATCGTCGTCGCCGTCCTTCTCGGGCTCCTCAACATCCCCTACTTCCATGCCCCGCCGCAGATCGGCGGTCCTCAGGTCTTTCCATTAAACGGCCCACAGGTATCGTTGTTCTTCGAGATCATGGCCAGCGCGTTCTGGTGATCGATCCGACGTCTCAACCCGGTTTACGCGTCGGCACCTCTCTACATCGTGTCCGCTTGCTTCGGCCTAACTGTCGGAATTGGAGGCGATCAGACGGATAACTTCATGCTCGGATTCGGCCACGTCGGGTCGTCCTTCTTCGTCGGTGTCTTCTGCTACCAGATCAAGGATCTGCTCGCTCGGCGGGCCAACCTGACGCCGGTCTTCTACGTCCTGCTCGTCGTGATGGTGATCATCTTCACCCTGCCGTACGAACTGAACCACACGCAGCGGATGCTATGGAAGCTGCTGCTGGCCCCCCTGCTCGTCGTCGGCGGATCGTCCATCACCCTGTCGGACCCGCTGAAGGACCTCTCGATCCTCGTCGGAGACCTATCGTATCCGATCTACGCCCTGCATTTTCCGATCTCCTCGTGGATCGACGGCCTGTACCAGAAGCTGAGCGGCGGGAAGTCGGCCGCGATCGAGGCCGCAACGCTCTTCGCAGCGACGTTGATCTTGAGCTACCTGGCGCTGCGCCTATACGACCGGCCGATACGCGCCTATCTCACGCGCCTTCTCAAGGCGTCCCGGAAGCCGATCATCCCCCGGATCGATCGCCGGTGTCGATAACGGCCTGATGGCCTCTGAAGAGGATCATCGTGGCTGGGGCGCAGGGCGCGGCGTGGCGGAAGCGCCGGTCACCTCCGGCGTGATCCAACGCGCCGCGTCCCTGCTGGCCGCGGTTATCCGCGACGCCTCACCGCACCGACAGGGTGCGCGGCAGGTCGGACAGGGGCTCGACCCCGTCTGCGGTGACGATGACGGTCTCCGAGGCGCCGACCGTCCAGGCGCCGTAGCGGCGCAGGGTGGCCGGCAGGTGGAAGACCATGCCGGGCTCGATCGGCCGGTCCTGTCCGGTGAACAGCGAGAGCAGGGCACCCTCCCCCCAGTCCGGCGCGAAGGCGACGCCCATCGAGTAGCCGATCCGCTTGCGGAAGGCCGGGCCGTAGCCCGCCGCGTCGATGACGGCCTGCGCCGCCGCGTGCGGGGCGGCGCAGGGATGGCCGGGCCGGATCGCGCCGAGCGCCGCGTCGAGGGCGCGCAGGGCGCAGTCCATCATCCGCTGCGCCTCGGCCGGCGGCGGGCCGATCCAGACGCTGCGCATCAGCGCCGCGTGGTAGCGGGCGTGGCTGCCGGCGAGCTCGAGGAAGACCGCGTCGCCCGGCTCCAGCCGGCGGCGGCGCCACGTCATGTGCGGCAGCCCGCTGCGCGGGCCCGACGCGACCAGCGGCTCCATCGCCACGGCCTCGGACCCGGCGGCCGTCGCGGCTGCCAGCATGGCGGCGGCGACGGCGTTCTCGTCGGTGCCCGCCGCGCAGGCGTCGAGCCCCGCGGCGAGCCCGGCCTGCGCGTACCGGGCGGCGGCCCGGATCGCCGCGAGCTCGGCCGCCGACTTCACCGCCCGCAGGGGGGCGAGGAGGCCGGATCCGTCGGGCAGCGGGCCGCTTCCGAGGGCGGCGTCGATCCGCGCCGCGAGCGCCGGCGCGACGAACCAGCCGTCCCGCTCCAGGGCCGGCCGGGCGACCCCGCGCCCGCGCACGAGGGCCGCCAGGGCCGCGGCCGGGTCGGCGCCGTCCGGATAGGCCTGGATGTCGTCGAGCCACGTGTTGGCGGCCGCGCCCGGCAATTCGAGCTGCCGGACCAGGAGGGCCGGGGCGCCCTCCGCCGGCACGAGCAGGGCCTGGAAGGCGAAGTAACCCGCCGTTTGGCGGCCGGTCAGCCAGTAGATCGTCTCCGGGCCAGTCACCACGAGGGCGTCGTGGCCGGCACCCGCGATGGCGGCCCGGGCCGCCGCCTGCCGGGCGGCGAACTCCGCCTCCGGGAAGGCCGCCTCGCGGCCGCGCAGCTCCGTGAACTCGTGCATCGCGCCGCCCTCGTCCCAGACTTCGCTCAGACTTCGCTCAGGCGCCGGATGATGCCCTGCTTGAAATTCTCGAGATGGGCCGCGATCGCGTCCGCCGCCGCCGCCGCGTCCTTGGCCCTCAGGGCGGCGACCACCGCGAGGTGCTCGCGATGGACCGCCTCGAACCGCTCGGGCATCCGGCTCAGGTTGAACATCTGCGTCTTGAGCCGCAGGTCCTTGATCGTCTTGGCGAGGGTCGCGTTCTGGCTGTGCTCCGCGATCAGATCGTGGAAGCGCCGGTCGACCTCCCAGTTGCCCGGCGCGTCCGGGTCGCCCGCCGCCAAGAGTGCCTCCATCTGACGCTGCAGGTCCGCCAGCACCGCGTCGGCGATGCGGCCGGTGGCCAGCGAGACGCTCTCCCGCTCCAGCAGGCGGCGGACATGCAGGATCTCGATCAGCTCGCGCAGGGAGAATTCTTTGACCACGAGCATCCCGCCGGGTTGCCGCTCGATCAACCCCTCGGTCTCCAGCCGCGACATCGCCTCGCGGGTCGGGGTCCTGGAGATGTCGAGCATCTCGGCGAGGCGGCGCTCGTGCAGCACGGTGCCGGCCGGAAGGTCGCGGCGGACGAGCATGTCGAGCAGACGGTCGTAGGCCATCTGGCCGAGGCTCTGCTCGCGCCGTGCACTGAGCGCCGTCGTGTACGACGCGGCGTCGAGGGTCTTCATGGTGTCCTCCCGGAGCGGCCGGCTCAGCCGCTCCCCATTCTTGTTCTCGCGCGTCCGTCCTGCCCGCTCACATGGCGGGCGTGCGGATCGGCTCCTTCGGGGCCGGATCATAGCCGATCAGCGGGGTGACGAGCTTGGCGTAGGTACCGTCCGCGACCATCTCGCCGAGCGCCTTGTTGACGGCGGCGTGCAGGTTCGGCTTGCCCTTCTTGATAGCGAAGCCCTTCTGGACCGTGCTCAGCGGGGTCTCGATCATCACCAGGGGCAGCTTGCGCGCCTTGATAGCGTAGTTGCCGGCCACCGCGTCGTTGATCACCGCGTCGATGTTGCCGCCGACGAGGTCCTGCATGGCGTCCGCGGCCGTCTTGTAGCTCTTCAGGGTGGCGCCGTTCTCCTCGGCGAGCTTGCCGAAGGTCGAGGCTGAGAGGGCGCCGACGTTGCGGCCCTTGAGATCTGCCGGCCCCTTGATGCCGGTATCCTTGCGGGTGACGATCCGCGCGCCGGATTCGAGCCATCCGTCCGCGAAGGCGACCTGCTTCTGCCGGGCGGGGGTGATGTCCATCGACTCGCTGGTGATGTCGTACTGATCGGCCATCAGGCCCACCAGCAGGGCGTCGAACTTGATGTTGACCGGGCTGTACTCTAGCCCGAGCCGGCGGCAGACCTCGCGCATGACCCGGACCTCCAGCCCGTCGAGCTCGCCGCTCGGCGTGCGCATGCTGAAGGGCGCGAAGGTGCTGTCCGTCGCCACGATCAGCTTGCCGGGCTCGATCAGCTCCAGCTTGCCCTCGGCCGCGCGGGTCGCGGGGGCGGCGAGGAGGCCTGCGCCGAGGCTGGCGCAGAGGGCGGCGAGGGCGAGGACGTGGCGGCGGTTCATGGCGGTCTCCGGTCTCGGGACGGGGCGGGAAGGATCGGCCGCGGCCCGTCCCGCGGCGGGGGGGCTCAGGACAGGCGGGCGTAGCGCCGCTCGAAATAGGCCGAGAGCTGCGACAGGATCGACGTGAGGCCGAGGTAGATCAGCGCCGCCGCGATGTAGAAATCGAACGGCCGGAAGGTCGTGGCGATCATGAGCTGCGCGTAGAGCGTCAGCTCCACCACCGTGATCGTCGACAGCAGCGAGGTATTCTTCACCGCCGAGATCGCCTCGTTGGTCAACGACGGCAGGATCATGCGGAAGACCTGCGGCAGGACGATGCGCACCATCATGATACGCGGGTTCATGCCGAGCGCCAGCGCCGACTCGATCTGGCCCCTCGGGATCGCCGCGAGGCCGGCCCGGATGGTCTCGGCCACGTAGGCGCCGCTGCTGACGCCCAGCGCGATGATGCCGGCGGTCACGGGCGAGAGCTTCACCCCGATCTGCGGCATGCCGAAATACACGATGAAGACCTGCACGAGGGTCGGCGTGCCGCGGATGAACCAGACGTAGAAGCTCGCCAGCGCCCGGAAGGGCGCGAAGGACGAGCGCTTGCCCAGCGCCCCGAGCAGGCCGCAGGCCCAGCTCACCAGGATGCTCGCCACCGTGACGCCGAGCACCACTAGGGTCGCCGAGAGGAAGCCGGGGCCGTAGGTGACGACCTCGTCCGAGAGGGTGAGCCACCACTCCTGCAACGCCGCGACGCTCATCGCTGTCCCTTCTCCCCGGTGATGGGCCGGCGGCTCACGCCATCTGTCCCGGCGCGGCGGGCTGGTGCAGGACGCGCCGGAGGAACTGGCGCAGCCGCTCGCTCCGGGGGGCGCCGATGATGGCGTCGGGCGGCCCGTCCTCGGCGATCACGCCGCCGTCGAAGAACAGGGTGCGGGTGCCGACATCCCGGGCGAAGGCCATCTCGTGGGTGACGAGCAGCATCGTCATCCCGTCCGCCGCGAGGGAGCCCATCAGCGCCAGCACCTCGCCAACCAGCTCCGGATCGAGGGCCGAGGTCACCTCGTCGAACAGCATCACCTTGGGCGCCATCGCCAGGGCGCGCACGATCGCCACGCGCTGCTGCTGCCCGCCCGAGAGCTTCGACGGGTAGGCGTGCCGCTTCTCGTAGAGGCCGATGCGCTGGAGCAGCGCCTCCGCCTCCGCGACGGCCTGCCGGCGCGGCATCCGCCGCACCCGGATCGGCGCCTCGATGACGTTCTCCAGCACGGTCATGTGCGGCCAGAGATTGTAGCTCTGGAAGACCATGCCGATCCGCGCCCGCAACTCGCAGAGCTGCTGCGGCGTCGGCTGGCGGCGGGCGCCCTGCTCGTAGTCGAAGGCGAAGCGCTCGAAATCCATGAAGCCGGAGGTCGGCGTCTCCATGAGGTTCAGGCAGCGCAGGAACGTGCTCTTGCCCGAGCCGCTCGCACCGATGATCGACACGACCTCGCCCTCGTGGATGTCGAGGGAGATGCCCTTCAGGACCTCGTTGGTACCGTAGCTCTTGTGCAGCTTCCTGATCTTCAGGAGCGGGGGCGCGGCCGTCTCGATCTGAGCCATCGTAGAACCTGATGTCGTGCGATCGTGGCGCAGATCAATGCTTCGATCAGCGTGCAGAACGCGTTAGGTGACTGTGTTATTGTGCATCAAATCTCTCAATGTGGAGATTTAATTTTTCATCCGGCGACGTTTTACATTGCCAAGCTGGATGGGATGCCTTATCAGAGCCGGTATACCGCCGGCATTCAAGCGGTATTTTTGAGCATGGCTGCCTCCGACATGGTCATCGAGCTTCCGGGCCCCGGTATTCCCTTCGCGACCGCGCCGGGCGCGTGCCTCATTGTTCAGCCGATGGACCGGGTCGGACCCGCGCGGCAGCCGGCATGACCCGGCTCGCGATTGATCCGGATCTCTGCGCGGGCCTGTTCGCCGAGCTCCTGAGCTTCAGCCAGGACGCGCCGGGCGTGACGCGGGCGGCCTACGGCGTCGGCGAGGAGCGCGCCCACGCCCTGATGCGGGCCACCGGGCTGGCGCTCGGGCTCGCCGCCGAGACCGACGCGGCCGGCAACCTGTTCCTGACGATGGCGGGCCGCGACCCGGCACTGGCGCCCTGGATGGTCGGCTCGCACGTCGACACGGTGCCCCACGGCGGCAACTTCGACGGGGCGGCGGGCGTGATCGGCGGTCTCGCGGCCGTCGAGGCCCTGCGCCGGGCGGGGATCGTGCCGGCGCGTCCCGTGACGGTGGCGGTGTTCCGGGCCGAGGAGAGCGTGTGGTTCCCGGCCTCCTATGTCGGGAGCCGGGCCGCGTTCGGCCTGCTGCCGCCCGAGGTGCTCGACCTGCCCCGCGCCGATACCGGCCGGAGCCTGCGCGACCACATGGCCGAACTCGGCCTGCGGCCGGGGGCGGTGGCGCGGGGTGAGCGGCTCCTCGATCCGGCGCGGATCCACGGCTTCGTCGAGATGCACATCGAGCAGGGCCCGGCGCTGGAGGCGGCCGGGCTCCCCATGGGCTTCGTCACGGCGATTAGCGGCAGCTTCCGCTACCGCAAGGCGGCCTGCTTCGGCCGCTACGGCCATTCCGGCGCCGTGGCGCGGGGCGAGCGCAGCGACGCCGTCTTCGCCCTCGCCGACCTGATCACCGGCCTGGACGCGCTCTGGGGCAGGCTGGAGGCGGAGGGCTGCCCGGCCACGATCACGCTGGGCGAGGTCGCCACCGATCCGGTTCAGCACGCCTTCGCCAAGATCCCCGGCGAGGTCCGCTTCTGCCTCGACGTGCGCAGCACCGAGCCGGACGTTCTCGACCGGGTCGAGGCGGCGCTCGCCGAGCATATCGCCGCCATCGAGGCCGCCCGCTCGGTACGCTTCGTGCTGGGCGAGCGGACCGGCAGCACGCCGGCGCGGATGAGCGCCGCGCTGGTCGAGTCCCTGTCGGGCCACGCGCGCCGGCTCGGGACGCCGTTCCGCACGATGGCGAGCGGGGCGGGGCACGACACCGCGACGCTGGCCAGCCAGGGCGTGCCGAGCACGATGATCTTCATCCGCAACCAGAACGGCAGCCACAACCCGGACGAGGCGATGCGGATCGAGGATCTGTGCGCCGCCGCCACCCTGGTGGCTCACCTCGTCGCCGAAGCCTGACCCCGCGCGCGAGAAAGGATGCACCGATGATCGTCGATCTGAACTGCGACATGGGCGAGGGCTTCGGCGTCTACCGCCTGGGCGACGACGCCGAGATGCTGACCGTGGCAACCTCGGCCAACATCGCCTGCGGCTTCCACGCCGGCGACCCGCTGGTGATGCACGAGACCCTGAGCCGCGCCGCCGCGAACGGCGTGCAAGCGGGCGCCCACCCGAGCTTCCTCGACCTCTGGGGCTTCGGCCGGCGGCCGATCCACGGCGAGCGCCCCGCCGACATCGAGAAGGCGGTGCTCTACCAGGTCGGCGCCCTGCTGGCGCTGGCGCAGGATGCCGGCTGCCCGGTGCGCCACGTGAAGACCCACGGGGCCATGGGCAACATGGCCAACGAGGATGCCGACCTCGCTCTGGCGGTGGCCCGGGCGATCCGCACCCTCGACCGCGACCTGATCTTCGTGGTGATGCCCGGCCTGGAGACCGAGCGGGCCGGCGAGAAGCTCGGGCTGCCGATCGCGCGCGAGATCTACGCCGACCGCGCCTACGCGGATGACGGCACCCTGGTCTCGCGCAAGCTCCCCGGCGCCGTGCTGCACGATCCCGACGCCGTCTCGGAGCGCGTGGCGCGGATGCTGGAGGACGGGGCGATCACCTGCCTGTCCGGGCGGCGCATCCCGACGCGGATCGACACGGTCTGCGTCCACGGCGACACGCCCGGCGCGGTCGCCATGGCGCGCCGCCTGCGGGCAGAGTGCGCCGCCAAGGGCATCGCCCTGCGCCCGATGGCCGAGGTGCTCGGTGTCTGAGCCCGGCTACCGCCTCCTCGATAGCGGCGACCGGGCGCTCACGGTGGAGCTCGGCCGCGCGGTCGATCCCGCGATCAACACGCGGGTCATCGCCCTCGACGCGGCGCTCCGCGGCGCCGGGCGCCCGGGCCTCCTGGAGACCGTGCCGACCTACCGCTCGCTCCTCGTCCTCTACGATCCGGACCTGCTGCCCCGGGCCGACCTCGCCGCGCTGATCGCCGCGCACTGGCCGCCGCCGGACGGGGCGGCGGGCTCGCTGCGCCGCTGGCGGGTGCCGGTCCATTACGGCGGCGCGCACGGCGCCGACCTCGACGACCTCGCCGCCGGGGCCGGGCTCAGCCCGGAGGCGGTGATCGCCCTTCATTCCGGCCGCGACTACCGCGTCTACATGATCGGGTTCGCCCCCGGCTTCGCCTATCTGGGCGGCCTCGATCCCCGGCTCCACGCGAGCCGGCGCACCGATCCGCGGCCCGAGACGCCCGCCGGCAGCGTCTCGATCGGCGGGAACCAGACCGGCGTCTCGCCGCCCCTGGAGCTGCCGAGCGGCTGGCAGCTCATCGGCCGCACGCCCGCGCGCTCCTACGATCCGGGCCGGGCCGAGCCGTTCCTGTTCGCGGCCGGCGACCTGATCCGGTTCGAGCCGATCGACCGCGCCGCCTTCGACGCCCTCAGCGAGGCCGCCCGCGCCGGCGAGACCGTCGCGACCCTGGAGCGGATCGATGCCTGAGGGCCTTCGCGTCATCGCCCCCGGCGTGGCCTCGACCCTGCAGGATGCCGGGCGGCCGGGCTACCTGCGCTACGGCATCTCGGGGTCCGGCGCGATGGATCCCGACCTGCTGGCCCTGGCCAACGGCCTCGTCGGCAACCCGCTCGACGCCGCGGTGATCGAGATGGCGATGGTCGGTCCGACCCTCGCCTGCGAGACGGATATCTGCCGCGTCGCCCTCGCCGGCGCGCCCTTCGCGATAAGCCTGAACGGCCGCGCCCTCGACCCGTTCACCGCCCACGACCTGCGGCGGGGCGACCGGCTCGTCCTGGGCGGACCGCGGCAGGGCCTGCGCGCCTGCCTCGCGGTCGCCGGGGGCTTCGCCGTCGCGCCGATGCTGGGCAGCGTGGCGACGCACACCCGCACCCGCCTCGGCGGCCTCGACGGCCAACCCCTGGCCGCGGGCGACCTGCTGCCCCTCGCGGCGCCCGCGCCCCGCGACCGCCCGCTGACCCTGCCGCCGGCCCACCGGCCGACCTTCGGCGGGCCGATCCGGGTGGTGCTCGGGCCGCAGGCCGACGGCTTCACCGCGGACGGCCTGCGGACCTTCCTCTCCGAAGCCTACACCCTCACGGCGCGGGCGGACCGGATGGGCTGCCACCTCGACGGGCCGCCGATCGCCCACGCGGACGGCTTCAATATCGTCTCGGACGGGATCGTGAACGGCTCGATCCAGGTGCCCGGACACGGGCGCCCGCTGATCCTGCTGGCCGACCGCCACACCACCGGCGGCTACCCAAAGATCGCCACCGTGATCTCGGCGGATCTCGGCCGCCTCGCGCAGGTGCGGCCGGGGGAGACGATCCGGTTCGCGGCCGTCGCCGTCGCAGAGGCCCAGGCCATCGCCCGCGCCGCGCGAAGCGCTCTGGCCGCGCGGCTGACGGCGCTGGTGCCGGCCGGCGGCGGCGATCTCGACAGCGCGTTCCTGCTGTCCTGCAACCTCGTCGGCGGCGTCGTCTCGGCGCGTGCCCTCGATCCGGCGCCCTGACGGCGCCGCAACCCCCTCTCAACCGAGCCCAGCAAGCAAGAGACCGTCGATGCTCACGCCGTTCCACCTCGCCTACCACGTCACCGACCTCGACGCGGCGCGCCGCTTCTACGGGGGCGTCCTCGGCTGCCAGGAGGGCCGCAGCACCGAGACCTGGGTCGATTTCGACTTCTTCGGCCATCAGCTGTCGCTGCACCTGGGCGAGCCCTTCGCCACCACCCGGAGCGGGAAGGTCGGCGACCACACGGTGATGATGCCGCATCTGGGCGTGGTGCTGCCGCTCGACGCCTGGGAGGCGCTCGCCGGCCGCGTCGAGGCGGCCGGCATCGCCTTCGACATCCCGCCGGTCGTCCGCTTCGCCGGCGAGCCCGGCGAGCAGCGCACGATGTTCTTCTTCGACCCGAGCGGCAATCCGATCGAGGTCAAGGGTTTCCGGGATCTGGCCGGCGTCTTCGCGCACTGAGTCGTGCGCCCGTCGCCGACGGCGACGGGCGGCCCGGACGCGCCGCCCGTCAGGCGCGGCGGGCGTTCCAGAAGACGAACTGGCCGTCGACCACGTCCCGGAGGTCGCGCCGGAAGGCCGTCCGGTAGAAGTACTGGCCGGTCGGCAGGTACGGCACGTCGCGCATCGCCAGGGTCTGCATCCGGGCCGCGATCGCCTGGCGCGCGGCCTGGTCCGGCGCCTCGATCCAGGCCTCGCGCAGGCTCTCCAGCTCCGGCAGGTCCGGCCAGCCGAAGAAGCCCTTCGGGCCGCCGCAGCGCAGGACCTGCTCCACGACCGGGTTCGCCATGTCGAGGCCGGTCCAGGTCGTGGTGAAGATGTTCCAGCCGCCCTGGTCGGGGGGCGCCTTGCTGGCGCGGCGGGTGACCAGCGTGCCCCAGTCGGACACGACGTACTGCACGTTCATCCCGAGGCGCTGGAGCAGGTCGTGCATGATCTCGCCGAGGGCGCCGAGCACGGGGTTCTCGCTCGTCGACATGAGCACGACGCGCTCGCCCTTGTAGCCGGCCGCCACGAGGTCGCGCTTGGCCTTGGCGAGATCGCGCGGCCGGGTGAGCACGTCGAGCCCGGCATCAGTGGCCATCGCGGTCCCCGGCGTGAACAGGCCGACATCCTTGCGCCACAGCTTGGGATCGTCGCCGGCGGCCGCCGCCATGAAGTCTGCTTGGGACAGGGCCTCGAGGACCACGCGCCGGACCGCGGGCTTGTCGAAGGGCGGGTGGAGATGATTCATCACGCCGGTGCCGAGATTGCCGAGCGGCGAGGCGAGCTGCGTGGCGATCTGCGGGTGCGCTTGAAGCGTCGGCACGAGATCGCTGATCGGGTTCTCCCACCAGTCGACCTCGCCGTTCTGGAGGGCGGCCGCCGCGGTGCCGGGATCCGGCATGACCTGCCACTCGACCCGCTCGAAATGGACCCGCTTCGGCCCCGCCACCCAGGAGACCGGGCCGTTCTCCCGGGGCCGGTAGTCCGGGTTGCGGTCGTAGACCACGCGGGCGCCGACGAGCCGCTCCTTGGTGTTGAACCGGAACGGCCCGGAGCCGATCAGCTCGGGGATCTGCTGGGCCGGGTCGGTGGCGGCGAGGCGCTCGGGCATGATGACGAGGACCGGCGGACCGAGCTTCGCCAGCGTCTCGAGCATCAGCCCGTAGGGCCGCTTCAGGCGAATGACGAAGGTGCGGTCGTCCGGCGCCTCCAGGGCGTCCGTGCGCGCCATCAGGGCCTGCCCGAGGCTGTCGCGCTGCGCCCAGCGCCGGATCGACGCGACGCAGTCGCGGCCCCGCACCGGCTCGCCGTCGTGGAATCTCAGGCCCTCGCGCAGCCGGAAGGTCCAGCGCCGCCCGTCCTCCTCGACCGTGTGGCCCTCGACCATCTGCGGCTGCGGCGTGAACTGCGCGTCGAGGCCGTAGAGCTGGTCGAACACCATCAACGCGTGGTTGCGCGTGACGTAGGCCGTGGTCGTCACCGGATCGACGATGGTGAGGTCGGATTGCGGCACGAAGCGCAGGACGCTCGCCCGGCCGCCCTGGGCGAGGGCCGGGCGGGCCGGCAGGAAGGGCGCGGCGGCCGCGGCGGCGGCACCGCCCAGGAAGGTTCGTCGCAGCATGGGGTCACTCCTGGCGTTCCGGGTCAGGCGGACGGGGACGGGAGCGCCGGTCGGCCTTCCGTGCGAGGCCAATTTCTGCGGGCGCAGTCCGCGGGAGCACAACCTGCAAGGGCCGTTCCGCCCCGGCCGGTCACGGGGTGCGGACGGCCTCTTCGGCCCGCCGGCGCAGGGCCGCGCGGTCGATCTTGCCGGTCGAGGCGAGCGGCAGCGCCTCGACGAACCAGACCCGACGCGGGTGCTGGTAGGCCGGCGCGTGTTCGAGCGCGTAATCCTTGAGAGCGGCCTCGTCGACGGTGGCGGCGGGCCGGCGGACCACGAAGGCGACCGGCTTGGTGCCCTTGATGGCGTCGTCCACCGGCACCACGCAGGCCTGGAGCACCGCGGGGTGGCGCTCCAGCACCAGCTCGACCTCGCCCGGAAAGATGTTCTCGCCGCCGGAGACGAACATGTCGTCGGTCCGCCCGAGGAAGTAGAAGAACCCGTCCGCGTCGCGGCGGAAGACGTCGCCGGTGTCGTAGAACCCGTCCGCGGTGATCGGGACGGGCACGTCTGGCCGGTTGTGGTAGCCGAGCATGATCGCGGGGCTGCGCATCTGCAGGATCCCGGTCTCCGGGGCGTCCGGTCCGACGAGGCGCACCGCCACCTGGGGATGCGGCGCGCCGACCGACGCGACCGGCGTCGGCAGGCCGTCCGGATGGTCGCCGAACACGACCGGGCCGCCCTCGGTGGTCCCGTAGGCGTTGAGGATGCGGGCGTTCGGCAGGAGGGCGCGGATCTGCCGGGCGAGGGTGTCGTTGACCGGCGCCGAGCCCATCCGGACCGTCCGCACGTCGGTGAGGTCGGCTTCCGCGAGGAGATCCGGCTCCCGCAGCATCATGGCGATCATCGGCGGCACGGCGGTGAGCCACGTGCAGCGGTACCGGTCGATCGCCGCGATGTAGGCCCGCGCCTCGAATTGCGGCAGCAGCACCATCGTGGCGCCGGCCGCGCAGACGAGGAGCGCCAGGGCGAGCGCGTTCATGTGGTAGAGCGGCGCCGCCACGAGCAGCCGGTCGTCGCGCAGGTCCGTCTCCGCGGCGCGGGTCCGCGCCACCCAGAGGTGGCTGGCATGGCTCAGCCGCACGCCCTTCGGCCGGCCCGTCGAGCCGGACGTGTAGAGGAACAGGGCCGCCTCGTCGGGCTCGGGCACGACCGGCACGAACGGACCGGGGTCGAGCCAGGCCGCGAAGCCCTCCGGCCCGTCATCGTCGAACCCGGCGATCCGGATATCGGGGCCGAGATCGGCCAGCAGCGCCCGGCGCGGGCCGTCGCAGAGCACGAGCCGCGCCCCGCAATCGGCGAGCACGGCGGCGATCGTGGCCGGCGGGAACTTGTGATTGACCGGGACCGGGACCACGCCGGCGCGCATCGCCCCGAGCAGCGCCGCGATCGTGTCGGGCCGGTTGGCCGCGAGGATCGCGACCCGCGCGCCGCGGGCGATCCCGCCGCGCAGCAGGCCGCGGGCGAAGGCGTCGGCCCGGGCGTCGAGGCCGGCGCGGGTCATCACCGCGGGCTCGCCATCCGGGCCGACGCCGATGATCCGCGGCCTGTCCGGCGGGCCGGACCGGTCGACGAGGTCGCCGAGATTGGTCGGAGCCGTGGCCGCGCGCGTCATGGGGCCGCCCTGCACACGAGACGGAGGTCGAAGGCCGGCAGCGTCAGCGTGGCCGCGTCCGGCCCGTGCCGAACCCAGGCCGCCTCCGGGAGCGCGCCCGCGCGGGCTTCGAGGGCGTCGAGGTCGCGGAAGCGCAACGCCAGGGCGGAGAAGCGGGCGGCCGGCCCCGGCACGATCGCCACCCGCGTCTCGCCGAGCCGGAGGGTCCGGACGCCGCCCGCGGCCTCGGCCGGGGCGCCGCTCGCGCTCGCGTAGAGGGCGGCGTCGGCCTCCGGCGCCGGGCTCTCGATCGTCAGCGCGTCGAGCCCCGAGAACCCGTTCGGATGGTCGAGCCATTCGGGGCGCCAGACGAGATCCGGGGTCAGGTGCTCGCAATGGTAGAGGCGCCCCGCCGGGAACCTTTCGACCGGCACCCGCACCGTGCGGAACCGGGCCGTTTCCTCGCGGCCGTCGACGGTCACGGGGCGCGTGAAGGCGACGGGCGGCCCGGCCGCGAGCCCCGCCGCGGCGAGGCGGGCATGCGTCGCGTCGGCGTCCCGGCTCGCCACGACGAGCCCGTTCAGGCCGAACGGGCTGTCCAGAACGTCCTGCCGCTGCGGACCCGTCTCGGGCAGGCCGACGAGTTCGAGGTAGGGTCCGGCCGTCATCATCAGGTGGTTGACGGAGCCCAGCGAGTGGTGGCCGCGCGGCGTCAACCGGAAGCCGAGGGCGGCGAACAGGTCCGCCGCCTCGTCCATCCGCCGCAGCACGTTGATCACGACGTGGTCGAGGGCCCCGTCCGCCGGGGCGCCGGGGGCCGGCCCCGTCATTTCGGCGGCGCCGTCATGTAGACGCCGCGGCCGCTCGCGAGCAGGCGCCCCTCCTGGTCGAGGATCTGCGCCTCGGCCACCGAGAGCTGGTTGCCGAACTTCACCACCGTGCCGCGGCAGGTGAGATCGCCCTGCATCGCGGCCCGGTGGTAGTCGACCCGCAGGTCCACGGTGGGGACGCCCCGGCCGGTCTTGGAGACCAGCGCCCAGTCGGCGGTGAGGTCGACCAGCGTCGCCAGGATGCCGCCGTGCACGTAGCCGCGCTCGGCGTTGACGACCCATTCCGGCCGCCACGTCGCCTTCAGCTCGATCGTCCCATCGCCGACGGCGACGATGGAGAGGCCGAGCCACTGGTGGAACGGGCCGCGCAGCAGCAGCGCCTCGACCTGCTCCTTGGTGAGGGGGGTGTCGGACATGGCTTGGGGGATCTCCTCGGGCGGTGTCAGGGGGTGACGACGATCTTGCCCATGACCTCGCGGTCGCGGATCATCCGCAGGCCCTCGGCGGCCTCCTCGAGGGGCAGGAGCTTGTCGATGGTCGGCTTCAGCGTGCCGGCCTGGATCATGTCCATCAGGGCCGACAGGTTGTCGTCGTAGAAGCTGTTCGAGCCGATCACCTTGAGCTCGAAGCTCCAGATGTAGCGGAGATCCTCCTTGGGATCGTGCCCCGCGGTGGCCCCGCAGACCAGCAGCGTGCCGCCGCGCTTCAGGCACTTGAGCGAGGGCACCCAGGTGTCGCCGCCGGTGAAGTTGATCACCACGTCGACCCCGCCCTCGTAGGTCCGGCGCTGCGGCTTGCCGTACTGCTGGATCGCCCACTTGGAGAAGTCGGTCTCGCGGTAGTTGACGACGTGGTCGGCCCCGAGGGCCGTCAGCGCCGCCATCTTCTCCGCGCTGCCCGCGCAGGCGATCACCTCGGCGCCGAGCTGCTTGGCCAGCATCACGCAGCCGGTGCCGACGCCGCCGCTGGCGCCGAGGATCAGGACCTTGTCGCCGGCCTTCACGGTGTTGTGGGTGATCAGCATGCGGTGGGCCGTGCCGTAGGCCACCGGCAGGGACGCCGCGTCCGCGTAGCTCACGTCCGGCGGCATCGCGATGAGCTGGCTCGTCGAGACCCGGCAGTACTCGGCCATGCCGCCGTCGAGCATCTCGCCCATCAGGCCCTTGGCCTTGTTGAGCGGGTTGACCAGCACCCGGTCGCCGACGCGCCACTCCGCGACGCCCGCGCCGAGCTCGACGACCTGCCCGGCCATGTCGAGGCCGATCACCACCGGCATCGGCACCTTGATGCCGGGCATGCCCTTCACGGTGAACACGTCGTGGTAGTTGAACGAGGACGCGCCGACGCGGATCAGGACCTCGCCCGGGCCGGGGGACGGCTTCGGGTAGTCGTTCACCACCTTCAGCGTGTCGATGTCGCCGTGCGCCTCCAGCACGAGCGCCTTCATGGTCTGAGCCATCGTGAAATCCCTCTTCTGCAGGTCGGAAAGGCTACGGGATCGTCTTCGACCGCTCGTAGGGGCCGGGAACCAGGGCCGTGTCCGGCAGGCTGCCCTGAACGGCGCCGACCGCCTTGAAGACGTCGAATTCCCGCTTCAGCGAGGCGATGTCGGCGGGCTCCAGGCTGACCGTGTAGATGCCGTCCCAGAGGCCCGCGTAGGCCGCGGCGTCGGCGTCGCTCAGGTTCGCGGCCGCCTTCAGGATCTTGGCCACGCCGGGCTTGTCGGCCTTTCCGAAGGCGTAGGCCTTGCGCATCGCGGCCACGACCTTGGCGGGCGCGTCCGGATTCTGCGTCATCCAGGCATTGCGCATCAGGCCGACGCCGAGGACCGGCGGCGCGTCCTGCTTGGTGAGGCGCCTCCACTCCTCCCGGAAGGTGCCGAGCCGGCGCAGCTTCACGTCCGGCAGGAGCGCGAGGGTCACGGTGCGCAGCGCCGCGGCGTCGATGTCCTTCTGGACGAGGAATTGCGCCAGCCGGGAATCGTTGCCGGGGACGGCCTGGTAATCCGAGGGCTTGAGGCCGTGATTGGTCTCCAAGATCGCCGCCGCGATGGCGGCGGTGCCGCTGCCCGCGGGCGAGGTGCCGATCTTCCTGCCCCTGAGGTCGGCCATCGCCTTGATCGGCGAGTCCTCCGGAACGACGAAGTCGAGGTCGGCCACCTGGGTCGCGAGGACGATGCTCATCGGCAGGCCGTCGGCGGTCACGCTCAGCGCCGTCCCGGCGCTCGCCGCGATCGCGAAATCGATCGCCCCGGCGGCCATGGCCTTGGTCGGCGCGTTCACGTCCGGGAACTTGACGTACTCGGCCGTCAGGCCCTCCTTCTCCATGAACTTGCCGGCCTCCAGCACGGCGCCGAAGCCGAGGCTGATGCCCGAGCTCCAGTAGCCGATGCGCACCGTCTCGGCGCGCGCGAGGCCGGGCAGGCCGACCGCGCAGAGCGCGGCGACGGCGAGGGCGCGGATTCGTTTCAAGGCGTTCTCCAGGAGCTGCGATGGGGGGACGTGCGGCGGGCGTGTCCCCGGCTGGCGCCGGCCGTCACGGCTGCGCCACCTTCTTCCAGGCGAACAGGCGCTGCTCGGCCGGCTTCAGGACGAGCGTCTCGAGCCCGATCATCAGGGCGACGAGGGTGAGGGTCCAGGCGAAGACCTGGTCGGTCTGGACGAGGTCGGCCGCCTGCCGCAGGCGGTAGCCGATGCCGCTGCTCGCCCCGAGCGATTCCGCCACGAGGACGACCCGCGCCCCGAAGCCGATGGCGAGGCGCGCGCCCGCGAAGAAGGCGGGCAGGATCGTCGGCAGGTAGATCTTGGTCAGCACCTTGCGGCGCGGCATCCGGAAGGTGCGGGCGAGCTCGAGATGCTCGGCGCTGACCGTGCGCGTGCCCTGCCAGACGTTGGTCAGGATCAGCGGCATCGCGGTCATGAACACCACGAAGATCGTGGTCCAGTTCGAGAGGCCGAACCAGATCAGCGCGAAGATCGCCCAGATCGCGGAGGAGACGGTGTTGGTCACCGTCAGCACCGGCTCGAAGAAGCGCCCGAGGCGCGGGCTCGCGCCGAGCAGCAGGCCGAGCGGCAGCCCCACGAGGGCCGCGAAGGCGAGGCCGGCGCCGATCCGGCCCAGCGTGATGCCGAGATCGGCGGCGAAGCTCGGCGTGGCGACGAGGCCGAGCCACGTGTGCCAGACCCGCGCGGGGCTCGGCAGGACGAAGCTCGGCGCGTGCAGCGATCCGAGCTGCCACGCGGCCAGCGCCAGGGCGAGCAGGGCGAGCCGCTGGAGCAGCACGCCCGCCCGGCGGCCGGCACCGGACGTCCGCGTCCGCCGGATCAGGCGCGGCGGGGTCTTCACGAGCATCGCGCGCTCGCGGCGGAGAGGCTGATGCGCAGGCGCCGAACCTCCTCGGCGACCTCCGTCGAGAGCGGGTCGCGGGGGTACGGCAGATCGATCGCCCGGAGGGTGCCGATCCGGCCCGGCCGCGGGTGCAGGACAACCACCTGGCTCGCCAGCACCACCGCCTCCTCGACGTCGTGCGTGACGAAGACCAGGGTCATCGCCCGCAGGCCGGCGATGCGCAGCAGCTCCGCGTGCATCTGCGCGCGGATCTCGGGATCGAGCTTCGAGAACGGCTCGTCGAGGAGCAGGATCTTGGGCTCGGTCACGAGGCTGCGCGCGAGCGCCACCCGGCTGCGCATGCCCCCCGACAATTCGTGCGGGTAGGCGTCGCGGAAGGCCTCCAGCCCGACGAGCCGCAGGGTCTCGTCGACCCGCCGGGCCCGCTCCGCCCGGCCCATGCGTCCGGCCTCGAGGCCGAAGGCGACGTTCTGGGCGGCCGTGCGCCAGGGCAGCAGCCGGTCCTCCTGGAACATGTAGGTCATGGCCCGCCAGTCGCGGAAGGCGTGCGACGGGATGCCGTTCAGGAGGACGGCGCCCTGATCGGGCTCGACCAGCCCGGCGATCATGTTGAGGAGGGTGCTCTTTCCGCAGCCCGACGCGCCCAGGATCGCGACGATCGCGTGCTGCGGGATCGCGATGTCGACGGTGTCGAGGACGTGGAGCGGCCCGCCCTCGCGCCGGTCGAACCACTTGCTGACGTGGTCGAGCTCGACGGCGTTCACGGCTCGCCCCCGTCGACCCGGGCCGGCCGCACCGGCGCCACCACCGCGGTGTCGCGCAGGCTGGCGATGACCTTCTCCAGGGTCATGTCGCGGAACGTCTCGACGTGGCGGCGGGCCACCAGGGCGGCGCTGTCGGCGTCACCCGCCACGAGGTGCTCGATCATCGCGGTGTGGTCGTTCTCGATGTTCGGCCGCACCCCCTGCACGCCGAAGCCGAGGGCGACGAGGCGGGTCATCTCGTCGAGGAGGCCCGACAGCGTCCGGTACAGGCGCCCGTTCCCCGAAGCCGCGGCGATCGCGAGGTGGAAGCCCCGGTTGGCCTCCAGGAAGAAGTCGATCTGGTTGCCCATCTCCACCGTGATCTTGCGGCGGCAGACCTGCTCCAGGCGCTCCAGATGCGCCCGGTTCACGCGGCCGGCGGCGCCCCGCGCCGCGAGGGGCTCAAGCTCCATCCGGAGGGCGAAGACCTCGTCGACATCCTTCACGGTCACCGGGCTGACCCGGTAGCCGTGCCGCGGCATCGAGCTGACGAAGCCTTCCTGGGCCAGGCGCTGGAGCGCGATCCGGCAGCTCGCCTTGCCGATCTCGAACCGCTCCATCACCTCGGCCTCGGTGAAGCGCGTGCCGGGCAGGAGGCGGCAGGCGACGATCTCGCGGCGCATCAGGTCGTAGGCCTGGTTGCCCTTGCGCGTGGCGTCGGGGACGGCGAGCACCGTCGTGGTCGGGCGAGCGGGCCGGGACCTGTCATCGCGGGTCGTCATCGCACCTCGCTGTTCGGGCATTGAGGCTCCCACAGCATGCTGTGAGCTGCCCACCACACGCAGGACATGTGCCAACCCCGCGCCGGCCCGCCTGCGCGCGGCGCGCATCGGCAGGCGGAACGATGGTCGGGTGCCGGCATTCGTCGCGCGGTGGGAAGCTCAGATGCGACGCGTGATCAGCTCAGCGCGCGCTGTAGGCATTCCATGCCGTATTTATGCGCAACGTCTCCGCGTTCTGTAAATGGAATGCGCGTCCAATTTTCGCGAAGATGTTGGAAGAAAGAGCTTTTCGCGGCGCTCAGACGCAGAACGATCTGTGTTTTCTTTGAGCAGTGAGGCGTGCTGCCGGCCGCGTCGGCGACGCCCTACAGGATGTCGGGCTGGCCGCGCCGGTGCTCGTGCCCCGCGATGACGCGGCGCAGGAGCCGGGTCAGGGTGTCCTGCTCCGCCGGAGTGAGGGCCTCGACGGTCGCGGCGTGCGCCGCCCGCGCCGCCGGCTCCATCGCGCCGTGGAGCGCGGCGCCCTCGTCCGTCAGCCGGCAGACCTGCGCGCGGCGGTCGAGGGGCGAGGTCGTGCGGCTCACCAGACCGCGGGCCGCGAGGCGCTTCAGGGCGCCGGTCGTCGTCGTCCGATCGAGGGCGACCGCGCTCGCGAGCGTCGTCTGATCGGCCTCCCCCAGATCGCGCAGCAGCGAGAGCAGGCTGTACTGGAGCGGGGTGACGCGGAACGCGGCACAGCGTTCTGCGAAGAGGCTGACGTGGATCTGGTGCATGCGGCGGGCGAGGAAGCCTGGGCGCTCGGCCAGGGGCCAGTGCCGCGCCTCCGCCGCCGCGTCCGTTGCCGCGTCCGTTGCCGCGCTCGCCGCCCCCGCGGCGACCCCCGCCTCTGCCGACCCCGCCGCGAACCCGGCGTCCGGGACCTCATCCATCGTCCGCCTCCGCAGAACGGTTCCAGCCTTGGCACGCGGTGTGCAACGCCGGAATACGAAGCATGCTTCGCTTTTGGCAAGGGCGAGGCCGGCGCGCGCCGGCCGGGACCACGAGGTCGACATGGACAATCGCCGCTATGATCTGGTTCTGCGGGGTGGGCGGGTCATCTGCCCGGCCTCCGGCATCGACGGCATCCGCGACGTGGCGGTGCGGGACGGGCGCATCGCCGCCGTGGCGGAGACGATTTTGCCCTCGGCCGCCGCCGAGGTGGTCGACGTCTCGGGCAAGCTCGTCCTGCCCGGCATGATCGACACCCACGCCCACGTCTACCAGTACGTCACCGGCCGGTTCGGCCTGAACCCCGACATGGTCGGCGTGCGCTCGGGCGTGACCACGGTGGTGGACCAGGGCGGGCCGTCCTGCATGACCCTGCCGGGCTTCCGCCACTTCATCGCCGAGCGCTCGGAGACGCAGGTGCTCGCCTTCCTGTCGGCCTATCTCGTCGGCGGCCTGGAGGGGCATTTCTACCCGAACCTCTACAGCCCGGACGGCGTCGACATCGACGCCACCGTGAAGTCGGCCACCGAGAACCGCGACCTCGTGCGCGGCATCAAGGGCCACGCCGAGATCGGCGGCTTCGCCCGCTGGGGCATCAAGGTGATGGAGATGGCCGCCGAGATCAGCCGGCGCGCCGACCTGCCGCTCTACGTGCATTTCGGCCAGCTCTGGGGCCTGCCGGAATCGGGCGCCAACGGCGAGGATGCCGACACCATCGTCGAGCGGGTGATCCCGCTGCTGCGGCCCGGCGACGTGCTGGCCCATCCCTTCACCCGCCACCCGGGCGGCTTCATCAACGAGCAGGGCGAGGTCCACCACATCATCCGCCGGGCCATGGAGGCCGGGCTGAAGGTCGATGTCGGCCACGGCAGCCACTTCTCCTACCGCGTGGCCCGCGCGTCCCTGCCGGCCGGCGTGATCCCCTACACGCTCGGCGCCGACATGCACGGCTACAACACCGAGGTGCCCGAGGTGACGAAGCCCGCCGGCACCCCGGACGAGCACCACGACGACGAGAACCATCCCTTCCTCGGCCAAGCCCGGTTCAGCCTGACCCAGGCGATGAGCTCGATGATGGCGCTCGGCATCCCGCTGGAGGACGTGGTGCCGATGGTGACGTCGCACCCGGCCGAGATGCTGCGCATGGGCGACCGGATCGGCGCCCTCAAGGTCGGCTACGCGGCCGACGTCTCGGTGCTGCACGACGATCGCGGCCGCTTCCTGCTGCGCGACAACGAGGACACGCGGGTGATCGCCGACCGCCTGCTGCGCCCGGCCTTCTGCCTGCGCGCGGGGAAGCGCTTCGAGGCCGACTCGCCGATCCTGCCCCAGGCGATCGCGGCCTGAGGTGGCGCCGGTGAACGCCTTCGTCCTCGACGACCCGACACCGCCGGACCCGCGCCGCCGCTGGGACAGCCTGGACTTCGCGGCCCGGGGCGCCTGCTACGACAACAACGCGGGCGTGCCCGACAGCGCCGCGCAGGTCGCGGCCCGCAACGCGGCCTCCGCGGCCTACCGCGCGGCGCACCCGGCCGGGCTCGACATCCCCTACGCCGCCGGCGCGCGCACCGGCTTCGACCTCTACCCGGCGGCGGAGACGGGGGCGCCCTGCCTCGTCTTCGTCCACGGCGGCTACTGGCAGCGCAACGCCCGAGCCGACTTCGCCTGCTTCGCGGAAGGGCTGAACGCCGCCGGCTGGTCGGTGGCGATGCCGGGCTACACCCTGGCACCCGAGGCGAGCCTCACCGGGATCGTCGCCGAGATCGGGGCCGCCCTCGACTGGCTCGCCGCGCACGGGACGGCGCGCGGGATCGGCGGCCCGATCGTCCTCGCCGGCTGGTCCGCGGGGGCGCAGCTCGCCGCGCTCCATCTCGGGCATCCCGCCGTGTCCGCGGTCCTGGCGATCTCCGGCGTCTACGACCTCGCGCCGATCCGCGAGACCTACCTGAACGAGAAGCTCGGGCTGACCGAGGACGAGATCGGGACGCTGTCGCCCCTGCGCCTGCCCGTCGTGCCCAAGCCCATGACGGTCGCCTACGGCAGCCGGGAGCTGCCCGCCCTCGTCCGCGACGCGCGCAACCTCCACGCCCTGCGCGGCGCCGCCCACGCGCCGGGCGCCCTGCTGCCGGTCCCGGGCGCCGACCACTTCTCGATCCTCGACGAATTCCGCCGGCCCGACGGCCTTCTGGTCCGCGCCGCCCAGGATGTTTTCGGAGGCGCCCGATGAGCCGCGAGGGCGTCGGGGCCCCCCTGCCCCGCAAGGAGGACGACCGCCTGATGCGCGGGCGCGGCCAGTATGTCGGCGACCTCCGGCTGCCGGGGATGCAGGACGTCGCCTTCGTGCGCAGCCCGCTCGCCCATGCCCGGATCCGCGCCATCCACGTGCCGAAGGCCCATCGCGACCGCGTCTTCACCGCCGCCGACCTCGACGGCGTGCTGCCGATCCGGGCGGTCTCGGGGCTGCCCGGCTTCAAGGTGTCCGAGCAGCCGGTGCTCGCCACCGGCAAGGTCCGGCAGGTCGGCGAATTGGTGGCGCTGTGCGTCGCCCCGACCCGCGCGGAGGCCGAGGACATCGCCGCCGCCGTCGTCCTCGACCTGGAGGAGCTGCCCGCCATCCACGACATGCTGGCCGCGCGCGCGCCGGGCTCCGCCCTGGTCCACGAGCACTGGGGCGACAACGTCTTCCTGGAGACCCTGGTCGATGTCGGCATCGAGGGCGCCCTCGACGCGCCGATCAAGGTGAGCCGCACCATCTCGACGGGCCGCCAGTGCATGGCGCCGATCGAGGGCCGCGGCACCGTGGTGAGCCTCGATCACCGCCTCGACCAGCTCGTCGTCCACACCGCGAGCCAGATGCCGCACATCGTGCGCAACGGCCTCTCCGAATGCCTCGGGATCGAGCAGGGCCGCATCCGCATCGTCTCGCCGGATGTCGGCGGCGGCTTCGGCTACAAGGCGATCCTGCTCGCCGAGGACGTGGCGCTCGCCTGGCTCGCGCTCCGCTGCGGCCATCCGGTCCGCTGGCTGGAGGACCGCCGCGAGCACCTGACCGCCAACGCCAATTGCCGCGAGCACCATTACCGCATCACCGCCTACGCGGAGCTGGACGGGACCCTGCGCGGCATCGACTGCGAGGCCACCGTCGATTCCGGCGCCTACTCGGCCTACCCGTTCTCGGCCTGCCTGGAGGCCGCGCAGGTCGCCAGCATCCTGCCGGGGCCCTACGATTTCCCGGCCTATCGCTGCCGGACATGGTCGGTGGCGACCAACAAGTGCCCGATCCTGCCCTACCGGGGCGTCGCGCGCACCGGCGTCTGCTTCGCCCTGGAACTGGTGCTCGACGCCGTCGCCCGCGCGGCGGGGGTCGCGCCCGAGACCGTGCGCGAGAAGAACCTCGTGCGGCCCGGGCAGATGCCGTTCGAGAACATCACGAAGAAGCACTTCGACAGCGGCGACTACCCGGAGGCGCTCGCCCGGGCGCTGAAGGCCGTCGACGTGGACGCGATCCGCGCCCGCCAGCGTGAGGGCGAGCCGGACGGGCGCCGGATCGGCCTCGGCCTCGCGATCTACTGCGAGCAGGCCGCGCACGGCACCTCGGTCTATTCCGGCTGGGGCATCCCGATGGTGCCCGGCCACGAGCAGGCCAGCGCCCGCCTGACCCCGGACGGCGGCCTGGAATTGCGGATCGGCGCCCATTCCCACGGCCAGGGCCTGGAGACGACGCTGGCCCAGGTCGCCCACGAGATCCTGGGCGTCCCGGTGGCGCGCACCCGCCTCATCCACGGCGACACCGCCATGACCCCCTACTCGACGGGCTCCTGGGGCTCCCGCGTCATGGTGATGGCGGGCGGCGCGGTGGCGGCGGCCTGCGAGGCGTTGCGCGACCGCGCCGTGCGGATCGGCGCCCACCTGCTCCAGGCGCGGCCCGAGGAATGCCGGTTCGAAGGTGGCCACGTCGTCGGCCCCACGGGCGATGTCCCGCTCGAGGTGATCGCCCGCACCTGGTACCGCCGCCCGCAGGACCTCGCGCCCGACACCGATCCCGGCGGGCTCGAGGTCACCGCCGGCTACAAGCCGGTGCGCGATTCCGGCACCTTCTCGTACGCGGCGCACGCGGCCGTGGTGGCGGTCGATCCCGATCTCGGGGCGGTGGAGATCCTCGACTACGTCATCGTCGAGGACGGCGGCACGCTGGTGAACCCCCTCGTGGTCGACGGCCAGATCTACGGCGGCCTCGCGCAGGGGATCGGCACGGCCCTGTTCGAGGAGATGCGCTTCGACGGCCGCGGCCAGCCGCTGGCCTCAACCCTCGCCGACTACCTCCTGCCCGGCGCCGCCGACGTGCCGATGGCGCGCATCGACCACATGGAGACGCCCTCGCCCTACACGCGCTTCGGCCAGAAGGGCATCGGCGAGGGCGGCGCCATCGCGCCCCCGGCGGCGCTCGCCAATGCCATCAACGATGCGCTGGCGCCGCTCGGCGTCGAGATGCTGCATTCCCCCGTCACACCCCGGCGGATCGTGGAGGCGGTGCTCGCCACCCGCGCCCCCGCCGAGACCGCGCGGGAGGCCGCATGAAGCCCGCCGCCTTCGCCTGGGAGCGCCCCGACAGCCTGCCCGCGCTGCTGGCGCGCCTTGCCGAGGCCCACGCGGGCGTGAAGCTGATCGCGGGGGGCCAGTCCCTCGGACCGATGCTGAACCTGCGCCTCGTCGAGCCCACCCTCATCCTCGACATCACCGGCGTGCCCGAGCTCCGGACCGCGCGGGTCGAGGGCGACACGCTCGTGCTCGGGGCCTGCGTGACCCATGCGGACATCGAGGACGGGCGCGTCCCGGATCTCACCGGCGGCGCGCTGCGGCGGGTCGCGGCCGCGATCGCCTACCGGCCGGTGCGCAACCGCGGCACGGTCGGCGGCAGCCTCGTCCACGCAGACCCGGCCGCCGACTGGGTCACCGCCCTGACGGCCCTCGGCGCCGAGGTCGAGATCGCGGGCCGGAACGGCCGCCGCACCCTTCCAGTGGAGCGCTTCGTCACCGGCGCCCTCGAAGTGGCCCTCGGCGCGGGCGAGATCCTGGTCGCGGTGCGCGTCCCGGCGCTGCCGGCGGGCGCGGCCTGGGGCTACGTCAAGCACTGCGCGAAGATCGGCGAGTTCGCCCACGCCATCGGGGCCGTGCGCCTCGAGCCCGGCGCGGGCCGGGGCCGGGCCGTGATCGGCGCGGTCGAGGGGCCGCCCGTGCTCCTGGCCGATGCCCGCCCGCTCTTCGGCGGCCGCATCGGCGCCGACTTCGCCGCGCGCTTCGACCCCCGGGCCGCCGACCAGGCCCTGCGGGAGGCCGGCATGGCCGACGCGGTCGAGCGGCACATCCACGTCACCGTCCTGAGCCGCGCGGTGGCCGCAGCGGCCGCGCCCGATCCCCGCTCCAACACCCTTCCGGAGGCCGCATGAGCGCCGCGCTGGCCGAACCCGGGACGTCCCGCATGGCCCTGGCGCTGACGGTGAACGGCCGCGCCGTGCGGGTCGCGGCCGAGCCGCGCAGCCACCTCGGCGACGTGCTGCGCGACGGGCTCGACCTCACCGGCACGCATCTGGGCTGCGAGCACGGCGTCTGCGGCGCCTGCACGGTCCTGCTCGACGGCGAGCCGGCCCGTGCCTGCCTCACCTACGCGGGGGCCTGCGCGGGCGCCGCGGTCACGACGATCGAGGGCCTCGACGCGGACGCGATCGCGGGCGAGTTGCGGGCCGCCTTCAACCGCGAGCACGCGCTCCAGTGCGGCTACTGCACGCCCGGGATGCTGGTGGCCGCCCGCGACCTGGTCCTGCGGCTGCCCGAGGCCGACGAGCGGCGGATCCGCGTCGGCCTGTCGGGCAATCTCTGCCGCTGCACCGGCTATGCCGGCATCGTCCGGGCGGTGATGGCGGTGATCGCGGACCGGCGCGGGCGCGGCATCCCCCCCGAGACCGGCGCGGCGCGGCCGCTCGGCCCGGTCGGCGCCCGGATCGGCGCTGGGGTCGGCGCGTCAGGGCTCGCGCCCCCGCCGGCGGATCGGCCCGCCCCGGCTTCGCCCGCCGCGGTGGCGGATCTGTCCGACGCGTTTGCGCCGGCCCACGGCTTCACGCAGGTCCTCGACGTCGCCCACCCGCCGGAGGCCGTCTTCGCCCTGCTGGGCGACCTCGCGGCGGTCGCCGCCTGCCTGCCGGGCGCGGTGCTGACGGCGCGGCCCACCCCCGACACGGTCGAGGGCGGTCTGCAGGTGCGGATCGGGCCGATCGCCGCGACGTTCCGCGGCCGCGCCCGCCTCGCGCGGGACGAGGCCGCCCGGACCGGCGCGGTCCACGGGGCCGGCACCGACGCGGGCGGCCGCTCGGCGACCGAGGGCCGGATCCGCTACCGGGTCGAGGCCGGGCCGACGCCCGGCACCGCCCGGGTCGACCTCGACGTCGGCTACACCCTGACCGGGCCGCTCGCGCAGTTCGGCCGGCCCGGCCTCGTGCGCGACCTCGCCGGCCGCATCGCCGCGGAGTTCACCCGCAACCTCGATGCCCGGCTCTCGGGCGTCGCGGCGCCGGCGCCCGCCGGCCTCAACCCGCTCCGCCTGCTCCTCGGCCTCGCCCGCGCGCGCCTCGCGGCGTGGTTCGGCCGCGCCTGATCCCCTCCCGCCTCAATCCACCGGAGACACGCGAATGCCCAGCAGGTTCACCCTCACGACCGCGATCCTGCTGGCGCTGACGGCCACCGGCGCACGGGCGGAGGCGATCCGCATCGGCGTCAACGAGCCGCTGACCGGGCCGTTCGCGGCCTCGGGCACCTACGTGGTCAACGGCGCCAAGATCGCCGCCGACGAGATCAACGCCAAGGGCGGCGTCCTCGGGAAGAAGCTCGAACTCGTGATCGAGGACAACAAGAGCAACCCGACCGAGGCCGCCGCGGTCGCCGAGAAGCTGATCACCAGCGACAAGACCCCGGTGATGATGGGCGCCTGGGGCTCCAGCCTGACGCTCGCCGTGATGCCCAAGCTCACGGATTACGAGACGCCGATGCTGGTCGAGACCTCCTCGTCCGGCAAGATCACGACCTCCGGCAACCCTTACGTGTTCCGGATCTCGCCGCCCTCGTCGCTGGAGGCCGAGACCTTCGCGCCGATGGTGTCTCGCCTCGGGCTGAAGAAGGTCGACTTCCTTGTCCTCAACAACGATTTCGGCCGCGGCGCCGCGACCGATTTCGGCAAGATGCTCAAGGACAAGGGCGTCACGGTCGGCCTCGTCGAGACGATGGACCAGGGCGCGCAGGACATGAGCGCCCAGCTCGCCAAGCTGAAGGCGTCGGATTCCGACACGATCATGATCACGAGCTCGGTCGATCAGCTCGTGCTGCTGTTCAAGCAGATGGCGGCGCTCGGCCTGAAGAAGCGGGTCATCACCACCGGCGGATCCCAGAACCCGGACCAGATCATCGCCCAGGCCGGCGCGGCCGCCGACGGCACGATGCACCTGACGACCTTCCTGCCCTGGTCGCCCGACAAGACGCCGGACCCGAAGGCCACCGAGGCCTTCATCGCCGCGTGGAAGAAGCGCGGCTTCGAGTTCGCCGGCGTCACCGAGAGTTTTCGCGGGTACGACGGCATCCGCGCGATCGCCCACGCCATCGAGAAGGCGGGCTCGGCCGATCCGGCCGCGATCACCAAGGCGTTCTGGTCGGTCGACTTCGTCGGGCTCAACGGGCCGATCCGCTTCGCCAAGGCCGGCCCCGCCGGGAAGGAGAGCGGGCAGAGCAAGCCCGACGTCTACCTCATCGAGATCAAAGACGGGAAAGTGATCGTGCCGGCGCTGTGAGCGCCTCCGGACCGGCGGCCCGACGCCGGTCCTCTCGCCCATCCACCGGCCCCGGGCCGGGGCGCACCCTCGGAGGCCGCCCGTGAACGAACTGATCCAGCACCTCGTCAACGCCCTCATCCTCGGCGGCACCTACGCGCTGCTGGGGATCGGCCTGACGCTGATCTTCGGGATCATGAACGTCGTGAACTTCACCCACGGCGCGCTCTACACGGTCGGCGCCTACGTCATGTACCTCGCGGTCGCCGCGCTGGGACTGAACTTCTTCCTGGCGCTGCCGGTGGCGATCCTCGGCGGGCTCCTGCTCGGGGCCGCGATCGAGTTGCTGCTGCTGCGCCCGTTCCGGGGCTCGGACATCGACACCACCATGCTGGTGATGATCGGCGCCGGCATCGTCCTGCAATCGGGCACGCTCTGGACCTTCGGCGGCGTCGCCAAGGCGATCCCCGCGCCCTTTCCCGAGGCGCCGCTCCAGGTCGGCCCGGTCTCGGTGTCGTGGCTGCGGCTGTTCGTGCTCGGGGCGGCGCTGACGCTGATCGCCCTCACCTACGCGCTGATCAACCGGACCAAGCTCGGTCTCGCCATGCGCGCCGCGTTCCAGGATTCCGACACGGCGGCGCTGATGGGCGTCGACGTCCGCCGGATCTACACCGCGACCTTCGCGCTCGGCTCGTCGCTCGCCGCGGCCGCCGGCGCGCTCCTCGGTCCGGTCTACGTGGTGTTCCCGCAGATGGGCGGCCTTGCCGAGCTCAAGGCCTTCGCCATCGTCATCCTGGGCGGGCTCGGCAACGTCACCGGCGCGGCGATCGGCGGCTTCATCCTGGCGCTCGCCGAGGAGCTGGGCGCCGGCTACGTCTCCTCCGGCTACCGGGACGCGATGGGCTTCCTGATCATCATCGCGGTCCTGCTCTGCAGGCCGACCGGGTTGTTCGCCAAGGCGGAGCGCATCGGATGAACCGGCTCCTCCCCCTCGCCCTGCTCGCCGGCCTCGTCGCCCTGCCCCTGGGGCTCGGCGCCAACCCCTACCTCCTCAACGCGCTGATCGTGACCGGCATCCTGACGATCGGCGCCATGAGCCTGAACCTGCTCCTCGGCTTCACCGGGCAGCTCAGCCTCGGCCACATCGCGTTCTTCGGGATCGGCGCCTACGTCAGCGCGCTGACCAGCCTCGGCTTCGACGTGGATCTCGGGTTCGGCATCCGCGCGGTCCACGAGCCCTGGCCGGCGGCGGTCGGGTTCCTGCTGGCGACGGTCGCGGCGGGCGGCTGCGGCTACCTGATCGGGCGGCTCTCCTTCCGGGTGCGGGGCGCCTACTTCGTGATCGTGACGATCTCCTTCGCCGAGGTCGTGCGGCTCGTGGCGCTCAACTGGGTGGAGCTGACGCAGGGGCCGCTCGCGCTGACCAATATCCCGGCCATCACCCTCGGCCTGCCGGGCCTGGGGATGTGGACGCTCAAGACCAAGCTCCAGAACTACTACCTCGTGCTGGCCGTGGGCACGCTCTGCTACGCCGTGATCGCCCGCCTGGTCGGCGGGCGCTTCGGCCGGGCGATGCGGGGTCTCAAGGAGAACGAGCCGCTGGCGCTCTCGGTCGGCATCAACGCCACCCGCACGCTGACGGTGGCGGCAGTGATCTCGGCCGCCTTGGCCGGCGCGGCCGGCAGCCTCTACGCCCACTACCTGCGGATCATCGATCCCGACGTGTTCCTGTTCGCCACCACGGTCACCATGGTCATCATGGTGGTGGCGGGCGGCAAGGGCACCCTGCTGGGCCCGGTCGTCGGCGGCCTGATCTTCGGCCTGCTGCCGGTGGCGCTCCGCCCGGTCATGGCGCCGGAGGCGCAGTGGATCGTCTACGGCCTCGTGCTGATCGTGATCCTGTTCGTGATGCCGCGGGGGATCGTGCCGGGACTGGCGGCGCTGCTGGGACGCCGCCCGGCCCCGGCCGCGCCCGTCCTCGAGGCCAATCCGGCGGTGCAGCGATGAGCGCGATCCTCTCCGTCGAGCATGTCGGCGTCCGCTTCGGGGGCCTCGTCGCCATCGCGGACCTGCATTTCGACGTCCACGCGGGCGAGATCGTCAGCCTGATCGGCCCGAACGGGGCCGGCAAGACGACGGCCTTCAACGTGATGACGGGCTTCCTCAAGCCCAGCCAGGGCGCGGTCCGCTTCCGCGGCACGTCCCTGAAGGGCCTGCCGCCGCACGCGATCACGCGGCTCGGCCTCGCCCGCACCTTCCAGCGCACCAGCGTCTTCCCGGACGACACGGTGTTCGACAACGTGATGATCGGCCTGCACCAGATGGGCGCCGCGGCTGGCCGCGCGCCCGTTCTGGACGCGCTCCTCGGCCGCGCGGGGGCCGGCGAGAGGCAGCTGCGCGCCCGGGCCGCGGCGCTCCTCGACTGGGTCGGGCTCGCCGGACGGGCGCAGGAGAAGGCCGGCGCCCTCGCCTACGGGGAGCAGCGCCTCGTCGGCGTGGCGCTGGCGCTCGCCACCGAGCCCGCCATGCTGCTCCTCGACGAGCCGGTCTCAGGGATGAACGCTTCCGAGACGCGGGTCTTCGTGCGCCTGATCAGGCAGATCCGGGAGCGCGGCGTCACCATCCTGCTCGTCGAGCACGACATGCCGATGGTGATGGAGGTCTCCGACCGCATCGTCGTCCTCAACTACGGGCGCCTGATCGCCGAGGGGCCGCCAGACCGGATCCGCAGCGACCCGGCGGTGATCGAGGCCTATCTCGGCCAGGGCAGCGCCGCCCGGCAGGCCGCCGCGGCTGCCGTGCAGGAGGCGGTCCATGCTTGAGATCCGCGACCTCGTCTGCGGCTACGGCCACGTCACGGCGCTGAAGGGGCTCACGATCGACGTGCGCGAGGGTCAACTCGTGGCCCTCGTCGGCGCCAACGGCGCCGGCAAGTCCACGACGCTCCGGGCGATCTCCGGCCTCGTCCCGCCGCGCTCCGGCGCGATCCGGTTCGCCGGCCGGGACATCGCGGGGGCGGAGCCCCGCCGGATCCTGGCGGCGGGTATCGCCCATTGCCCGGAGGGCCGGCGCGTCTTCCCGCAGATGACGGTCGCCGAGAACCTCGCCATGGGCGCCTACCTGCGCCGCGACCGGGCGGCGGTCGCGGCGGACTTGGCGCGCATCTACGGGGAGTTCCCGCGCCTCGCGGAGCGGCGCGACCAGGCGGCCGGCACGCTGTCGGGCGGCGAGCAGCAGATGCTGGCGATCGGCCGCGCGCTGATGGGGCGCCCGAAGCTCGTGCTGTTCGACGAGCCCTCCCTGGGGCTCGCCCCCAACATCGTCGAGCGGATGTTCGCGGTGATCGGCGCGATCCGCGACGCCGGCACGACCGTGCTCCTCGTCGAGCAGAACGCCTTCGCGGCTCTCGAACTCTGCGACTACGCCTACCTCCTCGAAGCCGGCCGCATCGTCCTCGAGGGGCGCGGGCAGGACCTCATCGCCGATCCCCACGTTCGGGACGCCTATCTCGGTGGCTGAGCGGGATCTGCCGGGGCGGATCCGCCTCGGCCCGGTCGACCTTCTCGGCGACCGGGACCTGCTCCCCGTCACCGCGGGCGGCCGCCGCCTGCTCCTCGTCCGGGACGGGGCCCGGATCGTGGCCGCCGAGCGCGCCTGCCCGCACGAGGGGGCCGACCTCGCCCTCGGACGCTGCGTCGCGGGCCGGCTGCACTGCCCCCGGCACCAGGCCTCGTTCGACCTCCGGGACGGTGCCGTCTCGCCGGGCTGGTCGTTCCGGGCCCTGCGCCTGTCCGCGGTCGAGGCGGCGCCGGACGGGCTCTGGCTCAGGACCGGATCCGGCCTTCTCGCGCCGGACACCGCGCCGCCGGGCGGCCGCGGATTCCCGGCCGGCCCGGAGATCCGACGGTAGAGCGACCGAGATCGGCCGATCCGTCTCGCTCTACGGCAGCGAGGTCGGGATCGCGGCGCTCACCGCCTGTCTCGTGCGGACGAACGGCCCGCACGCGCGCCTGCTCGCGCGGGGACGCATCGCGAGGACGGTCGCGGGTCCCTCCGGCCGCTGAGGATCGGCGCTGATCGCCCGTCCGAAGGTGTCGGCCCAGGACAGCCTCGTCACGTTGTCCGTCGTCACGTTGTCCGGGGTCGGAGCGGGCGGAGCTTCCCGGTCGGCCGCCCGGCCGCGCTTGCGGGCCGCGGCACCGATCCACCGCACGATCAGGGGACCCTTCGCGTCGAACGTCGGATCGGACGCGGTCCGGCCGATGCCTCGTCTCTGACGGCGATGAACCATGGAATTCCCTCGAGTCGACTTGGGAGGGCCGCGCGCGCGGTCCGACGGACGTCACCGCCCGCGATCACCGGACCGTCGCCGCGACGGCAGCGGTGTGAAGCGCGGGCCGCGCGGGATGGCGGGCGGCCTCGCCCAGCATCCGATCCCGTCCGCGTGGTCTCCAGCTGCATGTCCGGGCGCGCGCGATCGAATTCCTCGACCCGTGGCTTAGCCGATCGGGATGGCTTCGTGGACCAGTCCACATGGACTGGTCCATGACCCGTGACGGCGCCTGTGCGGTTGCTCTAGACAGGATCCGCATGGCGCAGGAAGCAATCCTCATCATCGATGACCACGCGCTGTTCCGGTCCGGCATCGTCTCGATGCTGTCGACGGCGTTCGATGAGATCCCGGTTCTCGACAGCCCATCGCTGCACGAGGCGCTCGCCATCGTGGCCGTCGTCCCGACGATCGTCCTCCTCGACATCCAGTTGCCGGGCATCGGCGGGCTCGAGGGGATGGGCCTGCTCCAGCAACGCTGGCCGGCCGCCCGGATCGTCGTCGTGTCCGGCCTGGATCTGCCCGATACCGTCAGCACGGCGCTGGCGCAGGGCGCCTGCGCGTTCCTGTCCAAGACCGACCGCCCCGAGCGGATGATGACGGTCCTGCGCGAGATGCTCGCCCGGTCGTCCGCGGTCCCGCGGGTCGGGGGCGCCCTTTGCCCGACGCTCACGCCGCGGCAGGCCGAGGTGCTGACCCTCGTCGGGCGCGGATTGTCCAACAAGATGATCGGACGCAATCTCGGTCTGTCGGAACACACGGTCCGCGGCCACGTGCAGGGTCTGCTGTCGGTCCTGGGGGTGACCCGGCGCGCCGAGGCGGTGTTCAAGGCGCAGCAGTTCGGCCTGATCCGATGAGCCCGTCGCAGGAGGAGCGGATCGCGGCCGAGCAGTTGCGCCTCGTCCTGGACGGCGTCACGCAGTCGGTCGCCGTCGGTTTCCTCGTCTCGACGCTCATGCTGGCCGTGCTGTGGAGCCTGGTGCCCCACGCCGTCCTGCTGAGCTGGTACGGCGCGTTCCTCGTCGAGCGGTTCGGGGCGGCCGCCTACGCGCGTCGTGTCCGCGCCGCGATCGGCGAGCCCGACCGCGCCCGCCGGGTCGAGCGGGTCATCTTCCTGAGCAAGATCGTCGAGGGCGCGATCCTGGGATCGCTGATCTGGATCGCGCTGCCGCTCCAGGTCCCGGCGGTGAGCATCCTGACCATGTCGCTGCTGGGCGCGACGTGCAGCAACGGCGTCTCGCTCCTGGCGCCGCGGCGGCACCTCTACCTCGCCCTCGTCGTCCCCGTCGCCGTCCTGGCCGCGGGAACCCTCTGGTCGCTCGGCGGCGCGCCCTACCGCGCCCTGGCAATCTGCTCGATCCTCTTCGTGGTCGGGCAGTACGGTCAGGTCGTGCTCGCCAGCCGCCGCGTGCGGGAATCGATCGAGCTCCGCTTCGAGAACGCGGCCCTCGTGGAGCAGCTGCGCGCGGAGACCGCCGCGGCGCACCGGGCCCGCCGCGACGCCGAGCACGCCAACACCGCGAAGTCGCAGTTCCTCGCGGCGGCCAGCCACGACCTGCGCCAGCCGGTCCACGCCCAGGGCCTCTTCCTCCAGGCGCTGAGCCAGACGGATCTCGCCGCGCCGCAGCGGCGGATCCTGCAGAACGCCCAGACCGCGAACGTCGCGTCGACCGACATGCTCAACACGCTTCTGGACTTCTCGCGCCTGGAGGCCGGAGTCATCACGCCGCGGCCCCGCGCCTTCGAACTCCAGCCGCTCCTCGACAAGATCGAGAACGAGCTGGCGCCGCTGGCCGACGCCAAGCGCCTGATCTATCGGACGCCCCAGACGGACCTAGCGATCGTCTCGGACCCGGCCCTGCTGGAGCTGGTCCTGCGCAATCTCGTCCTCAACGCCATCCGGTACACCGAGCGCGGCGGCGTCCTCATCGGCTGCCGGCGCCGGCGCGCGGGCGTGTCGATCGAAGTCTACGACACCGGGATCGGCATCCCGGTCGACAAGCGCGAGGACATCTTCCGGGAGTTCTACCAGCTCGGGAACCCGGAGCGCGATCGTCACAAAGGTCTGGGGCTGGGGCTCGCGATCGCGCGCGGGATCGCCGCCTCGCTCGATCACCCGCTCTCCCTCTCGTCGAAGGTGGGGAGCGGCAGCGTCTTCCGCATCCTCGTCCCCCGGACGCTCGATGCCGGGCGGGACGCGAGGCTCGACGACGCGCCCGCGGCCGCCAGCGCGGAGAGCGGTGGCTTGGTCGGCGCCCGCATCCTGATCGTCGACGACGATGCCATCGTCCGCGACGCGATGGTGGCGCTCCTCTCCGGCTGGGGTTGCCTGTGCTGGGCCTTCGAGGATCCGACCGACGTCACCGAACGGCCGCCGCAGGGGCCGCCGCCGGACGCACTGATCTGCGACTACCGCCTGCGCAGGGGCCAGACCGGCGCCGAAGCCATCGCGACGCTGCGGCAGCATTGGGGACGGCCGATCCCGGCGATCCTCATCACCGGCGACACCGCGCCCGTCCGCATGCGGGAGGCCTTGGACAGCGGGGTCCCTCTGATTCACAAGCCGGTCCGGCCCGACCTTCTCCAGAAGGCGCTCGCCGCGCTGATCCCGCCGGGCCGGCCACCCGTCGGTCCCGTGGGCGCGGAGGTTCGGCGCGGACCGGAGACGACGGATCTCGTCCGCGCGGAGGGATAGCGGGCGCCTCACGCGGCGCCGCGGACCCTCGAACGCCCGCCGCGCCGCCGTCGCGGTCTCGCCGCGCGGCCGGCGCGAGCGTCAGCGGGACGGCTCGGCGGCAGCCTCGGTCCAGCTCGGAAGCGGGAAGGTTCGATCGTAGGCGAGATTGAACACGAAGGCGTAGGCCACGTAGAAGGCCGCGATCGCCAGATCCATGAAGAAGGCCTCCACGAGGCCGATGCCGAGATACCACGCGATCGGCGGCAGCAGGATCAGGAGCAGCCCCGCCTCGAACAGCACCGCGTGGGCGACCCGCAGGACGAGGCTCTTGCGCGTGTGCCCGGCGAGCCGCTGCATCGTCCGGTCGAAGCCGAGATTGTAGACGTAGTTCCAGCTCGTCGCGACGAGGGCGCTGCCGATTCCGATCACGCCCATGTCGGCGGCGTGCAGGCCGAAGGCCGCGGTCCCGAGCGGGACGATGAGGAGCAGCCCGATCACCTCGAACAGGATGGCGTGGCGAATGCGGTCGCGGGTGGTGCGCATGGTCTCGCTCTCGAGAGGCGGATTGGTCGGCCGCTCTCTATCTGCGATAAGGCGATCCACAAGTTAGGAAGTATCGGATAAACAGATAGATGGCGGTCTCGCTCGACCAGCTCCAGGCTTTCGTAGCGGCGGCCGAGGCCGGGTCGTTCTCGGGCGCGGCACGGGTGCTGCGGAAGGCACAGTCGGCCGTCAGCACGCAGGTGGCCAACCTCGAGACGGATCTGGGGCTGGCGCTGTTCAGCCGCGCGGGCCGGAACCCCGTGCTGACCCCGGCGGGCGAGCGGCTGCTGCTGGAGGCGCGCGTGGTGCTCGACCGGCGGGAGCACCTGATCGGTGTGGCGAGCAGCCTGGAGCAGGGCGTCGAGAACCGGCTGGTGGTCGCCATCGACGAGCTCTACCCCGAGCACGCCCTCGGCGCCCTCTTCGCCAGCTTCGCCCAGCGCTTCCCCTTCGTGGAGCTCGAGCTGCTCTTCCCGCTGATGGAGGATGTCAGCCGCATGGTCCAGTCGGGCGCCGCCGACCTGGGCGTGATGTGGCGCCAGGAGGGGCTCCCGACGGAGCTCGGGTTCCGGACCATCGGCTGGGTGCCGCTCAAGCTGGTCTGCGGCCGCGATCACCCGCTCGCGAAGGAGCGGGTGGCGTGGGAGGAGCTGAAGCGCCACCGCCAGATTCTCGTGGCCGCCCGCGGCGACGGGGCGGAGAAGCGCCGTCTGCGGGTTGCCGCCGAGGTGTGGTGGGTGGAGAGCCACTGGGTCATCCTGGAGATGGTGAAGCACGGGATCGGCTGGGCCTTCGTCACCGACCACGTCATCGCCGCGTCCCTCACGGCGCCGTACCTCGTGACGCCCGACCTCCAGTTCGATGAGGGCGACTGGCCGATCGCCCTGGAACTGGTCTGGCACAAGCAGCGGCCCTGCGGCCCCGCCGCGGCCTGGCTCCGCGAGCGTTTCGCCGCGGAGCGCGTCGGGATCCACCCGGGCGGGACCTGAGCGCGGTGCGGGACGGACGCCTGCCGGGCCCCGACTCGGCGACACGCCGCTGTCGACGGTCCTGACGGGCCGGCGAGATCCCGGTCGTCGAGGACGTCCACCCCGCGAGTCTAGACGCAAAAGACCTTCCGTGCTTCTATCCATTCGAAATTCCTATGGGTCGGCCCATGGAACTCCGGCATCTTCGCTACTTCGCCGCGGTGGCGGAGCATCTCAGCTTCACCGCCGCCGCCCAGAGCCTGGGCGTATCGCAGCCGCCGCTGAGCCAGCAGATCCGCGATCTCGAGGTGGAGATCGGCGTCAACCTGTTCGAGCGCTCGAGCCGGCGCGTCGTCCTGACCGCGGCGGGCGAGGATTTCCTCGGGAACGCGCGGGCGGTCCTCGCGCAGGTCGCCGATGCCGTCGACCGGGCGCGGACGATCGGCACCGGAACGGCCGGCATCCTCAACATCGGCATGACGAGTTCCGTCCTCGCGGGGCCGGCCGGTTGCCTGATCCGGGCCTTCGAGCAGCGCTTCCGGGCGGTGGACGTGCGCATCCACGAGATGGCGCCGGCCGACCAGATCGCGGCCCTCAAGGCGAACCGGACGGATCTCAGCTTCCTCCGCAGCCCCCCCGAGGATCCGGATCTCGTCGCCCACCTGGCGTGGCCGGAGCGGCTCTGCGTGGCCGTGCCGCGCGAGCACGCCCTCGCCGCCGGTCGCAGCGTCGCGATCGACGTCTTCCGCAGCGAGCCGCTGATCTCGCTCGGCCTCGAGAGCTCGCGCTTCGCGGCGGATATCTACCAGGCCTGCATCGCGCGCGGGTTCACGCCGAGCATCTCGCAGCAGGTCCGCGAGGCCTCGTCGCTGATCAACCTGGTCGCGGCGGGCTTCGGTCTCGCCATCATCCCGGAATTCGTCGGCCGGCCGAGACATCCGGACGTCGTCGTCTTGCCGATCAAGCCGCCCTTCCTGTCGGCGGACGTCTACGCGCTGCATCATCAGCGCCGGAACCCGGTGATCGACAACTTTCTCGGGCTGATCCGCGAGGAGGCCCCGGGCTTGATCGCGCGCTTCCAGAGGCGGTGACGCCCTTCGTCTCCGCACCCGCTCGCCGGCGCCGTCCGCGACCGTCTCCGAGGCAGCGTCCTGCGCGCAGGCGCCACCCCGAAGCCACCCCGAAAGCCAACGCGAAACCGCGCGGCAGCCCGCAGCGGCCTTGCCGGTGGCGTCCCCGGCGGCGCCTGTCTCAATCCTCGACGAGACGGCGCAGCCGGGTCCGATGCAGGCACACCTGTCGGCCGCCGTCGCGTCGCAACGCCCCGTCCTCCTCCAGCTGCGAGAGGGTGCGCGATACGGTCTCGATGGTCAGGCCGAGGTAGTCGGCGATGTCGCGGCGGGTCATCGGCAGCGCGAAGGTGCCGGCGGCGCCGAGGCGGTCATCGACCTCCAGCAGGAAGGCGGCGACCCGCTCCTGGGCCGAGCGCCGTCCGAGCAGGAGCGCCAGGTCCTGGGCGTGCCGCAGGTCGCTCGTGGCCACGCTCCAGAGTCGGCAGGCGACCTCGGCCCGCCCGGTCGCGGCGCGCTCGACCTGTCGCCGCTTGAAGATCAGCACCTTGGTGCTGGTGAGGGCCTCGGCGGTCTGGCGATTGGTCTCGCCCTGCCCGAGCCCGAACAGGTCGCCGGGCAGGTGGAAGCCCGTGATCTGGCGGCGCCCGTCGCTCAGGACCCTGTGGGTGCGCACCGCGCCGCTGAGGACCTTGTAGACGAACTCGGCCTCCTCGCCCTCTCCGTAGATCTCCTCCTCGCGGGCGTAGGAGAACGGTGTCCCGACGACGTCGGGGCATCCCGCGAACAGGGTGCTCCCCTCGATCTCCGGGACGGGAGCGGGACGGGCTGCGGGCACCTCCGGTGCTGTCCGTGCCGTGAACTCGGTGCTCATCGCTGCGCTCCTCGCCTGCGTCGGTCGGGACGAGATTGGCAGCGGGCGGGAGGCGGAGAAATTCCGGTCGGAGCCTTAAGGCGCGCCCCTTAAGGGCAATCCCGTAGTCGCGGGTGCCGGCCGGATGCCCGCGGCCGCGGCGGCGACGGGCGCGCCTCAGACGGAGCGCGCCTGGGGCGACACGAAGAGCCGCCACAGCGCGTACGCGGCCAGGGCGGCCACGGCGAGCCCGGTCAGGCCGTGCACCCACACGGGTGCCGTCGCGTCGGCGAAGCCGAGAACCCACGGCGCCACGGCCGCCCAGAGCCCGAGGGCGACGTTGAGGTATTCCTCCCAGGCGCAGGTCACGCCGAGGGCCAGGAGTGCGACCACGGTGATGGCGCCCCCGGTCACGAAGGCGTTGCGCGCGGCGGCCGTCTCGTAGCCCAGATCCAAGTACCAAGGTGCGAGGAGGAGCACGACGCCGAGGAGCATGTTGAGCGCGTTCGGGACCATGTCCGCCGTTCGGTTCTCGATCGTTCTCACCGGATCCCCGTGCGGGCTGACGGCATCGGCGGCCCGATGTCCGGGCGCCCGAGCCCTGAGCGACAGACGACCTGCCATCTCTCACGGGCCGAGCATCCGGTATCCGTGCGGCCGGTCATTGATCTGGCTCAAGTCGATCGCGGCCTTGCCCGCGTGTCGGGATCCGGCAAGCTTGGCGTGATCGCGGATTCGCTGCGCGCTGTGGGTGGCAGACTCGAGTCTCTTGATTGTCGTCGCTGACGAAACGCGCACGCGTCGGCGAGATCCGCGTCCCCCCGTCGGACCGGGCGGACGCGGATCTCGGGCGTGGCCACCCTCAGGCGGCGCGGACGGTGGCGAGGAAGCGGGCGACCTCGGCGCCGAGATGCTCGGATTGCCGCGACAGCTCCGAGGCCGCCGACAGGACCTGCGAGGCCGCAGCCCCCGTCTCCTCCGAGGCCTGCGCCACGCCGGCGATGTTGCCCGTCACCGCGTGCGTCCCCGCCGAGGCCTGCGCCACGTTGCGCACGATCTCCTGGGTCGCCGCACCCTGCTCCTCGACGGCCGCCGCGATCGACGTCGCCACGCTGTCGATCTCCCGGATCCGGCCCGTGATCCCGCCGATCGCCGTCACCGCCTGCGCGGTCACCCCCTGGACCTCGCCGATCTGGCGCGCGATCTCCTCGGTCGCCTTGGCGGTCTGCTCGGCCAGCGCCTTCACCTCGGAGGCCACCACCGCGAAGCCCCGCCCGGCCGCGCCGGCGCGGGCCGCCTCGATCGTGGCGTTGAGCGCCAGCAGGTTGGTCTGGCCGGCGATGCCGGAGATCATCCCGACCATGTCGCCGATCCGCGCGGCGTTCTGGCTGAGCGCCTGGACGAGGTGGGCGGTCTGGTCGGCCTCGCCGACCGCGGCCTGGGCGAGGTGGGCCGAGCCGGTCACCTGCCGGCCGATCTCCTGGACGGAGGAGCCGAGCTCCTCGGCGGCGGCAGCCACCGTGTTGACGTTGGTCGACGCCTCCTCGGCGGCCGCGGCCACGGTGGTCGACTGGGATGCGGTCTCCTGGGCGGTGGCGGTCATCTGCTGGGCGGTGGCCTGGAGCTCGGTGGCCGAGGACGAGACCAGGCCGACGATGCCGCCGACGGCGCGCTCGAAGCCGTCGGCGAGCTCGACCATGGTGCGCTTGCGCTCGGCGGCGGCGGCCGCGTCGGCGCGGCGCCGGACCTCCGCCTCCTCGGCGGCCTTGCGGGCGACCATGGCCTTGATGCCCTCGACGGCCTGGCCGACGGCCCCGATCTCGTCGCCGCGGGCGGCCTCGCGGATCTCGGCGTCGACCGCGCCCTTGGCCATCCGCTGCAGGACGCCCACGAGGCTGCCCAGCGGGCGCGTGATCTGTACGACGATCACGTACACGCCGTAGGCGATGCTGAGCGCGGCGAGCGCGAGCGCGGCCAGGAGCGCGAGGCGCGACCAGCCGGCAATCGTCTCCGAGCGCCGGAACTCCGCCTCGGCTTCCCGGACCTGCAACGCGGTCAGCTTGCTCAGCGTGGCGTTGGTGGCCTGCATGCTCTTCAGCAGGTCCGTGTGGGTGGCCTCGAAATCCGAGGCCGCGCCGGCGGCGACGCGCTTGAGGATCTCGGCCGCGATCACGTCGTTCCGATCGACGCGCACCTGCAGCTCCTTGGCGAGGGCCTCCTCCTCCGGGGTCAGGTAGGTCGCCAGATAGGCCGACCACTCCTTGTGGAGCTTCGACAGATCGCGCTCGATCTTGTCCTTGGCCTCTGCCGGCTCGATCTGCTTGCCGCGCAGCTGGCGCGAGGCGTCGAGCAGGTCGTCATAGGCGTCGCGAATGATGCTGAACTGCCGGAGACAGACGACGCGATCATCGAAGACGGTCTTCAGGCTCTGATGGCTCCAGTGGAGCGAGAGATTTCCGAGCGCCGCCGTGGCGAGCAGCACCAAGCCGAGTCCGCCGAGCAGCGAGACGAGTCGCAGTTTGATGGTCATTTTCATGAGGCGGATGTCCAGGCGACGGAACCCAGGGCTGCGAACGCGTCAGCCAGGCTGAGCAGTCATGATCGGGTTGCGTAAAATATACGCAAACTGATTAAGATTTATTCCAAAGAGGTTTCTGTCGCGGGGTCTGTCATTCGGCCTCCGGATCGCGATATCGTGCGCGCAGAGACGGTTGTTCAACTTCAAGATGAGGAATCGGAGCTGAATCAATCGAAAAGGGCCTCCGGTGCGGACCGGAGCGTCACCGCCCGACGTGTCGGATCGCCGCACAGCGAGCGGCACGCGCAGGGCGGGATCGACCGGGGCAGGAACGTCGCCGGTCTCGGGATGGCGGCAGCACGGACGCGGTCCCGGTCTTGAGGCAGGTCAAGGTCGGCCGCCGCGAACCGCCCCTAAGCTCGGCACCATGACCTCACTGGACGCCACGCTCCCGGCGAACGCCACGCTGCCCGCCGCGTCGAGCCTCATCTACGTCGTGGACGATGACCCGGCCATCCTGCACTCGACCCGCTTCCTCTTGGAGAGCGAGGGCCACCGGGTGGAGACCTTCGCCGACGGACGCGCGCTGCTGGCCGCCTTCCCCGGCCCGCACCCGACCTTCGTCCTGCTGGACCACGTCATGCCGGGGATGGACGGGCTCGCGGTGTGGGGCCGGCTGCGGGACCTCGCTGCCGGCGTGCCCGTGATCCTGATCACCGGCCACCCCGATCCGGGCATCCGGAGCCGCGCCCGCGCCGCCGGCATACCCCTGGTCGAGAAGCCGCTGGCGTTCGACGCCCTGATGGGCATGCTCGCCGCCGGCCCGATCCCCGCCAGCCGCGCCCGTTAGGGTCCGCGGTGCCCGCTCGGGACGACCGACCGTCGGCCCGCCGACGCGGCGGCGGGTGTGGTCGTCGACCCGGCACGGGCAGGCTCCGCCGGATCGACGACAGGCCGGTGGCGGTCCGCCCGACGGCGCTCCGACACTCAGATCAATGATCGCACCATCTAAACGTGCAACCTATCAATCAAGCCGAACAAGATATTGGACCAACGGTCGGCCGTGCGTCTATCTCGCGTCGGAACGAGGGATCACGCCATGTTCGACCTCGACCAGGACTATCCCCGCGACATGGTCGGATACGGCCGGCATCGACCGGACCCGGCCTGGCCCGGGGGCAAGCGCGTCGCCGTCCAGTGCGTCATCAACTACGAGGAGGGCGGCGAGAACTGCATCCTCCACGGTGACGCGGCGTCCGAGGCCTTCCTCTCCGAGATCGTCGGGGCCCTGCCCTGGCCGGGGAAGCGCCACGCCAACATGGAGTCGATCTACGAGTACGGCGCCCGCGCCGGCTTCTGGCGCCTCTGGCGCGCGTTCACGCGCCGCAACCTCCCGGTCACGGTCTTCGGCGTAGCCTCGGCGATGCAGCGCAACCCCGAGGCCGTCGCCGCGATGGTCGAGTCCGGCTGGGAGATCGCCAGCCACGGCCTGCGCTGGATCGACTACCGCGACCACAGCCCGGAGGCCGAGCGCGCCGACATCGACGCCGCCGTCGCGCTGCAGGCATCGCTGACGGGCAGCAGGCCCCTCGGCCTGTACCAGGGGCGCACCTCCGCGAACACGCTCGCCATCGGCGCCGCCGAGGGCGGATTCCTGTACCTCGCCGATTCCTACGCCGACGATCTGCCCTACTGGCTGCGGATCGGGGGGCGTCAGCAGCTCGTCGTCCCCTACACCCTCGACGCCAACGACATGCGGTTCGCCACCGCCCAGGGCTTCAACAACGGCGACCAGTTCTTCGGCTACCTCAAGGACACGTTCGACGTCCTGTACCGCGAGGGCGAGGCGGGACGGGGCGGCATCATGTCGGTGGGGCTGCACTGTCGCCTGGTCGGGCGTCCGGGGCGGATGGCCGCGCTGGAGCGGTTCCTCGACTACGTGGGCGATCACCCCGACGCCTGGGTGACCACGCGGCTGGACATCGCCCGTCACTGGATCGCGGCCCACCCGCCGCGCGGCGGCTACCGGCCGACCCGCATGGGCCGCGCCCTGTTCGGCGCGGTCTTCGGCCCGGTCTGCGCCGGGCTGGCCGACGCGTCGTCCGCGGCGGGCGTGGCGATGGCGGAGCGGGTCCACGCGGCCGGACTCCCCGCGGAGGCGGACGACCCGTCCGGCCTGGCCCGGCTCCTCGCGGAGGCCGCGGGCGCCCCGGCCGACGCGGGCAGCCTCCGGACCCGCCTCGCGGCGGTCGTCGCGGGATAGAAAAGTCGACGTCGCGACCGGGACTTGGAGGTCCGAACTCGGTCGTGATCTGTATTCAGGTCGTGTTTTCAGAACTCAGGAGACGGAGAGTTCCAGGTTTTGCATGGCGGTCCCAGCGGGTCGTCAGCGTCACGGAAAAAGCCCGGCAACAGGGCTGCGCCAGTCAGGGAGAAACGCCATGTACGCACAGGTTGAGGCCGCCGGCATCAGCACGGCCGTGTCGGACGAACGGGAAGCCGTCGTCATCAAGCCGAGCTACGATCCGGATCTCGTGAACAAGGATCTGGCCCCGCTGCGCAAGCAGACCTGGGGCACCTACAACATCTTCGCCTTCTGGATGTCTGACGTCCACAGCGTCGGCGGATACGTGACCGCCGGCTCCCTGTTCTCGCTGGGCCTCGTGAGCTGGCAGGTGCTGATCGCCCTGCTCGTCGGCATCGTGATCGTCCAGATCTTCTGCAACCTCGTCGCCAAGCCGAGCCAGCAGACCGGCACGCCCTATCCGGTGATCTGCCGCGCTTCCTTCGGGGTCAAGGGCGCCAACATCCCGGCGATCATCCGCGGGTTGATCGCGGTCGCGTGGTACGGCATCCAGACCTACCTCGCCTCGGCGGCGCTGACGGTGGTGGCGCTCCGCTTCTACCCCGAACTCGCCGTCTACGCCGACGTCAAGCAGTACGGCTTCGCCGGCCTGTCGGGTCTGGGCTGGGCCGCCTTCATGACGCTCTGGGTCCTGCAGGCGCTGGTCTTCTGGCGCGGCATGGAGGCGATCCGCGTGTTCATCGACTGGGCGGGGCCGGCGGTCTACGTGGTGATGATCGCGCTCGCCGCGTACCTCGTCGCCAAGGCCGGGATCGGCGAGATCGGGCTGACCCTGGGCACCGTGAAGTATACCGGCTGGGACGCCCTGCCGGTGATGATCAACGCCGTCGCCCTCGTGGTCTCCTACTTCTCCGGGCCGATGCTGAACTTCGGCGACTTCTCGCGCTACGGCGCGAGCTTCGAGGCGGTGAGGAAGGGTAACTTCTGGGGTCTCCCGGTGAACTTCCTCGGGTTCTCGCTCCTGACGGTCGTCACCGCCTCGGCGACGGTTCCGGTCTTCGGCCACCTGATCACCGACCCGGTGGAGACGGTGAGCCGCATCGACAGCACCTTCGCGGTCGTGCTCGGCGCCTTCACCTTCATGACCGCGACCATCGGGATCAACATCGTCGCGAACTTCGTCTCGCCCGCGTTCGACTTCTCGAACGTGTCGCCGCGGCGGATCTCGTGGCGCATGGGCGGGATGATCGCGGCCGTCGGCTCGATCTTCATCACGCCCTGGAACCTCTACAACAATCCCGCTGTGATCCACTACACGCTCGACGTCCTCGGCGCGTTCATCGGCCCGCTGTTCGGGATCCTGATCGCCGACTTCTACTTCGTGAAGAAGCAGAAGGTGGTCCTCGACGACCTCTACACGATGAGCCCCGCCGGGACGTACTGGTACAGTGGCGGATACAACCGCGCCGCGGTGACCGCCATGATCCCCTCGGCCCTCATCCCCGTGCTCTGCGTGATCCTGCCGGGCCTGGAGGGCGTGGCGAACTTCACGTGGTTCATCGGGTGCGCCCTGGGCTTCGCGATCTACACCGCCCTCATGCGCCGCCCCGCGGGCGCGGCCCGTCCTGCCTGAGGCCGTCCTGCCTGAGGCCGTCCGGATCTGGACCCGCCCCGGTCCGGATCGGAGACACGAACGGCCCGGCGGCGCGGCCTGACCCGCGCCGCCGGGCCCCCCGACCTCTCCATCCCCGGCCGGCTGCGTGCGGGCCTCTGCCCGGCCATCCGGCCGGCTCCCGCCACCCGAGGGCGCCATGCGGATCCTGCTGCTCAATCCGAACACCAGCACGTCTGTGACCGACCTCCTGGCCGGGCAGGTAGGGACGATGGCGGGCGCGACTGCGACCTTCGTCCCGGCCACGGCGCGGTTCGGCGCCGCCTACATCGCCAGCCGGGCGGCCCTGGCCATCGCCGGCCACGCCGCCCTCGACGCCTTCGCGGAGCACGGCCGGGACTGCGACGCGGTCTTCCTCGCCTGCTTCGGCGATCCCGGGCTGCTGGCCCTGTGCGAGGTCTCACCGGTCCCGGTGGTGGGGATGCTCGAAGCGTCGTGCCGCGAGGCCCAGCGGGTCGCCGGGCGCTACGCCATCGTGACCGGCGGGGCCCTGTGGAAGCCCATGCTCCGCGAGTGCGTCGCGAGCCTCGGCGTCGGTGACGGCCTCGCGGGCATCCGGACGATCGCGCGCACCGGCGGCGAGATCGCCAAGGACCCGGAGGCGGCGCTGTCCGACCTCGCGGCCGCCTGCCGGGCCTGCGCCGAGGAGGATCGCGCCGAGGCGGTGATCCTCGGCGGCGCCGCCCTGGTCGGCCTCGCGGCCCGCCTGCAGCCGCACGTGCCGGTCCCGGTCCTGTGCTCGGTCACGTCGGGGGTGAAGGCGGTCGTCGCCGCCGCGGCCGCGCCCTACCGGCGCCCGCCCGCCGTCGCCGCGGACAATGTCGGCCTCGGCCACGCCCTCGCGACGCTGCTCGCGCCGCGCGAAGCCATCGTCTGAGACGGGGCGGGCGGCCCGCCGGCGCGAGACTGGCAGCCGTCCTGCATCGCTCGGAATTCCAACGCCCTATTCCGGATGGGGCAACCCTGTGGGGCCAGCCATGACGATCCAGGCGCACCACGCGACCGACATGCCGGCCCTCGCGGCGCCCGCGCGCCTGGACGACGCCTACCGCCGGATCACGTGGCGGCTGCTGCCGTTCCTGATGGTCCTGTGGATCCTGTCCTGGATCGACCGGGTCAACATCGGCTTCGCCAAGCTGCAGATGCTGGCCGAGCTCCGGTTCAGCGAGACCGTCTACGGCATCGGCGCGGGGATCTTCTTCATCGGCTACTTCCTGTGCGAGGTGCCGAGCAACCTGCTGCTGGAGCATATCGGCGCCCGCAAGACGATCGCGCGGATCACCCTGCTGTGGGGGCTCTGCTGCGTGGCGATGATGTTCGTCACCACGCCGGCGTTCTTCTACGTCCTGCGCTTCCTGCTCGGCGTCTTCGAGGCCGGATTCTATCCCGGCGTCATCCTGTACCTGACCTACTGGTATCCGAGCGAGCGCCGGGCGAAGGTGTTCGGGCTGTTCATGTCCGCCTCGGCGCTGGCCGGCGTCATCGGGGGGCCGCTCGCGGGCGCGATCATGTCGGGGATGCACGGCGTCAACGGCTGGTCCGGCTGGCAGTGGGTGTTCCTGCTCGAGGGCATCCCGTCGATCCTGGCCGGGATCGTCACGCTGTTCTACCTCACGGACCGGCCCGCCAAGGCCGGCTGGCTGACGGCGGAGCAGAAGGCGCTGGTCGAGGCCGACCTCGCGCGCGACGCCGCGGCCCTCGGCCACCGCGAGCACCGCATCCTCGCCTCGCTGAAGGACGCGCGCGTCTGGCAGTGCATCGCGATCTTCTTCTGCATCGTCACGGCGAACTCGGCCCTGACCTTCTTCGGCCCGAGCGTGGTGCGCGACGCCGGCTTCACCGACCCGCTGACGGTCGGCTGGATCATGTCGGCCGCCTATCTCTGCGGCGGCGCCGGGATGATCCTCAACGGCCGCCACTCGGACCGGACCGGCGAGGCGCGGCTGCATTGCGGGGTCCCGGCCTTCGTCGGGGCACTGGCCATCGCGCTCACCGGCGTCTTCATCGCGGGCGCGCCGGTCCTCGCGCTGCTCATGCTCGGGGTGGCGATCGTCGGCACGATGAGCGCGATCCCGGTCTTCTGGCAGATCCCCGGCCGCTTCCTCGCCGGGTCGGCGGCCGCGGCCGGCATCGCGCTCATCAACTCGGTGGCCAATCTCGCGGGCTTCGGAGCGCCGGCGGCGATGGGTTACCTGCGCGAGCAGACCGGCTCGATCGCGACCGGCCTCTGGCTGGTCGCCGCCGTCGAGGCCGCGGCGCTCGTCCTGATCCTGGCCTTCGTCCCGCCGGCGACGCCGGAGATGGGTCGGCGCGCCCGGGCCCGCGCGGCGCACGAGCCGGCGTGAACCGCAGCACGAGAGGGAGGCTTTCTTGGAACACGGACCCGAACGACACGCTCTGACGCGGCGCGGCCTCGTCGCGACGGGGCTGGGCGCCGCGGCCGCGGTCTCCGCGGGCCCGGCGCTGGCGCAGGGCGCGCCCGCTCCGGCGGCGGCTCCGGCCGATGCTCCGGCCGGTGCCCCGACCAAGCCCGGCACGCTGAACACCGCGCCCGTGTCGCAGGCCGGCCTCTCGCCGCGGCTGACCCTGCACGCCATCGACAATTTCCACGGCACGCCCGGCGCCGGGATGGTCTGCGACCTCGCGATGCACGACGGCACCGGCTACCGGCCGATCCGGACGGTCACCACCGCGCCGAACGGCCGGACCGCCGAGCCGCTCCTGGTCGACGAGGCCTTCAAGGCGGGCCGCTACGAGCTGGTGCTGCACCTCGAGGCGTATTTCGCGAACCTGGGCGTGAAGCTCCCGACCCCGAACTTCCTCGGCCTCGTGCCGATCCGGTTCCGGATCCGCGACGCGAGCCAGCGCCACCACCTGCCGGTGCTGTTCACGCCCTGGGGCTATTCCTACTACCGCGGCAGCTGACCCGTCCGATCCCCGACGCGACAAGGAGACCCGGCATGGCGGGCATCACCACACACGTCCTCGACACCGATCGCGGCCGCCCCGTCGCGGGGGTCCGGATCGACTTCTCCGTCCTCGAGAACGGCCAGTGGCGGCTCGTGAAGAGCGTCGTCACCAACGCCGACGGCCGGACCGACGCGCCGATCCTCCCGGCCGACAAGGCCGAGACCGGCCAGTATCAGCTGGAATTCTTCGTCGACCCTTATTTCCTGGGCCGGGCCGGCACGGCGGAGGCCGACATCTTCATCGACAACCCGGTCGTGCGGTTCGCCGTCTTCGACGCCAAGCAGCATTACCACGTGCCGATGCTGTGCGCCCCGTCGAGCTTCACCACCTATCGCGGAAGCTGAGCGGCATGATCGACCTCGACCGCCTCAACGCCCTCGAGCGCGACGCCTTCGTCGCGTATCTCGGCGGCGTCTTCGAGCACGCGCCCTGGGTCGCCCGGGCCGCCCACGGCGCGGCGCCCTTCGCCGACCTCGCCGCTCTCCACGGGGCGATGATGGCGGCCGTGCGCGCGGCGCCGCCGGACGTGCGCCTGGCCTTCCTCAACGGCCATCCCGAACTCGCCGGTCCGGAAGCCCGGGCCCGGGCGATGACCGCCGATTCCGCGCAGGAGCAGGGCAGCGCCGGCCTCGACCGGCTGACGGAGGCGGACGCGGCGGCCTTCGACCGGCTGAACGCCGCCTACCGGCACCGGTTCGGCTTCCCGTTCATCGTCGCCGTGCGCGGCCGGGACCTGCGCGAGATCCGCGCGCTGTTCGAGGAGCGCCTCGCGCGCGCGGTCGCGGACGAGGAGGCGACGGCCCTGGAGGAGATCGGCGCGATCACCCGGATGCGGCTCGACCGGCTGGTGCGGCCGGTCTAGCGCGGCGCCCCGCGGCGATTTCGATCTTGGCCGGCCGGTCGGGCGCGTCCATGCTGGGCGCGGTCGGGACCGCTGTCCCGGTTCGAGGGCTGCATGAAGCGACTGGACGTGGCCGTCATCGGCGGCTCGATCGCCGGGCTGACCACGGCGTGCCTGCTCGCGCGGAGCGGCCACGCCGTCACGGTGTTCGAGCGGTCGGCGGCCGCGCTCACGGGCCGCGGGGCGGGGATCGTCACGCATCCCGGCCTCCGGGCGGTGCTGGCGCGCTGCGGTGCTCCGGCCGGGGCAGGCGAGCTCGGCGTCACCGTCGAGGGCCGCCGGGTCCTCGACCGGGACGGGACCGTGATCGCGGAGCGGAGCCTGCCGCAGGTGCTGGCGAGCTGGGGACGGCTCTACGGGCTGCTCCTGGACGCCGCGCCCCCGGACAGCGTCCGCTACGGCGCGGCGCTCGCCGCGGTCGAATCCGACGGCGCGCGCGTCGTCGCCTTCTTCGAGGACGGTCGCCGGATCTCCGCGGATCTCCTCGTCGGCGCCGACGGGCAGTTCTCGACGGTGCGGTCACGGTTCCTGAGCGGTGTCGCGCCGCGCTACGCCGGCTACGTGGCGTGGCGCGCCGTCGTCGACGCGGCGGCCCTCGCGCCGGCGACCCGGGAGGCGATCGGCGGCCATTTCGCGTTCTGCCTGCCTCCGGGCGAGCAGATCCTCGGCTATCCCGTGCCCGGGCGCGCGGACGAGGCCGCCGGGCTGTGCTTCAACGCGGTCTGGTACAGGCCGACCGAGGAGGCCGCGCTCGCCGCGATGCTGACCGATACCGGCGGCGTCCGCCACGCCCTCTCCATCCCGCCGGGCCGCATCAAGGCCGCGGTGCTGGAGTCGATGCGCGCCGACGCGGCGCGGATCCTCGCGCCGCCCTTCGCCGAGGTCATGCTGCGCGCCGAGCAGCCGTTCCTGCAGGCGATCCTGGACATCGAGACGCCGACCATGATCCCGGCGCGCGGCGTCGCGCTGATCGGCGACGCCGCCTTCGTGGCCCGGCCCCATGTCGGGATGGGCGTGACCAAGGCCATGGAGGACGCCGCCGCCCTCGCGGACGCCCTGGACGCGGCCGGCGGCGACGTGGACGCCGCGCTCACGGCCTTCGAGGCGCGCCGACGCGCCTACGGCGCGGCCGTCGTGGCGCGGGGACGCGATCTCGGCGCGTACCTGCAGGCGCAGCAGCGCGGCGCGGCCGAGCGGGCGGCGGCGGAGCGGTTCCGCAGCCCCGAGGCGGTGATGGCCGGGACGGCGGTGCCGCCCGATGTCCCCCGCGCTTAGGCCGCGCGGCGGGTCGCCTCCGCGCGCACGGCGGCCGGGAGCACGAGGGGCGGGTTCGCGCTGTCCAGGAACTCGACGGTGGTGAAGATCAGCTCCGTGTCGCCGATATTGGCGAGGTCGTGGGTCATCGACTCGCCCGGCCCGAACGACAGGTGCTGGATGTCGCCCGCGCGGTAATCGACCTCCGCGACCCGCCCGTCGCCGTAATGCGAGCGGGCCCGCCCCGCCGTCACCGCGGTCCAGAAATAGTCGAGCACGTGCGTGTGGAAGCCGATCCGCGCGCCGGGCGCCAGGACGATGGTCCAGACCCGGGAGCGGTCATCCTCCGAGAGCAGCCGGGTGCCGACGCAGCCGTTGTCCCGCGCCGCCGCGTATTCCTGTGCCAAGTGGGGCGGCAGCGCCGCCGGTTCCGTTCCCTGGGTCATGGCGTTCCTCCGGCCCGCGAGGCTAACGCAGTTCCCGCGAAAGTCATCGCCGCGGCGGCCCGCTTCGGTGACGCGGGCGGGCCGGACCGGCGCCTCCCGTGATCCGGGGATCCCGGGACGGCCCTACAGCGCGTCGGACGACCGCGCCGCCGTCACCACCCGGCGGTGGGTGGCGAGCAGCCCCGGAAGCGCGGCGTCGAGCATGGCGGCCCGGACCGCGTCGCGGTCCGCCGTGCCGTCCATGCCGTAGACCCGCGAGCGCAGGCCGACGTAGACCAGCGCGCCGTGGATGCCGAACAGGAGCTCGAACTCGTCCGCGGCGAGCGGCTGCACCTCAGGGTCCGGCAGGTTCGACTCGGCGCGCATCCCGGCGAGCAGCGGCGCGAAGATGCGCGCGCGGACCATGCCGAGGTAGCGGCTCGGCAGATCGAACCCCTTGAGGCCGGCCGACACGAAGATCCGCAGCCACGCGTAGTCGTCGATCCGGCGCTGGTAGTCGATCTCGAAGCGCCGGAAGCGCTCGAGGACGGGGAGCGCGGTGTCGCGCACCGTCGCCTCCCAGCCGGGATCCCAGCGCCTGAGATAGACCTCCTCGTAGATGCGCTCGATCAGCGCCGCCTTGGTCGGGAAGTAGCGGAACAGCAGCGGCTGCGTGATGCCCAGCCGGCGGGCGAGCTCCCGGGTGTGCCCGTCGAGGCCGACCTCGGCGAAGTAGGCGACCGCGCCCTCGACGATCTGGCGCTCGCGGGCCTCCGGCGTCAGCCGCCGGCCGGTCGGCACGCGACCGTCACTGTCCGCCGGCCTGCTTGACGCCATCTCGGTTTCGCCTTCTATTGAGCGAACGATCAATAAGGGCCTCCAGCCTGTCCCATCGGGGCGGTCATGGGCAAGCCCATCGGGAGGAGGACCAGGGCTTGAAGGCGCCCGACTTCGCCTACGCGCGTCCGGCCTCGCTCGACGCGGCGCTGGCCCTGCTCGCCGAGCACGGGGAGGACGCCGTTCCGCTGGCGGGCGGCCAGAGCCTCGTCACGGCCCTCAACATGCGGCTCTCGGCGCCCGGCCTGCTGGTCGACCTCAACGCGATCCCCGAACTCACCGGCGTCTCGGAGGCCGGCGGCGCGGCCGGCGGCATTGTGCGGATCGGCGCCATGACGCGCCACCGCGACGTCGGGACCGCGGCGCTCGTGCGCGAGCGCCTGCCGCTGCTCGCCGCCGCCCTGCCCCACATCGCCCATCCGGCGATCCGCAACCGCGGCACGATCGGCGGCTCGGTAGCGCTGGCCGACCCGGCCACCGAGTGGCCCGCCTGCTGCCTCGCCGCGGGCGCCTCGATCGTGGTGCGCGGGCCGGGGGCCGAGCGGCGCGTCCCGGCGGACGATTTCTTCCAGGGCCTCTACACGACGGCCCTGGAGCCCGGCGAGATCGTCACGGCGATCGAGTTCCCGGTTCCGGGGGCCGACGCGGTCTGGGGCTTCGAGGAACTGTCGCGCCGCCACGGCGACTACGCCCTCGTCGGCCTCGCGGCGACCGGGCGGCGAGGCGAAGGCGGCCTGTCGGACCTGCGCCTCGCCTTCTTCGGGGTGGCCGACCGGCCGGTGCTCGCCCGCGCCGCCGCGGCGGCCCTGGAGGCCGGCGACCTCGCGGGTGCCCAGGCGGCGCTCGCCGGTGAGCTCGACCCGCCGGACGACCCGACGACCAAGGCCGCGACGCGGCTCCACCTCGCCCGCGTGATCCTCGGCCGCGTGGCGGCGAGGATGCGCGGCGGCAGCGCGCAGGAGGGCGGTCCCGATGGCGTCTGAGAGCCCCGACCGCGCGCACGCGGTCGCCTTCACGCTGAACGGGGAGGCCGTGCGGGCGCATGTCCCCGCCCGGATGCATCTCGGCGACCTGCTGCGCCAGTCCTTCGGCCTCACCGGCGTGCATCTCGGCTGCGAGCACGGCGTCTGCGGCGCCTGCACGATCCTGGTCGACGGCCGGGCGGTGCGGTCCTGCCTGATGCTCGGCGTCCAGGCCGACGGCGCCACTGTCGAGACCGTGGAGGGCCTGACCGAGAGCGGGCGCATCCGCGACCTGCAGGACGCCTTCCACGCCCGCAACGCCCTGCAATGCGGCTACTGTACCCCCGGGATGCTGGTGACGGCCGCCGAGCTCCTGGACGACGCGGACGCGGCCACCTCGCGCGAGGCGATCCGCGCGGCGATCGCGGGCAATTACTGCCGCTGCACCGGCTACCACGCCATCGTCGACGCCATCGCGGCGACCGCCGAGGCGCGCCGCAATCCCGGCCGGGAGGCCGCCGAATGAGCGCGGACCTGAGCGGCCTCACCTTCCTCGACCGTCCGAACAGCTATATCGGCCGCTCGGTCCCGCGGCCGAACGCGCGGCGCCTGCTCGAGGGACGGGGCGTCTACGTGGACGACGTGGCCGTCGCCCGCCTCGGCCACGTCGCCTTCCTGCGCAGCCCCCACGCCCACGCCCGCATCGTCGCCCTGGACACCGCGGACGCCAAAGCGATGCCCGGCGTGATCGCCGTGGTGACGGGGCCCGAACTGGCGGCCGTGTGCACGCCGTGGGTCGGCGTGCTCGGCCACTTCAAGGGCCTGCGCTCGGCGCCCCAGCACGCCCTGGCCCTCGACCGGGTGACCTGGGTCGGCGAGCCGTTCTGCGCGGTCGTCGCGCACGGCCGGGCCGAGGCCGAGGACGCGCTCGCGGCGATCACGGTCGAGTTCGACCCGCTCCCCGCCGTCGTCGACATGGAGACGGCGCTCGATCCCGCGACGCCCGCGATCCACGCCGAGCTCGGCGACAACCTCGCCTTCGAGCGCGTCCTCGACGTCGGCGACGTCGACGCGGCCTTCCGCGACGCGGCCCTGGTGGTCGAGGAGACCTTCCAGTTCGGCCGGCACACGGGCGTGTGCCTGGAGCCGCGGGCGATCCTGGCCGACTGGGCGGCGGCGGACGGGATGCTCACCGTCCACCACTCCTTCCAGGCGCCGCACATGATGCAGGACATCCTGTGCAAGCACCTCGCCCTCCCCGAGGGGGCGGTGCGGGTGATCTGCAAGGATGTCGGCGGGTCCTTCGGGATCAAGGTCCACATCTACCCCGACGAGATGGCGACCTGCGCGCTGGCGCTGATGCTGAAGCGCCCGGTCAAGTTCGTCGCGGACCGGCTGGAGAGCTTCCAGAGCGACATTCATGCCCGCGACCACCGGGTCACCGCCCGGATGGCCTTCTCGGCCGAGGGCGACATCCTCGCCCTCGACATGGACGACCTCACGGGCATCGGGCCCTACTCGGTCTACCCGCGCACCAGCGCGGTCGAGGCCAACCAGGTCGTCAACCTGACCGGCGGCCCCTACCGGCACCGGCACTACCGGGCCCGGGCCCGGGTCGTGCTCCAGAACAAGGCGCCGACCTGCCAGTACCGGGCGGTGGGGCACCCGATCGCCACGATGGTGGCCGAGGGGCTCGTCGATCTCGGCGCCGCCCGCCTCGGCCTCGATCCTTTGGCCGTGCGCGAGCGCAACGTCATCCCGGACGACGCCTATCCCTGCGCGGGCGTCTCGGGGATCAAGCTGGAGAAGCTGTCCCACCAGGCGGCGCTCGCCAAGCTCAAGGCGATGATGGACTACGACGGCCTCCGGGCCGAGCAGGCGGACCTGCGCCGGCGGGGGATCCACCGCGGCATCGGGCTCGCGGCCTTCATCGAGATCACCAACCCGTCGGCGGCCTTCTACGGGGTCGGCGGCGCGCGCATCTCCTCCCAGGACGGCTGCACGATCCGGCTCGATCCGCAGGGGGGTGTCGTCGCGTCGGTCAGCGTCACCGAGCAGGGCCAGGGCACCGAGGGCATCATCGCGCAGATCGTGGCCACCGCCACGGGCGTGCCGATGGACAAGGTCCGGGTGATCTCCGGCGACACGCAGGCGACGCCCTACGGCGGCGGGACTTGGGCCTCGCGCGGGGCCGGCATCGGCGGCGAGGCCGCGTGGCAGGCCGGCAAGGCGCTGCGCGGCAACGTCCTGGCGGTGGCGGGCGCGATCCTGCAGGCCGATCCGGAAAGCCTCGACGTCCGCGACGGCGCCGTGGTGGACGCAGGCACCGGGACCGAGCGCATGCCGCTCGCGGAGCTCGGCCGCATCGTCTACTTCCGCCCCGACACGCTGCCGCCGGGGGTGCAGCCCGAATTCGTGGCGACCCGGCACTACGTGCCCAAGGACTACCCCTTCGCCTTCACCAACGGCGTGCAGGCCTCCTACGTCGAGGTCGACACCGAGACGGGCTTCGTGCGGCTGCTCAAGCACTGGTGCGTCGAGGATTGCGGCACCGTGCTCAACCCGCTCCTCGTCGACGAGCAGATCCGCGGCGGCATCGTCCAGGGGATCGGCGGGGCCCTGTTCGAGCACTGCCTCTACGACGGCGAGGGGCAGCTGCTGAACGGGTCGATGGCCGACTACCTCGTGCCGATGGCCGGCGAGATGCCCGATATCGACGTCGCCCACGTGGTCTCGGCCACCGCGTCGTCCGAGATCGGCGCCAAGGGCGCGGGCGAGGCCGGCACCGCCGGCGCGCCGGCGGCGGTCGTCAACGCCATCAACGACGCGCTCGCGCCGCTGAACGCCCGTGTCGCGCGCCAGCCGGTGACGCCCGAGGTCGTGCTGGAGGCGCTGGGACTGATCTGAAACCGGCTGCGGGCTTCCCGTCTTTGCGAGCGCAGCGAAGCAACCCAGGGCAGCGGGACGCTGCCGAACGTGGCGGATCCCTGGATCGCTTCGCTGCGCTCGCGAGGACGGATGACCCTTTCGGGTCAGGACACATCGAGCATCACGGGGCACGGTCCGCCGAAGAGACCGGTCCCGACGAGGAAACGCCGACGGAGGGACGGGAATGGGAACGGGCTTCGACAGGCGCCGGCTGCTCCAGGGCAGCGCCGCCGCATCCGCGCTGGCGCTCGCCGCCCCGGCGCTCCTGCGCTCCGCGATCGCGCAAGGCGGTTCGACCGGAGGCCCGATCCGGATCGGCTTCCCGGTGCCGCTCACCGGCGCCTTCGGGGCCGAGGCGAACGACCAGGTCCGCGCCGCCCAGCTCGCCGTCAAGGCATTCAACGAGGCCGGCGGCTTCCAGGGCCGCACGGCCGAGCTCCTCGTGCGCGACGACAAGCTCAACCCCGGCGAGGCGGCGACCCGGACCCTCGAGCTGATCGAGAAGGACAAGGTCAACTTCCTGGTCGGCGGCCTCTCGGCGGCCGTGACCCTGTCGATCAACAACGTCGCCCGCGAGCGCGGCGTCATCTACAACTCGATCAGCCAGTCCGACGCGATCAACGAGGCCAAGGATTTCGGCCGCACGACCTTCCACGAGGCCCTGAACCCGCACATGACCGCGGGCGCGGTCGGCCGCTACGTCTTCCCGAAATCGGGCAAGCGCGTCGCCTTCCTCAGCGCCGACTACGCGTACGGCCACGAGATGATGCGCGGCTTCAAGCGCGCCGGCGAGGCCTCGGGCATCGAGGTCGTGGCCGACATCCGCCACCCGATCGGCGCCTCCGACTACTCGGCCTTCCTGCCCCGGATCGCCGCGCTCAAGCCCGACGTGCTCTGCCTGTGCAATTTCGGCCGGGACCAGGTCGTCTCGATCCAGCAGGCGACCGAGTTCGGCCTGAAGCGCACCACCAAGCTCGTCGCGCCGGTCCTGCTCTTCACCGCCCGCAAGGCCGGCGGCGACGCCTTCGACGGCGTGATCGGCGGCACCTCCTACTACTGGCGCCTGGAGGACAGCGTGCCCTCCGCCAAGGCGTTCAACGACCGGTTCCGCGCCGCCTACAACGGCGCCGTCCCGTCGGATTACGGGGCGCTGGGCTATGCCGGCGTCCGCTCGGTGCTGGAGGGCGTGAAGGCCGCCGGGTCGGTCGAGACCGACAAGGTCGTGGCCGCCATGGAGGCGCTGAAGGCCGACTTCTACAAGGGGCCGCAGAGCTTCCGGAAATGCGACCACCAGTCGGTGCAGTCGGTCCTGATCGTCGAGGCGAAGTCGAAGGACATGAAGACTCCGGACGACGTCTTCACGATCCTCGGCACGGAGGGGCCCGACGAGCGCTTCCTGCGCGGCTGCGACGAACTCGGGCACAAGGCGTGAGGCGCCCCATGCGAACCCGCGGGAGGGCGCGGCCTTGAGCGACATCACGATCGGCGGCTTCCCCCTCGATCTCCTCGCCCTCCAGCTCGTGACCGGCATCGCGCTGGGGGCGATCTACGTGCTCGTCGGCATCGGCCTGTCGCTGATCTTCGGGCTGATGAACGTCGTCAACTTCGCCCACGGCGCGTTCTTCATGGTCGGCGCCTATGTCGGCGTCTTCCTGTACGGCTACACCGGCAGCTTCTGGCTGAGTCTCGTCGCGGCGCCGCTGGCGATGGGGCTCCTCGGGCTCGCCGTGGAGCGCGTGCTCGTGCGCCCCCTCTACGGGCGCGGCATCGACGACCCGCTGCTCCTCACCTTCGGCCTGTCGTACGTGATGGTCGAGAGCGTGCGCATCGCCTTCGGGCTGACCGGCCTGCCCTTCGGCGCGCCGCCCGAGCTGCGCGGCGCGGTCGACATCGGCATCGGCTACTTCCCCCTCTACCGCCTGTTCCTGATCGGGTTCGCGCTGGCGGTGGTGGGCGCCCTGTGGCTGTTCATCGAGCGCACGCCCTTCGGCCTCGTGATCCGGGCCGGCGCCCGCGACCCGCAGATCGTGCAGGTGCTCGGCATCGAGATCACCAAGGTCTGGCTCGCGGTCTTCGCCCTGGGCTGCGCGCTCGCCGGGCTCGCCGGCATCCTCGCCGCGCCGCTGCAGGGCGTCACGCCCGAGATGGGGGTCCCGGTGCTCGCCGAGGCCTTCGTGGTCACGGTGGTCGGCGGCATGGGCTCGCTGGCCGGGGCCGTGCTCGCCGGGCTGATCGTCGGGATCGTGGTGGCGATGACGTCGCTCGTCGCCCCCGACATGACCAAGATGGCGATCTTCGCCCTCATGGCCCTGGTGCTGCTCGTGCGCCCCCGGGGCCTCCTCGGCCGGGCCGGAGCCCTCGGATGAGCGCCCGCGCCCCCGCCTCCGCCGTCACGAAGGGAGGCTCCCTTCCGGCTACCTTGCCGGCGGCCCGGCCGGGCTCCGGCCGGGCCGGGCGCCGGCTGGCGTGGTGCGGCCGGCACCGCGTCGCCCTGACGCTCGCCTTCCTCCTCGTGTTTCCCTGGATCGCGCCCTACCAGGCCCTTGCCGTGAACATCCTGGTGCTCGGGCTCTACGCCCTCGGGTTCAACCTGCTGTTCGGCTATACCGGGCTCCTGTCCTTCGGCCACGCCGCCTTCCTGGGTGGCGGCGCCTACGGCTGCGGCATCGCCATCGTCCATTACGGGCTGCACCCGGCCCTGGCCCTCGTCGCCGGCACGCTGCTCGCGACACTCATCGCCGCCGTCATGGGCGTGCTGGCGATCCGCACCCGCGGCATCTACTTCGCGATGACGACCCTGGCGCTGTCGATGTGCGTCTACTACGCCTTCTACCAGGCGGAGGCCTTCACCGGCGGCGAGAACGGTCTGCGCGGCATCAACGTGCCGACGCTGACCCTGCCGGGCTTCAGCCTCAACCTCCTCGACCCGGTGGTGAAGTACTACGTCGCGCTGGCGGTGGTCGGCGTCGCGGTCTGGCTGTTCTCGCGCCTCCTGTCGTCGCCCTTCGGGGCCGCCCTCGAGGCGATCCGCGAGAACGAGGGCCGGGCGCAGGCCTGCGGCTACGACGTGCGCCGCATGAAGCTCGCGGCCTTCGTGATCTCCGGGGCCCTGTGCGGCCTCGCGGGCGGTCTCCAGGCGATCCACCTCTCGATCGTGCCGATCGAGACGATGCACTATTCGACCTCCGGCCAGGCCGTGATGATGGCGCTGCTCGGCGGAATGGGGACCTTCTTCGGGCCCTTCGTCGGCGTCGCGACCTTCGCGCTCCTGCAGGACGGGCTCGCCACCGTGACGAGCCACTGGCAGCTCTTCGTCGGCGCCGTCTTCATCGCCTTCGTGCTGTTCCTGCCGCTCGGCATCTGGGGCGAGGTGCTGGCGCGCCTGAGGAGGGCCGGATGGTGAGCGCCGCCCCGGTCGCCGCGCCGGCCAAGGCGCCGAGTACGGCGCCGCCGATCCTCGCCACGGAGGGGCTCGGCAAGCGGTTCGGGCATTTCCGCGCCCTGTCGGACGTGACGGTCGCGTTCCCGGAGGGCGGCATCACGGCGATCATCGGGCCGAACGGGGCGGGCAAGTCGACCTTCTTCAACCTGATCTCGGGCGCCTTCCCGCCGAGCGAGGGCCGCGTGCTGTTCCGCGGGCGCGACATCACCGGGGCGGCCCCGCACGCCTTCGCCCGGATGGGCATCGCCAAGTCGTTCCAGATCACCAACGTCTTCCCGCACCTCACGGTGCGCGAGAACGTGCGGGTGGCCGCCCAGGCCCGGCGGGTCCGCTTCGCGTTCTTCCGGGACCGCGCGGCCTATCCCGAGCTGGCGGAGCGGGCCGAGGAACTCCTCGGCGAGGTCGGGCTCGGCGCCCGGATGGACCGCCTCGCGCGCGAACTCGCCCACGGCGAGCAGCGGGCCCTGGAGATCGCGGTGGCGCTGGCCGCCGAGCCGAGCCTCCTCCTCCTCGACGAGCCGACCGCCGGGATGAGCCCCGAGGAGACGCGCGAGATGATGGACCTCGTGCAGCGCCTCGCCGAGACCCGGACGCTGATCCTCGTCGAGCACAAGATGAAGCTCGTCATGGGCCTGTGCCGGCGCCTCGTCGTCCTCCACCAGGGCCAGCTCCTGGCCGAGGGCAGCCCCGACGACATCCGGGCGCATCCGGAGGTGCGCCGCGTCTACCTGGGCAACACGGCGGGCAAGATCACGGGCACGACCGCATGAGCGCCGCCGTCACGCAGCCGCTCCTGGCGGTCGAGGACCTGCGGGCGTGGTACGGCCACTCCCACATCCTGCAGGGCCTCTCGCTGGAGGTGCGCCCCGGCGAGATCGTCACGCTGGTCGGCCGCAACGGCGCCGGCAAGACCACCACGCTGAAGGCGATCATGGGCCTCGTGGCGAAGCGCGAGGGGCGCGTGACCTTCGCGGGCGCCGACATCCTCCACCGGCCGCCCCACGAGCGCTTCCACCAGGGCCTCGCCTACGTGCCGGAGGAGCGGCGCATCGTGCCGGGGCTGACCGTGGAGGAGAACCTGCGCCTCGGCATCCTGGCCGCCAGGGGGGCAGGACGGGGCGCGCGCGCGACGCGCCGCGACGAGGCGCGGCGGATCGAGGTCATCGCCGAGACCTTCCCGCGGCTGAAGCAGCGCCTGAAGCAGGAGGCGGTCACGATGTCGGGTGGCGAGCAGCAGATGCTCGCCATCGCCCGGGCGCTCATGGCCGAGCCCGTGATGGTGCTCCTCGACGAGCCCTCGGAGGGGATCATGCCGATCCTGGTCGAGGAGATGTTCGCGCAGTTCGTCGCGATGAAGCGGGCCGGCACCACGATCCTGCTCGTGGAGCAGAACGTCGAGCTCGCCCTCGACGTGTCCGACCGCGTCTACATCGTCGACGGCGGCGCCGTCGTCTACCACGCCCCCGCGGCCGCGCTGCGAGACGATCCCGAGATCCAGGCGCGCTACTGCGCGGTCTGAGCGCCCGCACCGGCCGGTGGGCGGCGCAGTGTCAGGAGGAGACCAGGATGGACATCGCTGGCGCGTATCGGATCCCGGTCGCGCGGGAGGCCGTCTGGGCGGCGCTGAACGATCCGGAGGTGCTGGCCCGCTGCATCCCCGGCTGCAAGGAGCTGGTGCAGGCCTCCCCGGAGGAGATGACGGCCAAGGTCGCCCTCAAGGTCGGGCCGGTCTCGGCGACCTTCGCGGGCACGGTCCGCCTCGAGGACTTGCGCCCCCCCGAGGGCTACAGCCTCGTCGGCCAGGGCAACGGCGGCATGGCGGGCTTCGCCAAGGGCCGCGCCGCCGTCAGCCTCGCGGCGGAGGGCGGCGAGACGCTCCTGACCTACACCGCCAAGGCCGAGGTCGGCGGCAAGATCGCGACGCTGGGCGGCCGGCTCATGCAGGCGACCGCGCGCAAGCTCGCCGACGAGTTCTTCGGCAAGTTCGCCGCCGAACTCGGAGCGACCGGCGACCCGGCCGCGCCCAGGGCGGCCGAGGCCTAGGAAAACCGCGCCTCGACCGCGCCTCGACCGCGCCGGCCGGGACGGTCGCGCCGGTCCGGCGCGTCGGAGATCGGTCATCGCTGCGATCCGATCTGCAGGACATTGAAGCCGCGCTGCAGGGAGGTCCCGAGGAACTCTCCGAACGGGGTGTTCGCACCCGCGGCACGATCGACGCGGAGGACGGCGGCACAGCCGCGCTGCGGGCTCTCGACCGAGCGGCCGTCGACGGAGGCCGCAGGGGCCATGCCGGCTCGCCAACGCGCCTTCAGCGCGGAGACGGCCCTGTCGGCCGTCCGGCAATCGGGATAGGCAAGGGATACGAGCAGGGCCGGTCCGTTCTTGCCTTGATAGTCCGCCACGATACCGCCGGCATAAGCCGGGACGCCGTCCCGTCCGCGCTCGCGCTGATCCGCGATCGCCTTCCTCTGCGCGGCCAGATCGGTCGTCGCCGACAGGAGGGCGGCAGGATCGTCGGGGGTGATCCCCATCAGCGGCGTCACGACGGCCGCTTGAAGGATCGCGCCCGGGTCGCGCTCATCCGCGGCGGCCAGACCCGTCAGCGCTGTGGCGACCGCCTCGTGATCCGCCGCGCTCCGACCGACCCCGACGCGTGTCTCCAGATCCGCGGCCGCGGACGCCTGCGCGATGACGCGATCGATCGCCAGGATCGCGCTGGTCTCGCCCATCGGGCCGGACCAGGGATCGGTCGGCTGCCGGGCCCTGAGATTCAGGGCGCGCGGCTCACCGTTGGCGAGAATGCGCGGCGCGGTCGAGACCGGCCGGAAGTTCCTGTCCTTCAGCTTGGCGACCAGAGTGTCGGCTGCCGCCTTCGTCGCCAGACCCCAGTAACTCACGCGCGCCGGAGGCTGGCCGAAGGCCGCGAAATACGAGATGTCCTCGAACGGGATGCCGGCCTTCTCGGTCCATGTCTGCGCGCCGCCGTAGCTGAGGGCGTTCAGCGGGCGGATGCTCTGCGCGAAGGCCATGCGCCGCAGGCCGGCGTCGCTCAGCGCACCGCCGGCGGCCCGGGACAGCGCCTGGACGTCCATGAAGACGATCGGCATCGGGTCAGGCGTCGCCAGGACGGAGTCCGGCACCGCGCGGAGAGCCGCCTCCAGAGTGCTGGCCGCCTGGGCCGCCGGCGCGATCATCAGGACTGAGAAGGACACGACGACGAGGCGGGATGAAACTGAGCGCCAGAGAGGTCGTGTCACGTCGAATCCCATGCTCCAGGTCCCTCGGGAGCGCCGATGCCCGTCTGCCGGTCATGACGATGATCGCGTCGGGTAAGAAGAGATCTCCGCAGTGCTCACCTGATCATTGCTGGACAGGCTCTCTTCTGTCTCCCTCAGTCGATTTTAGCTGAGCCGCTCTCGGCTTCCACTAGTGAGGGTGACCTATTGACCGCGCCGCCCGGATCGCCGCCGATCGGACGCCCGGCGCCGTCGAGACGAGCGACGACCGATGGGGGGCGTCGGCTCTGTGAGAGCCGCAACGTGACTTCGGCCTCCGCGTGTCGCCCCCCGCGCGCCGATCCTCTCACGCGAGCGATTCTCCGGTCCGATCGCGCATCGTGAGGACTGCGGCGAGCGAGATGGCCGACAGCACGGCGACGTAGAGGCCCGGCCCCGTGGGCCAGGCCAGGTGGTGGACGATCCACGTCGCGGCCATCGGGGCGGTGCCCCCGACCAGCGCCATCGAGGCGTTGAAGCTGATTGCCAGGGCCGTGCAGCGCGAGCGGTGCTGGAACATCTCGACGAACGCCGTCGGCACGACGGCGGCGTTGCCGGCGATCAGGATCGCGAACGCGACCTGGCTCAGGACGATCAGAAGCGTGTCGCCGGTGGTCAGCAGCATGAAGAGCGGCCACGACAGGATTGTCAGGCCCGCCCCGGTCAGGACCAGAACACGCTTGCGCCCGAAGCGGTCGGACAGGGCTCCGGCGATCGGGATGCACACGGCTTGAACCACCATGGCGAGGGAGTTGATGAGAAACGCCGTGTGTTGCGGGAGGCCCGACACGGTGTGCATGAACGTCACGAGGTAGACGAACACCACGTAGAAGCCGCACGCCAGGCCGAGATTCATCGCGAAGGCGCGCAGCATGGCGGAGCCGTCGATCTCGACGGCCGTGCGCAGCGGTGAGCGCTGGTCCGTCGGTGCCCGATCTTCGCGAAACACGGTCTCGACGTGATCGTCGTCGATATGGCGACGCAGAGCGAAGATGAAGACGCCGAGCACGATCCCGAAGAGGAACGGCAGCCGCCAGCCCCACTGGTGCACGTCCTCCGGCGTGAGCAGGCCGGTGACGAGCGTCCCGGCAATGGAGCCGAGCAGGATCCCCCCGGCGGCCCCGATGCAGGCGAGGCTGCCGGTCAGGCCGCGGCGCGCCGGTGCTGCGGTCTCGGACAGGAAGATGGCCGAGGAGGTGTACTCGCCGCCGACGGAGAGACCCTGGCCGAGCCGCAGCACCACGAGCAGGACGGGCGCGAGGAGTCCGGCCGACGCGTAGGTGGGCAGGCAGCCCATCAGGAAGGTCGAGACGGCCATGAGGCCCGCCGACAGCAGGAGTGCCGTCTTCCGGCCGTAGCGGTCGCCGATGTGGCCGAACACGATGCCGCCGATCGGGCGCATGAAGAAGGCGGCGGCGAACACCGCGAAGGCCGAGAGCAGCGACGTCGTGGGGCTGTCGGACGGGAAGAAGTTCCGGCCGATGACGGCACTGAAGTACCCGTAGGTGGCGAAATCGTACCATTCGAGCGTGTTGCCGATGGCGCCCGCGACCACGGAGCGGCGCCGCGCCGCGCCGGGGACCTTCGGGCCGTCGGCGATCGCGTCGGAACTGATCGGGAGCGGCGGCTCACCGTACGGAGGGGTGGATTGCATGATGCGCCCGCCTTGCCGCCGAATTCAGTCTAGACGCTAGACTGAAACGCCAAGCTTGGCGAGACCATTGGAGAAGGACGACATCGCTCTTCCGCTCGACAGTTAATAGGCGCGGGGCAGCCTCGCGCGGGCGAGCCCGCCAGGGCCGCACGCCCCTCCGTCCTCCGCGGCCAGACCGCGATCGGGAAGCCTTCCGTCCTCACGGTGCCTCGGCGTCGGCGGGAAGATCCGGAGCTTCGGCCGCCGCTGCGAACGCCCGCCGGGCCCGCTCGATCTCGGCGTGGTGCGTCTCGGCCCAGATCCACACGCCGCAGAACGCGGCGCCCAGGCTCCGGCCCAGCGGCGTCAGCGTGTAGTCCACGCGCGGCGGGATCACCGGGTGCACCGTCCGCCGGACGAGACCGTCCCGCTCCATCTGGCGGACGGTCTGCGTCAGCATCTTCTGGCTGATCCGGCCCACGGCCCGGCCGAGCTGCGTGAACCGGAGGGTGCCGTGCTCCTCCAGCGCCTCGAGGATCAGCATGGTCCACTTGTCGGCCACTTGGCCGATGATGTCGTTCACCAGGGCCTCGATCGCCGGATCGACGTCCTGCGGGGGTGGCCCGCGCCGCTTCGCCTCGATCGCGGGGTCGGGGGCAGCCCTGCGCATTCGACACTCTCCTTTCGGTGCGTACAAATCTTTTCGGTGCCTACTTCAGGGCGGAGAGTGTCACCCATACTCTCTGCGGCGACAACAACGGGGTCGCCATCATGAAAACCTCCGGCAACACGATCCTCATCACGGGCGGCGGGTCCGGGATCGGAGCCGCGCTCGCCCATCGCTTCCACGATCTGGGCAACACCGTCATCGTCGCCGGTCGCCGCGTGGAGGCCCTGGAACGGGTCACGGCCGGCCGCCCGGGCCTGCACGCGATGCCCCTCGACATCGCGGATGCCGGAGACATCGCGGCGTTCGCCCGGCGCGTCACGGCCGAGCACCCGGCCCTGAACGTGGTGATCAACAACGCCGGCATCATGCGCTTCGAGGCGCTGGATCAGGCGCGCGACCTCTCCGACGCGGAGGCGACGATCACCACCAACCTGCTCGGCCCGATCCGTCTGACGGATGCCCTCGTCGCGCATCTGGTCACACGGCCGGACGCGGCGCTGATCAACGTGTCGTCCGGGCTGGCCTTCGTGCCCCTTACGACGACACCGACCTACTCGGCGACGAAGGCGGCGATCCACAGCTACACGGTCTCGCTGCGCAAGGTCCTCAAGGGCCGTGTCGAGGTGATCGAGCTGGTGCCGCCGGCGGTCCAGACAGATCTCACGCCCGGCCAGGCCACCCGCGCGGGCTACCTGCCGCTGGCCGACTTCATCGACGAGGTGATGGCCCTGTTCCAGCAACAGCCGACGCCGACCGAGATCCTGGTGCAGCGCGTCGCCTTCCAGCGCAACGCCGAGGCCGAGCACCGCTTCGACGCGGCCGTCGCGACCCTGAACGAGGCCGCTCGCGCGGCCCGCGCGGCGCAGGAATGAGGTGCGCGCGGAGATCCGCGAGGAGATCCGCGTCGCCGCGCGCGGGCGCGACCCGTGTTTCATCAGTTCAGCCCGGAGACGATCGATGCCGTTCGCCAATTTCAAGATCCCGCAGGGCATGATGACCGGTCCGCAGAAGGCGGATCTGATCCACCGCACGACGGATCTGCTGGTCTCCTTCTTCGGGGAGGCCGCGCGCCCGCACACCATGGTCCTGGTCGACGAGGTCGTGGATGGCGGCTACGGGCGCGCGGACGAGGTCTTCGATCTCGAGGCCCTGCGACGCCTGCGGGCGCACCACGAGACGGGCCCCGTTCCGACGGGACTAGGAGGGAGCGCCGTTGCGTGAGACTCTGGGCCTGCCCCGGCGGGCGGGGCGAGGCGGAGTGCCATGCGATGAGCCAGGACGACGAATCGCCGCCGGCGCGGCGCCGCTTCCTCGCACAAGGCGCGGCGGCGGCCGCGGCCGTCCTCGCGGGCGGGCCGGCCCGATCGGACGAGGCGGCGCCTCCGGCCGTTCCCGAATGGATGAAGGTCCCGGGCGCCGATGTCGGCAGCCAGACCTACGGCCGGCCCTCGCGCTTCGAGGAGGGCGTCATCCGCAACGTCCCGAAGGGTCTGAAGCAGTACATCTCGGCGTCGAGCCGCACGCCGCTGCAGGATCTCGACGGCATCCTGACGCCCAACGGCCTGTTCTACGAGCGTCACCACGGCGGCATTCCGGACATCGATCCCGCCCAGCACCGGCTGATGATCCACGGACTCGTCGAGACGCCGCTCATCCTGACGATGGACGACATCCGCCGCTTCCCGTCGGAGTCGCACATCTACTTCCTCGAATGCTCGGGCAACCCGGGCTTCGAGGCGATCAAGGGCAAGACGGCGTCGGACCTCGTCGGCCTCGTCAGCTGCGCCGAATGGACCGGCGTGCGCCTCGCGACGGTCCTGGCGGAGGCCGGGCTCAAGCCGGACGCGCGGTGGGTCGTGGCCGAGGGCGCGGACGCCGCCGCGCTGACCCGCAGCATCCCGATCGCGAAGTGCCTCGACGACGCCCTGCTGGTCTACAGCCAGAACGGCGAGCGGCTGCGCCCCCAGCAGGGCTACCCGCTCCGGGTGCTGCTGCCCGGCTACGAGGGCAACATGAGCGTGAAGTGGCTGCGCCGGCTCAACGTCACGGCGGAGCCGGCCTATTCCCGCGAGGAGACGTCGAAGTACACCGACCTGATGCCGGACGGCACGGCGCGGCAATTCACCTTCGTGATGGAGGCCAAGTCGATCATCACGCGGCCCTCGGGCACGCAGCGGATCGCCCCCGGTTTCCACGAGATCACCGGCCTCGCCTGGAGCGGGCGCGGGCGGATCCGCGGCGTGCAGGTCTCGACCGACGGGGGCGGGAGCTGGCGCGACGCCGCCTTGCAGGAGCCGGTGCTCAACCGGGCGCTGACGCGGTTCCGCCTGCCCTGGCGCTGGGACGGGACGCCCACGACCATCGCGAGCCGGGCGATCGACGAGACCGGCTACGTGCAGCCGGGCTTCGAGGCGCTGACGGCGGTGCGCGGCCTCAAATCCTTCTACCACAACAACGCGGTCGTGCCCTGGCGCATCGCCGCGGACGGCGAGGTGGCCAATGGCTATGCGTGAAGCCCGCGCCGCCGCGGGGATCGCCCTGGTGCTCGCCTGCGCCGGACCGGCACGGGCGACGGAGCGCCTCGGGATCGGGCGTCTGGCCACGGAGGCCGAGATCGCCGCCTGGAACATCGACGTCGACCGGGACGGCCGGAAGCTGCCGCCCGGACACGGCAGCGTCGCCCACGGCCGAGAGGTCTTCGAGACCCAATGCGCCTCGTGTCACGGCAGCCGGGGCGAGGGCGGGACCGGCGAGCGGCTGGCCGGCGGCCAGGGCACGCTCGCCTCGGCGAAACCGCTCAAGACCGTCGGCAGCTTCTGGCCCTACGCGCCGACTTTGTTCGACTACATCCGGCGGGCGATGCCGATGAACGCCCCGCAATCGCTCAGCGCCGACGACGTCTACGCGGTCTCGGGCTACGTCCTGTACCTGAACGGGCTCGTCCCGGAGAGCGCCGTGCTCGATGCCGCCACCCTGGCCGCCGTCCGCATGCCGAACCGCGACGGGTTCGTGCCGGATCCCAGGCCGGATGTGAGACCCTGACGGGAGCGGCATACCCGACGGCGCCGTCCCGGCCCCGCCCGCCGCCAAGGCGCCACGGTGCTGTGGCCGTTCCGCCACTGTCGTCGCAACATTATTACATTCGGTTGCCGGGGCGTTGACCCGGCCGGTCGCCGCGGCAAGTATTTTCCTGCCAAGGTTATCCGGGCACGGCCCGGAGCCGGCGTGGTAATCCGGTGCGCGCTGCGCGGTGCGTCCGGATCTGCCCCGCACCTGTCGACTGGGCGCGCCCGTTCCCCGCGGCCGCCGGTGCCGCGCACCGGGACGGTCCGGCGGCGGCGATGACGCGCGTCACGGGAGGCGGCCTTCGGCGCGACGACGTTCCTCGGGCGCGGTGCCCCAGCGGAGCGCGCGGTGCCGCCCGTCCGGGCGTGACGCCGCCCGCCTCCGCGTGGCCGCGCGCCGGCAGCAGCGAGTGTGTGGTGGCGAGTTCTGGACGATTGTCGTTCCGCGAGAGTTCCAGGCCGCGCCGGGGATGCGGCCGCCCTGCCGGGGCGCGGCGCGGCAGCCCGCGCCTGGCCCTGGCGGCCATGCTGTCCGCCGGCGTGCCGGTCGGGGAGGTCCGCGCGCAGGAGAGCGTGACCCTGGAGGAACTGTCGGTCGAGCATGTCGGCGAGGGTGCCGCCCGCACGACGGCGTCCGGGCGCGGCAGCATCGGCCTGATCGGTCCGACACCGGGCTACGGCGCCGGCGCGGCGGTCAGCGCGACGCGCACGGCCACACCGCAGATCGACGTGCCCGTGGCCGTGTCGGTGGCGCCGCGCGAGACGATCACCGACATCGCCGCCACCCGCGTCGACCGGGTCTTCGACTACCTGCCCGGCGTCGCCCGCCAGAACAATTTCGGCGGCCTGTCGATCTTCAGCTACGCCATCCGCGGCGTGACCACCTCCGAGATCTACAAGAACGGCTTCCCCCTCAATCGCGGGACGCCGCCGCCGCCGGACGCCCAGAACATCGAGCGCATCGAGGTGCTCAAGGGGCCGGGAGCGGCCCTGTTCGGGCGCAGCGACCCCGGCGGGCTCGTCAATCTGATCACCAAGCAGCCGACCGCCGAGCGGTTCGTCGAGTTCGGCAATCAGGTCGACTCGTTCGGCCTGACCCGGGGCACGATCGATGCCGGCGGTGCGCTGAGCGCTGACGGCACGGTGCTCTACCGCTTCAACCTCGCCGCCCAGGGTGCGGGCAGCTTCCGCGACTTCGTGGACAGCGACCGGCTCCTCGTCGCGCCCGTGGTGAGCTGGCAGGTCACCCCGGACACGCGGATCACGGTCGAGACCGAGTTCGTGAAGAACCGGATCGTCTTCGACCGGGGCGTCATCGCGCTGAACCGGCAACTCGGGTTCCTACCCGTCTCCCGCTTCCTTGGCGAGCCCGGGCAGAGCACCTATCAGAACAACAACACGCTGCAGGTCCGCGTCGACCACCGCTTCGACGAGAACTGGCAGCTTCGCCTCGCGACCTACTTCAACACGGGCGATCTCGCGGGCGAGTCGGCGGAGATCCGCGCCATCGCTGCCGACAACCGCACGGTCTCGCGCGACCGCAACGTGCGCGACTACCGCTGGGACGTGGCCGTCGGGCAGGCCGACCTCGTCGGGCGCTTCGATACCGCCGGCATCGGCCACACGCTTCTTCTCGGCATGGACCGGGAGAGCACCGACAGCCGCACGCAGTACTTCCGCTCGAACTTCCGCACGAGCCCGTTCGCCCTGGACATCTACGCCCCGGTCTACGGGCAGGCGCTGCCGCCGATCACCATCCCGCGCAACAACCTGGAGCGGATCACCAACACCGGCCTCTACGCGCAGGACGAGATCGTCCTGAGCCCCGAATGGCGGGCGCTCGTCGGTGTGCGCCTCGACATCTTCGAGCAGAGCTTCCGCGAGCGCGCCGTCCGCAGTCAGGTCGACCAGTCGCGGGTCGCCGCGTCGCCCCGGGCGGGCCTCGTCTATCGGCCGATCCCGGAACTCGCCCTCTACACCAACGTCGGCACGAGCTTCCGGCCGAACATCGGCCCGGACGCCGCCGCCGTGACCCGCGGCACGGCCCTGCCGCCCGAGACCGGCCTCGGCTACGAGGTCGGCGCCAAGTCCGAGCTGTTCGGCGGCAGCCTGCTCCTCACCGCCGCCGCCTTCCGGGTGGAGCGGGAGAACGTGCTCACGCCCGATCCCGCCAATACCGGCTTCTCCCTCGCCGCCGGGGCCGTCCGCAGCCAGGGGTTCGAGCTGACGGCCCAGGGGCAGATCACGCCGGAGCTGAAGCTCCTGGCCGGCTACGTCTACGCCGACGCCCGGGTGACCAAGGACAACGTGCTCCCGGTCGGAGCCCCTCTCATCAACGTGCCGCGCCATTCCGGCAGCCTCCTCGCGGTCTACGAGCCGGAGGGGGCGTGGCGCGGCTTCGGCATCGGCGGCGGCGTGCGGGGCGTGGGCGCGCGCGCCGGCGACGCGGCCGGCTCCGGCTTCACCCTGCCGGCCTACGTCGCGGTCGACGCGCTCGCCTACTACCGCTTCGACAATGCCCGGATCGCGCTCAACGTCGAGAACATCTTCGACACCGCGTACTACGAGAGTTCGCTGAACGTGTTCCGGGTCTATCCGGGCTCGCCCCGGCGGATCACGGGCTCGGTGACGGTGCGGTTCTGATGGCGGGCCCGCGGCCCCCGTCCAGGCAGCCGCCGGGGTCGTCGCGCCGGCGAGAGGACGCGCCTGCGGGACTCCGCAGGCCGGCCGCTTCTGCGCTATGTCGGATTCCGTGCTGCACGGCAGCAGCGACGCGACAGGCCCGGGCAACGGGGCCGAGGGGACGGTATTCGGGTGGGTAAGGCTTTGATGGAAGCGATCGTCCCGTCCGATGGCACGGCGCCCCGCGTCGTGCGGCGCCGCATCGTTCTGCTCTACCTCGTCCTGATCGCGGCCAACGTCGCCGCCTGGTCCTGGGCCTACAGCCTGTTCGCGGGGCAGCCGGCCCTGCTCTCGACCGCGCTGCTGGCCTACGTCTTCGGGCTGCGCCACGCGGTCGACCCCGACCACATCGCCGCCATCGACAACGTCACGCGCAAGCTGATGCAGGCGGGCCAGCGGCCGGTCTCGGTCGGCTTCTGGTTCGCCCTCGGCCATTCCACCGTCGTGGTGGTGGCCGCGGCCGCGGTGGCGCTGGCCGCCACCAGCCTGATCACGGCCTCGGAAGGCTACCGGGAACTCGGCGGCCTGATCGGCACAGGCGTCTCGGCCGCCTTCCTGATCCTCATCGGCCTGGTCAATCTCGTCGTCCTCGCGGGGGTCTGGCGCGCGTTCCGGCAGGTGCGGCGCACCGGCCGCTACGTCGAGGCCGACCTCGACATGCTGCTCGCCAACCAGGGCGTCCTCGCCCGGATCCTGCGGCCGCTGTTCCGCCTCGTGACGCGCTCCTGGCACATGTACCCGCTGGGCCTGCTCTTCGCGCTCGGCTTCGATACCGCCACGGAAGTGAGCCTGTTCGGGCTCTCGGCCGCCCAGGCGAGCCAGGGCATCGATCTCTGGACGATCCTGGTCTTCCCGGCGCTGTTCACCGCCGGCATGACGCTGGTCGACGCGACCGACGGCGTGCTGATGCTCGGCGCCTACAGCTGGGCCTATGTCCAGCCCATGCGCAAGCTGTTCTACAATCTCACCATCACCCTGGTGTCGGTGGTGGTCGCGCTGGTGGTCGGCACGCTGGAGGCGCTGAACCTCCTGGCGGACAAGCTCAACCTCCAGGGCTGGCTCTGGGAGCGGATCGCCGCGATCAACGACCATTTCGGCGTGCTCGGCTTCGGCATCGTCGGCCTGTTCGCGGCGGCGTGGCTCCTGTCGTTCCTCATCTACCGCCTCGGCCGGTTCGACCGGATCGACGTCAAGCCGGCCGACATCCCCTGACCGGCGTCGGCCGTGTCCACGCGGGACGTCCGGCGCCGGTGAGTTGGGCCGATGTCGGAGCGCGCCGGATGCGCGCGGCGGGCTGAACCTACCCGTCCGCCTCGCTCAGCCTCAGGCCGGTGAACGTCAGCGTCGCCGTGTAGATCGGGGCGCCGGCCGCATCCCGGACGACCACCGTGTAGGTTTGCCTGTCCCCGTCGCTCGGGATCTCCCATGGCGCGACGTCCGGGAGGGAGATCATCGCTTCTCTGCGCGCAGCGTCGAAATCGGCGCACTCGGTCCCGTCCTCGTCACGTTGCAACTGACCGTCGTGGATATCGAAGAAATTGCGCGGCACCCACGCCTCCGTGACTGGCTTCCCCTCACGAAAGCTAACCGGGATCAGAAACGCCGGTTCTCGGCGCGCGGCGCCCGATCCGCGCCGGTGACCGCGGCCGACGCCCTCGGATGAGCGGGCGTCGACCGGGCCCGGCCGGCTATCCGTTCCGGGCCTTCCGGCGCGGGCGGCCGTGCCGTCGCGTCGCCGGATCGCGTCCCCGAACGGACACGTCGCGCGGGGCTGCGGATCGGAAGTGAGAGCGCCGCGCGACGGCGTGCGCGGCGTGACGGGACCGCTCCGGCCGTTCCGGCCGGGCCCGTGCCTCCGGACGGGCGGTCGCGGACCCGCGGTCTCTCAGCGGTCTCTCGTCTTCGTGGTACGGGAATCCTGCGTCTTGTTTCCGTCGTCGGCCGGCGAGGCGCCCGGAACGCCGGTGTTGCCCGAGCCCCCGCCCCTCTCTCCGCCCTTCATCTGATCGCCGTGCTGCATCCGCTGCCCGCCCGACCCGGACGGCGCTGGGCCGGACGTCGATCCTCCGGCGGCGCCCTGTGCCGTTGCCGCGCCGGCTGTCCCGAGAAGGAGCGACGAGACGAGGACGAAGATCCGGATTGGGGTCATGATGTTCTCCCGAAAACTACCATTGGGCAAGCACAGAAAGCTGTCTGAGTTCCGGAATATCGCAAAATATCGAGGGTGAGCTCATGATGTTATGTTTTTCTTATTGAATACTGCGGGTCGACGTGCCGAAATATCCGATGGCGGTCCGGGCGCGCGCGCATCGGCGGGCAAACCGCCCGGATCGCGCCTGAGCTGTGGGACGCCGACGTGGATAGGCCTCCCAGCGGGGAGCCCGCAGATCGGTCCGACACGGCGCGGCGGGCCGCGCTGAGAGCGGCTCGGAGGGCCGGAGGGGTCGGTCCGCCGACGATGACGGCACGAAATGACCGCCGCGGCGTGAGCCGGGCGGTCCAGGTGGTCTCGGGATGTCCAGAGTTAGACGATCGCGGGCCGCGCTTAATCCGCGCCGCGCGGAGCGGACCGCCGTGCCGGCCGCGTCCTCCGGCGGGCCTCGTCGTGCTGCGGCGCTCGCGCGCCATGTCCACGTCGTCGGCGGCGATGCCGACGCGTCGGTCCTGACCCGCGTCCGCGACGAGGACACGCGCCCCATATAACCGTCGCGGGAGCGCGGGCCTCCAGGAGGCCGTCCGTGGCGGCGCGGGGATCCCGCAGAGCGCCGGGTTCGACGCGGTGCTTCCCGATCGGAGCCGCGCAAAGCCGGGGGATGAGGAGGACCGAGATGCTGCGCGACAATGTCGAGCGAGGCCGCTTCGAGCTTCAGGTCGGCGGTGACGTCGTCTTCGCGACCTATCGGCGGGAGCCCGGCCAGCTCGTCATCAGCCACGTCTACGCGCCGCCGGTCCTGCGCGGCACCGGGGCGGCCGGCCGGCTCATGGAAGGCGTCGCGGCGCACGCGCGCGCCGAGGGCGATCGGATCGTGCCCCTGTGCGGCTACGCCCGGGCGTGGCTGCGCGGGCATCGGACGCATCGCGACCTGCTCGCGTGAGGCCGCGACCGGGCCGGGATCGGCCGCCGCCGGGGGGCGGTGCCGGGATCGCCTGGCGCTAGGTCATCCGTTGCGCCACGTGCCGCCGCCGGCGCTGGACGGCCTCGCGGACATGCGCGACGAGCAGGGCGACGAGGCGGATCTCGACGCTCTCCGTTCGCCTGTGGGCCTCCATCCGGATCGTCTCCGCCGCGAGCGCGTCGGCCTCCCGCTCCAGATGATCGAGCTCGACCGGATCGGCGCTCGACACGGACAGCCAGATCTCCAGGAGGCGCATGACCCGGGTGGGCGGCTGCAGCGGCCGGAAGCGCCGATACAGGCCGATGCCCGCCGCGCCGAGGGAGGCCAGCGCGCTGATCATGAGCCCGACCCAGTAGGCCGCGTTCTGCGCCTGATCGCTCAGGCTGGGCTGATTCCCGGTCAGGTACGCCGTCGCGCCCGGGTGGATCGGGAGCGCCTGGACCTTGTCGTCGGTGTCGGGGGCCTCGATGCCGGCCAGATCGTCGTCGAGCGCGACGAGCCGCGGCTTGCCGGTGAGAACCTCGCGGGTGATCTCGCCGGCGAGCCAGTCCGGCATGGCGCCGCGGGCCACGAGCCGGTGGCTGACGGACAGCGTGGTGATGTCGTCGCCCGGGGCCGGCAGGGAACCGAGGAAGGCGCCCTTGGGCACGTCGATCGTGTCGAGCACGGGGTGCTCCTTGGCGATCGCCGCCGCCTCGTCGACCTCGAACAGCTTCGCCGTCCCGGAGCCTTTGCGCAGCGCCGTGAACAGCGGCAGCCAGAGCGCGCTCCCGACCGGGGCCACCACGAACACCGAACCGATCTGGCGGCTGCGGGCGGCCTCCGTCAGCTGGTCGATCGTCAGGATCCGGCGATGCACGCTGCTCGGGGGCACGCCGAAATGCGTCAGGATCAGGTCGAGCAGGCGCGGGTCGAGCTTACGCCCGTCGAGGAGTCCGACGGTGCTGCCCCGCAGCTTGGCCACGCTGTCGACGGGGCTGCCCCCGGGCGCGACGAAGACCACCGCGTCGCGGCGTAGGATGACCAGGGTCTGCCCGTCCTTCGGCGCGGCGTCGCTGCGCACCAGGGCGAGCTGGGTCTCGCCCTTGTCGAGGGCCGCCGAGGCGCCGAGGCGATCCGGCTCGAAGATCGTCCGGATGCGCACCCGCGGATGCTGGGTCTGGAAGAGCTGCGTGAGCGCCTGCGCGGCCTCCCGATCCTCGGTGCTGGTCTTGGCGACCGCGATGTCGAGGGAGAGCAGGCCGAGGAGGAGATGGATGAGCAGAGCAGCGACGGCGGCCCCGGCGATGACGCCGAGGACGATGACTGTCGTTCTGGAACGCCGGATCATCCGTGCCGCGCTGACCTGCCGATCCGCCAGCATAGCGCGCGTGTCTGGCCCAGTCTCCCGCTCCCGGACAGGATCGGTCGACGCTCCGCCCCATGCTGTATCTTGCTCGGGGCGACGCGATCAGTTCATCTGGCGGTGCCGGTCCTGGACCTCCTGGAGGGCGAGCCTGCGGCCCAGCGTCATCAGCAGCGCTTCGGCCTGCACCTTGAGCTCCGCGTCCCGCAACTCGCTGATCGCGTACATCGCCGCGATGGCATGATCCGCTGCCAGCTCGAGGGGCGACGTCTCCGCACGCGGCACGGCCTCGTCGGCCATGTCCTCGAACATCCGCATCCGGGTGATGTCGAGGAGGATGCCGCTGCCGCCCTGGAGCCGCCCGACATGATCGCCGGTGAAGCGCCCGCGCACCAGGACCCAGCGCGTCCGACCGTCCGCCGAGGTCACCCGATGCTCGGCGAGGTACGGTGTCCCCTCGCGGGCGCTGCGCCGAATCAGATCATCGATCCGCTCGCGATCGTCCGCGTGGATGCTGCTCATGTAGCGGCCGAGCGGGACGCCTTCCTCGGCCTCGGCTGGATCGACATTGTACACCAGGGCGACGAAGGCGTCGGCCCGCACCCGATCGACGCCCGCGTCCCATTCCCAGCGGCCGACGACGTCGAGCGCGTCCAGCGCCGTCTGGAAGGTTTCCGAGGCTGTTTGCCCGTCTAGGGGCTTAAAAGCTGCCACCCGAGCACCCGTATTCAGTTAACACTAACATGGGTGGGCCTAAAGCGCTGCAACCGCAAGGGGCATAATCTGGTCTGCAATCAACTGTTGCGTGCCGGACACGGGTCGGCCCCGGCGAGCCGCCGGGGCCGGGTACCGACGACGGGCCGCGGGCGGTCCTTGCAGATCGGAACGTGGACACCCATTATGACTACAGTGGTCACGGAGGGCGCCATGCAGGAGATCCAGCTTCGGGACGCCAAGGCGACGCTGTCGGCCGTCATCGACCAAGCGAAGCAGGGCGCGCCCTCAATCATCACCCGCCACGGCCGCCCCGAGGCCGTGCTGCTCAGCTTCGAGGACTGGCAGCGGCTGTCCCGCGTCCCGTCGTTCGGCCGCCTGCTCATGGCCGCGCCCGTCGCGGCGGACGACCTCGCCCCTCCGTCCGGCGGGCTCAGAAGCGCCGAGCTGTGAGGCGGTGTACCTCGTCGACACCAACGTGCTCTCGGCCGGCGCGCCGACCAAGGCCGTTCCGGCCGTCGCACTGATCGACTGGATGGACCGGAATAGCGCGGGGCTCCACCTCTCGGTCGTCACGATCGCCGAGATCGAGGACGGCATCGCGAAGAGCCGCAGGGACGGTGCCGCGCGCAAGGCCGAGCGCCTCGCGGCGTGGCTGGAGACCTTGCTGCACCTGTACGCCGCCAAGGTCCTCCCGATCGACCTCGCCGTCGCGCGCCACATCGGCGGGTTGTCCGATCTGGCGCGCGGACAGGGGCACGCGCCCGGCTTCGCGGATCTCGCGATCGCCGCCACCGCGCGCTGCAACGGCTGGACGGTCCTGACCCGGAACGTGCGGCACTTCGCGCCGCTCGGCGTTGCCGCCTGCGATCCCTTCGTCGCGCTGCCGGCCGATGGGCGGTGACGGCGTCGCGCCGGTCACCGCGGGGCCGCGGCGGCGTGCCGATCGCGGCGGGACTATCGGGACGGTGTGCAGAACTCGGCCGTGAGACCAGCGAAGGCCGCCCGCAGGAAGGCGTCCACGGGACGGTCGCCGCCCGCCTGGATCCAGGCCTCGATCGCCAAGCGCATCGCACCGAGCGACGCCATGGCGACGAGGCGCAGCGGGGCGCTGCGGACGGGATCCGGCCAGCGCTCGATCAGCGCGGCATGCAGGGCCTGCTCGTGCAGGCCGTAGGCCGCCTGCTTGCGGGCCTTCAGGGTCTCGCTGGACCGCATGACGCGATCGATACTGATGAACTCCCGGGTCCGGAAACCCGTCGACAGCGCCAGCAGGGCGTCCCGGACGGCCTCGACCGGGACCTTGCCCTCCGGCTGGGCCAGGACGGCCTTGCGCAGCGCCGCGCCGAAGCCGCGCATCTGCCAGTCCAGCAGGATCTCTTCCTTTGACTTGAAGTAGTAGAAGAAGGTTCGACGCGAGATGCCGGCCGCCTCGGCGATCGCGTCCAGGGTCGTCGCCTCGTAGCCGTGCCGGCTGAACAGCCGCAGGCCGGTCTCGGCGATCCGTTCCAGAGTCTCCTGCCGTTTTCGCGCGCGCAGGCTGCCGGGCTTCGGTGGCGGGCTCCCCATGCCGGCGTTGTGACATGCGATTCCGCACTTGCAAAGTTGCACGCGGTGCAATTATATTTTTTACACCGAGTGCGATTTTGATGCGCGGTCTCGGGACGCGGTGCGGAGTCCGGTCGGGCGCCCGCCCCTTCCTGCCGATATCGGCAGCCTCGTTCGCCGTCGGGGCCTCCGTCGGCGAACGGAATTCGGTTGGCGCGCGCCGGGGGGCGAGGGCGCGTCGTGATCGGGCTGCGGCCGGCGATGCGCGGCTCTGCGAACCCTCCTGGCTCCCCTCCTGTCGCGAAAGCCCTCCTCATGCTCGAGTCTTCCGGTCCGACAGCGGCACGGCCGTTGCCCAACCGTCGGCAGGTCGGCGCCATGCTGCTGGGAATCCTGGCCGCGGGTGTGACGCGGCCGGCCGCGGCGGAGCCCGTCGTCGAGGACGTCCGGATCGTCGACTTCGACTGGGTCGACGGCGCGCGCCAGCGACCGGTGCCGGTACGCCTGTACTGGCCGAACACGTCGTCCCTCCGGCGGCGCGTCCCGCTGGTCGTGTTCTCGCACGGTCTCGGACAGTCCCGGACCGGCTACAGCTATCTCGGTCGGCACTGGTCGTCCCACGGGATCGCGAGCCTGCACCTGCAGCACGTCGGCAGCGACAGCTCCGTCTGGACCGGCAATCCCCTGGCCCTGCTCGACCGGATCGAGCGGGCGGCGCAGGAACGGGAGGCGATCGCCCGGGCGCGCGACCTGCGCTTCGCCCTGGACCGCTTCCTCGTTCAGGAGGGGGGCGCCTTCGGAGACCGGATCGACCCGCGCCGGATCGTGGCGGCCGGCCATTCCTACGGCGCCAACACGACTCTGATCGCCGCGGGTGCGCGCGTCGTCCGCGACGGGCACGCCCTTCAGGCGCGGGATCCGCGGATCGCGGCCGGGATCGTGATCTCGGCGCCGCCCTTCTACGGCGAGCGCGACCTCCGGGCCGTCCTGGGCGCCGTCGAGATCCCGACCCTGCACGTGACGGCGACCGAGGATGTCATCCAGCTGCCCGGTCGCACCTCGCCGTTCAGCGACCGCCTCGCCGTGTACGAGGCGATCGCGACGCCCCGGAAGTCCTTGGCGGTCTTCCAGGGCGGCTCGCACAGCATCTTCACCGACCGTCCCCTCACGGGCGGTCTGAACCTGAACCCGCAGGTCAAGGCGGCGACCGCCGCCGGGACGCTGGCCTTTCTCGACCTGGCCTTCCGCGGCGATCCGGAGCCGCTGCGCGCGTGGTCCTCGACCTGGCGACCGATCCTCGCCGTCGCGCCCGCGGGCTACGCGAGCGCGTCGCTGGCGCAACCCGCGATAGCGACCCGCGGAAAGGAGCGGACGCGCGCCCAGCCCGTGGAGCCGCTCTGACAGGCCGCTCGTCGCGCCCCTTGGCGACTGAGGTCAGGAGCCCGGCCTCCTCCGCGAGGTCGGTGCACGGGGTCGGCGCCTCGGGTCAGGTCGCTTCGCGCGCCGTCAGGGTGCGGTCGACCAGCTCGAGGATCCGTTCCCGCTCCAGCGCGGTCCCGAACAGGATCCGGTAGAGGATCGGCGAGACGACCCCGTCCAGCACCGCCTCGGGGTCCGGGAAGGCCTCGCCGCGGGCCACGGCCCGATCCGCGATGATCGCGATCTGATCGCGGGTGAAGCTGCAGCATCGCTGGGCACAGTTCGCGTCCGCCGCCGCCAGGACGTCCCGGATCATCTCCCGCCCCGGTGCGGACGACATCTCGTCCGCGTACTGCTCCGCCCACGCCTCGAGATCGGTCCGGCCGCTCCCGGTATCGGCCGGCTCGCCGTCGGGACGGAGCCGCTCGACCGCGACATCGGCCAAGAGCTCGGCGAGCGTGCCCCACCGGCGGTAGATCGTCGACGGCGTCACGCCGGCCGCGGCGGCCACCAGGGGCACCGTGATCTCCGAACGGTCCGTCGTGGTCAGGAGCGCGCGCACGGCCGCCTGAACCGAGGTCTGCACCCGCGCGCTGCGGCCGCCCGGACGCGGCCCTTGCCTCGTCGTCATCCTGCACTCTGCCATCTGGGGCGCCACAAACGCAAAGATATTGCGTTTGTGGCGCGGAGGGCCTACGCATCAAACGCAACGGATTAGCCTTTAGGTTCGCCAATGACCAGGGACCGCAAGCTGAAAGTTGTGGCTGTCGCAGGCAGCGGCACGCTGTTCTTCCACGCGGCGGTGCTCGGCACCTTCCTCGCCGCGTCCGCCGCTCCGACGCCGCTGTACCGGTTCTACCAGGAGACCTACGCGCTCTCCCCCGTGCTCACGACCGCGGTGTTCGCCGTCTACGCGCTGGCGCTCCTCAAGGCGCTCCTCGTCGCCGGGTCGATCTCGGACCATCTGGGCCGACGACCGGTGATCTTCGGCGCGCTGCTCCTCGAGCTGGTGGCGATGGCCCTGTTCACGACGGCCAGCGGGGCTTGGGGACTCATCGCGGCGCGCTTCGTCCAGGGCGTGGCGACCGGCATCGCGGCGAGTTCGCTGGGCGCCGCGCTCGTCGACGTCGACCGGGCGCGGGCCCAACTCGTGAACGCGATCATGCCGCTGATCGGGATGGCGGCGGGCGCGCTCGGAACCAGCGCCCTCGTGCAGTACGGCCCGCACCCTCTCCACCTCGTCTACGCGATCCTGGGCGCGGTGTTCGCCGCGCAGGCCGCTCTCCTCTGGCTCACGCCCGAGACCGGCGAGCGCCGCGCGGGCGCCCTGCGGGCCCTGAGGCCGCGCGTCGTGGTTCCGCCACAGGCCAGGCGGCCGCTCGCCGCGATCACGCCGACCAACATCGCGACCTGGATGCTCGGTGGCTTCTACCTCTCCATCGTTCCCTCGCTGGTCGTCGCCGCGACGGGCAGCCGGACCCCGTTGACGAGCGGCGTCATGGTCGCGGCCCTGATGGTCGCCGGCGCCCTCGCGGTCCTCCAGCGGCGCGGCCGGGACGCCGCGGCCAACCTGACGATCGGGACGCTCGCCATGACCGCCGGTCTCGTCATCGTGCTCGCCGGCATGCACGGCGGGAGCGTGCCGGTCCTGATCGGCGGGACCCTGGTCGGCGGGGCCGGCTTCGGGACGAGCTTCCTCGGCGCCCTCGGCACGATCGTCCCGCTGGCGAAGCCGAGCGAGCGGGCGGAGCTCCTCGCGAGCTACTACGTCGAGAGCTACCTGGCGTTCAGCCTCCCGGTGATCTGTGCCGGGTATCTCGTGCGCCGGATCGGCTACGTGACGACCGCCGACCTCTACGCGGCCGCGATCCTCGCCATGAGCGCGGCCGGGTTCCTGGCGCGGCGGGCGCTGACGTCGCGACGCGTCTCGCCCGGCTGACGTACCCTGCCTGCGGCGCTCCGGTCGGGTCCGCGTCCCGGACGGGCACCGAAGCCGGCCGCCGGGGGCCCTCGCGCGATCGCGCCGCCAACAGCCGTCGTGCCGGCCGGGGCGATCCCGGCGCGACCGTCCCGGCCCGGCCGCGTTGACCCGGATCAACGTTGCGCGAACGGGACGGCCGTTATCGGCACGCTCCCGGGACGCGGAGCCGAGCGGAGGCATCATGCGAGACTTCACCGTCGCCTGGGACGCGAACCGGCTGGCCTGGGTGCGGGAGCGCGTGCGGGCCTACCGCATGCCGCGCCTGCCGACGGGGGCCGGCTGGCGCTACGGCTGCGATCCGGACGTCCTGGCCGACCTGTGCGCCCACTGGCTCGACGGCTTCGACGAGGCCGCGGCCGCGGCCGAGCTCAACCGCTTCCCGCAGATCCTGGCCCGCGTCGAGGATCTCGACCTGCACGCCGTCCACGTCGTCGGCGAGGCGGAAGGCCGGCGCCCGCTGCTGCTGATCCATGGCTGGCCGGGTTCGATCTACGAGTTCTGGTCGGTGATCGAGCCCCTGGCCTTCCCGTCGCGCCACGGCGGGCGGCCGGAGGACGCGTTCGATCTCGTGATCCCGGCGCTGCCCGGCTTCGGCTTCTCGGGCAAACCCGCCGTGCCGATCGGCGCGCGCAGCACGGCGCGGCTGTTCGACCGCCTGATGCGCGAGACTCTGGGCTACCCGCGCTACCGGGTGCAGGGCGGCGACTGGGGCGCCGGGGTCGCGGCCTGGCTCGGCCTCGACCACGCCGCGTCGCTGGAGGCGATCCACCTGAACTACCTGCTGGTGCAGCCCGATGCCGAGCCGGAGAGCGCCGCGGAGCGGGTTTGGCAGAAGCAGGCCGGAGCCACCCAGCAGGCGCTCGGGGCCTACGCGCAGCTGCAGGGCACCAGGCCGCTCTCGCTCGGCTACGCCATGGCGGACGAGCCGGTGGCGCAGCTGGCGTGGCTGGTCGAGCGCTTCCACGACTGGGCCGACCTGCGGGAGCGGCCCTTCGCGCAGGTCTTCACGAACGATCAGCTCCTGACCAACGCCCTGCTCTACATCCTCACTGATTCCTTCGCGACGGCGACGTGGTTCTACGCCGGCGCGCAGCAGGAGGGTGTGCGCCGGATGCCGCCGGGGCGGCGCGTCACGGTGCCGACGGCCTTCGCGGCCTACCCGGATCCGCGCACGCCCGCGCCGCCGCGAGAGTGGCTGGAGCGCGGCTACGCGGTCTCGCGCTGGCAGACGATGCCCCGCGGCGGCCATTTCGCCGCCATGGAGGCGCCGGACCTGTTCGTCCGGGACCTGCGGGACTGGGGCCGCGGCTGACGGCGTCGTCCCGCCGCATCGCGGGCTCAGCCGGACCCGGCGGCACGAACCGGATCCTCTAGATCAGCGCGTAGCCCGCCCCGTCCCGCTCGATCCGCCCGCGGGCGGCGAGGTGCATCCCGGTCACGCTCAGGCCCTCCGCCGCCGCGCGGTCGAGGATGCGCCGGCGGGTCGCGATCGCCTCCGCCGGATCCGTGTCCCAGATGACGGTCCAGTCCGGGTGCGGCATCTGCAGGAGCCGCGAGTGGATGACGTCGCCCCAGATCAGCAACCGGTCCGCGCCGTCCGCGATCAGCACGCCCATGTGACCCGGCGTATGGCCGGGGAGCGGCATCGCGCGGATGCCGGGGGCGAGCTCGGCCTCGCCCGAGAGGCGGCGGATCCGATCGGGGTAGGCGGCGAGCACGGCCTGCGCCGTCTCGAACATCGGTCGCAGGGCGTCGGGCGCGGCGGCCCGCGCTCCCGCATCCGACCAGTAGGCGACCTCGCGCTCCTGCACCACGAGCTCGGCGTTCGCGAACCGCGCCAGGCGGCCCGGCGTCAGGAGACCGCCCACGTGGTCGGCGTGGAGATGGCTCAGCCAGATGGTCTCGACCTGGTCGGGCCGCACGCCCTCCGCCGCCAGCGCGGCGGTCACCCGGTTGAAGTCCGGTCCGAAGACCGTTCCGCACCCCGCGTCGAGCAGCCAGTGGCGCGCGCCGCACCGGATCAGAAAGGCGTTGACCGGCTCCGGCGACGGACCGTCCCCGGGAAGACCGGCCCCCGTCAACAGAGCCCGTCCGGCCAGGCTCTCGGCCGCGGGCATCATGCGCGGCTCCAGCGGGAACAGCCCGTCGCGCAGGGGCGTCACGGTGAAGGCGCCGACCCGGTAGGGCGGGGTTCCGGTCGCGGCCGCGCCGGGGCGGTGCAGGCCGAGCGGCAGCAGGGCGGCGGCGGCGAGCAGGCTGCGGCGGGACAGGTGAGAGGCCATGGCGGGCTCCGCGGGAGACGGGACGCCGCCATCCTGCGGGGCGCGTGGGGCGCGGGCCAGGGATATCCTCCCGCGCACGGCCGGGTATTCTTCCCGCGCTGCCTCGGCGCGGCTTGCGCGCCGGGCCCTTCCCGGTGCCAGATCGGCACGTCGCTTCGAGTCCGGCCGTTTCGCCCCCATGAGCCTGCCCGCGCATCTCGGCCTACGCCTCCTCGTGGTCGCCCTCCTGTGCCTGGCCGGAGCGGTCGCCTGGACCGGCTTCGCGGCCCAGGCGAGCCTGCAGCGGGAGGCCGCGACCTCGGCGGAGCGGATCGCCGCGCAGCTCGCGCGTCAGCCGGGCCTCGGCAGCGCCGGTCCGGTCGCGATGCCCGCCGCGCCGCCGCAACCCGCACCGGCCCTCCTCACCATCCTCCCGGGGATCTGCGCCGACATCCAGCTCGGCGTCGAGTTGCCGCGGCGCGTCTGCGGCGACTGGGATGGCCTCGACGCCGCCCCCGCGTGGTTCCGGGAGGCGGTCGCGGGGGACGCCGCGGCCGCGCCGACGATCCGCGCGATCGTCTTCCGCGAGCGCACGATCGGCAGCGTCACCGCTTGGCCCGATCCGATCGCCGCGGCGGCCCGCGTCTGGCAGCGGGTGCGTCTCGCGGGCGGGCTCGCGCTCGCTCTGACGGCGGCGACACTGCTCCTCAACTGGCTCGCGGTCACGCGCCTCGTCGCGCCCGCCGGGCAGATCGTGCGCGGGCTGGCGAGGCTCGACGCGGCCCGGACCCGGTCGCCGCTGCCGCGCTTCGCCGCCGCCGAGTTCGACCGGATCGCACGCGCCTGCGATGACCTCGCCGACCGGCTCGCCCGCGCGGAGGCCGCGCGCGCGGAGCTGATGCAGCGGCTCGTCACGGTGCAGGAAGAGGAGCGGCAGGCGCTCGCGCGGGACCTGCACGACGCCTTCGGCCAGTGCCTCGCCGCCGCGGGCGCCCGGGCGGCCGCGATCGAACTCGCCGCGCCCGACGACCGCGAGGATCTGCGCGCGGACGCGCGCGGCATCGAGGTCGTCCTCGCCACCATGCGGGAGAGCCTGCGCGGGGCGCTGGCGCGCCTCGAACTGCCCGACCTCGCCGAGACCGGGCTGGAGGACGCGCTGCGGGACCTCGTGGCGGATTGGCGGGCGCAACTCAGGTCCGGCCCGGCCCTCCATCTCGACGTGGCCGGCGACCTCGCCGACATGCCCGTGACCGTGTCGGCGAGCCTCTACCGCATCGCGCAGGAGCTGCTGACGAACGCCCTCCGCCACGGGCGTCCGAGCCGGATCTTCCTGCGGGTCGTCCGGACGGAGACCGGAACGCGGACGGTGACGCTCACGCTGGACGACGACGGCAAGGGCGATGTCTCGCGCACGGCCTCCGGCACGGGCCGCGGCCTCGTCGGCATCCGCGCGCGGCTCGCCGCCCTCGGCGGCAGCTTCACGCTGACGGGTACCGGCAGCGGGATCCGCGCCTGCGCGACCGTCCCGACCGCGGTCTGAGACGTCTCATGCCCACGTCCATCCTCCTCGTCGACGACCATCCGGTGGTGCGCGAGGGCTATCGCCGCCTGATCGAGCGACAGCCGGGACTCGTCGTGACGGCGGAGGCGGCGAGCGCGGCGGAGGCCTACCGCCAGTACAAGGCGCACGGGCCGGATCTCGTGATCCTCGACCTGTCGCTCCCGGGGCCGAGCGGCATCGAGGCCATCCGGCACATCCGCCAGTGGGACGGGGCGGCCCGCATCCTGGTCTTCAGCATGCGCACCGGAGCCGTCGTCGCGCGCCGAGCCTTCGCCGCGGGGGCGTGCGGCTACGTCACCAAGGCGAGCCCGCCGCGGGCGTTGCTGGCGGCGGTGGCGGCCGTGCTGCGCGGCGAGCGGGCGATGAGCGCTGACATCGCCCACGCGATCGCCCAGGACGAGGTGGCGGGCGGGCGCTCGGCCGTCGACGCGCTGAGCCCGCGGGAAGTCGAGATCCTGAGCCTGACCGCGGGGGGTATGACGGCGCAGGCCGTGGCCGAGGCCCTCTGCTTGAGCCTGAAGACGGTGCACAACAACCTGTCCGGGATCCGCGCCAAGCTCGGTGCCCGAACCGATGCACACCTCGTCTGGATCGCCGTGGGCGCCGGGCTCGTGTGCCCGCCCGAAGAGCTGGCCGGCAGGGCGTGACGGGGACAGCGCGCATCTGTCTGAGTGACGGATGATCCTTCCCGACATCCATCGCTGAACTGCGCGCCGCGTTTAATCCGCGCCGATGCGTGCGTGAGGGCACTCCGCGATTGCATGTCACCATCTACTTTGCCATCGCGGCACGAAATGATGCGTGAAGTCACGGTTGATGATTTTGCCGAGACTGCGGATTAAACGACGATTACATGGAGAGGGCGTCGCTGCTCTTGGTCGGCGAGGTGCGCAGGTCGCGGGCCGGCGGGGAGCACCCCCGCACCGATGGCAGCGTGGTCGATCGTGGATCTCCCGTCGGTCGTCGGCTCTCGCCCCGCGGACGAGGCGCGCATCACCGCGCAGGCAGATCGGATCGGAGATTGAATCGGGAGGCTCGCCATGACTGTCGGACAAGCGATGACCCGTGGAGCGATCATCGGCCTGATCGCACCGTTCATCTGCATCCATGCGGCGCTGGCAGCCGCGTTCACGGGGACGGGCGGCGGCCCTGAGACCACGATCAACGCGCCGTACCGCTCGTCGGTGGGGCAGACGGTGCCGCCCGGCGCGGGGGCCGCGCCGCTGCACGATCCGCGCGAACGGACGCGACGGCAGAAGGACCTCGACGCGGTCCTCGGCAGCGTCTGCGACAAGTGCTGACGTCGTCGCGACAGGTCCGCCTCGAACATCGACCGACACGAACGGGAACGAGCATTTGCGTCCTCCGCACGACATCCGAATTCTCAGCCAGGTGCGCTGCCACCTCGGTGAAGGACCGAGCTACGATCCGCGCACCGGGACGGCGTGGTGGGTCGATATCTTGGAAGCGCGCCTGTTCGAGAAGCCGATCGCGAGCGCCCAAAAGGCGCTCGTCCACGTCCTGCCCGTCCAGGTCAGCGACATCGCGGCGATCGACGGCGCCCACCAGTTGCTCTCGGCGGAGGACGGTCTCTACGTCCGGTCGATCCGGGACGGGGATATCCGGATGCTCTGCCCCCTCGAGGAGGATCTGCACGACAACCGGTCCAACGACGGCCGCGTCCATCCGAGCGGCGCGCTGTGGATCGGCACGATGGACCGCGACGCCACCAAGGGGCGCGGCTCGATCTATCACGTGGCCGGCACGAAGGTGCACCGCCTCTTCGGCGGCCTGACGATCCCCAACGGCATCAGCTTCTCGCCGGACGGCGCCACCGGCTACTTCGTCGATACCGACGTCGGCGTGCTTCACCGCGTCCCGCTCGATCCGAGGACCGGGCTGCCGCGGGGACCGGTCGAGATCCATTTCGACCACCGCGGCGGCGAGGGCGCGATCGACGGCGCCGCCGTGGATGCCGAGGGCCTGATCTGGACGGCGCGCTTCGGCGCCGGCTGCCTCGACGCCTACAGCCCCGCGGGCGAGCGGGTCCGCACCGTGTCGGTGCCGATGCGGCAGCCGACCTGTCCGACCTTCGCGGGACGCGATCTCGACCGCCTGCTGGTCACGTCCGCCTACGAGGGCATGGACGTGGCGGACCGCGCCGAGGATCCGGAGCATGGCCGGACGATCCTGATCGACGTGGGCGCGCGGGGGCTGCTGGAACCGGCCTTCCGGCTCTGCGCCTGACCGGGCCGGACCGCGGTCCTCGCCCGCCCTCGCCCGACATCAGCCGGCGCGTCGAAGCGCAACACCCAGGAGACTTCATGACCGACGCGGGCGAGCGCCCCTATCAGCCGATCGAAGCCTACGCCCTCCTGAGCAACTGCGAGGGGTGCGCGCTCGTCGCCCGCGACGGATCGATCGACTGGGCCTGCCTGGAGCGCTTCGACGCCGACCCGGCCTTCTCCCGGCTGCTCGACCGCCGGCGCGGCGGCCATTTCTCCATCCGCCCCGAGGGGCGGTACGAGACGGCGCGGCAGTACCTGAGCCGCAGCAACATCTTGGAGACCACCTTCACCACCCCGGACGGCTTCGTGACCCTGCACGACTTCATGGTCGGGCCGGAGGGCGGTACGCACCGGCCGCTCCTGGTCCGGCTCGTCAGCGGCGTGTCGGGCCGTGTCCCGATGGTGGTCGCCTACCGGCCGCTGGCGGGCTTCGCCGAGTCCTTCGCGCCGCCGGAGATCGCGGGCGGCCGGGTGACGGCACCGGGATGCCCGGGCCTCGTCGCGGATGTCGAACTCGTGCGGGACGGCGCCGGGGCCGCCGCGCGGTTCGTCCTCGAGGGCGGGCAGGCGCGGAGCTTCAGCCTCTACGGCGATGCCCTGCCGGACGCCCCGCCGGACGCGCGCGCCCTGATGGAGCGGACGCGCAAGGCTTGGGTGCTGTGGACGCAGGACGCCGCCTACACGGGACCGCTCGCCGATGAGCTGATCCGGTCGGCGCTCGTGCTCAAGGCGCTGACATACGCGCCCACCGGCGCGATGGTCGCGGCGGCCACGACCTCCCTCCCCGAGGAGATCGGGGGGATCCGCAACTGGGATTACCGGTTCTGCTGGATCCGCGACGCGTGCCTGTCCTTCTACGTCCTGAAGAAGTTCGGCATGCTGCGCGAAGCCGAGGCCTTCTTCGGGTTCGTGTCCGACCTCTGCGCGCGGGCGGAGGGGCGGCTGCGGCCGCTCTACAGCGTCTCGGGCGAGGCCGACCTCGCCGAGACCACGATCGCGCATTTCGAGGGCTGGCGGGGCAGCGCGCCGGTGCGGGCCGGCAACGAGGCCGCCGAGCAGCATCAGGCCGACGCGTACGGGCAGGTGCTCGACCTGCTCTACCTCTACACACGCCTGGGCGGCACGCTCCCGGAGGCGATGCTCGGGCACGGCGCCCGGCTGGCCGACATCTCCGCCGCGCACTGGCACCGGCCCGACGCGGGTCTCTGGGAGCCGCGCAAGCCCGAGCAGCGCTACCTCCACGCGGCGATCATGAACTGGGTCGCCCTGGACCGGGCGATCCGCCTGTTCGGCCCGCGCGAGACGTGGTGCCGGGAGCGCGACCGCATCGTCGCCTGCGTGAACGGCCCGGGGATCCACCGGGACGGCTACTACCCGCAATATCTCGGCGGTGACGACGTCGACGCCGCCCTGCTGATGGCGCCCCTGGTCGGCTTCCCGGTCGACGAGGCCGCCTTCGCCCGGACCGTGGACGTCGTCATCGAGCGCCTCGGGCACGGCCACCTCGTCTACCGCTACCGGAACGACGACGGCCTGCCCGGCCACGAGGGCACCTTCCTGCTCTGCGCCTTCTGGCTGGTCGACGCGCTGCTCTGGCTCGGCCGGGACGCGGAGGCGCGGCTGCGCTTCAACGCCCTGCGCGCCCTCCAGAACGACGTCGGCCTCTACGCCGAGGAGGTCGCGCCGGACGGCGCCTTCCTGGGGAACTTCCCCCAGGCCTTCAGCCATCTCGGCTTCATCCACAGCGCCCTGATGCTCGACCTGTTCGACCACGGCGGTCGCGCGGCGGTGCAGGGCACCTACGCCGACCGGTCCCTGCGCGAGACGGCGCTGCGCCGGACACCGACCCTGGGCGGCCCCGACTGATCGCCGCCCGCCATCCGCCCGTCCGCTGTCGCCACCCCTCATTCAGCACAGGAGTGCCCATGTCCCGATCGAGCCGTCACGAAGCCCGTCTCCTGAGCGTGGACGAGGCCGATCTCGTCGCGCGCTCGCATCACCCCTGGCTCGGTGAGGCCGATGACGGCGGCTTGGCGGAGCTGGTCGCGCGTCTTCGGGCAAGCCGCGACCGTGCGCGGGATATCTCCCGCCGGCAGCGCCGCGAGCTGCGCGGCAAGGCCGCCCCGTCCGGCGCGCGCGCCGCGACCGACAATACCGGGACCCGCCGGAAGGCCGCGGTGCTGGCAGCCGCGGTGAAGCGCGCCAGCAAGGAGAGCGAGCGCAGGCGGACCGCCCGGGCGCGCGGTCGCCTGGTCACGAGCTCCCGCAGGGCGCTGGCGATGAAGCAGGCCGCCGGCGATCACGGTCTCGCGCGACCGACCTCGCGCACCGCGCACGATGGCATGCAGGCCGTTCCGAACGACGGCCTCGCGCCGTCGGGCGCCCTCGACAGCGCGGGACACGAGATCGCGCGGCGGCGCGGCGGCGGTCCGCGGTAGCGCCAGACCCGGACGGCCGCCGCGGGCGCTCCGGGCTCGGCCCTTGCACACCGGCGTCGGCCTCCGCGGCCACTCACCGGTAGCGGACGGGCCGGATCCGCGGCGCGCCTCTCATCCGGCCGCGGCCGGTCACGGGCGCGGGCCCCCGCCTCGCGGTGCGCTCCGGCGCGGATCCCGCGAGATCCCTGTCGCGGCTCTCACGCGAACCTCGCGGACGCACCCGTCATGGAGCGACAGGAGACGTCGGTCCTGGCAGGGTGGGATCCGATCGTGGCCCCGGGCCGTAGCGGAGCGCGCCCGGACCAGGCGCGCATGAGGATGTTGTCGATGCGGGGCGCCGCGCTGATTTTCGGGACACTTCTCGTCATCGCAACATTCGTGTGGTTCATGTACTTCGTCCCCCTGGGATGTGCGATGAACACGACGGGGTGCCGGGAGACCTTCTCGGTCTGGAGCGGCGGCGGCCTGGTCCATTTCTGGGCGCCGCTCCTTGTCGCGGGCGTGGCGATCCTTTTCGGATTGTCCGGCTCCAGGTAGATCGGCGGTATTCGCGCATTGCGAGGCAGGGCCGCCGACGCTCCGGTCGTCGACGGGATCTGGTCAGCGGCGACGAGAGGGTCGTCGATGAACGTCTAGACGGCCGTGCAGCCGTTCCGGTGATCCTGCCCCTCGGTCACGGGTCAGCTTGCCGGCGGGACCGGGCCGTGCGAGGTGTCGCCCGCGACGATGCCTGACGTGAGTTGATCCGCCGATCGCATGAGCCTCGCCGTCGACCCGACCCGCGCCCGGACCCTGATGACCGCCGATCTGCACCGCGGCTATCGCGGCCGGGAGGGCGACCGACGGTCCGCGCGGGATGCCGGTCGATACCAGTCTCGGCGTCGGACAATCCCCGCGACCCGGCGAAAACGCGACTGGGCCGCCCATTGCAACCTCGTGCCGGCGCCTGCCGGAGGAACCGCGTCCCGCGAGGCGGGACCGTTCGCCAAGACAGGGGATGTCCGGGAATGATCATCTGGTCCGGCTGGGGAATGCTGACGGCGCTGATCGCGGCGGCGGGCCTGATCGGCAGCGTGCTGCTCGATCCGGCGCTCGCCCGCCTGGGCGTCCCGACGCCCACGGGCGTCATCCTGGTGTGGGTGGTGGCGGCCGGCTTCAACTGGTGGCTCGGCACCCGGCTGAACGGCCGGCCGGGCCGCGAACTGCTCGACCCGCGCACGGGGCAGACGGTGATCCTGCGCCCGCGCCACACCCTGTTCTGGATCCCGATGCAGTACTACTCCGTGCTCATGGTTCTGCTCGGTCTGCTCGCCGTGATCGGCGCGATGCACGCCGGCTCGCCGGGCCGGCCTGTCTGATGGGCGAGCGCCGCGCCGCGGGTGCGCGGCCGCGACCTCTCCGAGGCCTCTCAGGCGCTCGACGCCGCGGCGCAGGGATGAAGCCCGTGGTGATTTTAGGGGCAGTCCGGAGCGTCCGGTATCGCGTCGAAGGGCTGCGGTCCCGGCTGTGCTCGGGGGCGGACGACGACGCGGACCGTGACCCGGCAGTCACCCGCCCGGACGCGGTAGCGCTCCCCGTCGACGCGCTCGACTGCATCGATCGGACGCGATCCCAGCACCCGCGCGGCCGCCTCCGCGACGGCCTGGACTTCACGCACGCGTTGCCAGGACGGCGGCAGGGCGGCCTGGGAAGTCGTCGGAAGCAGCGCGAGCCCCGTCGCGCTTAGCCAGCGCCGCGCGGCCATCATGCCCGGGCCTCCCGGGTCCTGGCGGGAGCCGACACCGGCGCCGGGACAGCGGCCCGGATCGGCCGGACCGCGAAGAGCCGAAGGCGTCGGCGCGTGGGCGTCTCTCCGTTCATGCGGCGGGGACGAACCTCAGCGGACCGCGAAGACGGAGGCCGGCGCCCCGTAGCGCCGGTCCCAGCCTTCCCACGCGACGTCGGTCGGTCCCACGGCGAAGTCGACGACCCGCCAGCCGTTTCCGTCCTGGCGCAGCAGCGCGGCGTAGTCATTCGAGTCGAGATCGTCCGCGGCGCGAGGGAGGGGTCGGCCGTCGGGCCGCTGCATCCGCGCGAAGAGGAAGGCCCAGGGGCCGACTTGGTTCAGGGCGTGCACGACGAACTGCACCGGCTGTCCCCGCCCGGTCTCCGCGGGGCCCCGGGCGACATCGAGCAGGGCGCGCCGCGCCGCGCCCTGCGGGGTCTCCGTCCCGGCCTGTGCGGGCTGTCGCGTGCCGTCGCCGCAGGGCTGCCAGGTTCTCTGGGCGCCGGTGTCGGCCGGGCGTCCGTAGCACCAGCCCGCGGCGGCGAGCCGGCGATCGAGGCCGTCGCGCCGTTCGCAGGCCGCCTGCGTGCGCGGATCGTCGCCGGAGCCGCCGCGGCAGAGGCCGTTGGCCGTGGTCCAGTCCCGGAGAAGCGCCGGCACCGGTTCGGCGCGCGTCGCCGTCGGCGCCGCGATCATCAGGGCGCAGAGCGCGCCGACGCGCCGTGTTCGCCGGGTCCGGTCTCTCCGGCTTTCGCAGGGCGCGCGGCCATCACCGGGGAGGCCGCCATCGGCCCGCGCGACGGCGTGGCGGGCCGGAGCAGCGGATCCGCGCGTCTCCGCACCGGCGTCACCCGACCGCGCGCCAGTACCCGGACCGCCGATGGACCTTGCGTGTCCCCCTGTCATGCCCTGAAATCCCTGCCTGCGCCGGTCTCACGTCAGCCTTGAGCAGACCAGACCGAGTTCCGCGCGCGTCCCGCGCGGGACGATCGGCACGATCGTCGCGCTCATGTTGGGCACGCGGCGAGACCTGTCGAGGGGATCGGCGCCGCCGCGGGTCGGAGCGGGTGCGCCTCCGCGGCGCTGCACAGCCGGGTGGCGATCCCACCGTCGGCACTGCCGAGACGGGAGCGTCCCGCCGCGAACAGCCGCGCTCGTCGCCGGCAACCCGTTGCACCGGGCGCTGTTGGGTCCCCGGGAGTGGTTTCCGTATGGCGCGTCGCATCCTGATCACCGGCGCTAGCATCGCCGGCAACACGGTGGCTTGGTGGCTCGGCCGCAGCGGCTTCGACGTGACCGTCGTCGAGCGCGCGCCCGCCTTCCGGGACGGTGGGCAGAACGTCGATGTGCGCGGTGTCGGTCGCACGGTGCTGCGCCGGATGGGTCTGGAACGGGCCGCCCTCGACAGCGGCACCGGCGAGGAGGGCACGGCCTGGATCGACGGCCGGGGACGGGTCGCCGCGCGGTTCGACGTCGCCGGGGCCGAGGGTGATGGGCCGACCGCCGAGATGGAGATCCTGCGCGGCGACTTGGCGCGCCTTCTCTACGAGCCGGCCCGGGAGCGGGCCCGCTACCTCTTCGGCGACCGTGTGGCCCGCCTCGCGGAGGACGGGGACGCGGTCGCCGTCACCTTCGCGGGCGGCGAGACGGAACGCTACGACGCGGTGATCGTGGCGGAGGGCGTCGGCTCATCGACCCGCGAGCTCGTCTTTCCCGGAGAGTACGCGCCGCGCTGGATGGATCTGACCATCGCGTACTTCACGATTCCCAGAATCCCCGGCGACGACCGGATGTGGCGCTGGTTCAACGCCACGGGCGGCCGCAGCATCTCGCTGCGGCCGGACCGGCACGGCACGACGCGCGCGATGCTGACGCTCCGTCAGCCGCCCGGCGGCGAGCAGGACTGGGATATCGCTCGCCAGAAGGCGTTCCTGCGGGCGCGGTTCGCCGGTGCCGGGTGGCAGGCCGGGCGCGTCGTGGCGGGCCTGGACGCGGCGGACGATTTCTACCTCGACGTCCTGCGCCAGGTGAGGATGAAACGCTGGTCGTCCGGACGCGTCGTGCTCACAGGCGACGCGGCTTGGTGCGCGACGCCCCTCGCGGGCATCGGCACGACGCTGGCCGTCACCGGCGCCTGCGTGCTGGCCGGTGAGCTGGCGCGCACCGACACGGTCGCGGCGGGCTTCGCGGCTTACGAGCGGGTCATGCGCCCGTATGTCGAGAGGGCGCAGGGTGTCCCGAAGCTCGCGCCGAAGCTCATGAACCCGCGCACGCGGATCGGCATCCGTCTCCTTCACGCGGCCCTGAACGTCGCGAGCAGGCCCGCCGTTCGCCGCGTCACCGCGAAGCTGTTCGATGGGCGCTCCGAGGAGCCCGATGTCTCCGCTTACGTCGGTCGATCGGCCTGAATCGGCTCCTCGGCACACACGCTCCGGGCGGTTCCACATCGAGCGCTCGGATCGCCACGGCTCGGTTCTCTGCGGGGTCTGACCTTCTCAGGAACGACGGCGTCCGTTGTCGGGGCCGCCTCTCCCGACAAGACCGGCTGTGCCGGCGGGGGAAAATCCTCCCTAGAATTGTGAGATCAATGTCTGTTGTTTCATGAATCGGATCCCTGTCGGGTCTCGACGCGCGCGAGCATGTCGAGGGCATCACCGATCGCGGCGAACTCCGCGGTGTTGTCGAAGATGCACCACGCGCGTCGGCCGAGGGCCTTGTGCGCTCCGAGGCGCTCGGCCATCCGGGACAGGACGCGCGGTTCGTACGCCGAGTAGTACATGCGCGGCGAGCCGTGGAGCCGATAGTAGACGAGGTCCGGCCAGCCACCGGGCATGCCGGCGTTCCGGACCGGCGCGAGGTCGGCCGCGACACGGGCGATCGCGAGGCCGACGAGCAGGCGGTCGACATCTTCTGTGAACCACGTGGCGTGGCGCGGCTCGCAGACGATGTCGCCCGGGAAGCGCCGCCGGAATCCCGATAGGAAGGTCGCCGCGGACGGGCCGTCGAAGGCCAGACTCGGTGGGAGCTGGAGCAGCAGCGGCCCGAGTTTTGTCCCGAGGCCCGTGACCTCCCCGAGGAAGCGCGCGAGGGGCTCATCCACGCCGATGAGGCGCCGCTCGTGCGTGATCGATCGCGGCACCTTCACGGCGAAGCGGAACCCGTCCGGCACCGCCGCAGCCCATCTCGCGTAGGTCGTCGCCCGATGGGGCCGATAGAAGGCGGTGTTGATCTCGACCGCGGAAAAGCGCTGTCCCTACCGCTCCAGATGGCTGCCCGCCTCTGGGAACTGCGGCGCGTAGGCCTTGGGCAGGCTCCAGCCCGCGATTCCGACGGCGATGGCGTCTGATGGATGCATGGAATACCGCTCGGGGCCGAAGCCATGCCGGCCCGACTGGCGATCGGTAGACCGGGATCTGCGCGCATGCGAGCGCTCGACGAGGTGTTCGACCGTCTCCCGCAATCCGCGTTCCGGCGACGCTTCCGGCTGGCGATCGCCGATCGGGTCTACCTGCGAGAGAAGGGGCTCCCGACGGTCTTGGACCACCCGCGGGACTTCGTGCGGCGACGCCTCGCGTCCGCCGAGCCGAAGAACGACGGCAAGCAGACGCCCTTTCGCGGTCATCCCGTCTTCACGGCGCAGCACGCGACGGCAACCTGCTGCCGCGGTTGCCTGGCCAAGTGGCACGCGATCCCCGCCGGCCGGGCACTGACCGCCGTCGAGCAGGCCCACGTGGTCGCCGCGATCGCGCGCTGGCTGCGCTCCGAGGACCCCGAGGCCGCCTGAGGCGCGCGCCAGGCCGGGCGGCCGGCGCCACCGAGACGGGGCAAAGTCGGCGTCGCGGACGAACGCCGCGATCCGGTCACTCCCGCCGCGGCGCTTCAGGCCCGGCGGCGTGCCGCTGCCGGTCGCGGTGTCCGTGCCACACGGCCCCGCCGCTTCTCCCGCTCCGCGGACCTCTTGCTCTTCGCCCCTCCGGCGTTCGCCTCGTCCCTCCCCTGCCCTGGCCGCGCGGCGTGCGCGTCGAGGAAGCGCCGGCACGCGTCGAAGTCCGTCTCCGCGTCCGGCGGGCACGGGATGCCGCGCTGCTGGGCGAGGCTGCGCGCGTAGCCGACCATCGCCGCGCTCGGGCTCCGCCGGCCGTCTGCGCGGCCGGCGTCGTCCTCCTGTCCGCCACGCGGCCCGGCATGGGTGTCGAGGAACGCGCGGCAGACGCTGATGCTGCTCCTGCAGCCACGCGGCAGCGTCACGCCCTTCCGCTCGGATAGGCTCACGGCGAACGCCACCATGGCCGGCGTCGGCGGCCGCTGGTCGCCCTGACCGGCCGGGATCAGGCTCGGATCGAGGCTGACGGTCGGCGCCTGCGCGATCGCTGCGATCAGGTCGTCGAGGCGGGCGCGGGTGCGCTGGCGGAAGGCGGTCGCGCGCGCGACCGCCTCGGCGCGCGTCACCGCCCGGCCGATCTCGGCGAGCTCCGCCTCGAACATGGCGCGCCCGACCGGATCTCCGTAGGCCGGGAACACGCTGCGCACCGCGCGGACGAAGGTCAGGCCGACTTCGGTGACCTCGATGGCCGGATCCTTGCCGGTAGACAGCGTGATGTAGCGGCTCTTCAGGAGCTTGGGCAGGATCGTGTCGCGCGTCGCGGCCGTGCCCAGACCCTTCGGCTCGTTCGGGTTGGCGGGGTTTTCCAGGGCGCGCTTGGCGGCCGGATCGTCCACTTGGTCGATCAGCCGGCCCATCACCACCGGCAATTCGCCTCGGGTGATCCGCCGCGGCGGCTCGGTCTTCGCGGTGGCGATCTCCGCCGTCGCGGCGGAGGCGCCCTCGCCGTCGGTCACGAGCGGCAGGCGGGTGGCGGTGGCTTCCGCCTCGCGCTTGGTCTTGCCGGGCACGGCATCCGTTTCGAGCTCGGCCTCGCTGCCGTAGAGCGCGCGCCAACCCGGGGCGCGCACGACGCTGCCGGAGACGGCGAACCGCCTCACGCCCAGCGGTGTCGCGACATCCGCCGTGACGCTCGTGCGCGCGTCGACCCCGTCGGGCAGGTGCGCGGCGAGATAGGCCTTCGCCACGAGTTCCCACAAGCGGAACTGATCGGTGCTGAGACGGCCGCGCTCGGGCGCCTTGCGCAGGGGCACGATGGCGTGGTGCTCGCCCGGATCCGCGACGTAGTGGCCCTTCAGGCCGCGACGGATCAGCGGCGCAGCGTCGCGCGGAACGACTGTGCTCAGGTCGGTCAGGACGGTCGTGACGGCCGCGATGATCGCGGCGGCATCGCCGGCCTGGCCCTCGGGCAGGTGCTCCGACTCCGTGCGCGGGTAGCTGAGGTACCCCTGATCGTAGAGGTCCTGAGCGATGCCGGCCGTGTGCTGCGGGTCCCAGCCGAACCGCTTGGCGCAGCGTCGCGCCAGGGTGTCCTTCGAGAACAGCCGGGGCGGCGCGCGCCGGACATCCCTGTGCGCGACCGCCAGAGGGCCCGACCACGTCGCCGCGGCGGACCGGATCGTCTCAGCGACCGCCGCATCGAGGATCCGCTCCTTCGGGGCGTGCCAGAGGGTGATCTCCGCGCCTGCATGGGTCCTAAGGTGCAGCGCGACCTTGAAGAAGTCCTGCGGCACGAAGGACCGGATCCGCTCCTCCAGGTCCGCCAGGATGGCGAGGGTCGGCGTCTGGACGCCGCCGAAGCGCCAGGGCTCCCGGAAGGCGGGCGGGCGCAGGCGCAGCGAGATCGCCCGCGTGCCGTTCAGGCCGAGATGATAGTCCTCGTACTGCCGGCAGAGCGCCTCGAGATAGGCGGCGTAGTCGCGCTCGCCCGAGGCGGGATCCTTGGCCAGGGCCGCGAAGGCGCGTCGGATCGAGACCTCGTCGAGCGCGCCGAGCTTGAGCCGGTCGACCCGGCCGTTCCAGCCGAGATGCTCGAGCACTTCCCACGCGATCATCGAGCCCTCGCGACCCGGATCCGTGGCGATGATCACGCGGTCCACGCCGCTCAGCGCTTGCCGGATCGCGGCGATCTTCGGTGCGTGCGACTGCCCGGACCGGTTCGTGCCGTAGCCGACCGGGATCGTGGGAAGGACGATCGGGAGGAGGTCGAAGCGCCAGGGCTTCCACTCGGGCCGGATGCTGCCCGGCTCCTCGGCCGACAGCAGATGTCCCTCGGCGGCCACGCAGACCGTGCTCGGCGAGCGGAAGAAGCGCTGCAACTGGCGCATCGCCGAGGGCTTCTCGAAGAAGAACAGCGTGCGACCGGAGCTCGGAGATGACATGTCGCTGACCGCTCGGGCTGTCGCCGCGCCTGACCCAGGGTTCACATTTTGTTCCAGGCGGGCTCGGGATGCAACTGGCGCCGCGAGACGGGAAGCCGTGGGGAAGCCGGCGGCGTGTCGCCCTCCCCAGGCACACCGGCCGGCGCCGCGATGCTGGAGCGGCGCTTGTACCTGTGCTCCGGGCTCGCCCGCGGCGGCGACCCGGAATGCCTCCGTGGCCGGATTCCCGCCTGTGGCTGGCGCGTCGCCGTCGACCCGCGCACCGTCCTCCGAAGGCTCCGGGCACGCGCTCGCGTTCTACGGGTTGGCCGCCCCCTGTGCCTGCCGAGACCGGCGCGCCTTCAGCAGGCACGGCACCGAGGCCCGGTCGCTGGCCTAGCCGGCCGCGTGCGCCGAGCCGGGCTTGTTGCCGTGAATGAGGTCCCGACCCGCGTAGATGCCGCCCACGACCTGCAGATCGAGACGCTCCGCATCGCGGCGCCGGACCTCCGCCAGGATCGCGCTGGCCGCTTCCGGCTCGGCTCCGGTCGTCAGGAGCGCCTGCTCGCCGAGGAGCAGAGCCGACTCGACCGTCTCGCGGATCTGGTAGGCCACGCCCGCCTGGATCAGCTCGACCGCGTGTTCGCGATCCCGGGCGCGCGCCAGCACGGGCACCAAGGGGAACTCCGCCTTGGCGATCTCCGCGACGCGTCTGGCCATCGCGGTGTCGTCGACGCAGATCAGGATCGCCCGCGCCGTCGCGGCGCCGGCCGCGTGCAGAATGTCGAGGCGGGTGCCGTCACCGTAATAGACCTTGAAACCGAACCCCTCGGCGAGACGGATGTTGCTCGGGTTCGTGTCGATGATCGAGACCGAGCAGCCCTGCGCGATGAGCGGCTGACTGGCGATCTGGCCGAAGCGGCCGAACCCGACGATCAGGGCGCTGCCCACGAGGTCCTCGGGCGCCTCGACGCCGTCGATGGACGGAACGGCCTTGGGACCGAGACGATCGAAGGCGACGACCACCAGCGGCGTGATCGCCATCGACAGGATGATGGTGGCTGTCAGGACGGCGTTGGTCGTGCCGTCGATGATACCCGCGCTCGCGGCGGCCGCGTACAGCACGAAGGCGAACTCGCCGCCCTGCGCCATCAGGGCCGAGCGTTCCAGCGACTCGGCGTGGGAGGCGCGCAGCACCCGGGCCACGCCGTAGATGAGCAGGCCCTTCACGGTCATGTAGGCGGCGACGCCCGCCAGGATCAGGCCGGCATTCGCGGCGATCACCGTCAGGTCGAGGGACATCCCGACCCCGAGGAAGAACAGGCCGAGCAGGATGCCGCGGAACGGCTCGATATCGGCCTCCAGCTGGTGGCGGAAGCTCGACTCCGAGAGCAGGACGCCGGCCAGGAAGGCGCCCATCGCCATCGAGAGGCCGCCGAGCTGCATCGCGAGGGCCGAGCCGAGCACGACGAGGAGGGCCGCGGCCGTCATGACTTCGCGCGCCTTGGCGGCGGCGAGGAGGCGGAACAGCGGGTTGAGCAGCCAGCGCCCCGCGGCAACGAGCGCGCAGACCGAGAGCAGGGCGATGGCGACCGTGACCGCGCGCTCCGTCGCGCTCGCGGCGCTCCCGCCCGGCGCCAGAAGCGCGACGGCGGCGAGGAGCGGCACGATGGCGAGATCCTCCAGCAGCAGGATCGCCACGATGCGCTGACCCTTCGGCGTCGAGAGCGCGCCGCGCTCCTCCAGGAGCTGCATGACGATCGCGGTGGAGGTCAGCACGAAGCCGGTCCCGGCCACGAAGGCGACGGTGATCGAGAAGCCGAGGGCGAGTCCGACCAGGGTGAGGGCGGCGATGCAGGCGCCCACCTGGGCCAGGCCGAGCCCGAAGATCGCGCGGCGCATGCCCCAGAGCCGGGACGGCTCCATCTCCAGCCCGATGATGAAGAGGAACATCACGACGCCGAGCTCCGCCACGTGGAGGATGGCGTGGGCGTCCGTGAATAGGCCGAGCCCGAAGGGCCCGATCGCCAGTCCTGCCAGGAGGTAGCCGAGGACCGATCCGAGGCCGAGCCGCTTGAACAGCGGGACGGCGATGACGCCGGCCGCCAGGAGGGAGACGACCTGAACGAGTTCGCTCGCGGCACCGGATGCTTCGACGGCCATGGCGGGGTCCTTCCGTGGGTGCACTGGCGCCCCGCGGCCCGTGCAGGGCCCCGACGTCGCGCCGATGGATCCATCTTGAGCGAAGCACGCGCAGTCAGAAATGGAAACTATCGAAACGGATCGTTTCCATGAGCACTCATCGTGCGGCCCGCTCTGACGCGCGATCCGGAGCGAGGCCCCTCGTCCGGATCGCGGAGGGGTGTGCTGGCAGGCTGGCGCGGCGACGGGTCTCTGCGCGCGGGGGCTCTGCCGGATCCGGGAGCGGTGTCCGCACACGCGGACGACCGCGCCCGCCAGCCTCCGGCGGTCGAAGAAGACGGGCGATTGACAGCCGATTTCTGGCGCCCTATACGGCGCCTCCCGACGCGGTGCCCGGCCAGGGCGGGCCGCTCGGACGGACTTCCACTGAAGACTGCAAGCAACGGTCGGTGAGCGCCGAGTAGTTTTTTGTTGATCTTCAAATGGCACTTGTGTAAACAGGCGCCGTTCTTTGACAAGTGAATACGGGAAAGAGAAGCGTGGACGGCGCTTGTCCTTGCGGGTCCGGCGAGAGCCGGATCAACGAGAGAAGCGAGCTGTCTAACGCTTCGGAAGCTCACATATCCGGGCAGTGATGCCGGGATGATTGTGAGCCTCTGTCAAGTAGTTGTGATCAGCTTAGATCAATCTCTTCAACGTGAGAGTTTGATCCTGGCTCAGAGCGAACGCTGGCGGCAGGCTTAACACATGCAAGTCGAGCGGGCCTTTCGGGGTCAGCGGCGGACGGGTGAGTAACGCGTGGGAACGTGCCTTCTGGTTCGGAATAACCCTGGGAAACTAGGGCTAATACCGGATACGCCCTTTTGGGGAAAGGTTTACTGCCGGAAGATCGG
>NZ_JBKFAK010000060.1:0-7920 GCF_053345595.1 Methylobacterium sp. D54C
CGGATACCATCAGGGCCAGCGGTCACATGAACGACTGCATCGACAGGCCGGACACAAGACTGCACCCGACCAACCCGTCAGAAGCTCAATTCGCCACTTGCAATGCGGGAGCCATCCACACAGGACGATCGTCGAACTCGGCAGACTGCCGCAGCGGGCGACGACGCACAGAGCCGCGACGGGCCCGAGGTAGCGTTTGCGGATGCGTGCATGGGAGAGGATGTCAGTGAAGTCCTCGATGACGGGCGGACGGCACTTGTTGGCGCCCTCCAGCATGACGGCCAAGCCCTGACGGTAGATCGCGAGCAGCTCCTCCGCGGTGGTGCCGGCCGGTGGCGACGAAAGCTCCCCTTCGCGATCCTTCGCCCCGTCGCGACACCGGGCGATCGCATGCCGAGCCAGGGAAGCCATGTCCGGCGCGGGCTCGTCCGGATGGGTCGAGATCAGGGCCACGGCGGTTTGGCTGTGCACGAGCGTGCGCCGGAAGGCGAGATCGCGCATCATGTCCGGCAGGTCCCGCGGCATACCGGGGACGCGCTCTTTCATACCCTCGAGGATGGCGGCGGTCCGCGCATCGTGGGCGAGCAGCATGGGGTAGGTCACGTCCGATCGTGCCTCGCGGACGGGCTCGCCGCCGGGCGGCTGGAAGCCTGAGATGGTCGCGTCTGTTCCGGTTCGCCATCTCCACGTCGAACTCGCCCTCGCGGGTGGGTGGCGCTTCCGGCAGACCGAAAGGCGGCCTGCGAACATCGCTCCGCACCTGCGCGCCGATAGGGGGCGACGGCCGTCGACGTCCGGGCACCTCGTTGTCGGCCTCTCGGGGCGCCACGCTCGCTGTTGGCCGCGTTCGATCCGATCGCAGTCCCGGCAGAGCGGGCCCCTACGTGGGATCGAACGCGATGCTCCATCGGAATGGTTGAATGAGCTCACGCCTCTCGGCGGTCGAGCTCTACGCCTCCGGCTTGAGGCGAGGTGCCCACCCCGGTGATCGTAGCGCTCTGCCGATCCGAACTCTCCTTGTTCGACGCTGCCGGGTGGGCCAGTCCATCTTCGACCTGCCTGTCCGTGCGCAGACCGCCGACCAGGGTCGAAACGGCGTTGCCGCCACCCTCGAAGCCGGCCTCCTTCAACAGCGCTCCGAGGATGGGCGTGTTGAACTGATAACGCAGGAGATGGCCCGAAAGGCTGTCGCCGAAGCCTGCGGTAACAGGGCTGCCGCCGGTGCCGGTACCTGCCGCTCCGAGAGACCCGCCGGCGTCGAAGATCCGGATCGAGTCGATCTTCTCGACGGCCTTCATGCTCTCCCGCAGCGCTCCGGGGATCATCTCCAGCCGCTTGAGCCCGGTCTCGTAGGCACGCGCCTCGGCCGAGAGCGCGTTGCGGGCTTCGTTCATCACCTTCTCGCGGGAGGCCTCCGCCCCGCCCAGCTTCGCGATCGCCGAGGCCTTGGAGTTCGCGGCCTCCGCCTCGGCCTGGGCCAGCGTGGTGATCGCGGTGGCGCGATCCTCGGCCGCGCGCCGCTCGGCCTCCGCCGTGACGGTAATCCCCGTAGCCTCCTTCTCCGCGTCCCGCTTGGCCGCGATGACCGTGACCTCGCGCTCGCGCTCGGCGATCTCCTTCGCCTTTGCGGTCGCGACCCTCTCCTCCGCGGCCACTGCCAGGGCCTCGGCCTGCTTGGCGGCAGCGCGCGCGTCAGACTCCTTCTGCGAGCGCTCGGCGATCTGGATGGCGTTGTCCTGGAGAAGGAGCTGCCGATCGCGCTCGGCCTGCGCGTTCCGCTGGGCGATGGCGAGGTCGGCTTCGATGCGTGCGGACTCCGCGTTCCGACGCGCTTCGGCCTCTCGCAGCTGGATCGCCTGTTCGCGCTCGATCCGCGCCGCCTGCTCGCTCTGCTGCGCTCGCTGCTCGGCCTGCGCAGTCTCGGCGCGGGTCTCGGCGGTCTTGTTCGCGATATCGCGCTCCTGCGCGAGCTCGGCCTCGCGGGTCGCCTTCCGGATCTCGAGCTGCCGGAGGGCGGTCTCGCGGTCCTTCTCGGCGACGGCGACTTCGGCGTCCCGTACCGTGGCGTTGCGTTCCTTGCGCCGCTGCTCGGTGATCTCCTTCAGGCGGGCCAATCCTTCCGCATCGAAGGAGTTGTCGGGGTTGAAGTGCTCGATCGAGGTCTGATCGAGCCGGGTCAGGGAGGCGGACTCGAGCTCGAGGCCGTTGTGGCGCAGATCGCCCGAGACGGCTTCCTGCACGCCCTTCACGAAATCGGCGCGCTTCTCCTGGAGGTCGGGCAGGCTCATGCCGGCGGCGACGGCGCGCAGGGCGTCCACGAACTTCGCTTCGATCAGCTCGCGCAGAAGGTTGGCGTCGTTGGTCCGATCGCCGAGGGTCTGTGCGGCCAGCGCGATGGAATCCTCCTTCGGCTCGACGCGCACGTAGAACTCGACGGTGATGTCGGCCCGCAGGCGGTCTTTCGTGATGAGCGACTCGTTGCCCGAACGCTTCACCTCCAGGCGGAGGGTGTTCAGGTTCACCATCGCGATCGAGTGGAAGACCGGCAGCAGGACCGCGCCGCCGTCGACGACGACCTTCCGGCCGCCGAGGCCCGTGCGGACGAAGGCGGTGTCACGGGTCGTGCGGCGGTAGAGCCGCGAGAACACGAAGCCGATTCCGAGCAGCGCGACCAGGATGAAGGCCGCCAGCACCAGGAGGCTGACGATGCGCGAGTCGACGAAGTCCATCGAAGGAGCCTTTGGTTGGCGATATGCGGATCAGAGTTCGGGGCCGTCCGGAACCGCCAGGAAGACGGCGTCGGCGCGGTCGACGAGGAGCACACGCTCGCCCCTGGCCATGGCGGGAGCGTCGGGGGCGGCACGGGCGCGCAGGAAGTGCGCGTTGCCGTGGCGGTCCACCGCGCGGACCTGTCCGGGAAGACCGTCATCGAGCGGGCCGAGCGTGACCTCGGCCGTCGTGCCGATCAGATCGTCGGCGGTGATGACGTAGCTCTCGTCCTTCGGGATCACGCGAGCGAGGACGCGCGAGGAGCTCCGGAGCGCCGGCACGGTCAGGGCGACGGCAACGGTGCCGGCGATCCAGGCCGGGAGAGGCGCGAACAACGCCCCGGCGGCGGCCTGCAGGACGAAACCGGTTATCGCGAAGACCGCCAGGGCGACGATCAGCAGGACCAGAAATGGCACCCGCCCGACATTCAGCCAGGACAGCCACGAGGCCGGGGAGAACGCGTTCGACGCGTCGGCGCTCGTCTCCAGTCCGGCGTGACCGAAGCCGCCCTCATGTCCGAGCAGGCCGTCCACCAGACCGGAGAGCGAGTGGCCGATCAGCAGGGAGGCGCCTTCCACCATCACGAGGCCGACCATCACCAGTGCGGCGAGGGTGAAGGGGAACACGTGCGGAGCGACGAAGGCGGTCACGAGGAGCGGTTCCGCTTCAACGCGGCGAGCCGCTGCTCGATGGCCTGATCGCGGTGCAGTCGATCGAGGTCGGCGAGGCTCGCTTCCGCCGGGGATGAGGCGGTGCCCGTGACGCGGTCGATCGCGCGGAGCGAGCGCTCGAGCTTGCCAGTGCGGGCCGCGTCGTCGTTGTAGTCGGCCAGGGGATCGTCTCCTCGACCCTTGGGCTGCTCGATCAGGCTGATGCGATGCTCGGCGTCGCGTCGCGCTGCCAGTGCGGCCTGCACGGCCTTCGTCGCAGCCTCGTGACGCTCGGCCACGCTTGCGAGGCTCGAGTCGACCGCCTCGATCTGGCTCTCCAGGTCGATCTGCCGAGCGATGCCGGCCCTGGCGAGATCCTCGTGCCCGGTCGACAGGGCCGTCTCGAGCTTGTCGCCGAGGGCCTTCAACTCGGCCTCCAGCTGACCGCGCCGCGCGTTGAGACGATGATCCTCCGCCTTAACCTTGCCGAGGTCGCGCCGCGCCTCCTCAATCACGTCGTCGATCTCGCGCAGGGCCTGCTGCGCGATCGCCAGGCCGTTGCGGTCCTCGACCGCGTCCAGCGCCGCGTTCGAGAGGCCGCCGATGATGCGGCCGACCCGGGTCAGGATGGTCTCCGGCATGGTCTTGGTCTCCTGCGGAACGGTGATGGTGACGCCGGCCAAGATGGTCAGCGCATCCTCCCCGACGACGAGCCTGGCAGGCGAAGCGCCATGCCAAGGGTCGCCATACCCCTCGAAGCGGTAGGGCATGGTGCGGCGGCCATCGAGCGTGGTCAGTGCGATGGCCGAGACGCCCTTCACGGCGAACAGCTTGTCGTCGAGCGGCATCGACACGATCGTTGCCGGATCGATGCCGCTCGCCTGGGCGAGATCGCGGATGCCGAGGGTTACGAGCCGGGCGGGCAGGCCGGTCGCATCGCGGACCGGCTGATAGCCCACCGTCGTGAGGGCGACGACATTGGCGCCGAGCCCGTGCTTCCGCCGGATCTCATCCAGGATCGCCGGGATCCGGCGATATGCCTCGAGGAGATCTCGGACTGCGGCCATATCCTCCGGGCTCGGCAGGAGCAGGTAGGTCAGGGAGGCGGGGAACGGCTCGGCCCTGGTCATGCATGGAGATTAAAACACCGATTTGGTGTTTTCAAGGGTCAGCGGTTTCCAACCCCTTGGTAGGCTGTAGGACCGGTTGGCGCCGTAGGCGTCCACTCTCAGGACGGAGCAGAGGTCGATGCCCTCTCCGAAGAAGGCCTGCAGCGCCTATGGGGAAACCCACTGAGGATTTCCGAGGACGCTGCGGTTCATTTCGGCGATCTCAATGAATAGATGGGGTCAGACACCTCATCTGGCGTGGGCTTTCGGCATTCATCGAGAGGTTAAAGCCTTGGCACGAAGATACACTCGCGCGCGCCGAGATGTTGGCGCTCTCGGCGAAGATCTATTCAGGTCATGGAGCGGACGTGGCTACACCGTGTTGTCATCCCACCCGGATCGGATGGGCTGGGACTTCTTCGTTGAATTCGAGCCAGACGAACTGCCGGGCGTGCCACATGACATGAGGCCCGGGATGAAGAAGGCGCTTGTCCAGATCAAGTCGACGGATTCAAGACAGACATCAGTAGTGGCGAAGCTGTCGGCCTTGAAGCGTTTGGTCGACACGGATCTACCAGCCTTCATACTTCATATGGAATTCGACAGTGAGCAACATCCGACGCGTTTGAGGTTGTTGCACATCGACAGGAACGAGATCGAGTCCGTTCAGAGAGCGGTCCGCCAGACAGAGCATTCAGGCCACGTCAATTTCAACCGCGTCAATCACCGACTATCTCTCGATAACGCCAAAATTCTTGCCCTCGATGGAAGTGATGCGGGCGACGCGATCTATGAGGTCATACCAGAAGAGCCGCACAAATACGGTATAGCAAAATCGGAATTTCGCAGCACCTGTGGCTTCGACGAAAAATCCATCATGGGTGGTTTCAACCTTGCGACCGGGCTGACGGAGCGAGATCTCGCTCACCTGCTCGTAGGTCGAACTCCGAAGCTGGAGCTGAGTAAATTCGTCGTACAGAGAAGCCGCTTTGGCCTCTCGTTAGCGGGGGATCGGCTGGAATGGGAGGAGGGCGAGCTCTCCGTCGAGATCGAGCCGTTTCAATTTGGGAAACTCACCGTCACGGCCGCCGGCGGCATCAAGCGCGCTACGTTGCCAGTCAGCGTCTACGGCTCGGGTAGCGCCAACCTTGCGCCCGAGCATCAATTGCTCCGACTGAGCAGTGAATTTATTGATTGGTTAATATATGTAAATACGGGTGAGGACGAATTTTCCATTCGAATCGAGAGCGAGAAGAAATACTCTCTAAACGATCTCGCCCGAGTGATGTCTTTTGCATTGCTGCTAAGGGAGAAGGGCGCGTCCGTCTCAATGGAAATCGGTGGGCAATCGACCGCCAAGTACACGACGCGGTATGAGCTGAAGCTTAATGCGGATTGGGGGCTGCTTACAGAGTTCTGCTCTTTTCTGGCTGGTGCATGCAGTCGAGAATGGTCGGATGAGCCGATAAAAATCAGTTTGCGCGAATTGTTTAAGGCGCTCAAGGACAATGCGCACATGTATGCTGCCGCTACGCGGCGGGGAAGTAAATTTGTTTTCAGTTCGGACGGTCCGATCTCGGTTCCCGATGGAACCGAAGGGTACATCTACCTTCCGATCTGCATCGAGTTTTGCGACTTGGTCTACTCAGCCATCGTCAAAGCGGATGCGTCGCCCCTTGCCGCCGGAAACAAGGTTTCCTTTGTTGGTGCAAAGCCAGAGATTGTTGTAGAAACCATCGCCCCACGACATGATGGGCTGCATGAAGACTTAAATTCCCAAATTGATCGCGTGGCGCGGGAGGCCTCTCGTCCCGGGATATGGACTGTGACGGCGAAGGTCGCCCGGTCGGAAGCAGCTGCATCTGCTGACAAGCCGGCTCGCAAGGTTAACCCATCGAGGCGGCCGGTACTTCCGCGCCCCAAACGTGGAAAACGGAGGGGACAATGACAGTCAGGCTACGCCGCCGGCGGGCGCAGGAGTTCGAGATGTGACGCCTGGTACCTGCAGCAGGCGGCGGCTTCCGACCCAGCCCAGCCGTTCGGATAGACACTGCCGCTTCCCGTGAGCGGTCATCCGTTGGCCACTGAGTAACTTCCGCTTGTAGTGCATATGCGATAGCCCGCTGCCGAGCGGCGCGCGGAAGTTGGATTGCGGCGCAAGAAGCGGGAAGCGTCGCAGATCATGCAGTCGCATACGTGGTTCGTTGCCAAGCCACGGAGCCCCTCGTGATCGATACCCACGTCACAATCGAGCCGTCGATACTCTACCTCGGAACCCCGGTCGTCCTCATCAGCACGCAGAACGAGGACGGCACCCCCAACCTCGCTCCGATGTCGTCAGCGTGGTGGCTCGGCTGGCGGTGCATGCTCGGTCTCCAGACTGCATCGCAAACGCCGCAGAATATGATCCGCACGGGGCAGTGCGTCCTCAACTTGGCGTCACCGAAACAGGCTGACGCGGTGAACAGGCTGGCGCGCCTGACCGGCACCGAGAAGATACCCGAATTGAAGCAGCGGCTGGGCTATACGTATGAGCCCTCCAAGTTCGAAGTGGCTGGCCTGACGCCCATCGCATCGCAGACCGTGGCTGCGCCACGGGCCTTGGAGTGCCCCATCCAACTGGAAGCTGTCGTCGCAGCTCAACACGGCATCATGGACGACGATCCCCAGGTCGCGGGCCTGATCTCGGCCTTCGAAGTTCGTATCACCCGTGTCCATGTCCATCCGAGCTTGCTCATGGATGGGCACGAGAACCGCATCGACCCTGCCAAGTGGCAGCCACTGATCATGAACTTCCAGAAGCTTTACGGTGTGTCCAGCAGCGAGATCGTACCGTCCCGCCTCGCCGAGATTGAGGAAAAATGCTACCGCATGCCCGACGTGGATCGGGCTCGCGACGGTGTGCTTGAACCAGTCGGATTGCAGAACACCAGCCGAGATGGGTTCGACCCCAACAAAGATCTCAGGCTGGGTTAGCTCTGGTCCGCTTTCATTCTATGTCATTCAAAAGCAAGCCGGCTGGAAACCTGAAGAGTTTCGGTCGCCGCGAGGCGTACGAAAGTCTTGGATGAACGAACCCGCGGGATGGCGGGCGGGCCTATGGGGATTTGGGCTGGGCGTCGCCCCCAGTGACGGAGCGACGGCGGGCAAACCTCGCCAGTGGCGTGCTTGGAAGTCCCCGGATTGGCAAGGCCTCAGCGCTTGGCGAAGCGAACCGGGGTTCGGCGATCGCGGGGGCACGGCTCATCCTGACGTTCGGCACAGAGTGAGGCATGCCCCGCGGCGCGGTTCCTCGGGTGGTTGGCGGCGTCAGGTCATGCCGGGTCATGGCGAACCTGCCCGGTGCGACGTGGAGCGGAACGGCGGCCCACGGGGCTGATGCCAGCCCGCGA
>NZ_JBKFAK010000061.1:0-7882 GCF_053345595.1 Methylobacterium sp. D54C
GACCATGCCCGGTCGATGCCGCGGGGCGCCGCGGGGATCGGATCCCGCGCGTACTTGGCCGACACCTGGGTTCCCGCGGCGTCCCGCGTCCCTCGTGCTCGCCTCCCGGGCCATGCCCCCGGCGCCAGTCGGCGCGCGGGGACGATCACGTGTGTCCGGTGCCGGCACCTCGGGACGAGCCGGGGAGAGCGATGGTTCGCGCCCCGCCGGTCCTCAGGCCGGCAGCGGCTCGCGCGGCTCGGTGTGGTCGAACAGCCGGGGCGGCGCGATCGCGTCCCGGGCGCCCATCCGGGCGACGAGATGGTCGGCGACCCGCAGGGCGTTGGCGATGATGGTCAACGTCGGGTTCACGGCGCCGATCGACGGGAAGAAGCTGGCGTCGGTCACGTAGAGGTTGTCCAGCTCGTGCGCCTTGCAGTTGGTGTCGAGCACCGACGTCCTCGGATCCGCGCCGAACCGCAGGGTCCCCGCCTGGTGAGCCGTCCCGCCGATCGGGACGTTCTTGCCCAGGTAGAGCGAGCGGTCGAACAGGTGCGGGTGGATGTCGGTGAAGCTGCAGATCTCGCGCAGCTTGTGCCGGAGCCGCTTATGCGCCTCGACGTTCGTCTCGGTGAGGTCGAGATGGACCTTGCCGTCCTTGTAGAAGATCCGGTTCTGCGGCAGCGGCACGTCCTCAGAAGTCAGCCAGAAGTCGACGGAGTGCTTGGCGATCCAGTCGAACGGCTTGTCGGGGAACCATTGCAGGAAGCCCGGCAGGCCCTCGCCGTGGATCTGGGCGCCGTCCGACTTGCCGACCATCTGGATGTGGCCGAGCGGGAAGTCCCAGCCATCCTTCGGGTCCGGATCGCCGAAGTAGAAGTCGTTGAGGCCGAGCGTCTTCTGGAACCGGGTCGGGTTCGGGACCTTCGAGATCGCCAGCACCGTCGAGTTGTTGTGGCGCATGTAGTTGCGCCCGACCTGATCCGACCCGTTGGCGAGGCCGTTCGGGTGGCGGTCGCTGGCCGAGCGCAGCAGCAGCAGCGCCGAGGAGAGGGCGCCGCAGGCCACCACCACGATGTCGGCCGAGGCCTCGAACGGCGCGCCGTCCCGGTTCCCGACGACGCCCGTGACGGTGCGGCCGGCGGCGTCGGTGACGAGGCGCTCGATGTAGGTGCGGGTGAGCAGCGTCAGGTTCGGGCAGTCGCGCAGGGCGGGGTCGACCACCATGGTCTGCGCGTCCGACTTGCCGTTGGTGGGGCAGGGGAAGCCGTCGAACGACTCGCACTTGATGCAGGGCGAGGTCGGCACCGCGCGGCCGTCCTTCTCCACCAGCCGCACGCCCACCGGCAGGTGGAACGGGTGGTGGCCGGCCCGCTTCAGGTTGTCGAACAGCTCCTGGATCCGCGGCTCGTGCGCCACCGGCGGATGGGCGTAGGGCTTGGTCGACCAGGGCTCGGTCGGGTCCTCGCCGCGCAGGCCGTGGACGTGGAACAGCTCCTCGGCCGCCTGGTAGTACGGCTCGAAGACGTCATACCCGACCGGCCAGGCCGGCGCGACGCCGTCCTGGTGGCGGATCTCGGCGAAGTCCTTCTCGCGGAGGCGGAAGAGGATCGAGCCGTAGAACTTCGAGTTTCCGCCGACGTAGTAGTGCAGGCCGGGGTGGAAGCTCTTGCCGTCGGACGAGTACCACGTCTCCTTGGCCTGGTAGTAGCCGTCAACGATCACCGCCTGACTGTCCCAGTTCCGCGGCTCGCGCAGCAGGTAGTCGCCGCGCTCGATCAGCAGGATGCGCTTGCCCGTTTGGGCGAGGCGCCACGCCATCGTGCCGCCGCCGGGACCGGACCCGACAATGATGACGTCGTAGTGCTCACCGGGCATGTACCGTCTCCGTCCGGACCTGCGTCCTGGCAGGCAACTCGCGAGCCGCTTCTCGGATCACCGCACGGTACCGTTGATCCCGCGCCGCGTCGCGGACTCCGCCGCGGATTCCGCCGCGGACTCCGCCGCGGACTCCGCGAAGTCCGCAACCGGCGGTTAAGGGCCTTTCCCAACGCCGCCTTCAGCTTCGGCTGCGATCCTGCGGCGGACCGGCCCGATGCCGGGGAGGCCGGAATGATCGACACGCTGGCGCCTGTCCTGGCGCTCCTGACCGCGGCCGCACTGGCCTTCGCCCTCTGGCGCCGGCTCGGAACGCGGCGCGCCGAGCGCGAGGCCGAGCGGCTGCAGGACCGCCTCTGGCGGATCAGCGAGAGCGAGGACCGCTACCGCGCCCTGGTGGCCGCCACCACCGAGATCATCGTCCAGCGGGATGCCCGCGGGCGCATCACCTACGCCAACGAGGATTTCGCCCGCCTCCTCGGCCGCGAGCCGATCGCGCTGATCGGCTCCCAGGACGATCTCGAGATCCTCGACCGGAACGCCGTGGAGATCGGGCCGGACGGGGTCCGCCGCCTGGAGGCGCAGGTCCGGACGGCGGACGGGCGGGCGCGCTGGTTCGCCTTCGTGGAGATGCCGGTGGCGCACGGCGACGCGACGCACTGGCTGCGGGCGGGCCGGGACGTGACCGCGCGGGTGGAGGCGATCCGCAGCCGCGACGCGGCCCTGGAGCGCGCCGAGGCGGCGAGCGTCGCCAAATCCCGCTTCCTGGCGACCGTGAGCCACGAGATGCGGACGCCGCTCAACGGCATCCTGGGCATGGCCGATCTCGTGCTCGGGACCGCGCTGAACCCCGAGCAGCGCACCTACGTGGAGGCGGTGCGCACCAGCGGTCAGGCGCTGCTCGGCCTGATCGACGGGGTCCTCGACTTCTCGCGGATCGAGGCCGGGCGCCTGGACCTCGCGGCCGAGCCCTTCGACCTGCCGGCCCTCTCCGAGGGGATCGTCGAGCTGCTGGCGCCCCGCGCCCAGGACAAGGGCATCGAGATCGCCCTCGACGTGGCCGAGGACTTCCCGGCCGCGATCCTGGGCGACGCCGACCGGGTGCGGCAGATCCTGATCAACCTCGCCGGCAACGCCATCAAGTTCACCGAGCGCGGCGGCGTCGGCGTCAGCCTGAGCTTTGCGCGGGCCGGGACCGGCGGCGAGGTCGTGCTCGCCGTGGCGGATACCGGCCCGGGGATCCCGGAGGAGCGGCTGCCGATCCTGTTCGAGGAGTTCGAGCAGGGCGACGGCAGCGCGAGCCGCAGCCACGAGGGCACGGGGCTGGGCCTCGCCATCACGCGGCGGCTCGTGACCCGCATGGGCGGGCGGATCGAGGCGGATTCGCGCCTCGGCCGGGGCTCGACCTTCCGGGTCCTGCTGCCGCTCGCCGAGGTCGCGGCGGCCGAGGATAGCGGGCGCGCGCCGCTGCCTACGCTCGCCCCGCGGCGCTGTCTGATCGTCGCCGACTCGCCGTTCCAGGCCCCGTACCTCGCCCGCAGCCTGTCCCGGGCCGGGGCCGCCACCGTGATCGTCGACAGCCTGGAATCGGGCCTGGACGCCCTGTCGGGCGCGGCCTTCGACGCGGTGCTGGCCGACCGGGCACTGGGCGACGCGGCGGTGCGCCAGATCGCCGACGCGGCCCGCGCCTGCGGGGTCCGCACCAGCCTCGTGCTCCTCTCGCCGTTCGACCGGCGCGGCTTCGGGTCCCCCGGCGCGGCGGGCTTCGACGGCTACCTGATCAAGCCGGTCCGGCCGCGCTCCCTGTTCGAGCGCCTGCTCGCGTCGACGGGCCCGGTCGAGGCCGCGGCCGCGCCGGCGGCGGAGCCGGCGCGCGTCGGCTCCAGCCTGCGGATCCTGCTGGCCGAGGACAACCCGATCAACGCCCTGCTGGCGACCCGGGCCCTGGAGCGCCTCGGCGCCACGGTGATCCACGCCGTCGACGGCCTCGAGGCCCTCGCGCGGCTGGAGACGGACGGCCCCTTCGACCTCGCGCTGATCGACGTGCGGATGCCCCGCCTCGACGGGCACGAGACCGCCCGGCGGATCCGCGCCGCCGAAGCGGGCGGCGCGGACCGCCTCCACCTCGTCGCGCTGACCGCGAATGCCGGCCGGGAGGACGAGGTCGCCGCCCGGGCGGCCGGCTTCGACGGGTTCCTGGCCAAGCCGCTGAATCTGAAGCTGCTCCCGCCGCTGCTGGAGCGCCGATCCGCGCGGGCCGCCTGAGCGCGCGTTGACAGGCGGGCGGGTCCCGCGCCAACAGGAGGCCCATGTCGACCGTCAGCCCTCCGTCGCCCGCACCGCGCTCGTCGAGCGGCGCGCTTGCCGCCTGGGGCATCGCGGTCCTCGTGATCGCCACCGTGCTCATCGGCGCCCTGGCGCCGGCGCGGCACGCGTCGCCGGCGGTGTCGGCGGCCGACGATCCGGCCTGCCTCGAGTGGACCGACGGCTGCAAGGTCTGCCGCCGCCTGGCGGAGGGACCGGCCTGCTCGCTGCCCGGGATCGCCTGCCAGCCCGGCGCGCCGCAGTGCCTGACCCGCCGGGACGGGTGATCTGCCGGACCGGTCCGTGACCGCCGCGGCTCCGGTGCTGCGCTTCGCGCCGAGCCCGAACGGACGGCTGCACCTCGGCCACGCCTACTCGGCGCTGCTCAACGCGGACCTCGCCGCCCGGATGGGGGGCGTCTGCCGCCTGCGGATCGAGGACATCGATCCCGCGCGCTCGAAGCCGGACTTCGTCGACGGGATCGTCACCGACCTCGCCTGGCTCGGGCTGACCTATCCCGAACCGGTGCGGCGCCAGTCCCGGCACATGGCGGCCTACCGGGTCGCCCTCGACGGGCTGATCGCGAGCGGGCTCGCCTATCCGTGCTTCTGCTCACGCGGCCAGATCCGGGCGCGCGTCGCCTCCGGCGGCGACGGCCCCCGCGATCCGGACGGCGTGCCGCTCTATCCCGGCACCTGCCGCCACTTGGACCGGGCGGCGGCCGCGGACCGGATCGCCCGCGGCGACCCGCATACCTGGCGGCTCGACATGGCGGCCGCCCTGCGCCGCGCCGGCCCGACCCACGGCTACGTCGCCTTCGAAGCGGCCGGCGCGCACCGGGTCGCGGCGGATCCGGCACGCTGGGGGGACGCGGTGATCGCCCGGCGCGACGTGCCGACGAGCTACCACCTCGCCGTGGTCCACGACGACGCGGCGGAGGGGATCACCCACGTGGTGCGGGGCCGCGACCTCGAGGCGGCCACCGACCTGCACGTGCTCCTGCAGGCCCTGCTCGGCCTGCCGGTCCCGCGCTACCGCCACCACGCGCTGCTGCTCGATACCGGGGGCGAGAAGCTGGCCAAGTCGCGCGGCTCGCGATCCCTCGCCGACCTTCGGCAGGCCGGCGCGACGCCCGAGGCTGTCCGCGCCCGGCTTGGCTTCGCCTGAACGGCAGCGCGCGCTCTCAGCGGACCGCCGCGTCGCGCTGGGCGAGGGCCGTGGCGCTCTTCGACTTCTGCATGGTGGCGTCAATCTGCTCGCGCTGGCGCTTGAAGTCGGCGAGCAGGCGCCCGTCGAGCTCCCGGCCGCGGGGGACGCGGATCTTCATCGGGTCGACGAAGTGGCCGTTGATGATCACCTCGTAGTGGAGGTGCGCGCCGGTCGACAGGCCGGTCGAGCCGACATAGCCGACGATCTGGCCCTGCCGGACCTTGACGCCCTCGCGGATGCCGCGGCCGAACCGCGACATGTGGTTGTAGGTCGTCACGTAGCCGTTGACGTGCTGCAGCTCGACCCGGTTGCCGTAGCCCGAGGTCATCTCCGCGCGGATCACCACGCCGTTGCCGGCCGCCATGATCGGCGTGCCGATCGGGTTCGACCAGTCGACGCCCGTATGCAGCTTGGCATAGCCCAGCACCGGGTGGCGGCGGTAACCGAAGCCGGAGCGCATGATCCCGTCCGCGATGGGCTTGCGCAGCAGGAACTTCTTCAGCGACCGGCCCTGCTCGTCGAGGTAGTCGATCGTGCCGTCGTCCGGCGACTGGAAGCGGTAGACCTTGCGGGTCTCTCCACCGAGCGTCAGCGCCGCGTAGAGCAGGTCCGGACGATCGGCGCTGGCCTCGTCGTCGGTGCTGTAGAAGACGTCGAGCCCGTCACCGCTGCCGATGCGGCGCTGGAAGTCGAGGTCGTAGCTGAAGACGCGGACGATATCCTCGACCGTGGCCCGCGGCAGGTCGTGGCGCGCGGCCGTCTCGTAGAGGCTCTGGTACAGGCGCGGCCCGGAGCCGGAATCCTCGTCCTCGTCCTCGCCGGCCTCCGCCTGAGGCTGTCCCTTGGGGGAGGGGGCCTCCTCGGCGGGGGGCGCCACCGACACGAAGGCGCCGCGGTCGTTCAGGGCCGCGATGCCCTCGATGCCGTTCTCGCCGTACAGCACCACGCGCGTCACCTGGCGGGGATCGCCGGGACGGGGCCCGGGGGCGACCTGGACGCGCATCGGCTGCCCCTCGTTGAGGGCAGCGGTGCGGGTCTTGCCCCCGAGCGCGGCGACGATGCCGCGAACGGCATCGTCGCTCGCGAGGCCGGTGGCCTTGAGCGTGGTCTCCAGTGTCTCGCCGCGCTTCAGCGCGAGATCGCGCTCCTCCACGAGCGGCGCCTCGTTGGCCTTCAGCTCGACCTTGGCGACCTTCGTGACGTTCTCCGGGACGACCAGCACCTCGATGGACTTGAAGGGGTTCGCGTCCTTCGGCACCGCACCGTCGCCGTCGCCGGCCGCGCCCTGCTGGAGCGTCCGCGACAGCATGATCTGCGGGGCGATCGGGATGGCGGCGCGGCGCCCTGCCTCGGCGGCGATGCGGCGCTCCTCCTCGACCTGCGCGGTGACGTCGTCGTCGCTGAGGGCGGGCGCGTTGGCGTCAACGGCAGCGTCGGCGAGTTCGCGCTTGACCACGGTGACCTCCGCGCTGGGGGCGTCGGCGGACGCGTCCGGTGCGCGCTCCAGTGGCTCGTCGGAGACGAACTTCATGGGGTCGAAGCGGGGCGGCTCGGCGGCGTAGACGCCCGTCGTCATCGACAGGGGCGTCGTCAGCCGCACGAAGGCCTTGGCCTTGATGATCTCGCGGTCGCCGAGGCGGACCGTGACCGGCGCCTTGAAGCTCTGCTTGGCCGAGGCGATCATGAGGTTGCGCACCAGCCGGTCGCCCTTGCGAGCGATGTTGGCGCCGCTCTCGCTCGGCTGGGGGCGGGGCATGATCGCCGCCTTCTCGGGAATGGCCGCGAAGGAGACGTCGCCCTGGAGGGACACGTGGAGTGCCGCAGCGATCAGACCGGCGCCGGTCAGGCCGGTGAGGCTGCTGGCGCAGAGCCAGCGGAGGTTGACGGCGCGTCGGTCGATCTGCGTCGCGGTCGCGCCGAGATGGTCGAGAGGCTCGTGCACCCCGCGTGCCGGGGGGAGGGCGGCCACGTCGCCGATCTTGAGTCGCTCGCGCTTCACTCGAAGGCCCTGAGAAGACGATGGCGAACGGGCGTTCCCGCGGGATCCGCGGCGCTGAGGCCGGGCTCGACCATACCGGAGGCGACATCCGCGCCCGGCAATCTCATCTCACGACCCAGCGTGTCGAGATTGAGGCGTGCTGCTCCCGAGCGCCAGCCCCGGCGCGGGAAAGACCGCGATCATCCACCGCCAGGCTTACGGGTGGTTCGCCGAGCCGGCCGGCAAAAAGGGTGTTGACGGCCCGGATTGGCGGCTCTATACCCCGGCTCATCGGCGCCGGCCGCGGAAGTGGACCGGGCGCTGAGCCATCTTCTGACAAACGGCGGGATTGGCCGGCGGGATTGCCGGGCGGTCTTCTGTTTGCCTCATGAGCCTCAGGCGACTGAGGCGCTCTTTGACAAGTTGGAATGAGGAAGGGAGACGCGGGCGGCGTTTGTCCTTGCGGCTGGGTCTTAGGACCTGGCGTGAGTAGACTTGTGCCGATCTGTTGTTCTTCTTTCTGAGCTCACCGAC
>NZ_JBKFAK010000062.1:0-6851 GCF_053345595.1 Methylobacterium sp. D54C
CGGGGTTCGCGGGCCGGACGAGCGCGCTGGGCCGGGACGGCGCGGTTCTGGGGGTGAGCCTGACGGGGGCGGTCGCCGAGGGCGTGCGGCTGTCGGTGGGCTACACCGGCGACGTCCGCCCGGGCGCCACCGCCCAGGTGTTCACCGCCGGCCTCCAGGCCGCGTGGTGAGGGGCGCCGCCTTTACCCGGCCGGCGCCGTGGTCCGGAGGCGCGCATGCGCGGGAGAGACGGCCCGGATAAGCCACCGCCCGAGCCCGCACCGGCAGCCCGCCGGCGCGGCTTCTTCCGGCGCGTGCTCGACGGTCTCGAAGCCGTCGAGCTGCTGGTCCAGGCGGGCCGGCTGGTCTGGTGGCTCCTGAGAGGCCTGTGGCTGGCCGCCGGCGCGATCGTGCGCCTCTTCGGCGATCGCTGACGCGCGGCGCCCGCAGCGGCGCGGGAATCGATGCCCGCGCGGATGTTTCACGGGAAACATCCGCCGCGCCGCCGCGGCCCGCGCCACCGACAGCCGGGGAACGTCAGCCGAACAGCGCCCGCGCCACGACCTGCGGGTCGATCGGCTTCTGGCACAGGGCGACGGCGCCGTGGAGCGACGGCACGGCGACTGGATCGTAGCCGGTCGCGAACAGGAAGGGCACGCCGCGCGCGTGCAGCGCGTCGGCCACCGGATAGACGAGCTCGTCCTGCAGGTTGATGTCGAGGACCGCGGCGTCGATCTCGGTCGTGCCGGCGATCAGCGCCAGCGCCTCGCCGACGCTCGCGACCGGACCCAGCACCTGGGCGCCGCCTTCCTCGAAGCCGGACTTGAGATCGACGGCGATGAAGTAGTCGTCCTCGACGAGCAGGACCCGCCTGCCGGCCAGCGCGCGTGGTTTCGAGGTCATGCGGGGTTGCCTGCGGCTTCTCCCTCGGGGAGCGGGATGTTGATCGAGCAATGTAGCGCCGTGGCGCCGAGTTCGTAGCTGGTCGTCGCCTTCAGGGCGTAGGGCAGGGCGTGCTCGATCAGTTCCCGACCGTAGCCGCCCCGCGGCGCCGCGTCCGCCAGCTCCGGTCCGCGAACGAGACCCTCCTCCACCCATTCCACCAGCAGCCGGCCGCCGCCGTCGTCCGCCCGGTAGGTCCGCCACGTCACGCTCAGGCGTCCCTGCGCGGTGGTGAGCGCGCCGTATTTCAGCGCGTTGGTGGCGAGTTCGTGCAGGGCCAGCGCGAAGGTCTGCACCGTCGCCTTGCGCAGCCGCACCACGGGCCCGTGCAGCCGGATGCGCGCCGGCATGGCCGGGGCGTCGAGGGCGGCGAGTTCCGTCTCGATCAGGGAGCGGAGCGTGATCGGTTCCTGATCGGAGCGCGAGAGGAGGCCCTGGACCCGCGAGAGGGCGGACAGGCGATCGTTGAACCGCTGCCGGAACGTCTCGCCGGGCCCGGTCTGGGCCATGGTCTGCTTGGCGATGGAGCGCACGACGCCGAGGAGGTTCCGGGTCCGGTGCTGCAGCTCGGCGACCATGACCTGCTGCCGCTCCTGGAGCTGGCGCAGATCGTCGATGTCGGTCGAGGTGCCGAGCCACTCGACGATCCGGCCCTGCGCGTCGCGGACCGGCGCGGCCCGGGTCTGGAACCAGCAGAACCGGTCCTCGGCGGCGTTGCGGAGCCGGTGCTCGAAGGAGAGGTGGCCGCTCACCGGCGCGTCGCGCCACGCGGCCGCGGCGACCGCCTCATCGTCCGGATGGACCGCCGCCAGCCAGCCCCAGCCCAGGCTCGTCGCGTCGGTCTGCCCGGTATAGGCGTGCCATTGCGGGCTCGACCAGATGCAGGCCCCGTCGATCGCGGCGCGCCAGACGAGCTGGGGGATGCCCTGGGCGAGGGTGCGGAACAGCTCCTCGCTCGCGCGCAGGCGGCGCTCGGCCAGAACCCGCTCGGTGCTCTCGACCACGATGGCGATGACCCCGGCCGGGCGCCCGTCCTCCCCGAGGACCGGCGAGTAGTCGAGATTCATCCAGACCGGCTCGGGCCGGCCGTAGCGGTGCAGGGTCAGTTGCTGGTCCTTGTACGACAGCGTCCCGCCGGCGAGGCCGACGCGCATGACGTTGTCGTTGAAGTCGGCGACCTCCGGCCAGCCCTCGCGCACCTTCGAGCCGAGGAGCTCGGGATGGCGGCCGCCCGCGAAGCCCGAATAGGCGTCGTTGTAGATCATGATGCCGTCCTCGCCCCAGAGCAGCACGATCGGCACCGGCGATTGCAGCAGGGTGCTGACCGCGAAGACCAGGCTCTGCGGCCAGTCGGCGATGGGACCTAGCGGCGTCCTCGCCCAGTCGAAGCTCCGGACGAGGTCGGCGAGTTCGCTGCAGCCGGCCGAGAAGATGCGGGCCTCGCTCATGCGGTGACCGACTCGTGAGACTCCGGCTCGGGCGAGCGCAGAGGGTGGAAGCCCGGTCCGCGACCGGTCGGGTCGGCCGGCCCGGCGTGCGGGTCACGCCGACGCTACTACACCGCTCCTCTGCCCGGTAGGGGCGCCGCCGGCTCCGGCCCGGTCGCGTCGTCGGGCCGGCAGACGGGTCTAGCCGCGGCCCGCGGGCTCCGGGAAGCGCCGGGCGAACCAGTCGCGCAGGATCTGCCGCTCGTAGTAGAGGCCGCCGGTGGAGAAGCGGGGATTGGACGTCAGCAGGAAGTTGATGTCCGTCACCGTGTCGGCGCCCTGTGCCACGGTGCGGCCGCCGCGACGCAGGCTGTAGGCGAGGCGGATCCGCGGCGGCGTGGCGTCCGTCACGACCCGCAGGCCGGTCGGGGTCGCGAAGCCGGGCCGGTCGAAGCCCGCCAGATCGACGTCGAGCACCGTGATGTCGAGACGCTCGTCTGGGCGGAGCCGCGCCGTGCCGAGATCCGTGAAGATCCGGGTCAGCTCGGCCAGGGTGACCCGGAGCGGCTGCCCGGAGCCGAAGCGGTTCTCGGCATCGGTGAACCGCTCCGGCGCGGCGTAGCGCACGGTCACCTGTGCGTGTGCCGCCGGCTGTGCCCGGGCGGGGGCCGCGGACGACCCGATCACCGAGAGCGCGGCCGCGGCGGCGAGCGCGGCCGATCTTCCGGCGAGACGCGTGCGCATACCGAACTCCTCTCCGCGTGTGGCGGCCTGACCGGGGCAGGCCTGCCGGGAAGAACCGCCCGAACGGGGCCCGGTATCCAGTGCCCCGCGCGGATGCCCGGCTGCGACCGAATGGCGCCCGACCGTCCATAGTCTCGCCGTGATCCGGGCGCCTCGTAGCGCACCCGGCCCGAGGGGCGAGCCGGTCATGGGAGTCCGACGCGCATGATGAACTCTGTTCTCGCGCTTCTCACCGTCGTGGCGGTGCTGGTGGTCACGGCGCTGATCAAGCTGCCGCTCCTGCCGTTCCGCCTGGTCGGCCGCCTTCTGCGGAGCCGCCCGGCGGCGGCCTGACCCGCGCCGCTCAGGCCGCCGCGTCGATGACGAATTCCATCCCGCGACCCGGCCCCTGATCGGAATAGTCGACGAGCGCCAGACCGCGCTCGGCCAGGGTCGCCTCGACGGTGTCCCGCTCCCGGCGCACCATCTGACCCACCGCCAGCGGGGTCAGCCGGGGACTCGCGCGCCGCAAGCGGTCGACGCCGATATGGGCCGGCGTGCCCGCGTCCTCGGCGATCCGGGCCAGGGCCAGACCCAGGTCGCGCGCCTTGGTCTCGGCGGCGGATCTCGGCTTGAACGCCATCTGCTTCTCCTTCTGCTCGGCCACCCGTCTCAGGCGGCCCGCCTGTCGACGCACACATCCGGGAAGGCCCGGATCCAGACCCGGCGGCCCTTGGCGTCGTAGACCTCGACCTGCCAGCCCGACCAGTCGAACCGCTCCACGACCCGCTCCATCAGCGCGAGCGCGACCCGATCGGCGTGGGCCCGCACCTGCGCCGCGTTCGGAAACCGGCTGCCGCGCAGGTCGGTCACTAGCTCGTGGCCGTCTGTGCAGTGGAAGCGGTAAAGCCGCGTCGGCATTGAGCTTCCCTCGATCAATCCACAGCACTCCACCGCGATCCGGGAACGGGGCGCATCCGCGGTTGAACCCACCGCGCCGATGCGCTTTGTTCGTGATATGTTCTATACGGATTCGGACGGCGATGCACCCAGATCCCGAGGTGGCCCCTGCGGAGTTTCGTCTCAGGGAGGCCGAGACGATCGCCGGTGCCTATCACCGGGCCGCGAAGGGCGACGCGTGGACCGCTCTCGTCGCGGCCATCGCGGACGCTCTGGTCGATCTCGACGCGCTGGAGCGGCGCCTCGCCCGGCAGGGCGGACTGATATCGCTGGGCTACGCCCGCGGCCGCACCGGGGCGGGCGGGGTCCGGGCGCGGGGCCGTCCCGGCCCGGAGGATTGAGCGCCCGGCGATGACGGCGCGATTGGCCGCGCGGTCGGCCGGGCAGCCGGTGGTCTCGCCGCCCGGGCGGCGACGCGCCTGTCGGGGATCAGTGGTCCGTGCCGCCGCGCCGCGCCATGGCGCCGGGCTGGCCGAGGCCGATCGCCTTGGCGAGGGCGGAGCGCTGCTCGGCGTAACCGGGGGCGACCATCGGATAGTCGGTCGGCAGGCCGTAGCTGTCGCGGTAGCTGCGCGGATCCAGGCCGTGGCTGGCCAAGTGGCGCTTCAGCGTCTTGTAGAGCTTGCCGTCGATGAAGCTGACGATCCCGTCGTGCCGGACCGACTTGCGGATCTGGGCCGCGCTCGGCTTCTCGACCTCGGCCTGCGGGGCCGCGCCGGCCTGCGCCGCCGGCGTCCCGGCGACGAGCCCGCTGATCGCGCCGTGGACGCGCGCGATCAGGGCCGGAAGCTCCGCGGCCGGCACCGGATTGTTCGACACGTAGGCGGCCACAAGCTCGGCGGTCATCACGGCCAAGGTGTTGGATGTCTCATCGAAGCTCTCATTCATGATCGGACTTCCAGCGAGCGATTTACGTTCCCACGGTTTGGGCGTGGCAAGGGTTTAAACAGCGTAAATATAGAACGAAGACTCGATGAATATCTCTAGATTTTCTCGCGCCGTACGGAGGCCGACGGGTGCGCCGTTCGTTGCACGTCTGCATCGACCGCAGACGATCTCGGCGCGTCCGGACGGGGGCGACCCGGCCGATCGCGCGACAGCCTCGAACGACGCCGATCAGCGCCGCCGAGCGACCCCGCGCGCCCGCAGGCGACTTCGACGGGCGACCCGCGCGCGCCGGCACAGGCAAAGCGCCGCGCCTTGAGGGCGATGGACGGATGAAGGGTGTTCGCGCGCCTCAGCCGGCGCCGTATCCGCCCTTCCGGTTGTCGGGCTGCGGCGCGGGCGGTCGGGTGTCGTAGCCGCCGCTCTCCGGCGCCGCGTCGGAGCCGGGATCAACGGGGCCCGGGGCGTGGGGACCGCTGCCGCCGGCCGCCGGGTCGGCCCGCTTCTCCGGGGCTGCCGGCCGGCCCGGCGGGACCGTCCCCAGGGCCTCGCGTGCGGCGTCGACATCCTGTCCCATCCGTCCCTCCCTGCGGTCCTTCGTGTAGGGCCAAGGCGGGAGGTCCCCGCATGTTCCCGGCGCGGTCGCCGGGACCGGCGTACCGGGCGACGCGTCGGCGCGGACTCATTTCCGCTCGCCGGTGGGGTTGGGCGTCGCGGACGTGTCCGGCGCGACAGCCGGATTGACGGGCGTGACCTTCGACCACGTGGCCGCGATCGCCACGATGGCGAGCAGCAGGACGATGAAGATGCCGATGAGGGTGAGGCGCTTCATGTGGCGGGTCTGGGTCTTCCGTGCGGGGCCTTGAGGGCGGGGAACGGCCGGGACGGCCGATCGATCCCGGCCCGAACGGGATCCCGCGGCCGCCCTGGTGCGGCCTCGACCGTCACGACCCCGCCGGACGCGGCCGCGCCAGGGCGGCCGCCGCGTGCCGGGCCAGGTCCTCGAGCCGGCGGACCGTCGCGTCGTCCGGGATGACCGAGGCGCACCAGTAGGCGCCGAGCGCGGCGACGGGCTCGGGCGCGCCGATCGGCACCATCACGAGGCTGCGCATCGAGGTCAGGCGGTAGAGGGCGAGCGGCACTCGGGGATCGTGCTCGATGTCCGGGATCACGATGGTCGCGGCGTCGAGCATCGCGCGGCCCGAGACGCAGCTCGTCAGCGGGAACCTGCGGCCGCGCCACAGCGGCTCGATCGCGTCCTCGGCGGCGTAGAAGCAGACGTCGCCCTCGCGCAGGACCACCGCGATCCCGTCGGAGCCCGCGATCGCCCGCGCGGTCTCGCGCAGGATCGCGACCGTGTCCTCCAGAGAATGGGCAGCCGCCAGACGGTGGGAGGCCCGAACCAGACCCGAGGCGGGATCCAGGAAGAGTTCATCCATGGGGCGGCGGCGGCGAGCACTCCGATCGATCGGGCAACAATCCGTGTGGTGTCGTTGCGCGAGCGTGGCGGGCACCGGCCCGGTGGGCAACAACCTGGATCAAGCGCTTCGCCGACGGGATCGGGCGTACCGAGATCGCGCGCCGCCGCGCGGAGATGAGCTGCCGCGACCTCCGCATATTGGTCGTCGCGGCGGAACTCCGCGACAGAAGTCGCAAAATAGTTCCGCGACACCGGATCACGACGCCGCGATGATGTGCTCCAGCGCACCTTTCGGTCCACCGGCTCCGGACCCCCGCCAGCGCTGTTGCAACAATGCACTATCGCGCCCGCACATCCTGACGTCCTGTCCGCCCCGCACACATCCCGTCCAACGGGAGACAGAGGACCAGATGATCAAGAAGCTTCTGCTCGCGAGCGCCGCCACGGCTCTCCTGACCGGCGCCGCCTCGGCCGCCGACCTGCCGCGCCGCGCCGCCCCGCCGCCGGTGTTCACC
>NZ_JBKFAK010000063.1:0-6643 GCF_053345595.1 Methylobacterium sp. D54C
CCGGGCGCGGCGGCACCGTCTGCACCTGCGGGAGCGCGTCCCGCGCGGCCGCCCGCGGCCGCCCGCGCCGCGCCCGCGGCGCCGGGACGGTCTCGGCGGCGGGGTCCGTCGCGGCCTCGTCGGCGGCGGCTTCGAGGACCGGCTCGGCCGGGGCCTCGAACATCGGCACGAGGCTCGGCAGGACGCGGCGCACCGGTGCGTCCGGCACCTTCCGTTCCGGGCGCGGCGCCGGTGCCGCCTGAGGGGCGGGCGCGGGTGCGGGCGGCGCGAGGGCGGCCTGCGCCAGTTCCGGCCACAGGATCTTGTCCGGGCGCGGCCGCGCCTCGGTGGCAGTCAGCGTTGTGCGGGCCGAACGGGTCTGCTTGACTTCGACCATGAACGGTCGCGCGCTGCGGCGCTTCATGTAAGATGATCCTTGGAAGCATTCGAGCGCGCATGTCGGCGGCACGAACACACCGAGGTTAAGCCTGATCTCGGCCGTTGTCCAGAAAGACGACGTCGTACTGGTCAAATTTCTCTTTAGTCGAGATGGGCCGCGGTCGTTTCCAGGCCTCGGGTCGTGAAACCGAAGGCGTGATCGCCCGAGCACCTGCGGACACTGCCCCGTCGCCGCCCGGCGAGGGGGCGATCCGCTGCGGGGCGATCTGTTGCGGGACGGGCGTCGCGCGCGATCGGGTCGTCCGGGATCAGGCGGCCTGCGCCTGCGCGGGCGCCGGGCGGCGCCGCAGGGGACCGGGCGCCCCGAACAGGGACTGGTACAGCGCGGCCGGCGTCCGCGCCTCGCCGCTGCCGTCCGTGATCGTCACCTCGGCCATGCCGGCCGCGATCAGGCTCATGCCCTGATCCAGGGCGGTCAGGACCGAGGCGTGCTGGTAGGCGAACCGGCGCGCGGACAGGCGTGCGGTGACGGTGAAGTGCATGACGACGATCCCGGGAAGCCGGACCCGCCGGGTCCGGACGGCAACGGCGCGCGCGACGCGCTCGGGTGAGAACGGGGCTCCGGCAACGCCGCTGCCGGTCCCGCACCTGCTCGCGGCCAATAAAGTCGTTATCTTGACGAAAGCTTGTTCATCCCCGCTTTGCACGACCAAGGCGCACAATTAGCGGCGGGATTTAGTGGTTGCCGCCGCGCCGCTGCCGTCACGCTTCAGTTCAGGCGGCGGCGCCGTTCCGCGACCTGCCGCCGGGCCAGCCGTCGCCCCAGCGCCATCAGCAGCGCGTCCGCCTCGGCCTTCAGGGCCGGATCGCCCAGCGCCGCGACGGCGTCCTGCGCGGCGAGGGCGTGCTCGACCGCCCGGTCCAAGGGCGTGTCGCCGAGGTCGGGCGCGGTCGCGCCGCCGATCGCCTCGCGCGCGCGCAGCGCCGTGATGTCCACGAGGATCCCGCGCCCGCCCGTCGGCCGGCCGCGACGGTCGCTGGTGAAGCGGCCGCGCGCCAGGACCCAGCGCATCCGGCCGTCGACGGAGATCACCCGGTACTCGGCGACGTAGGAACTCCCCGCCGCGACGCTGCGGCGGATCAGGGTGTCGACCCGGTCGCGGTCGTCGACGTGGATGGCCTCCTCGTAGACGGCCAGCGGGATGCCGGATTCCGCCGCGGTCGGATCGACCTTGAACAGGAGGGCCACCAGGGCGTCGACCCGCACCCGGTCCGTCGCGGGGTCCCACGCCCAGTGCCCGATCATGTCGGCGGAATCGAGCGCGATCTGGAAGGCTTCGGGACAGGTCTGACCGACGGACGCGTTGGTCTTGGGCATGGCGGTGTACGTGTGCGGCTCCGGTCCGGTCGATCTACGGGTTCGGTGGCTGCAACCTCAAGACTTCTTTGACGCATTCATGCAACTGTTGCGTGCTGGCCACTCGCGTCCCGCCGGTCTTCTGTATTATGAATGCTCGAGCCAGCCCGCGCGCCAGAGCCTGACCGCCGATGGGATCGAAGTCACCTGTCCGGAGCGGATCCTCCGGGGCTGCGGCGCCCGAGGACGACCTGTTCGAGCGCTCCGCACCGCCGCACGCGCCGGGTGCCGGGCGGCTGCTGCAGCGGATCGCCGACGCGCTGCAGGTTCCGGCCACCTCCCTGTACGGCCCACTGGGCGCGGAGCGGGGCGCCGGCGTCGCGGGCGGGCGTGCCGACGAGGCCGACGCCCTGCTGCATGCCTACCGGCGCATCGACGATCCCGAGATCCGCCGCCGCGTCCTGACCCTCGTGCAGGATCTGGCCGCCGCACGCTGACCGGTGCGCTGACCGGTGCGCCCGTGATGCGCTTGTGATGCGCTTGTGATGCGCTTGGCCCGCCGCGTGCTAACCTGAGCGGGATTGCAACGCTCGGGCGAGTCGGCATGCTGAACAGACGATCCTTCATGGCCCTGTCGGGGGCCGCCCTCGCGACCCCGGCGCTGGCGCAGGGCAGTGCCGCCCGGACGCTCAAGTTCATCCCGCAGGCCGACCTGACGGTGCTCGATCCGATCTGGACGACCGCCTACGTCACCCGGAATCACGGGCTCGCCGTCTTCGACACGCTCTACGGCACCGATGCCGCCTACGCCGCCCAGCCGCAGATGGTGGCGGGCCACACGGTGGAGAACGACGGCAAGCTGTGGCGCCTCACCCTGCGGCCCGGGCTGACCTTCCACGACGGCAGCCCGGTCCTGGCCCGCGACTGCGTGGCGAGCGTCGCGCGCTGGGGCAAGCGCGACGCCATGGGCCAGACGCTCATGGCGTACACGGACGAGCTCTCGGCCCCGGATGACCGGACGATCCAGTTCCGCCTGAAGAAGCCCTTCGCGCTCCTGCCGGACGCGCTCGGCAAGGTCGGCTCCTCGATCTGCGCCATCATGCCGGAGCGTCTCGCCAAGACCGACCCGTTCACGCAGGTGACCGAGATGGTCGGCAGCGGCCCGTTCCGCTTCAAGGCGGACGAGCGCGTGGTCGGCGCCCGGGTGGTCTACGAGCGCTTTGCCGGCTACGTCCCCCGCGAGGGCGGCGAGCCGCAATGGACCTCGGGCCCGAAGCGCGTCCACGTCGACCGGGTCGAGTGGAACGTCATCCCCGACCAGGCGACCGCCGCCTCGGCCATGCAGACGGGCGAGATGGACTGGTGGGAGCAGCCGCCGGCCGACCTCGTGCCCACCCTCCGCGGGCTGACGACGCGGATCACCGACCCGACCGGCCTGATCGGCTGCCTGCGGATGAACCAGCTCCAGCCGCCCTTCGACAATCCGGCGATCCGGCAGGTGCTGCTCAAGGTCGTCGACCAGACCGACTTCATGCAGGCGGTGACCGGCACCGATCCCAAGCTGATCCACGTGCCGACGGGCTTCTTCTGCCCGGGCCTGCCCATGGCGAGCGACGTCGGCCTCGACGCCCTGACCAGCAAGCGCGACTACGCGGGCGCCAAGGCGGCGCTGGCGGCGGCCGGCTACAAGGGCGAGAAGGTGGTGCTGATGGGCGCCTCGGACTTCCCGAGCCTGAAGGCGCTCGCCGACGTGGCGGCCGACATGCTCACGCGCGCCGGCTTCAACGTCGACTATCAGGTCATGGACTGGGGCTCGGTGGTGCAGCGGCGCGCCAAGAAGGAGCCGGTCGCCCAGGGCGGCTGGAGCGCCTTCTGCACCTTCTGGGCGGGGCTCGACCAGGCGAATCCCGCGGTCAGCGCCTTCCTGCGCGGGACCGGCCAGAGCGCCGCGATCGGCTGGCCCACCAGCGCGAGGATCGAGGCGCTGCGGGACCAGTGGCTGGACGCCCCGGACACCGCCGCGCGCAAGCGGCTCGCCGGCGAGCTTCAGCAGCAGGCCTTCGCCGACCTGCCCTACCTGCCCCTCGGCCAGTACTTCAACCAGACCTCGTACAAGCCGTCCCTGACCGGCGTCCTCGACGGCGTGCCGGTGTTCTGGAACGTCAAGAAGGGCTGAGGCGCAGGGGTCGCCCTCTTTCAAGACCTCGGAACGTGGGCGCGGGATCAGCGGCTCCAGGTCCGTGCGTGCGCGCCTTCTCCGGGTACCCGAACGCGGAGAGGGTCGCGGTCCGGCGACAGGGATCGCGCAGAACTGGCTCCGTGCCTTTGCGAGCGCAGCGAAGCAATCCAGCTGCGCCAAGCTTGACCGATGTCTCGCATCCCTGGGTTGCTTCGCTGCGCTCGCAAAGACGAACAGGCCATCGGCATCCCTACAGCCCCGCTGCACGAGCCTACTGTGTCGCCGGCACGGCGTAGTTCAACGGTATCCTGCCACACGAATACGCCGTTCCCTCCAACAAGTCCGATCGATTGAAGCCGCGCGAGCGCTTCCCAGCCGCATCGGGAACGGGGTAAGCAGATTCGGCACAGGTCACCGCCAGAGATGACCGGCCCGCGAGGAAGCCCGAGATATCCGTCTCACCGCCATCGCGGCGGTGCATCGACGCCCTCGACGCCGCGCGGAGTCCATGACGCGACGAGGACACGCTCGATGACAGGCTTGGCGACAGGCTCTCCGGACGAGGCCGCCCTGGAACGCTCGGCGATGCGCAGGATCGGCTGGCGGCTCGTGCCGTTCCTGATCCTCGCCTACTTCGTCTCCTTCCTGGACCGCGTGAATGTCGGCTTCGCGGCGATCCAGATGAACCACGATGTCGGCCTCTCGGCGACCGTGTTCGGCTGGGGCGCCGGCATCTTCTTCCTCGGCTACTTCCTGATGGAGATCCCCAGCAACCTGATGCTGGAGCGCTTCGGGGCGCGGCTGTGGATCGCCCGGATCATGGCGACCTGGGGGCTCATCTCCGCCGCCATGGCCCTGGTGCAGGGGCCGTGGTCGTTCATCGGCCTGCGCTTCCTGCTGGGGCTCGCCGAGGCCGGCTTCTTCCCCGGCGTGATCCTCTACCTGACCTACTGGTTCCCCTCCGCCTACCGGGCGCGGATCATCGGGGTCTTCATGATCTCGATCCCGATCTCGTCGTTCCTGGGCTCGCCGATCTCCGGCGCGCTGCTCAACGTGACGGGGTTCGGCCTCGCCGGCTGGCAGTGGCTGTTCATCCTCGAGGGCCTGCCGGCGGTGTTCCTGGCCGTCGCGGTCCTGTGGCTCCTGCCGGACGGCCCGCGGGACGCGGCGTGGCTGCCGGCGGCCGAGCGGGACTGGCTGGAGCGGCAGCTCCGGGCCGAGGCGGCGCGCAACACCCGCAGCGGCCAGCCCGCGAAGCCGCCGCTCTGGGACATCCTGCGCGACCGGCGGCTCGCCCTCTTCGCCGCGATCTATTTCGGCTCGACGGCGAGCAGCTACGGGCTGTCGTTCTGGACGCCGCAGATCGTCAAGAGCTTCGGCCTCGGCAACGTCGAGACCGGGCTCCTGAACAGCATCCCGTACGGCTTCGCGTCCCTGGCGATGGTCCTCTGGGGCCGGCACAGCGACCGGACCGCCGAGCGGCGCTGGCACCTCGCGCTCTCGTTCCTGATCCTGGCGCTGGGGCTCGCGGGCGGCACGGTCCTGTCGGGGCTCGGCCCGGTCGTGGCGGCCCTGACGATCGCCGCCATGGGCGTCTACATGCTCAAGGGCCCGTTCTGGGCGCTCGCGACCGAGCAGATGCCGCCCGCCACCGCGGCGGCGAGCATCGCGGCCATCAACGCGGTCGGCAATCTCGGCGGCTTCCTCGGCCCCTACCTGATCGGCGCGATCAAGGACGGGACCGGCAGCTTCACCCTGAGCCTCCTGCCGCTCGTGGTCTTCGCCCTGCTCTCGGCCGCCCTGTCGCTGGTGCCGGGCCGCGCCCCGCGCCCCGACTCGGGCGCGCCGCGGCCGTCGGCCGTCTGAGCCCGCGGCGAACCGAGTCCGGGACCGGCCGGTTGGCCCGGTGCGGCCGCCGCCCGGCGCTGCGCCGGCCCGGACTTGACCGGCCCGGACCGGACCGGACGGGGTCCCGCGGGCCGTGACCGCGCCGCCGCCAGGAGATCGCCGTGCCCGAGCTCAACGCCATCCTGGAGACGGCGCTGTACGTCGCGGACCTCGACCGCGCCGAGGCCTTCTATCGCGACACGATGGGGTTGCGCTGCCTCTTCACCGACTTCCGCATGCGCGCCTTCGACGTCGGCGGCCGCGGCGTCCTCCTGCTCTTTCCGGAGGGCGGGTCCCTGCAGCCGATCGAGACGCCGGGCGGTCTCATACCGCCCCATGACGGCCGTGGCCCGGCCCATATCGCGTTCTCGATCGACGCCGACGCCCTCGCGCCCTGGGAGGACCATCTCGCGGCCGCCGGCGTGGCCGTCGAGGGGCGCACCCGCTGGCCGCGGGGCGGCGTCAGCGTCTACTTCCGCGACCCGGACGGGCACCTGCTCGAGCTGGCCACACCCGGCCTCTGGAAGGGCTACTGAGGCGGCGCCGGGTCAAGTCCAGGTCGACGCCGGGGCGAGGCCGGGGCGAGGCCGGGTCGCGTCCGGGCCGGATTCCGGGCGCCCGAACGGCGAAGGGGCCGCCTCCTGTGGGAAGCGGCCCCTTCGCGTTTCGGGTCGGGTGCGACGGTCGGGGTGCGAGCGTCTCACCCGACCGTCGTTTGTCGGTCTCAGTAGGAGCCGAACTTGTAGTTCAGGCCGGCGCGGACGACGGCGAACTCGTCGGAGCGGCGGCCGATGCCGCTGTAGACGACCGGGAAGTTGTTGGCGGCGTTGATGACGAACGCG
>NZ_JBKFAK010000064.1:0-6599 GCF_053345595.1 Methylobacterium sp. D54C
CTGTATCGCTCGACGGACTGCCGCTGTCGTCGTGGCGCTCCCGTGCTGAACCTGGCCCATAGCGCGTCCTTCCACTCGCGTGAGAAAACTGCACCATCAAACCCTGGGATCAAACAGCTAGGCGGCGATCTGTATCCAGTTGGCTGCCGGGCATGGCTCCGGCGCCGCGGCGGCCCGGGCCATCGCGGCGCCGGCGTCCTAGGCCACGAGCGCCGCGAGGCGCGCGGCGAGGATCGTCGTCTCCAGGACGCACGGAGCCGCGTTCAGCGGGCGCGGCATCGTCGGTCGGTGGCTGGTCATGACGGCTCCGCGGGTTCCTGCGAGGGCCACGCGCTCGAATGGTTACCGCCGTGTCTCCGCCGGGACAGCGTGGGCAAATGTGATGCCACGACCCACACCCGCGAGGGCTTCTCGCAGGGCGGTTGCACGCGTCACGCCCGAGTTCCGCAGGAGCGCGCTGTCGGGGCGCTTTGAGGATGCGGCACTGCTCCGTCGACGTCATCCGGTACGCTAATGAGGATGGGATCGAGGACGGCGCCGCCATCTTGCGCGTGAGCGTGCCGCAGTCTTCGAGGACGCATTTTTCGACGCTAGAGCGGCATTCGATCATGTTGGATCATATGCGTCGTAGCCTGCGGCGGCGAGATAGCGGCGGCATTCGGCTGGCGTGAAGCGTCTGAAGGCTCGTCGGCTAGTGTCCCAGAGGTCGCTGATCGTGCGAGCAGCCTCGGCACGAAGAATGGCCTTGAGCTTGGCGAAGTCGCGTTCAATCGGGTTGAAGTCGGGGGAATAGGCCGGGAGGTAGAGCAGCCTCGCTCCCGCCGCCTCAATGCACTCGCGGATGCCGCTGACCTTGTGGGCGGGCAGGTTGTCGAGCACGACCGTGTCGCCGGGCCTGAGGGCTGGGACGAGGGTTTGTTCGACATAGCCACGGAAGCGCGCCGGTCATCGGTCCATCGAAGAGTGCGGTGGCTGTCAGGCCGCTGGTGCACAGACCGGCAGTGACCGTGATGGTTTTCCAGTGGCCGAACGGCACCGCGACCCGGCAGCGTTCGCCGCGCGGGGCTCGCCCATAGCGGCGGACCATCTTCGTGTTGGTGGCGGTCTCGTCGAGGAACAAGAGCTTGTCCGGGTCTAGATCGAGCTGGCCGTCGAACCAGGACAGGCGCGCGGCCTTCGCGTCTTCCCTCTCCTGCTCGGCGGCGTGGCCGGTGTTTTTTTGCGCGTGATGCCGTGGCGCTTGAAGAAGCGGGACAGGCTGCTGCCCCAACCCGCAGACCTAGTTCGGCCAGACGGTCGCGCAACTTATGCAGGAACAGCTCGGGCTGCGCTTCGTAGGTCTGCCGGATCAGGTCGGCCTGTGCCTCGATGGTGTGCGAGCGTTGATCGCCGCCCATCGGCTTGGCCTGTGTCCGACCCTCCTGCACGAAGGTCCCGTGCCAGCGCACGGCGCTGGCCGGGCTGACCTCGAAGCGCCGCGCCGCCTCCCGGCGCGAAGCCCCCGCCTCGATCGCGGCTACGACACGCTCGCGCAGATCAACGGACAGGGCAGACGCCATCGGCTCTCCTCCTCGGAAAGCCACGCATCGAATCACATCACCGCCGCGGCCGAAACCCTAAACGATTCAATTCGATCGGTGACCACTCTAGGCGGTAATCGCCTCGCTGGTCGAGACCTGCAAGCTCGTCGGCGTCGAGCCGCAGGCTTACCTGGCCGACGTCATCACCCGCATCGTCGAGGGCCATCCGCAGCGGCACCTCGATGATCTGCTGCCATGGACTTACCAGCCAACGCCAGCCCTCAAAGCCGTGGCCTGAGGACAGCGCTTACGGTCGACGACGTGTCCAAGCTGAAGGACCACGTCGGCTGGCTGGTGAAGTCCGTCCTCGGCGCCATTGTGCTCGCCGTCGTCGGGCTGGTGCTGACCAAGGGGGGATCCCGCACTGATGCCCGGCGACAAGCCCCCCTTCCTCCCCCAAGTGAAGATGCTCCACGACGCTGATCGGACCGACGAGATCTACGCCCGCGGCGTCGAGGTCGCCCTCGCGATCGCGCGAAGACGGGGGCGGCTACAGGTCCTGATGAACAGGGTCTACTATGGCATCCTGCTCCTGGTGCTGGGCTGGATCTTCGCCATGGTGATCGACCGCGAGCCGCCCGTCCGGCAGGTCACCCGAGAGGTCGTGAATCCTGCGCGGCAGGTCCATGTCGGCGACAGGCTGCTGATCCGCGGCGTCCGGATCCGCGACCGGTCGTGCGAGATCACGCGCCGCTGGTGGATCGTCGATGGGGCCGGCCGGCGGCTCGACTTCGAGCCCGAGCGCTTCGACGCCTACGGGCCGATCGGCCGTGAAGAGGAGACTATTGGGCCGGTAATTCCGCTGGACGCCATGCCCGGTCGCGGGCGGCTCCTCGGCGTGGTCGCCTACGATTGCAACCCGCTCCAGCGCGCCCTCGGGTGGTCGATCGTCGTCATGCTGCCGACGCTCGATTTCGAGATCCTGCCGCGCGCGGCGGTGACGCCATGAAGGACCGGACGCGCAGGACCTATCGCTGGTGTGGGCGCTGCTCGCGTTCCTGGCCGGCATCATCCTCGGCAACCGGACCGCACCGAAGGATTAGGTCGCGCACCCGCCCGCCCGAGCGTCTACCCAGCACCCTAAGCGTAGACCCTCTCAAAACGCCCGGCTCCGGCCGCGGCGGTTTTTTCGTGCTTCGTACCAGGTTCCAAAGCGGCAACGGCCTCGCTAAGTAGGTCGCTGATCTGCTTCTCGAATTCAAACCCTTCCGGGCTCTCATAGTCATCTGGTTTGAACCAGACATAGTCGGGGCGAGGCAGTTGCATATGTCTTATCAGTACCGTAGTAACATCAACTCCTCTTAGATCAATCGGAACATCAGAAATGCTGATAAGCACTATTCGATAATCGCGCGTCGATCTCCGCGATTGGATCGATCTCAAGACGTCACCCGCACGACTTCCCGATTTCGTATAATGGAAGAAGATGCATCGAGGCTCTTTAAGGGCAGCATCGAAAGCGGCAATGCGATGCTCGTATAATCCACGGAGTTTTTCGAAACTATTGGCTATCCACCGATCGCCCTGCTCGTGATTGAAGAAGAATTTGTACTTTTCATTAGCAGGGCACGGCGTGCCTGTGGGCAGCTCATACGAACTTAGGCTTGCTGCATCAGTAAGAGCGCTTACGCCGTCATTAATCAGATCGGCTACGGCAAAGCTCTTTGTCTGAGCCAGATTGAAAAAGCTTTGATGGCGCAAGGCAAAGATGTCGCGGCGAAACCCCCAGCGATTGGCAAGCATCCACGGTAAGCAATTTTCGCCAATGGAGACGACCATCGGCATGTTAGAAGGCCGTTCGTGTCTTGCCATTTGGATGCGCCGTTCCACGACGCTATTGGCGTGCGGCGAACCTCGATCTGCGACGAGTGCGTGCGCTTGGAAGGCGAGCTCGTGATCTGCCAGCAATGATGCGGCCCGCCAGATCCCGCGTAGATGATGATCAGACAGTCGCTCCAAGCAGCACGTTAGTTTGTTGAGATAGCTGTGGCCCTTTTCATAAAGCCCGGCGTCAACAAACGTTAGTGCTGCTTGGTAAGTGAAGTCGACATGATCCGGGAATACCTCGGAGTAGTGAGCATAGATGCTGGCAGCTTTCAGCCACTCGCCACGAGCCTGATAAATTTGACCGAGCAGCATGGCATGATCCGCCGAATTGCCATCGCGCTCAATCAACAGTTCCAACTCCTTGGCGAGGAGCCCCAGCGACTTATACGTCGCATCAGCTGCGAATTTGGCTCGAATTTCCTCGAGGGTCATGCGCCAGCCATAAGCTGTGGAACGGCGTCGCACATTCAACCTAAGCGCGCCGAGTGGACCGCATTAGCCGAATCACGAAAAATTGAAATAACCCAGGTTAGGAAGCGCGTTGTGCCTGCGCAGCCGCCACTCTCAGCCCAGCCGGCTCCGGCCACAGCGGTTTTTCCATGCCTGAGATCTTTTGCCTCTAAACCGGCGGACTAATTCCGCCGAAGAAGCCCTCGCAGCATCCGGACGAACGTTTGCAGTGCGCCGGCTTGGCCGCCATCGCCGCCAGTAAGCTTGATGGCCGCGCCTGAACCAGAAGGCGTCTCGAAGATAAACGCATCCCGACGGCCGTCGAAAAATTCATTGATCGTCCTCCGAGCGCCCGGATAATACAGCGTCCCGAAGTCATCGAACAGCATCACCCCTCCCGGGCTCAGCCGCGGCCAGAAGAACTCTACGGTGTCTCGCGTCGGCTCGTACAGGTCGACGTCGACATGCACGTAGGCGAAGCGCTTGTCCGCAACATCGGGGAATCGCTCCGGCACCCAGCCTGGGTGGTAATGCACGAACCGGATCGGATAGAGGTTCGCGCGCACCTCGTCTTCCAAGCAGGCGAACGGATTTGGTGCCCCCTCTGCGCGCGCGGGCAGTAGAGGCGAATGATCCTGCCCGGCGGGCTCCGACAGTCCGGCGAACGAGTCGAAGATGTGAAAGCCTTCCGTGCGTCCAAGTTCTTCGAGGACCGTGCAGGTCACGTAAGCTGACAGTCCGCGGAAGCATCCGACTTCGGCAAAGTCACCTTCGACCCAAGCCACCCGCCGCAGCAACTGCGGGATCATATAATGCCGCTGCCGCCGAACCGCGCGTTCATGCATCCCGGTAGCAGCCTGAGCGCGATCATACAGATCATGGAATACATGATCCACGTCGTATGCGTTTTCAGGCGCCGGCCTGGGGGAGTCTGGCCAGCGCGAGACGAAGGAGATACCTTCAGCCTGCGCAATTGCCTGCGACGAAATCTGCACTGCCGCCAGCCCCCCTGTTGCTTCCTTAAGCCAGAGGTCAGCGAGCGCCAGCCACAGGCTGTGGAACGGCAGCGTATGTTCAACCCACGCGTGCCGAGCGGACCGCCTAAGCTGATTCACGGAAAAGTGAAACAACCCAGGTTAGGAATCCGCTTGGTCCTCGCTCATTGGTTGCATTTTAGCAGCCCCGCTGGCACAGCCACACAGGGCCTTTGTCGCGCTCCTACCGTCAGCGCGGCTTCGGAGCCGGTGAACTCGGATCCTTAAAGAAGCCTGTCCGACCCTCGGCCAAGCCCGTGTTCACGAAGTGAACCAACGGGTTGTGGCTAGAGGCATCTACGTCGGGGTTCGCGGCGATATAGCCGTCGGTGCTGAAGCCCGCGCTCGGATCCCGACCTTCCTTCCAACCGTACCGGAGGTAGTGGTCGAGTGGGTTCAGCCCTGCGGCCCGCACGTCAGGATAGGCGTTCAGATAGTAGACCGGGTCGAAGCCGGGCAGTCGAACCTTGACGATCGAGGGGTGGCGCTTGAACGGGCGCAGAATGCGCAACTTCATGATGAATATCTGAGCGTGAGACCTGCGCTCGATCCATCATTCCGAGCCTTGTCGCAAGGGCCGGCCGATCCACTCGCGCAAGCGCTTCTGTGCCCTGCGCTGGCCTGCGGCTTGTGACGGCCCGGCATTCCTCCCAGGGATTCACTCAGCCCCGCCGGCGCCGCCGCCCGAAGCTTTTCCGAATCTGCGTTGGCTTCGTATATATCGAACCACTTCTCAGGCGAGCGCGTTTGTCAGCCTCCAACTCAAGGAAGGTTCTTATGCGCCATCGCGTTCTCGCAGCCGCCGCCGTCTTCAGCCTCCTCGCAGGCGGAGCCTCTGCACAGGCTCCCACGGCGACCCCTGTTGCGCCCACCGCTTCCGGCGCCTCAGGCGTAGTTGCGCCGCAGAACAGCACGACCGGTAGCACTGGCGCCGTGACGGCATCGCCGACCGGGCAGCCGGCCGACACAATGTCCAAGAGCTCGTCGTCTGCCGGGAATGCAAATCAGCCAGAGCGCGCTGTTCCTCAGGGCGGCGGCGGTGGTGGCAGCAGCAAGTAGCCGCTGACGCAATCATTCGCGTGCGTTCTCTTCGGCCCCGCCGGCGCAGCCGCGTGGGGCTTTTTCGTGTGCCGGTGGTCGCATCACATCCTCGCGCGCACGCTCGCCGGAGGCGGGCCGGTAACCATTCGGGCGCACTGCTGCGCTGCAACAGCGAGAGCCATGATGCCCGGTCGGCAACCCACCTTGCCCCGCCCCACGACGGCGGCACCTTCTAGCCTCGAGACGACCATCCTTGAGGAGCGAGCCGTAGGTCTCAGGGGATGGGACGCGCGTGCAGCTATGTCCCGCGCAACCGAAGCGGCCGCCTGCCGGCGCGATGCGCCTGCAATGCGCTTGGCCGCGTAGGCCTCTCGGGCAGCTTCTCCCGGTGATCTGAGCCCGCCCGGTCCGCCGGCGCGGGCTTTTTCGTGCTTAGGCTTCAGTTCGGATTCGGCAGTGTTTGCATTGCAAGCAAAATCGACTGCGCGGCAACCGCGATGGCGGCCGCAATGGCGGCTTTGGCATTCAACGATGCAGCGATGACCTGACCGGCTGGCTTTGGACCGGGCTGATTGAGAGGATCAGCCAGGACAAGGAGTCGGACATGCGGCGAGGTCAGAAGACGAACGCGGAGCAGGTCGTGCTGAAGCTGCGCCAGATTGAGGTG
>NZ_JBKFAK010000065.1:0-6587 GCF_053345595.1 Methylobacterium sp. D54C
GGCGGCGGGACGGGCAGCGGCCGGCTGGGCCGGCGCCTCGGCCGGACGGGCCGGTGTCGCGGCGGGGGCGTCGGCCGCGGGTGCGGGGGCGGCGGCCTGAGCCTCGGCGGCCTTGGCAGCGTCAGCCGCCGCCGCAGCGGCGGCCGCAGCCGCGGCCTTGCGCTCCTCGTCCTCGCGACGGCGGGCCTCGGCGGCCTCGCGCTCGCGGCGGGCCTGCTCCTCGGCCTCGCGACGGCGCGCCTCGGCCTCGGCCTCCACCTTGCGGCGGGCCTCGGCCTCGCGGCGCTGCGCGTCGGCGAGGGCGGCGGCGCGGGCCGCACTCTCCTGCTCGCTCAGGGTGCGCAGGACGACCCCCGAAGCGGCGCGCTGCGCCGGACGCGGGGCCGGCGCCGTCGGCGCGGGGGCCGCCGGGCGCGGGGCGGGCGCGGGTTCACGGGCAGGGGCGGCCGGCGCCGCACCGATGACGCGGCGCTTCACCGTCTCGACCACGACCTGCTTGGAGCGGCCATGGGAGAAGCTCTGACGCACGGTGCCCGCCTCGATCGGCCGCTTGAGGCCGAGCGGCTTCGGGGAAGTCCGGTTCAGAGTCTTGTCGCCCGGGTTGTTCGTATCGCTCATTCAGCCTGAACCCTGAGGGTTTCCATCGTCCCGTGAACCGACACCCGGTGGCGCCGGTCAAAATAGTCCTGCGTCGTCAACGTGAGGCTTCGTCGATCCCGCCGATTCGGGCTGGATCGGGCTCCCCGGTCGCCGCGGCGGCGCCCTCGAAGGAGCGTAGCCGACGCCAACGCGACAGGCAGCCGGCGGCTCCGGCTCCTGCGACGAGCGCAGCGTGTATCACATGATCCCGACCTAAGGCCATGTCCAATTCGTCCTCGGACAGGTCATCGATGATCGGGATCCTTGACATGGCCCCGCCGTGACGCCTGTGCAAGGCCGACGCGATCTTGCGCCGGCCGTCCGGGCTCGCCTCGGCGGCATGAATCACCGCGATCGCCCCGGGCTGGCCGCCGATCGCGGCCTCGACCTTCGAGAAGCCCGCGACCACGCAGCCCGCCTTGTTGGCCATGGCGATGGCCTGCCGCAGGTCGTCCCGCAGCCCGGCGGCGATCCGGTCCGGCAGGTCGGGGGCGGCCGGGGTCGGCCCCTTGAACGCCCGCGAGAACATGTTCTTCCGCACCGCGGTCGCGACCGCCTCGCGCCGGGCGCTGATCCAGGCGCCGCGGCCCGGCAACTTGGCGCGCAGGTCGGGCACGACGCTGCCGTCCGGCCCGCGCACGAACCGGATCATCGCGTCCGGCGCCTGGACGACGCGCGTGACGATGCAGGTCCGCTCGGGCGAGCGGCGGCCGGGGCCGGCATCGAGCCCCCCGGCATCCAGCCCGTCCTCGGGCAGGGTCGTGTCGACCGCGACCATCGCGCCTCCGCCGCCGGCGCCCGCCTCAGGCCTCGGCCTGCGCGGGGGCGGCCTCGTCGCCCTCGGCCACCTCGGCACCCTCCTCGGCTTCCGGCTCCGGCAGGGCCTCGATCCAGCCGGCCTTCAGGCGGGCGGCCATGATCAGGGCCTCGGCCTCGGCGCGGGACAGGTCGAACCCGTCGAGGTAGCCGGCGTGGCGAACGGCCTCGGGACCGCGGCCCTCCGTGTAGCCGACGAGGTCGTCGGTGGCGCAGCCCGCCAGATCCTCGACGGTCTTCACGTCGTTCTCGCCGAGGGCGACCATCATGGGCGTGGTGATGCCCTCGATCTCGCGCAGCTCGTCGGCGACGCCGAGCTCGGTGCGGCGGGCGTCGTGCGCCTGCTCGATCCGGGCGAGGTGGTCCTGGGCGCGGGCCTGGATCTCCGTGCCGGTCTCCTCGTCGAGACCCTGGATGCCGGAGAGCTCCTGGATGTCGACGTAGGCGATCTCCTCGACGTTGCGGAAGCCTTCCGCGGCGAGCAGCTGGCCGACGGTCTCGTCGACGTCGAGCGCCTCCATGAACACCTGGGTCCGCTCGGCGAACTCCTTCTGGCGGCGCTCCGATTCCTCGGCCTCGGTCAGGATGTCGATGTCCCAGCCGGTGAGCTGCGAGGCGAGGCGCACGTTCTGGCCGCGGCGGCCGATCGCCAGCGACAGCTGGTCGTCCGGCACCACCACCTCGATGCGGTCGGCCTCCTCGTCGAGCACCACCTTCACCACCTCGGCGGGCTGGAGGGCGTTGACGATGAAGGTCGCCTCGTCCTCCGACCACGGGATGATGTCGATCTTCTCACCCTGCAGCTCGCCGACGACGGCCTGCACGCGAGATCCCCGCATACCCACGCAGGCGCCCACGGGATCGATGCTGCCGTCGCGCGAGATCACCGCGATCTTGGCGCGCGAGCCCGGATCGCGGGCCACCGCCTTCACCTCGACGATGCCGTCGTAGATCTCCGGCACTTCCTGGCCGAACAGCTTGGCCATGAACTGCGGGTGCGAGCGCGACAGGAAGATCTGCGGGCCGCGCACTTCCGAGCGCACGTCGAACAGGTAGGAGCGGATGCGGTCGCCCGGCCGGAAGGTCTCGCGCGGGATCATCTCGTCCCGGCGCACGATGCCCTCGCCGCGGCCGAGATCGACGATGACGTTGCCGTACTCGACCCGCTTCACGATGCCGTTGAGGATCTCGCCGATGCGGTCCTTGTACTCGTCGAACTGGCGGGCGCGCTCGGCGTCGCGCACCTTCTGGACGATGACCTGCTTGGCCGACTGCGCGGCCACGCGGCCGAAATCGAAGGGCGGCAGGGTGTCGGAGATGACGTCGCCGACCAGCGCGCCCGGGTTGTAGCGGCGGGCCTGGTCGAGGGTGATCTCGCGGGCGTCGTTCTCCACCTGATCGACGACCAGGAGGTGGCGCGAGAGGCGCAGCGCCCCGGTCTTCGGGTCGATCTCGGCGTGAACGTCGGTCTCGGCGCCGTAGCGCGAGCGGGCGGCCTTGGCGATCGCCTCCTCCATCGCGTCGATCACGATGGAGCGGTCGATCACCTTCTCGCGGGCGACCGCGTCGGCGATCTGGAGGAGTTCGAGCCTGTTGGCGCTGACGACGGCCATCGGTGTCGGTCCTTCTCTTCCGTCAAATCTTCGGGCCGGCCGCCGGGCGGCGGACCCGGGGGTCTCAGTGCAGGGAGTCGCGGTCCTTGAGCCGGGACGCCTTGGTCACGACCGGCTTTTTCGGGCCGGTCCGGGCCTGTTTCTGGGGCTTGGCCGCGGGGCTGGCCTTGCGGGGGCCCTTCGGCTGGAACGGTGCGCGCGCCGGCGGCGCGCTCTCCGCGGCGTCCTCCTCGTCCTCGGCCTCGTCGGCCTCGTCCGTGGCGGGCGGCCCGCCGCGGCGCAGCGACTCGCGGATCAGCTCGTCGGTGAGGACGAGATGGGCCTCGGCGAGGTCCTTGAGCGGCAGGTCGATGCGGCTCGGCAGCCCTTCCTTCACGTCGGGCAGGTCGATCGGGACGGTCGCGCCCGTCGGGTCCGGCGCGCCGAGGATGCCGCGGAAGCGCTTGCGCCCGTCCAGCGGCGGGCTCAGCTCGACCTTGGCCTCGTAGCCGGCCCAGCGGGCGAAGTCCGAGACCCGCACCAGCGGCCGGTCGATCCCCGGCGAGGATACTTCGAGGTTGTAGGCACCGCCCACCGGATCGTCGACGTCGAGGATCGGCGAGATCGCGCGGCTCACGGCCTCGCAATCGTCGATCGTGAAGGTGCCGTCCGGCCGCTCCGCCATGATCTGCACGGTGCAGCCGTTGACGTTGGACATCCGCACCCGGACCAGCCGGAAGCCGAGGCCCGCGAGTGGCCCCTCGATCGCCTGCGCGACGCGCGCGGCGACTCCGGCCTCGCGGACGAGGCGCTTCTCGGACAGATCCGCTTCAATCTCGGACGACATGGGTGTTCAGCGCGCAACCTTCGCGGCGTTCTGCCTGGCCGCCCGCGGCGTGGGGCCTCGTGCGGCGAGAGGGTGTGCGGCGAAAAAAAAGAGCGGACCCGGTGGGGCCCACTCCCGAACCGCAGCCTCTCGACTGCCATCAGAACTGTTGAGAGCTAGATAGCGGCCCTCGGCCCGGAGCGCAAGGTGGATCCGCCGCGCCGCGCGAGCCCGCTCGTCCCCAGCTCCGCCTCATCCTTCGATGTCGCGCTTCGCGGCCACCTCAGGATGAGGGGATCGGTCGAAGATCGGCCGCGTCTCAGCCGCTGCGCGGCACCCGCCCCTCCAGCGGATAGGCCGGATCGTTGTAGCCCGGCGTCGTCGGATGCCCCGCGGCCACGAACCCGTCGACCAGCGCCTCGTCCTCCGGGGTGAAGGCGTAGTCGAGGGCGCCGAGATATTCCTGCCACTGCGCCTCCGTCCGCGGCCCGGCGATCACGCCCGTGACGAGGCGGTTGTTCAGCACCCAGGCGGTGGCGAACTGGCCGGCCGTGATGCCGCGGGCCTCGGCGTGCTCCCTCAAGGTCCGGGCGATGCGCAGGGATTCCGGGCGCCACTCGGTCTGCATCATCCGGGCGTCCTGGCGGCCGGCCCGCGACTCGGCCGGCGGCGGCGCGTCCGGGTCGTACTTGCCGGTGAGCACGCCGCGCGCGAGCGGCGAGTACGGCACCACGCCGAGCCCGAAATGCGCGCAGGCCGGCAGGTGCTCGGTCTCCGGCATCCGGTTGAAGGCGTTGTAGTAGGGCTGGCTCACCACCGGCCGGTCGATCCCGGCCTCGTCGCAGAGCCGGCAGATCTCGGCGACCCGCCAGGAGCGGTGATTCGAGACGCCGAAATGGCGGATCTTGCCCGCCCGCACGAGGTCGGCGATCGCCCGGACCGTCTCGGCCAGCGGCGTGTCGTGGTCCTCCTTGTGGAGGTAGTAGATGTCGATGAAATCCGTGCCGAGGCGGCGCAGGCTGTCCTCGGCGGCCTTCATAACGTGGACCCGCGAGAGGCCGCGGTCGTTGACGCCCGGCCCGGTCGGGTTGGCGACCTTGGTGGCCAGGACCCAGGCGTCGCGCTCCGCCCGGATCGCCCGGCCGGTGATCTCCTCCGAGCGGCCCTCCGTGTAGACGTTGGCCGTGTCGATGAAGTTGATCCCGGCCTCCCGGGCGCTGGCGACGACGCGGCCGGCCGTGGCCTCGTCGGTGGGGCCGCCGAACATCATCGTGCCGAGGCAGATCGGCGAGACCTTGAGGCCGGAGCGGCCGAGCGTGCGATACTGCATGGGATCCCTCCAACGTCCGTCGTCCCGCTATCTCGCCGCGGGAACGGCGCGGTCAACCACAACACAGGTCAACGCCGCCCTGTAACCCGCGAACGCCCGCGGCGAACCGACCCGTGACGGCACCGATGGCCCGGGCAGCCGTTCCCGCCGGTGGCCCGGGCCATCGGCGCGGCGCCGTCGTCCACCGCGAAGCTTCCGTTCGGACCCATGATCGATCGCTCGGCCGCCGCCCTCGGCATCCCCCTCCCCTGGCTCGACCGGGCGGGCCGCCTCTCCTGGCTGAAGCTCGCGGTGTTCGCGTGCTGCGTGGCGCCCGCGCTCTACCTCGCGACCGCCTACCGGCTCGACGCCCTCGGCGCGAAGCCGATCACCGCGCTGATCCACGCCACCGGCGAGTGGGCGGTGCGCTTCCTGCTCTTCTCGCTGGCGATCTCGCCGCTGCGCCGCCTCGCGGACTGGACGAAGGTCCTCGTCGTGCGGCGCATGCTCGGCGTCACCGTGATGGCCTACGCGGTGGCCCATCTGACCCTCTACGCCGTCGACCAGAACCTGATCCTCACCAAGGTGATCTCCGAGATCGCGCTCCGGCTCTACCTGACGATCGGCTTCGTGGCCCTGATCGGCCTGATCGCCTTAGGGTTGACCTCCACGGACGCGGCGATCCGCAACCTCGGCCCGAACTGGAACCGCCTGCACCGCCTCACCTACACGATCGCCGTGGCGGCCCTGGTCCACTACTTCCTGCAGTCGAAGATCGACGTCACCGACCCGGTCTTCTCGGCGGGCCTGTTCCTGCTGCTGATGGGCTGGCGGGTGATGCGGCGCTTCCAGTGGCCGGAGCGGCCCTGGTCGCTCCTCCTCCTGGCGATCGTCGCCGGGCTCGCGACCGCCGGGCTGGAGGCCGCGTGGTACGGCCTCGCCAGCGGTGTGCCGGCCAACCTCGTCCTCGCCGCCAACCTGGACTTCTCCGGGCCGATCCGGCCGGCCTGGTGGGTGCTGGCCGTCGGCCTGTCGCTCCCGCTCGTGGCGCTCGTGCGCGGCCCGAAGGCCCCGGCACCCGGCAGGCGACCGGCCCAGGTGGCCCGCCGGGAGCCTATCCGGGAGCCCGTCCGGGAGCCCGTCAGGGAGCCCGTCAGGGAGCCCTTGTCGCCGTCGGCCTGATGCCGCAGAACCCGCTCCCGGTCCTCCGCCGCCGGCGGCCCCGGGCCCAGCGGAGCTTTCGAGACGCCATGCGCGGCACGCCTCTCCTGATCGCGGGCTTGCTCGCGCCGACCCTCGCCTTCGCGACGCCCCCCGCGACCCAGGCCGCGAAGCCGGCCGCCAAGGCGGCGCCCGCCGCGCCGCCGCCGGCCGCCGCCGCGCCGGCAGCCGCGGCCTGCACGCC
>NZ_JBKFAK010000066.1:0-6253 GCF_053345595.1 Methylobacterium sp. D54C
GGGTCGGGCACGAAGCGCTCGGCGGTCAGGCCGGGGCGTCCGAGATAGCCGCGGGCGAGGCCGGTGCCGCCGATGTAGAGCTCGCCCACCACCCCAACCGGCACCGGGTGCAGCGCGTCGTCGAGGATCCAGGCGGTCCGGTCGCCCACCGGGCTGCCGATCGGCGCGTACGGCGTGTCGCAGGTCGTGCCGGCGGGGACCTTCCAGACGAGCGGCGTCACCACGGTCTCGGTCGGCCCGTAGCCGTTGATGAGGCGGCGCGGCCCGAGGGCGCGGTTGACGCGCGCGAGTTCGTCGCGCAGCATCGCCTCGCCGCCGAAGGAGAGCAGGTCGAGGGTCGGCGCGCCGCCCTCCTGCTCGGCCCAGCGCGTCAGTTCCCGGACGTAGCTCGGCGGGAAGCCGGCATTGGTCACGCCGTGCCGGCGGAACGCCGCGAACACCTCCGCCGGCGACCAGAGCGCGTCGTCGCGGAGCACGAGGCTGGCGCCGCAGGCGAGCGCCGTCAGCCAGCGCTCGTGCCCGCCGTCGAAGTTGAAGGTGATGAAGTGGAACTCGCGGGAGTCCGCGTCCATCTCGTAGAGCGGCGCGGTCGCGCGGACGTGCATCGCGAGGGGGCCGTGCGCGACCGCCACCGCCTTCGGCTTCCCCGTCGAGCCGGAGGTGTAGATCAGGTAGGCGAGGTTCTCCGGGTGGAGCGCCACCGGGGGTGGAGGCCCCGCTTCCGCGTCCGGCGCGTCCGCGTCGATCAGGATCTGCCGGACCCCGGCTGGCCCGCGGCCGGCATGGGCGCGATCCGTGACGAGGACGCGCGCGCCGCTGTCGGCGACCATCGCGGCGATCCGCGCGTCCGGCAGGTCGAGCCCGAGCGGCAGGTAGGCGCCGCCCGCCTTGAGCACGCCGAGATAGGCGGCGAGCAGGCCGGGCGAGCGGGGCAGCATCACGGCGACGACCGTGTCCGGGCCGATGCCGGCCTCGGCGAGACGGTGCGCGAGGCGGTTCGCCTCGGCGTCCAGCGCGCCGCGGCTCGTGGCGCGATCGGCGAAGATCACCGCGGTCCGTTCGGGGTCCGTGCGCGCGAACCCCGCGATGGTCACGTGAACGGGCTGCCCGTCGACCTCGGGCGGCGCGGAGGGCGGGTTCAGCCGCGCGATCTCGCCCGGTGTGAGCAGGGGCGCCCCGTGGATCGGCGCGTCCGGCGCCGCGACGAGGCTGCCCAGCAGGGTCAGGAAATGGTCGCGCCAGCGCGCGACGGTGGCCGCGTCGAACAGGTCGCGGGCGTAGGTGAGGTGCGCGGTGAAGCCGCCCTGCGCCTCCTCCAGCGTGGTCAGGCCGAGATCCACGTGGGCGCTGCCGGTGGCGCGGGGGACGCGCTCGACCGACAGGTCGCCGACGCGGATCGTGGCGAGCGGGCGCTCCTGCAGGTGCTGGACGATCGCCTGGAACAGGGGATTGCGGCCCGGATGCCGGTCGGGGCTCAGGGCGCTCACGAGCCGCTCGAACGGCACGGATTGATGGGCCTGGGCTTCCACGAGGAGCGCCCGCGTCGCCTCCACGCACGCGGCGAAGCTGTCCAGCGGGTCGAACGCGAAGGGCAGCACCAGGGTGTTGGCGAAGCTGCCGATCACGCCCGCGGTCTCGGGCCGGGTGCGGTTCGCCACCGGCACGCCCAGGCGGAGAGCGCGCTCGCCGCCGAGGCGCTGGAGCAGGATCGCGAAGCCGGCGGCGAGGACGTGGAACGCGGTCGCGCCGCGGCGGCGGGCCAGGGCGCGGATGCCCGCCGCGGTCGCGGGCGGCAGCGGGAAGGTCAGCGTCTCCCCGGTGAAGCTGGGCACGTCGGGGCGCGGCCGGTCGGCGGGCAGGGCGAGGACGGGGTGCTCCGTGCCGAGGAGGTCCGTCCAGAACTCGAGGCTCGCGGCCTGGGCGCCCGCGTCCAGCATCCGCGCCTGCCAGGCGGCGTAATCCGCGTAGGTGATGGCGGGGGCCGCGCTCTCCGGCGCGTCGGATCCGTAGCCGGTGGCGACCGCGTCGATCAGCAGGTCCATCGACACGGCGTCGCCGACGATGTGGTGCAGGGTCAGGAAGACGACGTGCCGATCCGGCGCCTCGCGCACCAGGGCGGCGCGCAGCAGGGGCCCGCGCGCGAGGTCGAAGGGCGCCCGCTCGACTACCGCCTCGATCGCGGCGCGGCGCGCCCGCGCCTCGGCCGCGTCGCAGCCGGTCAGGTCGTGGCGGGCCATCGCGAACGTGCCCGCCGGGTCGACCTGCTGCACCGGCTCCCCGTCGCGCAGGGGGAAGCGCGCGCGCAGGCCCGCGTGACGGGCGACGGCGCCGGCGAACGCCCGGTCCAGCGCCTCGGGGTCGAGCGGACCGGTCAGGCGCAGCGCGCCGACGATGTGATAGGCCGGGCTCTCCGGGTCGAGCTGCCAGAGGAGCCAGAACCGGCGCTGCGCGTCGGAGAGCGGTCCCGCGTCGCCGCCCTCCGCGGGCAGGATCGGCAGGCGGTCCGCGTCGAGGCCGCGCGCGGCGAGGTCCTGCACGAACCGGCGGCGCTTGCCGTCGGGCAGCGCGGAGAAGCGCGCCGCCAGGGCGCGCAGCTGGTCGTCCCGCGAGGGGCCGGTGTCAGTCATTCGGCGTGTTCCAGCGCGTCGAGGAGGTCGCTCATCGCGTCGATGTCGGCGTCCGCGCCACCCGCGTCCCGGCCGTCGATCGCGACCGCGAGATCCGCCAGGGTGCGCGCCTCGAAGACGGCGCGCAGGGGCAGGGCGATGCCGTGCGCCTCGCTCAGGCGCGCGACGACCCGGGCGACGAGGAGCGAGTGCCCGCCCAGGGCGAAGAAGTTGTCGCCGCGCCCGACCGAGGGGAGGTTCAGCACCTCGGCCCAGACAGCGGCGAGGCGGCGCTCCGTCCCGGTCCGCGGCGGGTCGGCGGCCGGGTCGGCGACCGGCTCCGGCGCCGGCAGGGCGGCGCGGTCGACCTTGCCGTTGGGGGTCAGCGGCAGGGCATCGAGCGTCACGACGGCCGCCGGCACCATCGCGTCCGGCAGCGTCGCGGCGAGCGCCCGGCGCAGCTCCGCGGGGTCGAGCGCCGCCCCGGGGCCAGGGACGACGTGGGCCACCAGCCGCGCGTCGCCGGGCCGGTCCTGCCGCGCGGTCACGACGGCCTGCGCGACGCCGGGTTGCGCGATCAGCGCCGCCTCGACCTCGCCGGGCTCGATGCGCACGCCGCGGATCTTCACTTGGTGGTCGACGCGGCCGCGGTAGTCGAGGGCCCCGTCCGCGCGCCAGCGCGCGCGGTCGCCGGTCCGGTACATGCGCGCGCCGGGCGGCCCGAAGGGGCAGGGGACGAAGCGCTCGGCCGTGAGCCCCGGCCGCCCGAGATACCCGCGGGCGAGCCCGGCGCCCGCGAGGTAGAGTTCGCCGACCGTGCCCGGCGGGACCGGCCGCAGGCCGCCGTCGAGGATATAGGCCTGCGTGTTCCACAGGGGCGCGCCGACGGTGACGGCCTCCGCGCCGGGCACGATCTCGGCCGCCGTGGACCAGATCGTGGTCTCGGTCGGGCCGTAGAGGTTGGTCACCCGCGCCGCCCGCGCGCTCAGGGCGCCCGCGAGGTCGGGCGGCAGCGCCTCGCCGCCCACCAGCACCCGCACGCCGCGCAGGGCGTCCGTCTCCGCGAGACCGCGCCACAGGGTCGGCGTGGCCTGCATCAGCGTGATGCCCGCCTCGCGGACGAGCCGCGCCAGACGCCCGGGATCGAGCACGTCGTCCCGCCCGGTGAGCACCACGCGCGCGCCGCGGAGCAGCGGCCCGAACAGTTCCAGGCCCGCGATGTCGAAGCCGACCGTGGTGACGGCGAGCAGCCGGTCCGCCGGCGTCACGCCGAGGCGATCGACGAGGTCGTGCAGCAGGTTGGTCAGGCCGGCATGCGGGACAACGACCCCCTTGGGCCGGCCCGTGGAGCCGGACGTGTAGATCACGTAGGCGGGATGGGCCGGCACGAGCGGGCGCGCCCGGTCCCGGTCGGTCGGCGCGCGGGCCGGCGCGGCCGCGAGCGCCGCGCGCCCGTCCGGGGCGTCGAGCACCAGGGCGGGCAGGCCGTCCGGCCGCGGCCACGCGTCGACGGTCACGAGGCCGGCGGGCCGGGCATCGGCCAGCATGAGGGCGAGCCGCTCCGCGGGGTAGCCCGGGTCGAGGGGCAGGTAGGCCGCCCCGGCCTTGAGCACGCCCAGCAGTGCCGCGACGAGGTCCGGCCCGCGCGGCAGCGCCACCGCCACGATGTCCTCCGGTCCGATCCCGCGGGCGATGAGCGCGTGGGCGATCCGGTTGGCGCGGGCCTCGAGCTCCGCGTAGCGCATCACCTCCGAACCGGCCACCAGGGCGACGGCCTCCGGCGTGCGGGCCGCCTGCGCGGCGACGAGGGCCGGCAGGGTCTCGGGCGGCACCGCCCGCGCCGTCGCGTTCCAGTCCGTCACGACCTGTCGCCGCTCGCCGGCCTCGAACAGGTCGAGATCCCCGATTGCCCGGTCCGGCGCGGCCGCCAGGGCCGCGAGCAGCCGCGCGAACCGGTCCGCGAGGCGGGTCGCGCCGGCTTCTTCGAAGAGGTCCGTGGCGTATTCGAGGTGGCCGACGACGCCCGCCTCCGTCCCGTCGGCCCCGCGCCGCTCGACGAGGTCGAAGGCGAGGTCGAACCGCGCGGCCCCGGCGCCGACCGGATCCGGGACGGCGCGCAGGCCGGCCAGATCGAAGGAATCCGGCACGCCGTCCTGAAGGGCCAGCATGACCTGGAACAGCGGATGGCGCGCGAGCGAGCGCGGCGGGTTCAGCACCTCCACGAGGCGCTCGAAGGGCACGTCCTGGTGCGCGTAGGCCTTGAGCGCGACGGCGCGGGCGCGCCCCACGAGATCGCGGCCGCTCGGGTCGCCGGACGTGTCGGTCCGCAGCACGAGCGTGTTGACGAAGCAGCCGACGAGGCCGTCGAGGGCCTCGTCCGTGCGGCCCGCGATCGGGCTCCCGAGCGGGATGTCCTCGCCCGCGCCCAGGCGGGTCAGGAGCGCCGACAGGCCGGCCTGGAGCACCATGAAGAGGCTCGCCCGCTCGCGCCGCGCGAGATCCGCCAGCGCGCGGTGGAGATCCGGCCCGAGGGCGAGGGGCACGCGCCGCCCGCGGTGGCTCGCCGTCGCCGGGCGCGGCCGGTCGGTGGGCAGCGCGAGGCCTTCGGGCAGCCCCGCGAGCTGCGGGCGCCAGTAGCCGATCTCGCGGGCGATCAGGCTGTCCGGGTCGGCCTCGTCGCCGAGACGGTCGCGCTGCCAGAGCGCGTAGTCCGCGTACTGCACCGGCAGGGCCGGGCGCTCCGGCGCCGAGCCGCGGCACCGCGCCGCGTAGGCCGCCGCGAGATCGCGCATCAGCGGAGTCAGCGACCAGCCGTCGGCGGCGACGTGGTGGATCAGGAGGAGGAGCCCGTGCGCGTCCGGGCCGAACCGGTACAGCCGCGCGCGGATCGGCAGGTCGACGGCCAGGTCGAAGGGCGCGCGCGCCGCCGCGGACAGCGCGTCCGGCCACGATTCCGGGTCCGCCGCGCGCAGGTCGAGGCCGGGCCGCGCCGCGTCGGGCGGCAGGACCTGCTGCGCCGGCGCCCCGTCGATCGCGACGATGCGGGTCCGCAGGCTCTCGTGGCGCGCCACCACGTCGGCGAGGGCCGCGCGCAGCGCGTCGGCGTCGAGCGGACCCGTGAGGCGGAGCGCGATCGGGATGGTGTAGGGATGCGCGCCGTCGATCCGCGACAGCAGCCACATCCGGGTCTGGGCCGCGGAGAGTGGGACGACGTCCGGCCGCGGGCGCGCGACGAGGGGCGTGCGCGCGGGGCCGACGTGTCCGGCCGCCTCACCGGCCGCGTCGCCGCCCGCGGCGATCCACCCGCTCAGCGCCGCGACCGTCGGGGCCTCGAACACGGCGCGCAGCGGCAGCTCGACGCCGAGCGCCGCGCGCAGCCGGCTGACGAGGCGCGTGGCGAGCAGCGAGTGCCCGCCGAGGTCGAAGAAGCCGTCGTCGACCCCGACCGCGTCGAGGCCGAGCACCTGCGCGAAGGCCAGCGCCACGGCCGCCTCGCGCGCGGTGCGCGGCCCGCGCCGACCCGCGCCCGCCCAGTCGGGTTCGGGGAGCCGTCCTGGGTCGAGCTTCCCGTTGGCGGAGACCGGCAGGGCGGGCAGGGCGAGGATGCGGGCGGGGCGCAGCGCGTCGGGCAGCGTGTCGGCCAGGGC
>NZ_JBKFAK010000067.1:0-5384 GCF_053345595.1 Methylobacterium sp. D54C
ATCACCGCCCATTGCTCATCCGAGAGCCAGAACAGGTCCGCCATCACCGCCTCCAGGCCAGAAAACGGCCGCCTGGAATCATAAAACGACAGACCCTGCAACGGATTGGTTCGGTTCACACCCTAGGACATCAGATGCTGCTCGGACTCAAACCGGATGACGAAGGTCATTATAGCGGCCGCATCTACAGTGGTGAGGACGGCAAGACATACGATGTCGCCGTATGGGCCGACACACCGTCTGCGCTCACGGTCAAGGGATGCATGCTCATCTTCTGCGGGACGCAGACTTGGAAGGTCGTCACGGACACGTTGCCGGGACAGCTCACGGCCGCCACTGACTCGTCGGGTGGGCCTCGTCGCGACCCGGAATGGAACGTGAGACCCACGGCCACGGGATCGATCTCTACCCGGAAGGGGACGGTCGTCCGCTAGCCTACTGCCTCAACCGATCGCGTCCCACTCGGACGCCTACCAATCGCAGCCCCGTCGCACCCGGAGCTGCGGTACGCCGGCCGACCCAAAACGCACCGATCACGGGTCGGCCGGCACTCTTGCCAAGCCTGAAGTCACATCGGAGTTGATCATGACGAGAGCAGCCCGTTTCGTCGCCGCTGCCTTGTGCGCAGGCGGCATGCTGGCCGCACCGGCGGCCGAAGCTGGGCCCTGGCATGGCCACGGCTACGGCCCGCGAGCAGGCTACGGCTACCATGGTGGATATCGGCACTACGGCGCGCGTCGCGGCCGCAACGTCGCGGGAGCAGTGGCCGCAGGCGCAGCGCTTGGAATAATCGGCGGTGCGATCATCGCATCCCAAGCCCAGCAGGCCCGGCGCGAGCGTGAGGCTGCGGCGGCCTATTACGGTTACTGACCTGCGTCTAAGTAGCCTTGCGGCCGTCGAGTAGAAAACCTCGACGGGACTGCCACGTGGTTGCATGCCCGCTTCATGGGCCTGCGACATCCGGTCGACCTGCATCCGCCCCTCACTCAGGTCGACCGGACACCGACATTTGCGGAGATTGCCCCACAATGATGACCCGTCTAGCGCTCGCCGCATTGACCGCCGTCTTACTCGTGCCGGTTTCAGGTTTGTCCCCTGCGGCAGCGCAATACTACGAGGATGAAGGTTACGATCGTCCGCGGCCCTACTACGACGGCCGTCCCCGCTATCGAGGCCGCTTCGGACGTGTTTGCGTCACAAGCCGGGGCGCGTGTATGAGCGACGATGTTCTGCCCTACAACGCGCCGTGCGCCTGCACAGTCCCGGGCTTCGGAATCGAGCACGGTCAGATCGGAGGGTGAGTCGAGCCGTTCAGGGTATGTAGGACGCGCCCATCCTAAATGTTTCGCTCCTCGCACGCTCCAACAAGTACGCTCCACTTCCGGCGGAAGGTATGATACTGATTGTTCATTCGCTTAACGTTCTGTGACGAAGCGTATGGGTTCGGTCCGCACCGGCAGCCATACGGCAAAGTGATAGCAATTGTGAAACCGACTGGACATGCGCGCTAAGCATAGCAACGTCGACGGCCCCAGCGATAGCTTTTCGGAAAAACAGGAGCGCATCCTAGACGCGGCGAAGATCTGCTTCGTTCGAAGCGGCTTCGATCGTACAACGATGCAAGACATTGCTCGTGAAGCGAAGATGTCGTCCCCGAATATCTATCGTTACTTCATCTCCAAAGAAGCACTGGTACTAGGCTTGGCCGAGCGCGACGGCAAACGTACCGCTTTCATCGCGGAACCTCTCGCGCGGCCAGGTGGCGGAAGCGACGCCTTAATCGAGGTGTTCGAGCGATATTTTTCTACACTCGATCGCGATAGCGCTATACTGAGCCTTGATCTGTGGCTCAACGCAACGCGCCATCCAGCGCTCGCGGAGATTGAAAATCAAGGCCAGAAACAAGCAAGGTCATGGTTGAGGCAGACCCTCCGTGATTTGGCAAGGTCGCCTCACTGTGATGTCGATGCAATAATTGAGGCGATCGATCCGATCATGAAGGGCATGGTTGTTAGCCGTGCACTGGTCCCAGAGTACAATCATTCGAGCGCACTTGCGCAAGTCCGCACGCTCGTTCGGGATGGATTGCAAGGCAGGCTGGCTGCTGCCACCTCTCAAAAATAGCCAACCGCAGTCCGGCAGGGCGCCAAGGACGGGCACGGGGCAGGCCATGGAGGAACTCCTTCAAGGCTTCGTCCGGGTGTCGGAGGTTCAAGCGGGCGGCGGGTGGGCTAGCGCGTCCCGGTGCATGGTATGGCTTCGAGAAGCGAGAGGACGGCGTTGCAGCCGAGGAGCAGGCATGCGTGCTTCTCAAGCGCCTGCAGGCAGAGGGACTATACCGATGCCCCCCGCCTGCACTCGCAGCCGCAGCCGCTTTCGACCCGACCCAGCCGCCGGAAGCAATGTCGGCGTTCCCCCGAAACGGACGTTCGTCAACCGTCCGGCAACTTCTGCTCGGGGTGGTGAGCAGCCCTCAGCACTGCGGCCGAACCGGACGTTCAAGCCAGCGGCGGCTGGTCTGGTTTGGGTGCGCCTTTCTCAGACCGGCGCTCGCGGCTGCTCGCGACCCGTGCGGACATCGGCCTTCATGGTGCGACGCCTACCGCCGTCCGGCGAGTAAGGTCCGTGCGAAGCCCAGCAACTTCCGACGGTCCGCCGAGTGCTCAAGGCTCTGCCAGATCCGTAGCAACTCCATTACGTCGTCGCCTTCGGTTCTGGTCGGACGATCATTGGAAAAGGCCCCCTCGGGTAGATCGAGGGTCGCCGCGATGCGCTTGAGAGTGCTGACACCACGACGGCGATCTTCGTCGTCTCTGAGCGGGCTGACCGGCAAGGCTGCCTCCAAGGTTCATCCGGAAGCGCCGACCGACGCAAAACTAATCTAGGCTATTGTGTGCGCTGGCGGACAAACAATCGTTGCGCGACTTCTTGTCACGAAACACGCCCGGTGATTGTATGGTTGCGCACCATGGTTCGGGGGGCGAAATGGAAACGCCCGACGAGTTTGAGGCAGTGGCTGAGTTCTGCATCGCCAATCACGAAGCGGTCATGCGGCACGGCTCGCCCGAGATGCAGACGGCCTCGCGGATGCTGCTGTACGCCTTGGCCGAAGAGATCCGGCGCCGCGCCGGCGACGAAGTCGCTCCAGCCAGCGACGACGGATTGCAGTAGACCGCGGTCCGCTATGCCCACTCCCACTTACAGCAGCCGGCCGACACGGTTCGGTTTGGGTATGGTCCAGGCGAACCCCGGCCCTCAGTCTGTTTTGGATGCCCACTGAGACCATCCAAAGCGAACTTTCTCAACCGAACCAATCATAGCAGACCGACAAGCCCGGATGCCACGGAGCAGACATCCCGAGGGTCTGCTTGGTGTCGGAAGTGGGCGAGGCAGTCACGTCCGCTTCGATGCCTTTCCGCCCGTAAGCGAACCGACAGAAATCCACCCTTCTCGGACATTCGTCCTATTCTGCCGTATGTCCGAAAAACGATCGTATCTCCGACAGTCTGGCAGAACCCGTCACTCGCCGCTCGAAACAGCCCAGTCTCTGTCGGAGAAACGTGTCGGCTTTTCTACTGCCGGGCAAACGCCAGTTTGGCGCGATCCCGACCTGCGCGTCAGCTTCGCGCGCATGTTCGCCCCAACCTGATCCTTCAGCGCGGCCTTCAGCGGATCATCTCGACCACGACACCGGCTGCCTCGGCGATCATCGACCAGCGCCGCTCCGCGGTGAGCGCCGGCAGGCCTTCGCGCTTGGCCAGGGCGAGGCAGTAGCGATCCCCGAGCGACAGACCGCCCTCAACCATGAGCGGACGCAGCATCCCGGCCTCGTACGACAGCGCGGCATCGGCGGCAGCCCATCGGATCGGCAAGGGACGCAACAGCGCCTCGATATCAGGGCGTGCAGCCCCGAGCTTGGCGTAGTGGCTGACCACCTCAGCCAGATTGGCGGTCGTCATGACAGACCCGTCGAGCCCGGCCTTCACCCGATCCGCTCCCGGCTCGGCCAGCAGCAGGGCGAGCAGCGCGGACGCGTCGAGGACGAAGCCCGTCATTCGGCCTCGGCCTCACGCACGCGATCCGCGAGGAAGTCCGCCACGGACGCACCTGCCGTGTCGCCGACGAGCCTGCGGCTCAGAGCCTGTGCTCGGGCGACGACCTGATCGAGTGTCCGCAATACGATGGCGTCGCCCATGTCCTCGACGATGACCTCACCCCCGTGACTGAGGCCGTGCCGCTTGCGTAGATCGGCGGGCAAGCTCACGCGCCCGTCGGGCATCACCTTAGCTCTCACGTGTTGCCTCCGCTGTCTGCCGTTCGATCGATCATACGCCATCATCGTCGACTTACGCCAGGATAAGCGATTGACGGCATGTCCTCGCGAAGCTGGCCAGCACCACTGGATCATATCGGCTGCGTGGTGCCGCTCTGCTCCGTCCGTATGGGGATCGGTGAGCGGACGCTTGGCCGATCCACCTCTGAAGGCTCGATCCGCCTGCGCCGGTCGCGTCTCAATAGAATGGTACGATAAAAATTGCGGTGAGGGGATCTCATACGTTACAGTCGAGCCTATGACGCATGTGCTGATCGGCTACGCCCGCTGCTCGACCGACAAGCAGGACCTCGCCGCCCAGCGCCACGCTCTGGTCCAGCTCGGGGTGGCACCCGATCGCATCTACACCGACAAGGGCTTCACCGGGACGAACCGAGCCCGACCGGGCCTCGACCAAGCGCTGGCTGCGGTCCGGAGTGGCGATACTCTCGTGGTGCCCAAGCTCGACCGGCTCGCCCGATCGGTGCCTGACGCGCGTGCGATCGGCGACGCGCTCGCCGCCCGGGGTGTGAAGCTCCAGCTCGGCGCCAGCGTGCACGACCCCACCGACCCAATGGGCAAGCTGTTCTTCAACATCCTGGCGACGTTTGCCGAGTTCGAGGCGGACCTGATCCGGCTGCGCACGCGCGAGGGCATGGCGGTGGCGCGCGCCAAGGGGAAGCTGCGGGGCAAGAAGCCCAAGCTCTCCGACCGGCAGCAGAAGGAGTTGCGCCGGATGTACGACACCGGCGGGTACGCGATTAGCGACTTGGCCGAACTGTTCTCGATCTCCCGGCCGACCGTCTACCGGACCCTGGAGCGCCAGCCCGCCGCCGTCGCTGCCGTGACGGCCTGAGCGGTCACGGCACTGGGCTTACACCTCACCGGTGCCCACAAACCGCAGCGACAGATAGCGCTGACAATCAGTGCCGAATATCGATCAAGGGTAAGCGATGTTCCGACCCCATCTTCTGTGGGGCGATCTGACCGGGCAATTTGACGATCCGCACGAGAGGATCGTTTTGTGTCTCGACTTGACCGTAGACTTGAGCCGGAGGGGACGGTCCGGCGT
>NZ_JBKFAK010000068.1:0-4015 GCF_053345595.1 Methylobacterium sp. D54C
TCGACTTGCATGTGTTAAGCCTGCCGCCAGCGTTCGCTCTGAGCCAGGATCAAACTCTCACGTTGAAGAGATTGATCTGGCCGATCACGTGTATTCTCAGACGGAGCCTCACATCGACCAAGTGCCAAACGCTTCACAGCGCCAGAACACCCGTCGGTGAGCTCAGAAAGAAGAACAACAGATCGGCACAAGTCTACTCACGCCAGGTCTCTCGACCTAGCCGCAAGGACAAACGCCGCCCGCGTCTCCCTTCCTCATTCCAACTTGTCAAAGAGCGCCTCAGTCGCCTAAGGCTCATCAGAGGCAAACAGAAGACCGCCCGGCAATCCCGCCGGCCAGTCCCGCCGCTTGTCAGAAGATGGCTCAGCGCCCGGTCCACTTCCGCGGCCGGCGCCGATGAACCGGGGTATAGATCCAGGGTTCCCGGCCGTCAACAGGCTTGTTGGCCGGAAAGCCGATTTTCTTGGACTCCGCGGACGACAGCCGTGTGACGCCCGATTCGCGCTCCCGGTGAGCGCGCTAGGCCTCGAGGCTCAGGGTCATGCCGTCATAGGCGGGCGCGATGCCCTCCGGCAGGCGCGTCGCGAGGGCGCCGTAGTCGAGATCCGTGTGCAGGTTGGTGAGGACCGCCCTGCGCGGGCGGACCGACTCGATCAGCGCGAGGGCGTCCGAGACCGAGAAGTGAGTCGGGTGCGGGGTGTCCCGCAAGGCGTCGATGATCAGCAGGTCGAGACCGCGGAGCCGGGCGAGGCTCGTCTCCGGGATCAGGCTGACGTCGGGCATGTAGGCGGCCGCGCCGAAGCGGAAGCCCAGGGCCGCCTCGTTGCCGTGCTCCACCGGGAGTGATTCCACCGTGATCGCGCCCCCCTCCCCCTCCAGGGTCAGGTCGCGGCCGGCGGCGAGGTCGCGCAGGTCGAGGATCGGCGGGTAGGCGCTGCCGGGGGGCGTCTCGAAGCAGTAGCCGAACCGGGCCGTGAGCAGCGACCGCGTCAGGGCGTCGGCGTAGACCGGGATGCGGGCCCGCATGGCGATTACCAGCGGGCGCAGGTCGTCGATCCCGTGGGTGTGGTCGGCGTGGGCGTGGGTGTAGAGCACCCCGTCGAGGCGCGTCACGCCGGCGTCGATGAGCTGCTCGCGCAGGTCCGGAGAGGTGTCGACCAGGAGCGTGGTCCGCCCCGCCCCCGACGCGCGCTCCACCAGGATCGAGCAGCGCCGCCGGCGGTTGCGCGGCTCCGCCGGGTCGCAGGCGCCCCAGCCGCTGCCGACCCGCGGCACCCCGCCGGACGAGCCGCAACCGAGGATGCGCAGGGTCAGGCTCGCCATCCGGATCTCCCGCTCCGACTCGTCACGCAGCGCCCGGGCGCGTTCCGGCGGCCTTGTCGAACAAGGTGAAGAAATTCGCCGTCGTGGTCCGGGCGAAGTCCTCGGCGGTCAGCCCCAGGGTCCCGGCCAGCGACCGGGCGGTGTCGGCCGTGTAGGCCGGCTCGTTGGTCCGTCCCCGGTGGGGCTCGGGGGCCAGGAACGGCGCGTCGGTCTCCACCAGGATCCGGTCGAGGGGCACGGCCCTGGCGATGTCGCGCAGGTCGTGCGAGCGCCGGAAGGTGACGATGCCCGAGAAGGACACGTACAGCCCGAGCTCCACCCCGGCCTCCGCCAGCCGCCGCCCCGACGAGAAGCAGTGCAGCACCGCCCGGAACGGCGCCCGGCCCATCTCGTCGGCGAGCACCCGCTCCATGTGGTCGTCGGCGTCCCGGGCGTGGATCACGAGCGGCAGGCCGGAGAGCCGGGCCGCCGCGATGTGGGCGCGCAGCACCCGCTCCTGCACGGCCTCGGGGGCGGCGTCGGCGTAGTGGTAGTCGAGGCCCGCCTCGCCGATCCCGACGCAGCGCGGGCTGGCCTGGGCGAGGCCCGCGATCGTCTCGGCGGCGACGTCCGGCTCCTCGGCGGCCCCGTGGGGATGGGTGCCGACCGTGTGCCAGACCTCGGGATGGGCCTCGGCGATCGCCCGGTAGGTGTCGGCCTTGGCGACCCGGGTGGCGATCGTGAGCATGCCGGCGACGCCCGCGGCCTTGGCGCGGGCGATCACGCCCGGGAGGTCGGCGGCGAAGTCCGGGAAGTCGAGATGGCAGTGGCTGTCGATGAGCATCGGGTCTCGGGGCCGTCGGGCGGCAGGGTCCTTCAAGCGGCAGGGGCCTTCAAGCGGACGGAGTCTCGGGGCGCTCGAAGCGCGGGAAGATCGGCGCGGGGGCGGGGAGCGCCGTGCCGGGCACGAGCCGGCCCCCCGCCCCCACATCGGCGAGGCCGCGCCGGTCGGCCGGCACCGCCAGCAGGTCGAGGAGCTTGGCCGCCGCCCCCGGCACGAAGGGCTGGGTCAGGATGCCGAAGACGCGCAGGGATTCCAGCGTCGTGTAGAGCACCGCGTTCATCCGCGCGGGGTCGGACTTGCGCAGTTTCCACGGCTCCTGGGCGGCGAAGTAGCGGTTGGCCTCGGCCACCACGGCCCAGATCTCCGCCAGGACGGTGTGGAGCGCCAGCTCGCCCATGAGGGTCCGGGCCCGTGCCGGCAGGGCGTCGGCCTGGGCCAGCAGGGCCGTGTCGGCCGCGTCCAGGCTGCCCGGATCCGGCACCGCGCCGTCGCAGTTCTTGGCGACCATCGTGAGCGAGCGCTGGGCGAGGTTGCCGAGATCGTTGGCGAGATCGGCGTTGATCCGGCCGATGATCGCCTCGTGGCTGTAGCTGCCGTCGCCCCCGAACGGCACCTCGCGCAGCACGAAGTAGCGCACCGGGTCGACCCCGTAGGTGTCGGCGAGCTCGAACGGGTCGAGGACGTTGCCCAGCGACTTCGACATCTTCTCGCCCTTGGAGAGCAGGAAGCCGTGGCCGAAGACGCGCTTCGGGAGCGGCAGCCCGGCCGACATCAGGAAGGCCGGCCAGTAGACCGCGTGGAACCGGACGATGTCCTTGCCGATCACGTGCAGGTCCATCGGCCAGAATCTTTTTTGGGGGTTCTCCGCGTCGGGGAAGCCGGTGACGGTGAGATAGTTGGTGAGCGCGTCGACCCACACGTACATCACGTGGTTCGGATGCCCCGGCACCGGCACGCCCCAGTCGAAATTGGTGCGGCTGACCGAGAGGTCCTTGAGGCCGGAGCGCACGAAGCTCGCCACCTCGTTCCGGCGCGTGTCCGGCCCGATGAAGCCGGGCTGCTCGTCGTAGAGCTTCAGCAGCCTGTCCTGGTAGGCAGAGAGCCGGAACAGAAAATTCTCCTCCTCCATCCACTCGACCGGCGTGTCGGTGGCGAGGCTGCGGCGGCTGCCATCCTCCAGGAGCCGGGTCTCGGACTCGTCGTAGTAGGCCTCGTCGCGGACCGAGTACCAGCCGGCATACTTGTCGAGGTAGATGTCGCCGTTGGCCTCCATCCGCCGCCAGATCTCCTGGGCGGCGGCGTAGTGGCCGGGCTCGGTGGTGCGGATGAAGCGGTCGTAGGCGCAGTCCATCCGGTCGGCCATGGCCTGGAACCGGGCGGCGGTGCCGTCGACGTAGGCGCGCGGGGTGGTGCCGGCCCGGGTCGCGGCCTGCTGGATCTTGAGCCCGTGCTCGTCGGTCCCGGTGGAGAACAGCACGTCGTAGCCGTCGAGCCGGTGGAAGCGCGCGATCGCGTCGGCGGCGATCACCTCGTAGGCGTGGCCGATATGGGGCGCGCCGTTGGGGTAGGAGATCGCGGTCGAGAGACCGAACGTCTTTCGGGGATTCGCCGGGGCGTTGGACGTCACGTCTGTGGTGTTCCGGATGAGCGCGGGAAGCTGCCCGCGTTGTCGCGCGGCCGGCGCCGGGACGCAACCGTCGCCGCCTGCGGGCGCGACGGCGATCCTCCGCGGCGGCCGGCACCGGACACGCGTGATCGTCCCCGCGCGCGCGTGGCGCCGGGGGCATGGCCCGGGAGGCGAGCACGAGGGACGCGGGACGCCGCGGGAACCCAGGTGTCGGCCAAGTACGCGCGGGATCCGATCCCCGC
>NZ_JBKFAK010000069.1:0-3633 GCF_053345595.1 Methylobacterium sp. D54C
CCGCACGGTCAGCCACCGGGCGGGCCCCCGAAGGACGGCCCGGGATCGCTCCCGGGCCGCCGCGGACAGGTGCGGTCAGGAAGCACAAAATAGGAACATTGTCAAGGCAAACTGAGGCGCGCGCCGCGGTCGACGCGCACCTCTCCGTCATCGCGAGCGCAGCGAAGCGACCCAGGGCGGCGCAACATCGGCAGGCGTCGCGCTGCTGGATTGCTTCACTCCGCTCGCAAGGACGTCGGTGCCGAGAAACCATCGGCCGCGGGCACCGTCACATGGGCCGAGCCCTGCCGTCACTCCGGGACGCCGCGGCGCGACTTCGGGATGACGGGCAAGCCGTCTCATCTGCTATGTCGGCACTCCGACCCTCCACCGAACGCGACGCCCGTGGCCATCGACCATATCGATCTCAGCCGGATCGACCTGAACCTGCTGGTCGCCCTCGACGCGCTGCTCGACGAGCGCAGCGTCACGCGGGCCGCCGCACGGGTCGGGATCGGCCAGTCGGCGATGAGCTCGAGCCTCGCCCGCCTGCGCCGCCTGTTCGACGACGAGCTCCTGACCCGGGCGCCGGACGGGATGCGGCCGACGCCCCGCGCCCTGAAGATCGCCGAGCCGCTGCGCGCCACCCTCCGGCAGGTGCAGGCGCTGGTGCACCGGGAGGAGCGGTTCGACCCGGCCACCGTCGAACGCGTCTTCACGGTGAGCCTGCCGGACAGCGTCGAGGCGCTGCTCGGGCCGCGGCTAATCGCGCAGCTCCGGCGGGAGGCGCCCGGCATCCGGCTGCTGCTGCGCTCGGTCGACCGGACCCGGATCCTCGACGAGCTCGACGCCGACCGGGTCGACCTCGCCATCGGCCTGTTCTCGGAGGGGCAGCTCCACCACAAGCAGCGCCTCCTCTACCGGGACAGCTACGTGGTGCTGTTCAACGCCGCCCTGATCGGCCTGGAGCCGCCGATCGGGCTCGACGATTACCTGCGCTTCCCCCACGTGCTGACGTCCCTGCGCGAGACCGCCCACGGGGTCGTCGACGACGCCCTCGCGCTGATCGGGCGCTCGCGCACCCTGGCGGTGACGACCCCGCGCTTCCTCGTGGTCCCGTTCATGGTCCGCGCGGCGCCGGTGATCGCCACGATGCACGCCCGGCTCGCCACCTCCTTCGCCAGCGCCCTGGCGCTGAGCGTCAGCCCCGTGCCGGTGCCCCTCGACGACGTGCCCGTGTCGATGCTGTGGCACGCCTCCTACGACCACGACCCGGCCCACCGCTGGCTGCGGGACCTCCTGGTCCGGCTGGCCCACGAGCCGCCGGCGCCGGGCATCATCTGATACGCTTTCCGCTTGAACGCGACGGTCGAGGCATTCCGTGCCGTCCTCACTTCGCTCCGCTCGCGAGGACGGACGTGCGGACGGCATCGACCGGCCGCGAGCAGACCGCACCGTCACAGGCACGGATCCGCTGCGGCCTCCAGGCGGCCGCGCGCGATCGCCGCGCGGAACAGGGCGAAGTCGGCCGCATTGCGCTCCGCGTAGGCCGCGGCCCAGTCGGCGATCGCCCCGCTCAGGTCGTGGTGCTTGCCGCTGCCGCAGTAGCCGGCGATCGCCGCCGCGTCCCCGGTCCGCGCGTGGGCGCGCGCCAGCAGCGTCCCGTAGGCGTACGAGAAGGTCAGGAGCGGCGCGCCGGACATCCGCGCCAGCGGGATCGCGCCCTTCAGGTTCTTCATCTGGCGCACGTAGAACGGCCGGCCCGCGATGCTGGTCCAGCCGAGCAGCGGGTCGCCCACCGCCTGGAGCAGGCGCTGGCCGTAGATCACCCGCTCGCCCTCGTGCCCGGAGAACGGCGCCGGCACGCCTGGCAGGTACGGCGCGTGCGCCGGTCGGACCGCCTCCTTGACCTGCAGGAAGAGCGCGTCGGCGTCGGAATTGCCGAACAGCAGGGCGAGGTAGGCCCGGGTCCCGACGCTGCCGACGCCGACGACGCGGTGGGCGACGTCGACCACGTGGTAGCGGTCGAGCATGAAGCGCCGCTCCCGCGGCAGGGTCTCGGCGTAGCGCTCCAGGCCGGTGACGACGCCCTCGCGGGTCGCCGCGTCCACGGGCGTCAGGATCGGCGCGTCGGTCTGCAATTGCCAGGTGCCGTCGGTGCGCCGCTCGGCCACCTGGGCGAGCAGGCTGCGGTTGTTGCGACGCCGCGCCTTGTCGACCGCCCGGCGGACCACCGCCCGGGCCTCCGCGTTCATTTGGAGCCCTGCGATGTGCGGGCCGTCGGCGCGGGTCGTCTGGTACCAGACGTCGAGGGAGCCCTGCGGCGCGAGGCGCCGCATCGTGTGCTGGTAGCCGGAGACCGCCTCCATGACGGCCGCCCGCCGCTCGCCTGCCGGCAGGCCCGCGTCGTCGGCGGCGATCGCCAGCCCGGCCGCGAGGCGCTTGAGGTCCCACTCCCACGGGCCGATCGTGACCTCGTCGAAATCGTTGAGGTCGAGGACGATGTCGCGCTGCGGCGTGCCGAACAGGCCGAAATTGTCGGTGTGCGCGTCGCCGTTCATCACGACGTCGATGCCGCTGCGCGGCCCGCGCGACAGGTCCCAGGCCATGACGTGCGCGGCCCCGCGCAAGAACGCGAAGGGCGAACTCGCCATCCGGGCGACCCGCAGCGGGATCAGGTGCGGCTGGCGGCCCGCGTGGGCGGCCTCGATCAGGGCGACCGGGTCGGGCCGGTCGGGATCGGAAGCCAGCGCGGCCTGGCCCGCGTGGGGCACCTCGGCGCGCAGCCGCTTGCCGGCCTTGCGCCGCTTGTCCCAGGCCTCGACGCCCGCGCGGAGGTCGATCCGCGGGAAATCGGCGACCGGTGCCAGCACCGAGTCCACGGCCGGGGCATCCGCATCCCGGTCCCCCGGCGGCACGGTCTTGTCGCTCTCGATGCGATCCATCGCTGTTCCATCGCGGCAGCCGGGTCGGCCCCGCCGGTGCGCTCGACCGGCCCGAAGCCGGGGCGGCGGACCGCACGTTAGCATCCGGCCGGCTCTGTGACGTCACGGGCCCGGACGGCCCTTGACCACCCTACAGGGGGGCCCTCTAACGAACCGAGTATTCGGGGGGTGTTCCTCCGTCTCGTGTCGTTCACGGCCTCGCGATCACAGTGCCGGAATCGACCCGGACGGCCGGGGAACACCGTTACATCAGCGAGACGTCGCATGCCCAAAGGTTCAGATCTCCTCGTCGCGGCCCTCGAGAACGAGGGCGTCGACCGCATCTTCGGGATTCCCGGGGAGGAGAACCTCGACGTCGTCGAATCTCTGCGCAACTCCAAGATCGAGCTGGTCCTGACCCGCCACGAGCAGGCGGCGAGCTTCATGGCCGCCACCCACGGCCGACTCACCGGCCGCCCCGGCGTCTGCCTCTCGACGCTCGGCCCGGGCGCCCTGAACTTCTCCACCGGCGCGGCCTACGCCCATCTTGGCGCCATGCCGATGATCATCATCACCGGCCAGAAGGGCATCCTGTCCTCGCGCCAGGCCAAGTTCCAGATCGTCGACGTGATCTCGTCGATGAAGCCGATCACCAAGATGGCCCGGCAGATCGTCTCGGCCTCCTCGATCCCCACCATCGTGCGCGACGCCTTCCGGGTCGCCACCGAGG
>NZ_JBKFAK010000007.1:0-268646 GCF_053345595.1 Methylobacterium sp. D54C
CCGATCTTCCGGCAGTAAACCTTTCCCCAAAAGGGCGTATCCGGTATTAGCCCTAGTTTCCCAGGGTTATTCCGAACCAGAAGGCACGTTCCCACGCGTTACTCACCCGTCCGCCGCTGACCCCGAAGGGCCCGCTCGACTTGCATGTGTTAAGCCTGCCGCCAGCGTTCGCTCTGAGCCAGGATCAAACTCTCACGTTGAAGAGATTGATCTGGCCGATCACGTGTATTCTCAGACGGAGCCTCACATCGACCAAGTGCCAGACGCTTCACAGCGCCAGAACACCCGTCGGTGAGCTCAGAAAGAAGAACAACAGATCGGCACAAGTCTACTCACGCCAGGTCCTAAGACCCAGCCGCAAGGACAAACGCCGCCCGCGTCTCCCTTCCTCATTCCAACTTGTCAAAGAGCGCCCCAGTCGCCTGAGGCTCATCAGAGGCAAACAGAAGACCGCCCGGCAATCCCGCCGGCCAATCCCGCCGCTTGTCAGAAGATGGCTCAGCGCCCGGTCCACTTCCGCGGCCGGCGCCGATGAGCCGGGGTATAGAGCCCTCGAATTTGCCCGTCAACAGCCCTGTTCCATCTCCGGGCTGTTTTTTCGCGCGGCCCGGGCGATCGCTGCCGCGCCGCCTCCCTGCCCTCTCAGGAGGCCAGAGAGGTCCGAGGTCAGGTCAGTATCCCTTCTTCACCTGCGCGAGCGCCGCGCTGAGCCCATGGGCTATCCGCGCCCGCTCGTCCGGCCCGGCGTCGCGCGCGACCAGCGCCTGCTGCCGGCGCGAGACCAGGGTCAGGCGCTGGAGGCCGTACTCGTCGTCCTCGACCGTCTCGAGCTTGGTCCAGAGCGGATTGAACCGCCACTCCCGCCGCTCACCGCGGTGGCTGACCCGGGCGAGCAGGATCTCGATCTGCGAGATCATCACCTCCTCGAAGGAGCGCCCGCGCCGGAAGCTCACCTTCAGCGCCGCGTAGATCGCCAGCATGTCGAGGCCGAAGAAGCCGGCCACGGGCCAGAAGCCCATGCGCCACGCCCAGACCGACACGGCGACCGAGACCGCGCAGCACCCGGTCATGACCACCCGGAAGCCGCGACGGCTCAACGACTGGTGCGGCCGGATCGTCGCGGTGAAGACGGGCCGGTCGATCGTGTCCGGATCGAGCCCGTACGGGTGGACGGAAGGATTGCCGCTCGCCATGCGATCCATATAACGCGCCGATGCCCGCCAGAAAGACTCCCCCGCCCGTGACGGATCGCGCCGGTCGCGGCGCCGCGGGACCGCATGAGACCGCGTCCGAGACGGTATCCGGGACAGCCCCGACGCGGCGGGGCAAGGGCGGCTCCGGGAGCAAGCCCGAGGGGGCGTCCAAGAAGGCGTCCGGGCGGGCGTCCAAGGGAGCATCCGAGAGCGCCGTCTCCGCGCGGCTCGGGGGTCCGATCGGGCCGGCCGTCACCGCGCAGGTGGACACGGCTCCCGAGGCCGTCGACGCGGCGACCCTCGCGGAGATCTTCCGCCGCTTCCAGGCGGCGGAGCCGGAGCCCAAGGGTGAGCTCCACTACGTCAATCCGTTCACGCTCCTCGTCGCGGTGGTGCTGTCGGCCCAGGCGACCGACCGCGGCGTCAACCTCGCCACCGGCCCGCTCTTCGCGATTGCCGACACGCCCGAGAAGATGCTGGCGCTCGGCGAGGACCGGGTCCGCGACTTCGTGCGCACGATCGGGCTGTTCAACACCAAGGCGAAGAACGTCGTCGCCCTCTCGCGCATCCTCGTGGAAACGCACGGCGGCGCGGTCCCGGCGAGCCTGGAGGCCCTGCAGGTCCTGCCCGGGGTCGGTGCCAAGACCGCGAGCGTGGTGCTCAACATCGCCTTCGGGGTTCCGCGGATCGCCGTCGACACCCATATTTTCAGGGTCTCGAACCGGATCCCGCTCTTCGTCGGCGCGACGACCGACAAGGTCCAGGCCGGGCTCGAGGCGATCGTGCCGGATGCCTACCGACTCCACGCCCATCACTGGCTGATTCTCCACGGACGCTACACCTGCAAGGCGCGCAAGCCCGAATGCCCGCGCTGCCTCATCGCCGACCTCTGCCGCTACCCGTCCAAGACGATCGATTGACGACCGCACGACGGCCGCGAGACGCGCGCGCGACGGGTCGCGGAGGTCGTCCCGGGCACGTCCCGACCGGCCTCCGCAATCCCGCCCTGCGGGCTAACGCGTTGTGCTGGAAGCCCGCTTCCGCTAGTTTGGCGGCCGGTCGCCGGGGCCCTCGGGCAGAGGCCGTCCGGCGGCCCGACCTCGCGTCCGGTCGCCGCGCCGCGGATTCCTCCCCATCGTCGCGCATCAGGAGCCTCGGCCCATGGACTTCCTCAAACCACGGTACACGCCTATGAATCGCCGCCGTCGCATCTACGAGGGCAAGGCGAAGGTCCTCTACGAGGGGCCGGAGCCCGGCACGCTCATCCAGCACTTCAAGGACGACGCGACGGCCTTCAACGCGAAGAAGCACGAGGTCATCGACGGCAAGGGTGTGCTGAACAACCGGATCTCGGAGTTCGTCTTCCAGCACCTCAACGACATCGGCGTGCCGACGCACTTCATCCGCCGGTTGAACATGCGCGAGCAGCTGATCCGCGAAGTCGAGATCATCCCCCTCGAGGTCGTGGTGCGCAACGTCGCGGCCGGGTCGCTGGCGACGCGCCTCGGCCTGGAGGAAGGCACGCAGCTGCCGCGCTCGATCATCGAGTTCTACTACAAGAACGACGCGCTGAACGATCCGATGGTCTCCGAGGAGCACATCACCGCCTTCGGCTGGGCGACGCCCCAGGAGATCGACGACATCATGGCGCTGGCGATCCGCGTCAACGATTTCCTGTCGGGCCTCTTCCTCGGCGTCGGCATCCGGCTGGTCGATTTCAAGATGGAGACCGGCCGTCTCTGGGAAGGCGACATGATGCGCATCGTCGTCGCCGACGAGATCTCCCCGGATTCCTGCCGGCTCTGGGATATCAAGTCCTCCGACAAGCTCGACAAGGACCGGTTCCGCAAGGATCTCGGCGGCCTGATCGAGGCCTATACCGAGGTCGCCAAGCGGCTCGGCATCATGTCGGAGAACGAGAAGGTCCAGGGCGGCGGCCCGCGCCTCGTGCAGTAGGCCCGGTCAGGCGCCCGGCCGGCGCAGGGGCGCCGGTCCGGCCTCGGGAAACCCCGCGCGCAGCCGCGCGTGGGTCGAGAGTTCCGGGTCGAAGCCCGGGTGATAATGGGGGTCCTGCACCAGCAGCGACCCCCATCGCGTTCTCAGCGCCGCGATCTCGCGCGCGTGGCGGGCCCGGGCCTCTCGGGTCCAGCGGCGGCTCGCCGCCTCGCGGTGATGGAGGACCGCCCCGGGGACCAGGAGCGTGCGGTAGCCGGCCGCGTTCAGGCGCAGGCAGAGATCGACGTCGTTGAAGTCGACCGCGAAGACCGCCTCGTCGAAGCCGCCGACCGCGCGAAACTTCGCCGCCTCGACGGCCAAGCACGCGGCGGTCACCGCCGACACCCTGTGGGTGACGCGCAGGGCCCCGAGGTAGCCGGGGGCATCGCCGGGAAAGTGCCGGTGCCCGTGGGTGACGAGGCCGCCGGTGCCGAGCACGATGCCGCCGTGCTGGATCCGGCCGTCGCCGTCGAGGAGCTTTGCACCGACCGCCCCCACATCCGGGCGCAGTGCCTCCCGGGCCATGCGGGACAGCCAGTCGGGCCGGAAGGCCTCGACGTCGTTGTTGACGAAGACCAGAAGCCTGCCGCGGGCGCGGGCCGCGGCGGCGTTGTTCATCGCGGCGAAGTTGAACGGTCCGGGCCAGGGCACGACGTGCCCCCTCCCCTCCCCCTCCAGCGCCCGCAGGTAGGCCAGCGTCTCGGGCTCGCGACTGTCGTTGTCGCAGACGATGATCTCGGTCGACGACCAGTCGGTGCAGCCTCGGAGGCTCTCGAGGCAGGGGCGCAGGAGATCCAGGCGGTCGCGGGTCGGCACGATGAGGCTCGCCAGGGGCCGCTCGTCCGGCAGGGGATGCTCGACCTGCACGAGACCGTCGAGCCCGACGGCCACGCCAACGCCCTCCCGCCCTGTCCGGTCGAGGTGATCGCGCACCAGCGCGTGGTGGGGGACGCGCCCGGTTTCGCCGCCCCGCGTCGCGGTCGAGGCGCCGCGCCGGACCGACAGGATCTCCGGCAGGTGGCCGATGGCGCCGGGACCGAAGCGCTCCGCGATGCGGAACGCGGCCTCGGCGGGACTGCCGGGATCGTCGCCGGGCTCGAGGGCGCCGCGTCGGCAGGCCAGCACGGGTCCGAGATAATCGAGGGCCGCGAGCCGGTCGGCGTCGAAGACCGGCGGCAGAAGCGGCAGCACCGCGCCGCCGGGTCTCTCCTGCACCAAGGCGTCGCCGTACAGCGCCTGCAGGTCGGGCTCGCGCGCGAACGCGGCGGCGATCCGGCCGGGCGCACCGGCGACGAGGACCCCGTCGCCGAACACGCGGATCGCGTCTCCCGGACCGGCCGGCGCGGGGGGGAAGCGGTCGAGGATCCCGGGCGGCAGGGCGAGCCGATGGTCGATCCCGACCAGGGCGGCGAGCGCCTGCCGGGCGCGCAGGCGCTTACCCGTCACGCGCGCGCGTAGGATCGCGGCCGCCGCCCGGGGATGCGCGAGGAGTTGGCGCGTCGCGCCCACCAGCGCGCGCCAGGAGCGGCGCGACGGTCCGAGATACGTCGCGGCATCGTGGCCCGACGCGCCGTCCGATGCGCCATCCGACCGCGGCGTCATTCCAGATCCTCGCCGAACGTCGTGACCGACAGGGCGGGGTGGTAGAACGGATCGTGCCGGATCACGGCCCGCCAGCGCTCGGAGAAACGGGCGGCCTCCTGCTCGAAGCGGACGCGCTTGGCCCCGACGGACGGACCGCGGCTGACGGATTCGAGATGGGCCAGCGTCGCGGCCGGCGTCCAGACCGTCTTCCAGCCGGCGGCGCCGAGGCGGAGGCAGAAATCGACGTCGTTGAAGTCGACCGGGAATGCCTCGGCGTCGAAGCCGCCCACCGCCAGATACTTCTCCCGCGCGACGGCGAGGCAGGCGGCCGTCACCGCCGAGACCTCGTGCGCCACCCGCAGCTGGCCGAGATGGCCCGGCGTGTCACCGGGCCGGCGGCGCAGGATGTGGCCGGCCCGGCCGCCGAGTCCGACGACGACGCCGGCATGCTGCAGCGTGCCGTCGCCGTAGAGAAGCTTCGCCCCGACGGCGCCGACCTCCGGTCGGCACGCCTGCCGGACCATGGCCTCGAGCCAGCTCGGCTCCAGCACGGCGACGTCGTTGTTCAGCAGGACGACGATCGTCCCGGACGCCGCGGCGACGCCGGCGTTGACCATCGCGGCGAAGTTGAAGGGCTGCGGGTCCATGAGGATCCGGACGCGCGGATCGCCGCGCAGGGTCGCGTAGTGGTCGAGCACCGCTGGATCGGTGGAGCCGTTGTCGACGATGATCAGCTCGATCGCCGCGTAGGCTGTCTCGTGGAGCACCCCGCGGCAGACGCGGGTGATCAGGTCGAGGCGGTCGCGCGACGGGATGACGACGCTCACCAGCGGCACCGGATCCGGCAGGGGCCACGCGAGGCGAACGGCACCGTCGTGGATCCCGGCGCGGAACAGCGGCTGTCGGGACCGGTGCGCGTCCAGGGCCGCGGCCCGGGCCGACGGGTCGAGACCGTCTCCGGCGCTGCGGGCGAGGATCCGCGGGACATGCGCCACCCGCGCGGCGGTGGTCATCGCCGCGATCGCGATGGCCGGCGCGAGCGCGGCCATCGGGCCGACCGGGCGCGCCATGGCCGCGGCCAGCCACGCCCGCGACAGGAGCAGGGGAAACCCGGGATAGCCGGTCGCCAGGGCGAGGTCCGGGCTCCAGTCCGGCTTCAGTTGCGGGCGACCGTCGGGGCCGACCGCGTCGCCGTAGGCGATGTCCGCTCCCGACAGGGCCTGGGCCAGCAGCGCCAGGGCCTCCGGCTCCGGGACGTCGCCGGGGCGCAGCAGGCACAGGGCGTCCGCCTCGCCGGAAAATTCGTCGAGGCCGGAAGCCCCATCCCAGGTTCGATGCGACAGCGGCCCGTCGACCGATGCGGGCGGCGTCCCCGCCCACGCGACCTGGATCGAGTCGGGGCGGTGCGTCTGCGCGTTCAGCGCGTCGCGCGTGGCCGACAGCGCCGCCGCGTCCTCGGCTCGCGCGAGAACGACGCAGCGGATCCGCAGGGCGGAGGGCGCGACGCGGGCGGGCCGGGTCCGGGCGGCGGCCCAGGCCGGGAACCGGGCCATCGGGGTCACCGCGCAGGCGCCGCGCAGGATGTCGCGGTAGCGCCGTTCCGAGCCGCGGGCGCGCTCGTAGAGGGCGGAGACGCAGCGCCAGGGCCGGCGAAGGAGGCACTGCACGAGCACCTCGACCTCGCGCCGGGCGCCGACCCGCTCCAGGGCGAAGTCGGCATCGGCAGAGAGGCGGATCTCCCGAGTGTCCGAGGGGATCAGCCCGAGCCAGTGGGCGAGCCCCTGCGCGGTCCCCGGCAGGAGGAAGTCCTGGACCGTCTCGTCAGGCCCTCGCAGGACGCGGAGGATCGGGCGCCGGGGCGCATTCGTCGGATCGCCGGCATAGCTCAGCACGATCCAGCCGGCGGGATGGTCCGGGAGCACGAGGCGGCGATCGAAGACGGGATCGTCCGTGGATTCCAGCCGGAACCGGGTCTTCCGGCCGAGCCAGAGCCTGTCGCGGCCGGTCCGGGCAATCAGCGGGGTCGGATCGCCGAGGCGCGCCGCGGCGTCACTGGGCAGCGTCGCCTCCGCCGGGTGGCGCCGCGGCGACAGCCGGTTTGCGGCGGCGCGGTTTCGCGGCGGGCTTGCCGCCCGCACCCTTGCCGGTCCCGACACCCACCGCGATGTCGTAATCGGCCGTCATGGCGGCCGGAACCTGCAGCTCGTCGGCCACGACCGTGGCGAAGCCTTGCGCCTCTCCGGGCCCGACGATCACGCCGGCCCGCTCGGTGCGGCTCGAGACGGTCTTGCCGTCGTGGCGGATCTGGAACGTCACCGGCACATCGAACCGGCCCGGCGCGCCCGCCGGCCCGAGCAGGACGTTGATCTCGGCGCCCACCTTGACGGTGATCGAGCCGTCCTGACGCCGCGTGCATTCGCGGGCGAGACGGCCGAGGGAGAACTGGGTGCGCACCGTGTCGCCCGCGAGCGTGCGCGAGGCGGCCCCGCCCTCGGCGACCTCGACCGTCGGGCAATAGGCCGGGTCGAGGGCTTCGGGCTGCGACGGCGGGACCGTCGTGCCGCCGTACTTGAACAGGTTGGAGAAGATGTTGCCCTCCTCGGCCCGGCCCGGGGCCGGGGCGGCGAGCGACGCGGCGAGCACAAAGCCGCCGAGCCGGAGAGCGACGGTCCGGCGCCGGGCCATGTCCGGGGACCGCGTGAGGCTCCTGTTCCGATGTCCGATCATCGCACGGCTCCCGAACGGCACCGTCATTTCAGGCTGTCGAACCCGGCCGCGAAGCCCTTCATCGACAGCGGGATGCCGACGCCCTCCTCGGGCGTCTGGAACACGATGAAGGTGGCCTGCGTGCCGTTCTTGAACTGGCGGATCAGCCCGTCATCCATCACGACCTCGGCCACGCACCCGGTGGTGAGGCAGCGGACGAAGCCGGCGCGGCCGATATCCGTCTGGTCGATCTTCAGGCCGAGGCCGGACGGCAGGAGAACGCCCAGCGGCGCCACCACCCGCAGCAGGTAGCCGCGATTGTCGGCGGTCTTGAGGACGATGACCACGAGGGTCAGGTTGGGCCTGTCCTCGGCGGCGAGATACTGGACGAGGGCGCACTGCTCGGCCTTCGCGCCGGCCGGCGTCTCGCAGCGCAGCTGCCAATCGTCGAAGGTCTTGCGCACCATGCCCTGAGCCGCGGCCGGCCCGGCGGGCGCCAGTGCCGCCGCGACGAGGGCGAGGAGAACCGGCAGCGCGGCGCGCCGGAAACGAACGAGCCTCGCGTGAAGCGGCACCACCGATCCCTTCGGAACGCTCCGGCCGAGGACCGGCGGGAGCCGTACAATCGGGCGTGTTCCGACCATGGTCCGCCCCGCGCTGTCAAGCGATGCGGGCGCGGTGTTGCGCGTCGGCGCTACCCGTAACGGTTTCAGCGGCCTAGATTGTGTTCGAACACTCCTCCAGCGCCGGATTTTGACGCCGTGATGCGCCCGCTCACTCTCTCGGCCGCCTGCCTGGTGGCCACCCTCGCGCAGGCGGGAGCCCAGTCCCTGCCGGTCGGAGAGACCACCTACATCGAACGCTCGCTGAACCACTCGGACACGCTGGTGATCGAGCATCCGCCCGTGGCGGCGAACCCGTACGGCCGCCGCAACGGTCAGGCGGCCATCGCCGGCTACTGCAGGGACGGCGGCCTGGTCCGCCGCCGGGACGAGTTCGGCAACCCGGTGATCATCCGCCAGCGGGAGATCTGCGACAGCGTCGCGCCGCGCACCCTCAGCCCCGGGCAGGTCGATCCCCGCCCGAGCTGGCCGGCGGATGCCGTGGCGCGCCAGCGGGTGCTCCGCGTCAAGGGGTGAGGCAGGGCTGATGCGGGTCTGAGGTCGGCTCAGCCGTAGCGATGCAGGCCGGTGCCGTGGCGCTTGAGCCACTCTTCGGCAGCGTCGGTGTTCGGGCAGAGCGCCTGCACCAGCGCCCAGAAGCGCGGAGAGTGGTTCATCTCGCGCAGATGCGCCATCTCGTGGGCGACCAGATAGTCGAGCACCATCGGCGGCGCGAGGATCAGGCGCCACGAGAAGTTCAGCTCGCCGCGGGCCGTGCAGGATCCCCAGCGACTGCGGGTATCGCGCAGCGTGACCCGGACCGGCCGCTGCCCGAGCCGCGCCGCGTAGCGCTCGATCGCTTCGGTCAGGTCGCGCCTGGCCTCGCGGGCCAGGAAGTCGCGGACCCGGCGCGCCACGTGGGCGGCGTCGCACGACACCGACAGCACCGCCTCCCCCTCGACGGACTCGATGCGGACGGGACCGCTCCGGGTGCCGCGCTGGCTGATCCGGTGGGGCTCACCGCGGAGCGGCAGACTGGCTCCGAGCTCGAAGAGCACGCGGGTCGGCACGCGTGCCAGGCGCGCGGCGATCCACTCCGCGTGGCTCGCCGCGAAGCGCTGCGCCGTGTTGATGGCGGTGCGGCTCGGCAGGGTGATCACGGCCTCGCCGGTGGCGGCGGACACGCGGAGCGTGATGCGGCGCGCGGTCGGCCGCCGACGGAGGGCGATGCGGAGGCTGGCCCCCTCGTGCTGGACCTCAAGATGATCGGGATCGGGGCGACGCAGCAGCGCGAGGGGCATGCGCGACTTCTAGCTGGGCCGGGCCCGGGGCTCCAGATCCCGCGTCTCTGAATCGCCGCGGCGGCCTCAGCTGGCCAGCGCCCGGGTCCAGACGTCGGTCTCGGGGAGGACGAGGAGCGCGGCGGCGGCCAGCGCGATCCCGTATGGGATCCCGGTCTTGGCGTCGTGCAGGTGCAGTGCGAACGGCATGCGCGCGATCCGGCCGGGCAGCGGGTGCGTCCGCGCGAACAGGATCGCCAGGGTCAGGGCGCCGCCGAACACCGAGGCCACCAGGAGGTAGTCGCCGAGGCCGTCGAAGCCGAGCCACAGGGCCGTGGCGGCCGCGAGCTTCGCGTCGCCGCCGCCGATGACGCCGAAGGCGAACAGCGTGAACGTGACGAGCAGGACGACCGCACCGGCGGCGCAGTGGAAGCCGATCTCGGTCCAGCTCATCGAGCTCGTCAGGGCCAGCAGCGCGAACCCGGCCACGAGGGCGAGGGAGATCCGGTTCGGGATCAGCATGGTGAGCAGGTCGCTGGCGGCCGCGTAGGCCATCAGGAAGGGAAACAGGATCAGGAGACCGAAACCGGCCGGGCCCAGACCCGCCAGTCCCAGGCTTGCCGTCGCTGAACCGACCATCTCGGCGCCCATCTCGTCGCAGCCTGTCGCGTCACACAATACGGTCCGCCCCGGCGGAGTGCCGGCCGGTCCGGACCTCGGATGTGCCGGGCGGCGAGCGCCGCCGCGAACAACGGCGATCCCGGCAGGCCGGGAACCCCCGCCTCTCTCCGGGTTGCGAGGAGAGGCGGGATGTCTCGAACCTGCCGCAGATCGGACGGGTCTCGATCAGTTCAGGTTGCCGGAGATCTGGCTGAACTTGCTGGTCAGGCTGGTGCCGACCGTCTTCAGGGCGGTGATGATGGCCACGGCGATGAGGGCCGCGATCATGCCGTACTCGATCGCGGTGGCGCCGGACTCGTCCGAAGCAAAACGCGTGAACAGGGTCTTCATAGAGGGTGATCCTTCGATCAACACAGAGCGAGATAAAACTTGCGCGATGCCCGATGAAGAATTTTCAGGTCTCGATCGGCGGCCTGCACAGACTGCCGATTACGCCTTGAAAATCGGTTAAATCGATCCCGCACCGACCTAAAAGGCTGTCTCGCTGCGAGTTTGGTGAAGGTTGGGTTTCACCGATACGGCACAGTGCCGCGACTTGGTCTTGCTTAGCGCTTCCTTCACGGGTTCCGCGCTAGCCTCGGGCCTCGGGTGGGCTCTCTTCGACCGCCCGCCGTCTTGAGGAACCCCGATGCGTCGCACCCTGTCGATCACGGGCCGCGCCGGCCTCGTCGTCCTGCTGACGGGCGCCGCGGCCGCGGCCGGCCAGCCGGATCTCCTGCCCGTCGTGACCGTTCTCGTCGACAACGCCAAGGTGCTCCGCCTGCCGGAGAAGACGTCGACCGTCATCGTCGGGAACCCGATCATCGCCGAGGTGACGCCGCAGAAGAACGGCGTCCTCGTGCTCACCGGCAAGAGCTTCGGCTCCACCAACCTGATCGCCCTCGACAACGGCGGCGCCATGATCGCCGAGACGACCATCCGGGTCGAGGCGTCGCGGGACTCGACGATCACGGTGCAGCGCGGTCTCGATCGGGAATCCCTGTCCTGCACGCCGGGCTGCCAGCCGTCGGTGCAGCTCGGCGACTCGGCCAGCTACTTCGGTGCCACGAGCGGTCAGGCCGATGCCCGTCGCAAGCTCGCGACCGGCGGCGGCGCGGGCACGGTCCCGGCGGCCGATCACTGACCGGGCCGGGGTTCCATCGCGACATCGGCCGCGGCCTGGGGCAGGATCCCCCGGCCCTCGCCGATTCGCCGCGATGCCGCGGGGGCGCTGACGCCAGGAGACGTCGAGGCCGATGTCCGCCATCACCCGCAATCCGCCGCCGCCCGCCGTCGACCCGGCCGTGCTGGCGGCCTTCCGCGATGTCTCGACGGCCACGATCAGCGACTGCCTGGCGCGGATGCCGGTCCTGGCCGGCCTGCGCCCGTTCCATCGCGGCGGGGCGCTCGTGGGAACAGCCTTCACGGTCCGCGTCCGGAGCGGCGACAACCTGGCCATCCATCAGGCTCTGGAAGAGGTCCGCCCCGGCGACGTGATCGTGGTCGACGGCGCCGGCGATACGAGCCGCGCGCTAGTGGGCGACATCATGAAGGCCATCGCGGAGAGCCGGGGCGTGGCCGGCTTCGTGATCGACGGCGCCGTGCGCGACACGGCGGCGTTCGCGGGCGCGGACTTTCCCTGCTACGCCCGCGACGCGACGCCGCGGGGGCCGTTCAAGACGGGCCCCGGCGCGATCAACGTGCCGGTCTGCGTCGGCGGCTGGACGGTGAGCCCGGGGGACGTGGTGGTCGGCGACGCCGACGGCGTCGTGTCGTTCCCGCCCGGCGACGCGGCCGCCCTGCTCGACGCCGTGCGGGCGCAGGCGGCCCGCGAGGCGGAGGTCCTGGAGCAGATCCGGGCCGGTCGCTACGACGGCCGCTACGCCCGGGTGGCGAAGGCCTGATCCGGCCGGGCGCCCTCGGGCGCCTGCAGGCGCCGCCACAGGGCATCGGCCGCGCCGCCTCGGCTCTCGGGCGTCCGGAACAGCCGGATCTCCACCGGAACGTCCAGCTCCTCCTGTCCTGCCCGAACGAGCTGTCCGCGGGCCATCGCCGCCTCCGCGAGCGTCACCGGGAGCCACGCGACACCGTCGCCCCCCTGGGCCATGGTCATCAGCGTCGCCGCGAGGTGCGACGTGAAGGCCGGCTCGTGGCCGGCCGCCGCCCCGCTCGCCGCCAGGATCCGGCCGAGCCCCGAGGCCTCGCCGTAGGCGAGGTAGCGGACCGCGCCGCTCAGGGGCCAGAGCGGCGCCCCTTCGGACGTCGGTGCGCAGAGCGGCACCAGGCTGTCCGCGCCGACGCGGATCGACTCGCAGCGGCCATCGTCCAGAGGCGTGAGGAGGTCCGCGCGGTGGTGGCATAGGAGGAGTTGCACCTCGCCGGCCAGCAGGATCGCCTCGCAGGCCGCCATGCTGTCCGAGATCAGGTTGAGGGCGCCCAGCGTCTCGAAGGGTGCGTGCCGGCGGATCCAGCCGGGAAAGAACGTGAAGGACAGCGCGTGCGTGGCCGCGATCGCGAGGCTCGCGTCCGCTCGGCCGCCGGCGGCCCGGGCCGCACGGCGCGCCCGATCCAAGCCCCGCATCAACTCCTCGGCGTCTGGCTGGAAGCGGACTCCCGCGGCGGTGAGGCCGGTCCCTTGCGCGCTCCGCAGGAACAGGGGTGTCCCGAGCCACGCCTCGAGCGCGCGGATCCGTCGGCTGAAGGCCGGCTGCGTCACGTGCCGGACCTCGGCGGCCCGCGAGAAGGTCCGGTGCTCGGCGAGCGCGAGGAAGTCCCGCACCCAGTCCAGATCCATAGCGCCTCTCCGACAGGACGGGGCCGATGCCGCCCGCGCATCGCGCGCTCCGGAAACGGCATTGGCTGACCGGGGGCCGCCGACGCTATGGCACCGGGACGCACCGGGGAGAGTGAGCCATGCGCATCGTCGACGTCCGCGAGGTCACCAAGCCGATCGCATCGCCGATCCGCAACGCCTACATCGACTTCTCGAAGATGACCACGAGCCTCGTCGCGGTGGTCACCGACGTGGTCCGCGACGGCCGGCGTGTCGTCGGCTACGGCTTCAACTCCAACGGCCGCTACGGCCAGGGCGGCCTTATCCGCGAGCGCTTCCGCGACCGGATCCTAGAGGCCGACCGGGACAGCCTCCTCGTCGATGCGGGCGACAACCTCGATCCGCACCGGGTCTGGGCCGCGATGATGCGCAACGAGAAGCCCGGCGGCCACGGCGAGCGCTCGGTGGCGGTGGGCACCCTCGACATGGCGATCTGGGACGCGGCGGCGAAGATCGCCGGGAAGCCACTGTTCCGGATGCTCGCCGAGCGGAAGGGCGTCGCCGCCGACCCGCGGGTCTTCGTCTACGCGGCCGGCGGCTACTACTATCCCGGCAAGGACGATTCCGCCCTCCGCGCCGAGATGCGCGGCTATCTCGACCGCGGCTACACCGTCGTGAAGATGAAGATCGGCGGCGCACCGCTCGAAGAGGACCGGCGCCGGATCGAGGCCGTGCTCGCCGAGATCGACGGACGGGGCCGTCTCGCGGTGGACGCCAACGGCCGCTTCGATCTCGAGACCGCCATCGCGTACGCCCGGATGCTGCGGCAGTACCCGCTGTTCTGGTACGAGGAGGCGGGCGACCCGCTCGACTACGCGCTCCAGGCGGCGCTCGCGCCCTACTATCCCGGGCCGATGGCCACCGGCGAGAACCTGTTCTCGCACCAGGACGCGCGCAATCTCCTGCGCTACGGCAACATGCGGCCCGACCGCGACTGGCTGCAGTTCGACTGCGCGCTGTCGTACGGGCTCGTGGAGTACCTGCGCACCCTCGACGTGCTGGCCGAGTTCGGCTGGTCGCCCGCCCGCTGCATCCCGCATGGCGGGCACCAGATGTCGCTCAACATCGCGGCCGGGCTGGGCCTCGGCGGCAACGAGAGCTACCCGGACCTGTTCCAGCCCTACGGCGGCTTCCCCGACGGGGTGCGGGTCGAGGACGGTCACATCACCATGCCGGACCTGCCGGGCATCGGCTTCGAGGGCAAGTCGGACCTCATCGCGGAGATGCGCGCCCTCGCGGCGTAGCGCGCCGACCCGGGCGGCCTTGCGGAACGCGCCACCGCGTTGGACGATGGCGCATGGATTCCGGCCCCCTCACCTACGCGATCGGCGACGTCCACGGCTGCGCCGCCCTCCTCGACGCGCTGCTGGAGCGGATCGCCGACCACGCGGATGACCGTCCCCACCGGCTAGTCTTCCTCGGGGACTACATCGACCGCGGCCCGGACAGCGCCGCGGTGCTCCGCACCGTGAGCCGCCTGAACTGGGCCGAGCCCGAGCGCGTCGTCTGCCTGATGGGCAATCACGAGCGGATGCTGCTCGACGCACTCCAGACGGAGAGCGCGGCCGCGCACTGGATGTACAACGGCGGCGAGGCGACGCTCGATTCGTTCGGCGCGCGGGATCCCGCCGGCCTGCCCCGGGACACCCTCGACTGGATCGAGGCGCTCCCGACGCTGCACGGTGACGGCGCCCACTGGTACGTGCATGCCGGCCTGCGGCCCGGCGCGGACGCCCTCGGCTCGGACGCGCACGATCGCCTCTGGATCCGCGAGCCGTTCCTCGAGGGCGACCACGATTTCGGACGGCACGTGGTCCACGGCCACACGCCGCAACGGAGCGGGCGGCCGGAGGTTCGCCGGTTCCGCACCAACCTCGACACCGCGGCCGTCTACGGCGGCGCGCTCACCGCCGGGATCTTCTCGGACGCGCAGGGGCCGGCCCTGGAGTTCCTGCAGGTGAGAGCAGCTTAGGGCGCGACGGCGCCGTCATCGCGAGCGGAGCGAAGACGCTGGCCCGCGGGCCGCCGGCCGGACCTGTCAGACCCCGCGTCGCGCGGGCACCAGCGCGCAGAGGATCCCGGCGAGCCAGCCGCCCATCAGGGCGAAGCCGCCGGTGGGCGCCGCCATCGGGAAGAGCGCGTGCTGAAGCCACGCGCGCACCGAGAGGTCGCCGCAGAACAGGATCAGGCCGGCGACCAGCAGCCCGGCCGCGACGCGCGCGAGACCGGCCCGGACGAGGCCCGCGGCCCCGAGACCGACCAGCGCCAGGATGGCGGGGGCGTGGAACAGCAGGAACTGCGCCGCCGTCTTCAGCGAGTCCGCCCCGGGGATGTGCGCCGCGGCGGCGCTCAGCGCGACGCCGAGCAGCCCGGCCAGGGCGGCGAGCGCCGCGAGCGCGCGGTCGACACCCGCGAGTCTCACGCGCCGCGCTCCGCCAGGAGCTTGGCGATGGCCGCGCGCAGATCCGGCACGCCGGAATCGTCCCGGCTCGAGGTGAGGATCACCTGCGGGTAGGCGGCCGGCCGCTTGGCGAGCCCCGCCTCGATCCCGGCGATGCGGCTCGCGACCTCGCCCTTCTTGAGGGAATCGCCCTTCGTCAGCACGACCTGATAGCTCACCGCGGCCTTGTCGAGGCCGTCGAGGACGTCGGTGTCGATCGACTTGAAGCCGTGCCGGGCGTCGATCAGCATGAACACCCGGGCGAGGTTGGCGCGGCCCTTGAGGTAGGCGTGAATCAGCCGGGTCCACGCCTCGACCTTGGCCTTCTCGACGGCGGCGTAGCCGTAGCCGGGCATGTCGACCAGCGACAGGCGCTCGCCGATCCGGAAGAAGTTGAGCTGCTGCGTCCGCCCCGGCGTGTGCGAGGTCCGCGCCAGGGTGTTGCGCCCGGTGAGCGCGTTGATCAGGCTCGACTTGCCGACATTCGAGCGCCCCGCGAAGGCGATCTCGACGCCCTCCATGGGCGGCAGCCGGTCGAGGATCTGGGCGGCCGCGTAGAAGTCGGCCGGGCCGGCGAAGAGAAGGCGGCCGGCCTCGAGGAGGTCGGCCGCGTCGTCGTTTGTCTCGCTCACGGCGTCTCGCCCGTCAGCTCTTGGTGGCGGCCGCCTTGGTGCCGCCGCGCTTGAACGTGGTGCGGAGGTTGTCCCACAGCTCCACCTTCACGCCGTTACGGCGCATGATGACGTATTGCTGGATCACCGACAGGGTGTTGTTCCAGGCCCAGTAGATCACGAGGCCGGCGGGGAACGAGCCCAGCATGAAGGTGAACACGATCGGCATGAAGGTGAAGATCTGCGCCTGGACCGGGTCCGGCGGCGCGGGATTCATCTTCATCTGCACGAACATCGTGATGCCCATGATGATCGGCCAGACGCCCAGGTGCACGAAGTCGGGTGCCGGGAACGGCAGCAGGCCGAACAGGTTCACGATGCTCGTCGGATCCGGCGCCGCGAGGTCGCGGATCCAGCCGAAGAACGGCGCGTGGCGCATCTCGATGGTGATGAACAGGACCTTGTAGAGCGCGAAGAAGACCGGAATCTGGATCAGCACCGGCCAGCAGCCGGCGACCGGATTGATCTTCTCCTTCTTGTACAGCTCCATCGTGGCCTGCTGCTGCTTCATGCGGTCGTCCTTGTACCGCTCGCGGATGGCGGCCATCTCCGGCTGCACGGCCTTCATCTTGGCCATGGAGACGTAGGACCGGTTCGCGATCGGCAGGAACAGCAGCTTCAGGCAGAAGGTCACCACCAGGATCGAGACGCCGAAATTGCCGAACAGGTGGTAGAAGAAATCCAGCGCCCGGAACATCGGCTTGGTGATGAAGAAGAACCAGCCCCAATCGATCATCAGATCGAAGTGCTTGATGCCGAGGTCCTTCTCGTAGTTGTTGATGACGTTGACTTCCTTGGCGCCGGCGAACAGCCGCTGCGTCGCGGTCGCCGAGGCGCCCGCCGCGAGATTCACGGCGTCGCCGCGCACGCTGGCCTGGTAGACGTTGGTGGCACCGTCGGTCCGGTCGGTGAAGGCGCCGGTATAGGGCGCGTCCTGATCGGGGATCGCGGCCGCCGCCCAGTACTTGTCGGTGATGCCGACGAAGCCGCCGGTCACGCCGCTCCAGGCCTTGCCCTTGGTGTTGGCACCGCCGTAGGCGCCCTCCTTGGCGAGCTTGTCGTAGGTGAATTCCTGCAGGCCGTCGTTGCCGAGATAGCCGATCATGCCCTCGTGCAGGACGTAGTAGCCCTGGGTGTGCGGCTTACCCCAGCGGGAGACGAGGCTGTACGGGTAGAGCGTGATGGCGCCCGAGCCCTTGTTCTCGACCTCGTCGCGGATCGTGAACATGTACTTGTCGTCGACCGCGATGATCCGCTTGAAGACGAGGCCGGCGCCGTTGTCCCAGGTCAGGGTCACGGGCATGCCGGGCGAAAGCGTCTTGCCGTCGCTGGTCCAGAGGGTGTCGTTGGTCGGCAACGGACCGGCATTGGCGCCGACCCAGCCGAACTCGGCGTAGTAGGGCGTCTCGGTCCCGGCCGGCGAGAACAGCACGATCTCGGGGCTCTTGGGGTCGATGGTCTCGTGGTAGTTCCTGAGCGAGACGTCGTCGACGCGGCCGCCCTTCAGGGCGATCGAGCCGGAGAGCGCCGGGGTCTCGATCCGGACGCGCGGCGAGCGGGCCAGCGCCGCCTCGCGGGAGACCGGGCCGCCCTGGGCGGTCGGCAGCGTGCCGGGCGCGGGGGCCGCCGGGCCACCCTCCTTCGGGGACGGCGAGGGCACGCCGTCCGGGGTCACGCCCGGGGGCTGCTGCTGCGCGGCCTTGTTCTGCGCCTCGATCTGGCGCTGCTGCTCCATGCGCGGGCCGGCCACGAAGTACTGCCACCCGAGCAGCACCAGCAGCGACAGGCCGATGGCCACGAACATGTTCGTCTTGTCATTGCCCATCAGGGACACCGCCGCACGCGTTCGGAGTGGCAACAGGAACGTCGCCGGCCACGGGGGACCTGCGCGCGCCTGTGATTCGGGGATCTCTGTCGCACCCCTGCGACGGGCCGATGTCGGCACCGCCGGGTGGGGCCGCCTGCGCGGAGGCGCGGCCGGCTTCGTGCGGGAGAGAGGACGACTGAGAAGTGGCCGTGTCAGGGGCCGGCTTGGCGCGCCGACCGCCGGATCGGCCGGGTGACCTGTCCCCGCGGGGCGCGGCCGCGCGGGTCACCGCGGGAATCGCGCGGCGCAGATCCTCGGCGAGGGCCTCGAAGGAGGCTTCGAGGGCGGGGCGGCGGGCGATCAGCACGATGTCGGCTGGAAGGCCCGCGAACTCGCTCGGCAGATCGGACGCGACCAACCCCACGGCAGCGCGGAGTCGGCGGCGGATGCGATTGCGCTCCGTCGCGTGGCCGACACGCTTCGTGATGGTGAAGCCGAGACGGAGGCCGGGGCAAACGTCCGGGTTCCGAAGACGCCCCTGCGCGGTCATACGCTCGGTGTGGAAGCGACGCCCCTCGGCCGCCGCCAGGAAGTCGGGTCGTTTCTTGAGCCGCTCGATCGTCGCCATCGATGGTTCGATCCCGGCCGATACCACTTGCCTCGTGGCGCGGATGCGTCGGAGCGTCCGCGCCGGCGAGGATCAGGCCTCAGGCCGACAGGCGCTTGCGGCCATGGGCGCGACGGCGCGCGATGACCTTGCGGCCGCCGGCGGTGGCCATGCGCGCACGGAAACCGTGACGGCGCTTACGGACGAGCTTGCTCGGCTGGTAGGTTCTCTTCATGGCTCAGAGCCTTCAAAGGTCGAGGCGCGCTCGCGGGCAGCTATTGCTGCACCCGACCTTCACGCGTCCTGGTTGTCTGCAAACACGAAGGGCGCCCATGCGGGGCGCCACGTCGCGAGTGGCGGGCTTATGGCGGATGAGCCCCGCGAAGTCAACGTTTCGCGGGGCTCAATGACCCTCGAACTGCATGAGGGTGCGCACCTCGACGCCCAGGTCGCGCAGGCGCTGCGCGCCGCCGATCTCGGGCAGGTCGATGACGAAGCAGGCGGCCACGATCTCGGCGCCGATCTTCTGGAGCAGGTTCACGGCGGCGATCGCGGTGCCGCCGGTGGCGATCAAGTCGTCGACCAGCAGCACCTTGTCGCCGGGCCGTACGGCGTCGACGTGGATCTCGATCTCGTCGGTCCCGTACTCGAGGGCGTAGGCCATCGAGACAGTCTTGTGAGGCAGCTTGCCCTTCTTGCGGATCGGCACGAAGCCGCAGGAGAGCTGGTGGGCGATGGCCCCGCCGAGGATGAAGCCCCGGGCCTCGATGCCGGCCACCTGGTGGATCTGTCCGCCGGCGTAGGGATGCACCAGGGCGTCCACCGCCCGCCGGAAGGCGCGCGGGTCGCTCAGCAGCGTGGTGATGTCGCGGAAGATGATCCCCGGCTTCGGGTAATCGGGAATCGAGCGGACCGATTCCTTCAGCGCGACGTGGCGGCGGGCTTCCATGCGTTCGGCCTTCCGTGGGGAACCGCGGGCTTAAAGCAGAAGCCCGACGGCCTGACCAGTCGGTGGCGGCTCAGGCCGCCTGGACCTTCTTGAGGATAGCGACGAGGTCCCGGTGAAGCCCCTCGTTGCCGCAGGCCACCGACCGGGGCGCCAGCGGCTCGGCCGCGCCGTCCGCCGAGGTCACGAAGCCGCCCGCCTCGCGCACCAGGATCACGCCGGCGGCGAAGTCGTAGGTCTGGAGGTCGCGCTCCCAGTAGGCGTCGAGGCGGCCGCAGGCCACGTAGGCCATGTCGAGGGCCGCCGAGCCCATCCGGCGGGTCCCGCCGGCCACCGCCATCACGGCGCCGAGCTCGCGCAAGAGGCGCGGGTGGCTGCCGCGACCGAGATAGGGCGTGCCGTAGCCCACCAGCGCGTCCGCCATGTCCTGGCGGCCGGAGACGCGCAGGCGCCGGTTGTTGAGATAGGCGCCCTTGCCGCGCTCGGCGACGAACAGCTCGTCCTTGATCGGGTCGAAGATCACGCCGGCCACGATCTGGCCCTCGCGCTCGAGACCGACCGAGACCGCGAAATGCGGCACGCCGTGCAGGAAGTTCGACGTGCCGTCGAGGGGATCGATGTGCCAGGTGTGGCTCTTGTCGGTCCCCTCGATGATCCCGTTCTCCTCGAGCACGAGGCTGTAGCCCGGACGCGCCTTCATCAGGGCGTCGCGCAGCACCTCCTCGGCCTTGCGGTCGGCCGCGGAGACGAAGTCGCCCGGACCCTTGCGCGAGACCTGCAGGTTCTCGACCTCGCCGTAGTCGCGGCGCAGGCCGCGCGCGGCCTTGCGCACGGCATCGACCATGACGGTCATGAGGGGTGAGGAGATCATAGGCGGACTTTTCGCGGATGAGGATTGGCGCCGTCGTTACAGGTCGGCGCCGGAAAAGACGAGATGGGGACGGGACATGGAAGCGCTGCGGGCCGCTGCCTCAGCGCGAAGCCGGCGCGGTCAGGCCGGCCTCAGCATACCGCCGCACCCGTCTTTGCGAGCGGAGCGAAGGAATCCAGGGCAGCAGGCCGGCCGCGGATGTGGCATCCCTGGGTTGCTTCGCTCCGCTCGCAAAGACGGGCGCCCGCAACACGGCCCGGCCGGGACGGCGGCGCGGATCCTACTCCGCGGCCTCGACGAAGACAGTGCCGGCGCGGGGCAGGTCCAGGGCCTGCCAGGTCTCGCCCAGCGCCGCGGCGAGGCGCTCGATATGCGCCGCGTCGTGGAACGGCGACGGCGTGATCCGTAGCCGCTCGGTCCCGCGCGGCACCGTCGGGTAGTTGATCGGCTGAATGTAGATCGCGTGGTGCTCCAGGAGATGGTCCGCCGCCGCCTTGCACAGCTCGGCATCGCCGACCATCACCGGCACGATGTGCGTCTCGGTCTCCAGGACCGGAAGCCCCGCCGCGCTCAGCGCCGCCTTCGTGGCCGCCGCCTGACGCTGGTGCGCCTCGCGCTCCGCGCTCGAGCGCTTCAGGTAGCGCACCGAAGCCCGCGCCGCCGCCGCCACCGCCGGCGGCAGCGCCGTCGTGAAGATGAAGCCCGGCGCGAAGCTGCGCACCGCGTCGCAGATCGCCGCCGAGGCGGTGATGTAGCCGCCCACGCAGCCGAAGCCCTTAGCCAGCGTCCCCTCGATCACGTCGACCCGGTGCATGACGCCGTCGCGCTCGGCGATGCCGCCGCCGCGCGGGCCGTACAGGCCGACGGCGTGGACCTCGTCGAGGTAGGTCATCGCGCCGTAGCGCTCGGCCAGGTCGCAGATCGCGCCGATCGGCGCCACGTCGCCGTCCATCGAGTAGACCGACTCGAACACGATCAGCTTGGGCCGGTCGCCGGCCTGCCGCAGCAGTTCCTCGAGGTGGGCGAGGTCGTTGTGGCGGAAGATCGTCTTGGCGCACCCGGAATGGCGCACACCCTCGATCATCGAGTTGTGGTTGAAGGCGTCCGACAGAATCAGGCAGTCGGGGATCAGCTTGGCGATGGTCGAGATGCCGGCCTGGTTCGAGACGTAGCCGGAGGTGAAGACGAGGCCGGCCTCCTTGCCGTGCAGGTCGGCGAGCTCGCGCTCCAGGTCGACCAGCGGCGAGGTGTTGCCGGCGATGTTGCGGGTGCCGCCGGCGCCGACGCCGCAACGGGCGGCGGTCTCGGTCATGGCGGCGACCACCTCCTTGTGCTGGCCCATGCCGAGATAGTCGTTGGAGCACCACACGGTGATCTCGGTGGTCTTGCCGTCCGGCTGGCGCCACTTGGCGGTCGGGAAACGCCCCGAGATCCGCTCGATGTCGGCGAACACCCGGTACCGCCGTTCCCCGTGCAGCTGATCCAGGGCCCCGCGGAAGTAGCGCTCGTAGCCGGATCCGGCGCGCGTCGATCCCGCTTGGGCGAGCATCGTGCTGGGCATCCGGGTGACGGTCATCGAGCGTCCTTCGCGTGTTCGGCCGCGCGGGCGACGCCGCGTGAGCGGCGTCTCAGGCCCGCGATCGAGGTCCGGCCTCGGTCCAGTCCTTCGCGTGAGGGCCGCAAGATACGCGCGGATCTGGAACTGGTTCAAGGTAAGGTTCCGACATCGCAGCGTTGCATCCGTTGAGAGGCCCGCGTGAACCCGCTAGCGTCCGGCACGATCTTCCGACCCGAACTTGGCTCCCGCCCCCTGCAACAGCTCATGTCTCCGACCGCAGACGGCTCGTCCGGCGTGGACCGCCCGGCCCCGACCTTGCGGCGACCAAGGGTCGCGCCGTGACGGATTCCAGGGACGAGCGCGCGGAGCGCCTCAAGGCCGCGCTGCGCCAGAACCTGCGCCGCCGCAAGGCGCAGGGCCGCGGGCGGGCCGAAGGAAGACCTTCTCCGGGCGCGGATCAGTCCTGCGCGCGGGAATCGGATGGAAACGGTCCTGATTCCGACAAATCCGGTCTATAGGGCACGGCCAAGCCTGGGCGCTGCCGCGCCCGCGATCAGCACGGCCGGCCGCGCGCCCTCGGGGGTGCGCCGCCCGAGGACACACGATGGACCGCATCCACATCACCGGCGGCGCGCCGCTCAACGGCGTGATCCCGATCTCGGGCGCCAAGAACGCGGCGCTGCCGCTGATGATCGCGAGCCTGCTCACCGGCGAGACGCTGGAGCTGATCAACGTGCCGCGGCTCGCCGACATCGCCGCGCTGACGCGGATCCTCGGCAACCACGGCGTGGACCACATGGTCGTGGGCAAGCGCCCCGGTCAGACCACCGAGACGGGCCAGACGATCCGGCTCACCGCCTCGAACGTCATCGACACCACGGCGCCCTACGAACTGGTCTCGACCATGCGGGCGAGCTTCTGGGTGATCGCGCCGCTGCTCGCCCGGTTCGGCGAGGCCAAGGTCTCGCTGCCCGGCGGCTGCGCCATCGGCACCCGGCCGGTAGACCTGCTGATCATGGCGCTGGAGAAGCTCGGGGCCGAGATCGAGATCGACGCCGGTTACGTCGTCGCCAGGACCAAGAACGGCCTGCGCGGCGCCGAGTTCGCCTTCCCGAAGGTGACCGTGGGCGGCACGCACGTGGCGCTGATGGCCGCCGCCCTGGCCTACGGGACCACGGTGATCGAGAACGCCGCCCGCGAGCCGGAGGTGGTCGACCTCGCGGAGTGCCTGAACAAGATGGGCGCCAAGATCCGCGGCGCCGGCACGCCGCGCATCGAGATCGAGGGCGTGGCCCGCCTGAACGGCGCCCGCCACGAGGTCCTGCCCGACCGGATCGAGACCGGCACCTACGCCATGGCGGTGGCGATGGCCGGCGGCGACGTCGTGCTCAAGGATACCCGGGCCGACCTGCTCCACTCGGCCCTCGACGTCCTGACGACCACGGGCGCGGAGATCACGCAGGTCGAGGGCGGGATCCGCGTGCGCCGCAACGGCGCCGGCATCGCGGCGGTCGACGTCACCACCGACCCGTTCCCGGGCTTCCCCACGGATCTCCAGGCGCAGTTCATGGCGCTGATGACGCTGGCGAAGGGCCAGTCGCATATCCGCGAGACCATCTTCGAGAACCGGTTCATGCACGTGCAGGAGCTGGCCCGCCTCGGCGCGAAGATCCGCCTGGAGGGCGACCTCGCCATCGTCGAGGGCGTGGACCGGCTGAAGGGCGCCCCCGTGATGGCGACCGACCTGCGCGCCTCGGTCTCCCTGGTGATCGCGGGCCTCGCCGCCGAGGGCGAGACCCAGATCAACCGGGTCTACCATCTCGACCGCGGGTTCGAGGCGCTGGAGGCCAAGCTCGGCCGGTGCGGCGCGCAGATCGAGCGCGTCCGGGCCTGAGCGGCAGCGCTCGGTCCGAGCCGGCCGGCGCGCGGCAGCGCCCGAGGCTCAGTCCTCGATCTGCCCGCGCCTGTAGCCGAAGCCGGGGATCTCGCAGCCGCAGGGCGCGTCGGGAGGCCCCGGGCGCACCCTGCACGTGCCGCGGGCCGTCACGCAGACGCTGTCGTCCCACCGGCGCTCGAAGTCGCCGCGCCAGCGCGAGCCGCGCCTGTCGTACGCATCGTCGACTGGCGGCGGGGGCGGACGCCAGCCATACCCGTCATCCGCGGGCGGAGGCGGCGGACGCCCGCCGGGCGGCGGCGGTGCGTAGAGATCCCGATCCGGCGCCGGACGACCGTAGATGTAGGGCCGCGCGTCCGGACCGACCTGCGCGACGGCGGGTCCGGCCGCCTGCAGCCCGACGGTCAGCACCGCCACAACCGCGCGCTCGGTGAGTGCCGCCATATGAGACCCTGCCCCGGCTCGACCGCCGGCGCGTCTAAACGGCGACGCTGGCCCGAGCCTGTGCCCCGGCCGGGATCGCGATCCCCAGACCAGCCGTTGCCCGAACGGGGCCGCGCCGCTACCTACGCCGTGCCGCGGACCGGCCCTCGCCGCCCGACCCGCGCCCCGTATTCCCCGAGGACCCTCTGCATGGAGCTGCTCAGGCTCGCCGCCCTCGACACCGAGGACCTGACCGTGATCTCGGCCCACCTGCAGGACGCGATCCTGCGACCGCAGGACCTGACCTTCCTCGCCGGCGAGCACCGCTTCCTCATGGCGGTGCGCCGCTTCGACTGGACGCCGAGCGCCCCGCCGCGCCGGCGCCTCGCCGGCCTGCACATCGAGCGCGTGCTGGGCGTGAAGAGCCGCGGCCTGAAGCCGGACGACGCGACGCCGATGAGCCTGCTCGCCCTCACCTTCGAGCCGACGGACGCGCCCTCCGGGCACATCGACCTCGTCTTCTCCGGCGGCGCGGCCCTACGGCTGGAGGTCGAGTGCATCGAGGTCCGGATGAAGGATCTCGGCCCGGTCTGGGAATCGGCGAACCGTCCCGGGCACGACATCGACACCGATACGGCCGCCGGCTCGGCGGCCTGACGCGAGACAGAAGGCTTCCCGATGGTCCGGCTCGACAGCAGCGATCCGAATTTTGCCGCCGCCTTCGCGCGCCTCCTCACGGTGAAGCGCGAGATCGCCGAGGACGTGGACGAGGCGGTGCGCGGCATCATCGCCGACGTCGTCGCCCGCGGGGACGAGGCGCTGGTCGATTTCACCCGGCGGTTCGACCGGCTCGGCGCCGATTTCTCCGCCGCGCAGCTGCGGGTCACGGACGCGGAGATCGAAGCGGCCGTCGCGGCCTGCCCGCCGGACTCGCTGGAGGCCCTGCGCCTCGCCGCCGAGCGGATCGAGAGCTTCCACCGGGCGCAGCGGCCCGCGGATCACCGGGCCACCGACGCCCTCGGCGTCACGGCCGGCTGGCGCTGGACCGCGCTGGAATCGGTCGGCCTCTACGTCCCGGGCGGCACCGCGAGCTATCCCTCCTCGGTGCTGATGAACGCGCTGCCGGCGCGCGTCGCCGGGGTGCCGCGCCTCGTGATGGTGGTGCCCACCCCGGACGGCCAGATGAACCCGCTGGTCCTGGCTGCCGCGCAGCTCTCCGGCGTCCACGAGGTCTACCGGGTGGGCGGCGCCCAGGCGGTCGCGGCCCTCGCCTACGGGACCGCCACGATCGCCCCCGTGGCCAAGGTCGTCGGGCCCGGCAACGCCTGGGTGGCGGCGGCCAAGCGCCGGGTCTTCGGCCAGGTCGGGATCGACATGATCGCCGGCCCCTCCGAGGTGCTGATCCTGGCGGACGGCCACGCCAACCCCGACTGGATCGCCGCCGACCTCCTGGCCCAGGCCGAGCACGACGTGGCCGCCCAGGCGATCCTGATCACCGACAGCGCCGAACTCGCCGGCGCCGTCGAGGCGGCGGTCGAGCGCGCCCTCACCACCCTGCCCCGTCAGGAGATCGCCCGGGCGAGCTGGCGCGATTACGGCGCCGTCATCCGGGTCCGCACCTTCGACGAGGCCGTGCCCCTGGTCGACCGCCTCGCCCCCGAACACCTGGAGATCGAGACGCAGGACGCGGAGGCGCTCGCCGCCAAGGTCCGCAATGCCGGCGCGATCTTCCTGGGCTCGCACACGCCGGAGGCGATCGGCGACTATGTCGGCGGCCCCAACCACGTGCTGCCGACCGCGCGCTCCGCCCGATTCTCGTCCGGGCTGGGCGTGCTCGACTTCATGAAGCGGACGACGATCCTCGCCTGCACGCCGGAGAGCTTGCGGGCGCTCGGCCCGGCGGCGATAAACCTCGGCCGGTCCGAGGGCCTGGAGGGGCATGCCCGCTCCGTCGCGATCCGGTTGAACCTGTGAGGTTTTGGGGATGGCGGAGAAGCAGCGCGGGCCGAACCGCCTCGCGAAGGTGAGCCTGGACGAGGGGTCTATCGCCCGCGGCAATCCGGATCAGGAGCACGAGCGGGCGATCGCCCTGTTCGACATCCTGGAGGACAATTCCTTCACCATCCCCGGGCGGGAGGGCCCCTACGCACTCACGCTCGGACTCGTCGAGAACAAGCTGTCCTTCGCCATCACCACGGTGGACGGTGAGCCGGTGATGACGCACCTCCTGTCGCTCACGCCGTTCCGGCGGGTGATCCGCGACTACGAGATGATCTGCGAGAGCTACTACAACGCGATCCGCACCGCCTCGCCGTCGCAGATCGAGGCGATCGACATGGGTCGGCGGGGCCTGCACAACGAGGCGTCCGAGACGCTCAAGCAGCGGCTCGAGGGGAAGGTCGACCTCGACCACGACACGGCGCGCCGTCTGTTCACCCTGATCTTCGCGCTGCACTGGAAGGGTTAGGCGCCCTCCGCGCCGACCGGCGATGGCTGAGCCCGCTCCCGAGCCTCCTCCCGAGCCTTTTCCCGACGCGCCCCCGAAGAAGCGGCGGGTGCAGTCCGTCCTGTTCATGTGCAACTACAACGCCGTGCGCTCCGTAGCGGCGGAAGCGATCGCGCGCGCCTATTTCGGCAAGTCCACCTACGTGCAGTCGGCCGGGGTGCGCTCCGGCGAGCCCACCGACCCGTTCATGGTCGCGGCCCTCGACGAGGTCGGAATCGACGCGAGCCGGCACCGCCCGCGCACCGTGGAGGAGCTGGAGGACTGGGAGGGCCTGAACTTCGACCTGATCATCACCCTCGCGCCGGAGGCGCACCACCGGGCACTGGACCTGACGCACACCCTCGCGGCCGATGTCGAGTACTGGCCGACCCCCGACCCGACGCTGCTGCAGGACGCCTCGCGCGAGCAGCGCCTCGACGCCTACCGCGACGTCCGCGACGGGCTGACCCGGCGGATCAAGGCGCGCCTGAAGGCATAGGCGGACAGGCCGCCGCGACGCTGCGTTGCTGGAAGACCTCACGCGCTTGGCGGGAACGTCTCTTCCCGATGGCCGCTGCCGGGAATCCCCGACGTCAGCCGCGGTTGCCGACCAGCCAAGCGCGCATCCGGCCGGCGAGGAGCGGCCGGGCGCGCCCGATGTCCTCGTCGTCGAGCAGCGGCGAGGCCGCGAGGGTCGCGAGATAGGCGTCCTCGGCGGTCCGGCAGGCCCGGAAGGCGGCGTCGGCGGCGAGATCCCGGTCCGTCAGCGCGGCCTGGATCCGGAAGTTGCGGCTGACGCAGTCGCGCCACGCGGCGTGGCGGGCTTCGGTCTCGCTCGCGGCCCGGGCGGTGCCGCAGGCGGCGGCGACGAAGACGACAGCCAGAAGCGGGACCGGCGTCACGTGGCGGGCTCGCGGCATCGTTAAGGCACTCCGTCACACGACAGAGTGGCGCCGCAGGGTTAGCGATCCGTTAAGGAACGGCGCGTGCGGCCGAGGTTCCACTGCTCGCCGCGTGGCTTGTTCACCGGTTTGCGGTGGTGACCGGGGAGGTGACGCCGCCGAGGGAGACCCAGGCGACGGCGTCCTGGCTCTCGCGCTTGATGAACACGTAGCCGGTCTTGTGCCAGGGCAGGATCGCGCTGGTCTTGTTGTCGAGCACCAGATCGCCCCGGTCGGTGATCAGGGTCAGCACGGCGTGGCCCTCGCCCTTCTCGTCGATCACCACGGTCATGCGCATCGCCCGCCGCGGCAGGCCGGCCTCGGCCAGCATGTGGCGCTTGAGCAGCTGGAAGTCCTCGCAGTCGCCGATGCCGTCCTCGGCCAGGTCCCAGCGGTCGGCCACGTGCAGGTGGTCCTGGTCGGTCATCGGCTCGATCGCCTTGTTGACTCGCCGGTTCACCGACACGATCGTCGCCCAGGTCGCCGGCGTCAGGCTGATCCGGGCCGGCTCGCCCCGGTCCAGCGCGCACTCCGCCGCGTAATTCTGGCAGAACGTCACCCACGCCGCGATCGGCTTGGCATCGCCCTGCACCCGGGCGCCGGCCTCGGTGGGCAGGCTCGCCAGCGTCTGCGCCTGGGCCGGGGCGGCGAGCCCCGCGACGGCGAGGGCAGCCAGGGCCGCCCGGCGGCTCCGGGAGAGCCGACGCGAGGCGGGTCCCTTGACCAGGCCCTGCATCATGGAAACCGCGAACCGCATCGCCGGGACCCAACCGTTAAGCTCTCGTTAACGAAAGCTCTCACGCCGGCGGGCCGGCGGCAATCCGCCGATTAACAAAAGGTTAATGCTGTGCGCAACGCGGATAAGCGCACTCTCGGCCGGTCATCGTGACGCTCACCGGCCGTGCGCGAAAACGTGAAGGCGCCTCAAGGTGTTCTCGGACGACATCCGCCGTTATCCCGGCACCGCGCCACTAAGAAGAAGCCTGTGGGCGGCAGGAGGAAGACGTATGCGGTGCGTTGCAGACAGAGTGGCCGGCCTCGTCCTGGCCGGGCTCGCAGCGGGAACCCTGGGGATGCTGCCGGCCTCCGCCGCGGCTCCGACCACCGCCCCGCCCGCGACCGACCTGAAGAGCGAGGGGCCGACGCAGCCGGCCAAGGTCCAGGACGGTCAGTACACCGACAAGAACGGTAACCCGACCTACCACGTCACGGACGGCGGCAAGATGGTCGACTGGTACACCATGTCCGGCTACGTCCGGTACAGCGCGAACTGCATGGCCTGCCACGGCCCCGACGGGCTGGGATCGACCTACGCGCCGTCGCTGGTCGACGCCCTCAAGGGCATGGACTACGCGCAGTTTGCCGGCATCGTCGTGGGCGGCAAGAGGGACGTGAACGCCTCGCAGGAGTTGGTGATGCCCGCCTTCGGCGAGAACAAGAACGTCACCTGCTACCTGCCGGACATTTACACCTATCTCCGCGCCCGCTCCGACGGGGCGCTCGGCCGCAACCGGCCGTCCGAGCACGAACCCAAGCCCGCGGCCTTCGAGAAGGCCGAGGATGCCTGCATGAAGTGAGGCCGCCCTGGTCCGGCTTCCCGCGCGAACCGGACCGGGTCGACACGCCCCGTTGCACCGCTCGATTGCGCACGACATACTCCGCCCAAGACGCTGAAGAGCGGGCGCCAAGCCTGCCGAGGGGGTCGCAGGGGGTGGAACGTGGCTCAAGGATCGGGAGTGCGCCGCCATCTGTGCGGCATCTGGACGGCCTGGACGGACGCGGCCGGGGCCGCCGACGCGGCCGCGGAGGTGGCGCTCGCGGTCGGTGACACCGCCCTGTCGCAGGTCGTCGCGTTCTTCTCCGCCGATTACGATGCCGAGATCCTGGCCCGTGCCCTGGAGACCCGGTTCCCCGGCGTGCCGGTGGCCGGCTGCTCGATGTCGGGCGGCATCGCCCCGGCCGGCGGCCTCGACCGCGGGCTCGTCGTCATCGCGTTCCCGGCCGAGCGGTTCCGGATCGTCTCGACCGTCCTCGACGCCATCGACCACCTCGACGTAGAGCGGACCGCCTCGGCGGTCCGGGCGCTGCGCCGGACCCTGGACCCGCTGGACCGGTGCCGCGATGTCGACGCGGCCGGCACGGGCCACCGCTTCGCCCTGTCGCTGATCGACGGGCTCGCCAACGCCGAGGAGACCGTGGTCTCGGCGATCGCCTGGGCGCTCGACGGCATCCCGATCGTCGGCGGCTCGGCCGGCGACGACCTGCGCTTCCGGGACGCCGTCATGCTCCACGGCGGGAAGATCCACCGCAAGGCGGCGGTCTTGGTGCTCGTCGAGACCGACTTCTCGGTGGAGATCTTCAAGAGCGACAATTTCGAGCCGACGCGGACCAAATTCGTGGTCACCGCCTCGGATGGCGAGCGCCGCACCGTGCACGAGCTCAACGCCGAGCCGGCGGCCCGGGAATACGCGATGGCGATCGGCCTCGACCCCGAGGGCCTGTCGCCGATGAGCTTCGCCGCCTACCCGCTCGCCGTGAAGGTCGGCGGCGAGTATTTCTGCCGCTCGATCCGGCGGATGAACGAGGACGGCTCGCTCAGCTTCTTCTGCGCGGTGGACGAGGGCGTGGTGCTGACCCTCGCCGAGCCGCGCGACATCGTCGCCTCGACCCGGGCGGAGTTGGCGCGCCTCGACGCCGTGCTCGGCGGCGTCGACCTGATCATCGGCTTCGAGTGCGTGCTCCGCCGCCTCGACGCCGAGAGCCGGCAGGTCCGGCACGGGATCGCCGACCTCTACCGCCGCTACAACGTCGTCGGCTTCGAGACCTTCGGCGAGCAGTACCGGGCGATGCACCTGAACCAGACCTTCACGGGCATCGCCATCGGCAAGACCCTCGCCGCGGGCGCGCCGGCCGCGGCCCCCGCCCCGGCCGCGTCGTGACCCTGCACCCGAACGGCCTCGAGACCGACGCGTCCCTGCACCGGCGGATCGAGAAGCTCGAGCGGATCAACGCCGCGCTGATGTCCCATGTCGAGCGCTCCATGGACCAGCGGGGCAGCGCCTACTCGCTGTTCCAGACGGCGATCATGCTCGAGGGCCGGGTCCGCACCCGCACCGAGGAGCTGACCGGGCTGATGCACCGGCTGGAGCGCTCCAACGAGGCGCTGGCCGCGGCCAAGGAGGAGGCCGAGACCGCCAACCGCTCGAAGACGCGGTTCCTGGCCGCGGCGAGCCACGACCTGCTGCAGCCGGTCAACGCCGCCCGCCTCTCGATCTCGGCGCTCGCCGACCTCGACGTGCCGCCGGAGGCGCGCACCATCGCCGGGCAGGTGGAGCGGGGCCTGCAGACCATCGAGGACCTGATCAAGACGCTGCTCGACATCTCGAAGCTCGATGCCGGGATCGTCCGGCCGCAGGTCCAGCCCGTCTTCCTGCCCGACCTGCTGGCGGGGATCGCGGAGAGCTTCGAACCCTTCGCGCAGCGCAAGGGCCTGCGCCTGTCGGTCCACTGCCCGGACCTGACCGTCACCAGCGACGTGGTGCTCCTTCAGCGGATCCTCCAGAACCTCGTCTCCAACGCCGTCCGCTACACCCGCACCGGCGGGATCGTCCTGGCGGCCCGGCGCCGGTCCGGCGGCGTCCGGATCGAAGTGACCGACACGGGCTGCGGCATCGCCGCCGAGGAATGCGAGCTCGTCTTCGACGAGTTCTTCCGGGGCGGCGACCGGCCGAGCAGCGGCGAGGAGCCGGGCCTCGGCCTCGGCCTGTCGATCGTCCGCCGCATGGCCCTCGCCCTCGATCATCCCCTGCGGCTGCGCTCCCGGGTCGGCCACGGCACCCGGGTGTCGCTGACGCTGCCCCTGAGCGCGGTCCCGGCCGCCGCCGCGCCGCCCGCCCCGGTGGCGACCCGGCTCTCGGGGGCCCACGTCCTCGTCGTGGAGAACGACGCCTCCACGGCCGACGCCCTCGCGCGCCTCCTCCAGAACTGGGATGCAAGGGTCTCGACCTTCCGCGACCTCGCGGGCGTGAAGGCCGCCGTCGCGGCGGGCGCCGGGGCGCCGGACATCCTGGTGCTCGACTACCATCTCGACGACGGCGCCTGCGGCCTCGACGTGGCCGCCTATCTCCGGGCGCTGCGGACCGACCCGCTTCCGGTCATCGTCACCACAGCCGACCATACCGGCGCGGTCGAGGAGCGCGTCACCGCCGCCGGCGCGGAGCTCGTGCACAAGCCGATCAAGCCGGCCCAGCTCCGCTCCCTGCTGACCTACATGCTGGCCTGAGCCCGATCGGGCGCCGCGACGCGCCGGATCCGAGCCGCGGGCGTCCGCGGCGAACACTCCCGTCCGCGCCGTGACATAGGACACACGGCACCCCTCGACGGGCCTCCCCGCCTGCGCGACAGGGAGCAGCATCCGCGGCGCGTCCCGTGCCCGGATGTCCCCCCGCCATCGACGTCACGGACCCGCCGGGACGCCGCAGGAGCGCGCACCCATGGCGCAGGTCCCGCACGGCCCGACAGGCAGCCCGCCGGGTCATCCTCAGGGCACCGCGCAGGGGTCCGTCCAGGACGGCCTGCCGCCGCGCGAGCGCGTCCTCGCCATGGCGGCGATCGGGCTCGCCATGACCATGGCGGTCCTCGACGGGGCCATCGTCAACGTGGCGCTGCCCGTCATGGCCAAGGACCTCGCGGTCCGGCCGGCCGACGCGATCTTCGTGGTCAACGCCTACCAGGTCGCCGTCACGGCGAGCCTCCTGCCGTTCGCGGCCCTCGGCGACATCTTCGGCTTCCGGAAAGTCTACCTGCCGGGGCTCGCGCTGTTCGTCGCCGCGTCGCTCGCCTGCGCGGTCGCGCCGAACCTGCCGATGCTGATCGCGGCGCGCATCGTCCAGGGCCTCGGTGGCGCGGCGATCATGAGCGTGAATATCGGCTTCGTGCGCTTCATCTACCCGCACCGGATGATCGGCCAGGGGGTCGCCAACGTCGCGCTGGTGGTGGCGGTGGCCTCGGCCGCCGGCCCGACCGTGGCGGCGGCGATCCTGTCGGTGGCGACCTGGCCCTGGCTGTTCCTCGTGAACATCCCCGTGGGCCTGCTGGCCCTGGCGGTGGCGTCCCGGACCCTGCCGGTCACACCGGCGAGCGGCCGCCCCTTCGACCTCGCGAGCGCGGTGCTCAACGCGCTGACCTTCGGCCTGCTGATCATCGGGATCGACGGTCTCGGCGATCCGGAGGCGCGCGGGGTCGCCATCGTCGAGCTCGCCGCCGCCCTGGTCATCGCCGCGGTGTTCGTGCGGCGCCAGATCCGGCTGCCCGCCCCGCTCCTGCCGGTCGACCTGCTGCGGATCCCCGCCTTCGCCCTGTCGATGGCGACGTCCGTCGCCTCGTTCTGCGCCCAGATGGTCTCCTACGTGGCGCTGCCCTTCTACTTCCAGGACGTGCTGCACCTCTCCAGCACCCAGACCGGCTTCCTGCTCACCCCCTGGCCGATCGCGGTCGCCGCGATGGCGCCGATCTCCGGCCGCCTCGCGGACCGCTACCCGCCCGGCATCCTCGGCGGCGTCGGGCTGGCCATGATGGCCGCCGGGCTCGTCAGCGTGACGCTCCTGCCCGCGGCCCCCGCCACCCTCGACATCGTCTGGAGGCTCACCCTGTGCGGCCTCGGCTTCGGCCTGTTCCAGTCGCCCAACAACAAGGTCATCGTCACCTCGGCGCCGCGCGAGCGGGCCGGCGGGGCGAGCGGGATGCAGTCGACGGCGCGGCTCACCGGGCAGTCGCTCGGCGCGGCCCTGGTGGCGGTGATCTTCGGCCTGACGCACGGGCTCGGGGCCGAGCGGGCCGTCACCATCTCGCTCTCCTGCGCGGTGGCGCTCTCGGTGATCGGCGGCTGCGCCAGCGTCCTGCGGCGGAGTCGGAGCGGCTAGACCGACCCCGTATGCCACCGCGGGCGCGGGACCGCGTTGACGCGACGAGTCACGTGCAGGAGCGTCCCATGGATCTCGATCTCTCCGGCCGGAAGGCCCTGGTCACCGGCTCGACCGGCGGCATCGGCTACGCCATCGCCAAGGAACTCCTCGATCTCGGCGCCGAGGTCGGCATCAACGGCCGCACGCCCGAGCGCGTCGAGGCCGCGCTGGCGAAGCTGCGGGGCGAGGTGCGGGCCGGCCGCGCCTTCGCGGCTCCGGGGGATGTCGCGACCGCGGACGGCGTGTCCGCGCTCGTCCAGGGGCTGCCGGTCGTGGATATCCTGGTCAACAACACCGGGATCTTCGAGCCGAAGCCGTTCTTCGAGATCCCGGATGCCGACTGGCAGCGCTTCTTCGACGTCAACGTGATGAGCGGCGTGCGCCTGTCCCGGGCCTACACGCCCGGCATGGCGGAGCGCGGCTGGGGCCGGGTGATCTTCATCTCCAGCGAGTCCGGGATCAACACGCCGACCGAGATGGTCCATTACGGAATGACCAAGACCGCGCAGCTCGCGATCTCCCGCGGGCTCGCCCAGACGGTCGCCGGCAGCGGCGTGACGGTCAACAGCGTCCTGCCCGGCCCGACCCTGTCGGAGGGCGTCGCGGAGTTCATGACGCAGATGGCCGGCGGCGCGGCCGACGCCGACCTCGAGGCCATGGGCCGCCTGTTCGTCGCGGAGCACCGGCCCTCCTCGCTGATCCGGCGCCTCGCGCGGGTGGAGGAGGTGGCGAACCTCGTCGCCTATCTCTGCAGCCCGGCCGCGAGCGCCACCACCGGCGCAGCTCTGCGGGTCGACGGCGGTGTCCTGCAGGGCGTCGCCTAGGATCAGGCAGGGCCCGACCCCGGGATTAGGACCGGTCCGGGCATCACCCGCCGGTCTCGGAAGCGGTGGCCCGGTCGACCAACCCGCGGGCGCGAGACCGCGATGCCCGGCGAGAGCGCGCGAGGAAACCCGGGATCCAGACCCGTGGGATCCGGACCTGTGGACGCGCCCCGCTCCGCGGATCGCCCGAGCCCGCCGGGTTGACCGGCGGCTCTGGATACCGGGCTTTCGCCCGCGGCGCGCCGCGCCATGTCGGCCGGTCGTCCGGCCCGACTGGAGCGTCGCGGAGGCACCTAGAGCCGTCGGCCCAGACGAGACGCCGGACTTGGCTCTAGGTCGTGATCAGGCCTTCAGGTGGGCGGCGAGATGCTTGTTCATCTCGAACATGGAGCACTTGTCCTTGCCGAAGACCTTCTTGAGCTTGTCGTCGGCAACGATCTCGCGCTTGTTCTGCGGGTTCTGAAGATTGTTCTTCTTGATGTAGTCCCAAACCTTGCTGACCACCTCGCCGCGGGGCAGCGGGCTGGTGCCGACGATGGCGCCGAGCTCGGCCGACGGCTTCAGCGGCTGCTGCAGAGCGTTGGGCTTGGTGCCGGCCGACTTGGCGGCAGCCGGCTTCGCAGCCTTCGCCGGGGCGGCCTTCTCCGCAGTCTTGGTGGTCTTGGCCGCCTTCGGCGCAGCCTTCTCGGTCTTTGTGGCCATAAACTTCCTCCGGTTCTCGGGCCGCAGGCCGGGGCATGATCGCCCCACGGCCGAGCCAGCATAGCAGCAACTAAGCGGTGCCGCCGCCGTTCCAAGGGGAAATTGCCTTTGCAGCCCCCTCATCCACAAGGCACGCACGAGAATCCCCTGTGGGATCGCCCGATCGACGCCGTGGTGAAGATTATTCGGTCCGATGCCGGGCGCGAAACCTGCTCTTAACAATCCTGCGCGCGAAGTACAGACATGTTCGCCCCGGCCCTCACGCTCGCGCTCCTGCTCGCCACCGGACTGGTCACCGGTCTCGGGTTAGTGATCCGCGCGGAGACGACGGCCTCCGGCACCGCGCCGGGGCGCGGACTGATCTGAGCGACCCGGGATTGCCGCGCGGGTCCGCCGGGTGCATCAGCCCGACCGCATGACCGACCCGATCACCCTCGCGAGCCTGGAAGGGACTGCCCACGTCGTCCAGGTGGCGCTCAGCCCCGTCTTCCTGCTGTCGGGCATCGCGACGCTCCTCAACGTCTTCGGGGCCCGCCTCGCGCGCGTGGCGGACCAGGCCGACCACGTCTCCGGATTGCTGGCGGGGGCCGGCGACGCCGAGCGCGTCCGCCTCGGTCAGCGCCTGGACCGCCTTCACCGGCGCTCCCTCGCGCTCGACGCCGCAGTGTTCCTGGCCGCGCTCGGCGGCGTGGCGACCTGCGGCTCGGTGCTGACGCTGTTCGTGGGCGCGCTGCGCGACAGCACGGTCGCGACCCTGCTGTTCGGCCTGTTCGGCGCGGCGATCCTGTGCACGCTGTGCGCCCTCGTGGCCTTCGGCTTCGAGATGCTGCTGGCGAACCGCTCGGTCCGCGACCGGATCAACCAGCGGCGGGCGAGCGCCGGCATGCCGCCCGACCGCTGAGCGCTCGGTGCGGGTCCGGACCCCGCGCCCCGCCGGCGGAACCGGTCCCGACCGGCGCGCTTAGTGAGCCGAGGGACCGCCGCGCGGGCACGACCCCGCGCGCGAACCGGGAGAGATCATGCCGACGGACCTGCCCAACGAGCGCACCCTGAGAAAGCCCGGCACGCTGGAGCTCGACCCCGCCGCCGGCGAAGGCGTCGCCATCGACGAGACGCCGCGTCTGATCGCGTCCAACAGGGTCGAGGGCACCGCCGTCTACGACCGCAGCGGCCGCCACCTCGGCGCTATCCACAATTTCATGGTGGACAAGATCTCCGGACAGGTCGCCTACGCGGTTCTGGCCTTCGGAGGCTTCCTCGGGCTCGGCGAGACCCACCACCCGCTGCCCTGGAAGGCGCTGAGCTACAGCACTGAACTCGGCGGCTACGTGGTCGATTTCGAGCCCGGCGTGCTCGCGGAGGCGCCGAGCCAGGCGGCCGGTTAGGCCTGGCTCGTCGACCCGGGCTGTCAGGCGCGGATCATCCCGCGTCGCGGCGCGCGGACGCCCCGCTGCGGAGCGGGCCCCGGGACGTGCCGGCTCAGAACTTCCCGCCGAGGCCGACGCTGCCACCCGGCGACAGCATCGGGCCCATCGAGCCGCTGCCGCCGCTGCCGCCGACGGCCGCGTTGCCGCCGTCGAGATCCTCGCGCCGGATGCGGCGCTCGCCGCTGTCGGCCGTCCGCGTGGCGCCGCCGGCGGTCTTGGGAATCGCGAGCTGCCTCGTCGGCGCCGTCTGGAGAGGCTGACCGTCGGCATCGACCGCGGCGTTGCGCGGCTCGCGGTTCGGCAACGAACCGCGCAGCGACGGCGGCAGCCCGACCTCCGTCGCCGGCATCACGCCTCCGCCTCCGCCGAGCGCCTGACAGCCGGCCACGAGACCGGACAGGGCAGCACCGAGCGCGAGGCCGCGCGCTGCCGCGCATCGCGACGTGGTGAGGGTCGACATCGTGTAGTCCTCGACAGTGGCCACGGTGCCATCCGCGGCTCGCGTGGGTTTATGCGCGGTTGTCTACGCTGGGGATGCGGCGAAAACCAGACAGCGCCGCGGGACGCCGGGGGATGACGCCGCCCCCTCGGACCGTGCGGGCGCCCCGCGCGGCCCGAGCCTTGCTGCGAGGCCGCCGCGGTCCATAACTTCGCCCAGGTCCTGCGGCACGACGCCATCCGCGGGCGGGATCCTGCCGGCGGCGGACCCGGAACCGGCCGAATGCGGTCGTGGACGCGCCGGCACGCCGGCGCGGCCCGGCCTTTCCTCAGAGGACGAAGCGTGTTCAGAACCAACCGGATGATCGCGGCCGTGACGCTCGCCCTCTGGGCGTCGGGGGCCGCGGCGCAGGCCCAGGTGAGCGGCAGCGAGGGTCCTGCCGGTCAGGCCGCGCCGCAGAGTCCGGCCGCGCCGCCATCCGCACCGCCGGCCCAGACGCCTGCCCAGACTCCGGGCCAGACGCCGGCCCCGGTACCGGCCCCGACGCCACCGCCCGCGGCGACCCCGGCCGCCCCGCCCGCCAGCCCGCCGGCTGCCGCGGGCGCGCCGCCCTCCGCGGCCCAGGCTCAGCAGCAGGGGACACCCGCCACCGTCCTCGACACGCAGGATTACGAGAGCCTGCTCGGCCGCAGCGTGCGCAGCGCCGGCGGCGACGAGCTCGGGCGCGTCATCGACATCATCATCGACAAGGAGGGTCATCCCCGCGCCGCCATCATCGATTTCGGCGGCTTTCTCGGTGTGGGAACCCGCAAGATCGCCGTGGACTGGCGCGCCCTGCGCTTCACGCCGGACGGCGGGAAGGAGCGCAAGCTGTCGGTCGCGCTGACCCGCAATCAGGTCCGCGTCTCCCCGGAATACAAGGCCGGCGAGCCGATCGTGGTCCTGGGCCCCGCCAGCCCGGCCGCGCCCGCGGCCGAGGGCGAGCAGGCGGCCGCGCCGACGGCGGGCTCCGCGACGCCGCCGCAGTCGGCCCCGGCCCCGGCCGCGCCGGCGCCCGGCAACGCAGCCTCGGGCGCCGCGGCGCCGGCCGCCGCGACCCCGCCGACCCCCGCCGCGCCTGTGCCCGCGCCCGCGCCCGCCCCGCCCCCGGAGAAGGCACCGGATAAGTGACGGTGGCCCGGTTGAAGGTCAGAACCGCCGCCGCCCCCCGCGAGCGCGACGTGCCCCGGCAGGACATCCGTTCCCGTCCGACCCGCCTGAAGGATCAGGCGGCCGAGGCCGCGCGCGCGCCGGCAGCGTCGGCGGTCCACGGCGAACGCGCGATCTCCTCGGCGAGCCGCTACGGCCTCGACGCCTTCGCGTTCTTCGTCGCGAACCTGCAGACCGGGTTCGGCCCGTTCCTGGCGGTCTACTTCTCGCAGGCCAAGTGGACCCAGTCCGACATCGGCTTCGCCCTGACGGTGGGCAGCCTCGTGGCGCTCCTCGGCCAGGTGCCGGGTGGCGCCTTCGTCGACGTCGTGCGCTCGAAGCGCTTCGCCGCCGCCGTGGCGGTCATCGGGATCGCCGGCAGCGCCTTCGCGCTGGCGGTCTGGCCGAGCTTCCTGATCGTGCTCCTGGCGATGGCGCTCCACTCGGCCGCGAGCTGCGTGCTGACGCCGGCCATCGCGGCGATCAGCATCGGCCTGGTCGGGCGCGCCCGGGCCGGCGAGCGCCTTGGCCGGAACGCGAGCTTCGCCGCCCTCGGCAACGCCCTCGGCGCGGCCGGCATGGGCGCCATCGGCTACTACCTGTCGAACGGCGCCGTCTTCTACCTCACCGCCGCCCTCGGGATCCCGACGGTGATCGCGCTGGCGCGCATCCGCGCCCAGGACATCGATCCGGGCGTGTTCAAGGAGCCGGCCCAGGCGGCGGCGGCCTCGACGGCGCCCGCGTCCGGCCAGGACGGCATCCGCGCGCTCCTGACCAACCGCGGCCTCCTGTGCTTCGCGGCCTGCATGGTGCTGTTCTTCCTCGCCAACGCCGCGATGCTGCCCCTCGTCGGCAGCGTCCTGACCCTGCGGGCGAGCGAGACCGCGACCGCGTTGGTGGCGGCCTGCATCATGGTCCCGCAGGCCGTCCTCGCGGTCAGCGCCCCGGCGGTCGGCCGGGCCGCCGAGCGTTTCGGCCGCTACCCGGTGCTGCTGTTCGGCTTCGGCGCCCTCCCGGTCCGCGGCCTGCTGCTCGCCTACACGACTAACCCCTACGGCCTCGTCGCCATCCAGGTGCTCGACGGGATCTCGGCCTCGGTGCTGGGCGTGATGGTACCGCTGATCGTGTCGGACCTCACCCGCGGCACCGGCCGCTTCAACCTCGCCCTCGGTGCGGTCGGGACCGCCATGGGCATCGGCGCGGCCCTCTCGACCTCGCTCGCCGGCATCATGGCCGACCATCTCGGCAGCCACAGCGCCTTCCTGGGGCTCGCGGTCGTCGGCTTCGCGGCCTTCATGCTGGTGGCGCTGATCATGCCGGAGACGCGCCAGCCGGAGCGCGCGGCCTGACCCGGCGCGGCATCGGATTCGCTTGGGTGTTTCCAAGCCGCTCAAGCGGCGTTCAGGTTCTGCGGATAAAAGCGCGACGAAGGTGCGAGCCGGTGAAACATATGGCAACGCTCTCGCGTTGCCGCTGCGGGTCAGACTGCGCCCGCGCTGCACTCCGCCTCAGCCCGTAAGCCAAAGCCGCGCGAATACGGAATGGTCACCGCGATGGAAGAGCTGCACCGATACGCCGACAGGCCCTTCGCCTTCGTCGGACGGTATCTCCGGCGCCGCTGGCTGCCGCACCTGGTCATCCTGATCTCGGTGCTCGGCGCCGTCGGCTTCTCGGTCTCCACCGACTACGCCCTGAAGGGCGTGGTCGACGCGCTGACGAAGGGTCCCGGCCCCGACAACACCGTGATCTGGGGCGCCCTGGCGGTCCTGATCGCCTTCATCGCCGCCGACAACATGCTCTGGCGCGTGGCCGCGCTGACCGGCGCCTTCACCTTCGTGGGCATCACGGGCGACATCCGGCGCGACCTGTTCCGGCACCTGACCGGCCACTCCCCGACCTTCTTCTCCGACCGCCAGCCGGGCACCCTGGCGTCGCGGATCACGGCGACCTCGAACGCGATCTTCACGGTCGAGAACATGTTCGTGTTCAACGTGATGCCGCCGACGGTCGCGGCCTTCGGGTCGATCGCCTACATCGCCACCGTCAACCTCACCATGGCGGGCATCCTGGCGGGCGTGTTCGCCGCCGTCGTCGTGCTGATGTTCAAGATGGCCGCGGCCGGCAAGCCGCTGCACCACGACTTCGCCGCCAAGGCCGCCTCCGTCGACGGCGAGATGGTCGACCTCGTCGGCAACATGTCGCTCGTGCGCGCCTTCTCGGCGTTCAAGCGGGAGGGCCAGCGCTTCGAGGGCACCGTCGCCACCGAGATGCGCGCCCGCCGCTCGTCCCTGCTCTACCTCGAGAAGCTGCGCATCGTGCACGCGGTGCTCACCGTGCTCGCCGTGTTCGGCCTGCTCTACTGGGCGATCCAGATGTGGGAGGCCGGCCAGGCGACGAACGGTCAGGTGGTCCTCGTCTGCACGCTCGGCATCCGCATCCTCGCCGCGACCCGCGACCTCGCGGTGGCGCTGGTCGACGCGACCCAGCACACCGCCCGCCTCTCCGAGGCGCTGCACACCCTGCTCCAGCCCCACGACCTCGTGGACCATCCGGAGGCGCAGCCGCTCAGCGGCCAGGGCGCCAAGATCGAGTTCGAGCACGTCGCGTTCAGCTATCCGGACGGGCGCCCCGTCTTCACCGACTTCGACCTCGTCATCGAGCCCGGCCAGCGCGTCGGCCTCGTGGGCAGGTCGGGCGGCGGCAAGTCGACCCTGTTCTCGCTGATCCAGCGCTTCTACGACGTGCAGAGCGGCGCGATCCGCATCAACGGCCAGAACATCGAGCGCGTCACGCAGGAATCCCTGCGGGAGGCCATCACGGTCGTGCCGCAGGACGTCTCGATGTTCCACCGCTCCCTGCGTGAGAACATCCGCTACGGCCGGCCCGAGGCGACCGACGAGGAGGTCTGGCAGGCGGCCGAGGCGGCGCACTGCACCGACTTCATCAAGGCCCTGCCGGAAGGCTTCGACACGATCGTGGGCGATCGCGGCGTGAAGCTCTCGGGCGGCCAGCGCCAGCGCATCGCCATCGCCCGGGCGATCCTGAAGAACTCGCCGATCCTGCTGCTCGACGAGGCGACCTCGGCGCTCGACGCCGAATCCGAGCAGGCGATCCGTCACGCCCTCGCCAACCTGATGAAGGGCCGGACCGTCATCGCGATTGCGCACCGCCTCTCGACGCTGCAGGATTTCGACCGGATCGTCGTGCTCGACGGCGGCCGCATCGCGCAGGACGGCTCGCCCGACAAGCTGACCCATCTCGACGGCTTCTTCCGGGAGCTGATGAAGAAAGAATCCATGGCGATGGCGCTCGCCGCCGCGTGATGATCCTTCTCGCCGAGCGGACGCACCGCAGCTGTCTTTGCGAGCGCAGCGAAGCAATCCAGTGAGGCACGCGATGCCCGAGCGTGGCGCATCCCTGGGTCGCTGCGCTCGCGATGACGGTGCGGATCGAGTGACGGCCCGGCGGCCGGCGCACGCCGGCCGATCGTCGCGCGGGCACAGCCGCTCCGGTTCCCACGCCCGCCCGGCACTGCTAGATCACCGCGCGGCCGGACCGGACCTTGCATCGCCTGAGACGTCGCGAACCGGCCCGGTTCCGACGCAACGCGACGCCCGAGCCCGACCGTGCCCGACCTTGCCCACGTCATCCGGGAGATCTCCGAGGAGATGGCCCAGCGCCCCGACCGGGGCGCGGTCGCGGACTACATCCCAGAGCTCGCCCGGGTCGATCCCGGCCAGTTCGGCCTGGCGGTGATCGACGCCGAGGGGCAGGTCTTCACCGGCGGCGACAGCGAGACGCCGTTCTCGATCCAGAGCGTGTCGAAGGTGTTCACGCTCACTCTCGCCCTCGGAATGGTCGGCGACCGCCTCTGGAAACGGGTCGGCCGCGAGCCCTCGGGCAATCCGTTCAATTCCATCGTGCAGCTGGAGCGGGAGCGCGGCGTGCCGCGCAATCCCTTCATCAACGCGGGCGCGATCGCGGTCACCGACGTGATCCTCTCGGGCCACGAGCCCCGCGAGGCGCTGGGCGAGATCCTGCGCTTCATGCAGTTCCTGGCCCAGGATTCCAGCATCACCATCGACGAGACGGTGGCGGCTTCGGAGAAGCGCACGGGCTTCCGCAACACCGCGCTGGCCAACTACATGAAGTCGTTCGGCGTCCTCGACAATCCGGTCGACTACACGCTCGGCGTCTACTTCCACCACTGCGCCATCGCGATGAACTGCCGCCAGCTCGCGCGGGCCGGCCGGTTCCTGGCGCATAACGGCGTCAACCCGTCGACCGGCCACTCGGTGGTCTCGGCCGAGCGCGCGCGCCGCATCAACGCGATCATGCTGACCTGCGGCCACTACGACGGGTCGGGCGAGTTCGCCTACCGCGTCGGCCTGCCGGGCAAGAGCGGGGTCGGCGGCAGCATCCTGGCGATCGCGCCCGGCAAGGCGTCCATCGCCGTCTGGTCGCCCGGCCTCGACGCGGCGGGCAATTCCCATCTCGGCCGCATCGCCCTGGAGCGGCTGACGCAGCGCATGGGCTGGTCCGTCTTCGGCGCCTGACGGCTCCGCCGCGCGGCCCGCGTCGCGCCCCCTTGCGCGCTGCACGCTTCCGCGGCACTGCGCCGGCGGGGCGCCGCGGCGCCGAGACGAGGCTCACCGGCATGGCGACGCGTACGGCAGTCCGGGCTTCCGACGAAGGTCTCGATCCCGGCGCCATCCTGGCCCGCCTCGACCGGCTTCCGGCGACGCCGTCGGTCTGGCGCCTCGTGGTGCTGCTCGGCCTCGGCTTCTTCTTCGAGCTCTACGACCTGCTGTTCACCGGCTACGTCGCGCCGGGCCTCGTCAAGGCCGGGATCCTCACGCCGACGACCCCGGGCCTGTTCGGCGCCAGCGGCGTCGCGAGCTTCGTGGCGGCCCTCTTCACCGGCCTGTTCATCGGCACCATCGCCTGCGGCTGGCTCGCCGACCGGTTCGGCCGGCGGGCGATCTTCACGTGGTCGCTGCTGTCCTACACCGCCGCCAACGTGGTGATGGCCTGCCAGAGCGACGCCTTCGGCCTCAATCTCTGGCGCCTGATCGCGGGGATCGGCCTCGGCCTGGAGATGGTGACGATCGGCAGCTACCTGTCCGAGCTGGTGCCGAAGGCGATCCGGGGCCGGGCCTTCGCCCTGTGCCAGGGCATCGGCTTCACCGCCGTGCCGGTCGTGGCGTTCCTGTCCTACCTGCTGATCCCGGCGGCACCCCTCGGCATCGACGGGTGGCGCTGGGTGGTGCTGATCGGCGCCTCGGCGGCGATCGTGGTCTGGTGGATGCGGGCGGGCCTGCCGGAGAGCCCGCGCTGGCTCGTCGAGCACGGCCGTCTGGCGGAGGCCGAGGCGGTCCTGCGGCGGCTGGAGGCGCGGATCGCGGCCGAGCACGGCGGCGCGCTTCCCGCACCGGCCGCGCCGGAGCCGGTGCAGCCGCGCGGCGCGTTCCGCGACATGTGGGTCCAGCCCTACCGGCGCCGCGCCCTGATGATGGCGGGGTTCAACGTCTTCCAGACGGTCGGCTTCTACGGCTTCGCCAACTGGGTGCCGACCCTCCTGGTGGCCCAGGGCATCACGGTGACGTCGAGCCTCGCCTACACGGCGCTGATCGCGCTCGCCGCCCCGGTCGGGCCCCTGATCGGCCTCGCCATCGCCGACCGGTTCGAGCGCAAGCACGTCATCGTGGCCGCCGCCCTCCTCTACATCGCCTGCGGCCTGGCCTTCGCGCAGACGCGGGACGTCACCGTCATCGTGGCGCTCGGCATCGGCCTGACGCTGGCCTCGAACGTGATGTCGTACAGCTTCCACGCCTATCAGGCCGAGCTGTTCCCCACGGGCATCCGGGCCCGGGCGGTCGGCTTCGTCTATTCCTGGAGCCGCTTCTCGGCGATCTTCACCGGCTTCGTCATCGCGTTCGTGCTGCGGGAGGCCGGGACGCCGGGCGTGTTCCTGTTCATCTCGGCGGCGATGCTGGCCGCGGGCCTGCTCGTCGGGCTGCTGGGGCCCCGGACGCGGGACGTCGCGCTGGAGAAGATCGCGGGGTGAGGCCCGTGAGGAGCACAGCTCCCGGCAAGCCGAATCCGTGCTAACCTCGGGCATGGTCGCTCAGCCGAGATCCCGGATGACGGTCGACGAGTTTCTCGCCTGGGCCGAGGGGCAGCCGGGGCGCTTCGAGCTGGTCGATGGCGAGGTGTTCGCGATGTCGCCGGAGCGCGTTCGGCATGCCGAGGTCAAGGCGGCCACCTATCTGGCGCTCCGGTCCGCACTGAAGCAAGCGGGGAGCGCCTGCTACGCGCTGCCGGATGGCATCAGTGTTCGCGTCGATCGGGATACGGTCTTCGAGCCCGACGCCCTCGTTTACTGCGGGATGCGCGCTGACCCCGATGCGACCGAGATCACCGATCCCGTCATCGTCGTCGAGGTTCAGTCGCCGGGCACACGCGCGGTGGACTCGGGCCTGAAATTGACCCGCTACTTCGGTCTGGAGAGCGTCATCCACTATCTGATCGTGGATCCGGTGAAGCGTCTCGTCATCCATCACCGCCGCGCGCAGGGCGGCCTGATCGAGACCCGCATCGCGATCCGGGAGACGCTGGACCTGACGCCCCCCGGCCTGCGCCTGCCCGTGCCGGAGCTGTTCGCCGACCTCGCGCCCGCCGACGACGGCGCTTGATCCGATCCGAGGCGGATGCCACAGCGGCGCGAACGCGAATCAGGACGCCCGGATGACTGCACCCCTCGATCTCCTCGTGCTCGGCAACGCGATCGTCGACGTGATCGCCCGCACGGACGACGCCTTCCTGTCGGCGCAGGGCGTCACCAAGGGCGCGATGCAGCTCATCGACGAGCCGCGGGCCGAGGCGCTGTTCCAGGCGATGGGACCGGCGACGATCGTGTCGGGCGGCTCGGGCGCCAACACCGCGGTCGGCGCGGCGCTCCTCGGGGCCAAGACCGGCTTCGTCGGCAAGGTCCGGAACGACGAGCTCGGCGGCCTGTTCAGCCACGACCTCAAGGCGACCGGCGTCGACTTCGCCGTCCCGGCCGCCGCCGAGGGGCCGGCCACCGCCCGGTGCTTCGTGCTCGTGACGCCGGACGGCGAGCGCACGATGAACACCTATCTCGGCGCCTGCCAGGGCCTGTCGCCCGACGACGTCGACAAGGCGCTCGTGAGCGCGGCCCGCGTCGTCTATCTCGAGGGCTACCTGTGGGATCCGCCGGCCGCCAAGGACGCGTTCCGCAAGGCCGCGCAGCTCGCCCATCAGGCGGGCAACGCCGTCGCGCTGACCCTCTCGGACGCGTTCTGCGTGGGCCGCTACCGCGACGAGTTCCTCGGCCTCGTGCGGGACGGCAGCATCGACATCCTGTTCGCCAACATGGCCGAGCTGCAGAGCCTCTACGAGACCGAGGATCCCGAGGCCGCCGTGGCGGCCCTGCGCGACGAGCGCAACGCCCGCGGCCGGCACCTGCTCGGCCTCGTCACGCGCTCGGCCGACGGCGCCCTGGTGGTTCAGGGCGGCGAGGTCCGGGCCGTCGAGGCGAGCCCGGTCCAGACCGTGGTCGACACGACCGGCGCGGGCGACCTGTTCGCGGCCGGCTTCCTGGCCGGGCACGCCCGCGGGCTCGACAACGTCGCCAGCGCCCGCCTGGGCACGCTCGCGGCCGCCGAGGTCATCCAGCACATCGGCGCCCGCCCGCAGGCGGACCTGGTCGGCCTGGCCAAGGCGCGCGGGCTCCTCTGAGCCGGCGCGCCGGGCGCGCGGTCGGAGATCCGCGTCCGCGCCGATCCGGCGCGCTCAGGCCGCGCGGACGGTCGCGAGGAAGCGCGTCACCTCGTCCCTGAGGTGGCCGGACCGGTTCGACAGCTCCGAGGCTGCCGTGAGAACCTGATCGGCCGCCGCTCCGGTCCCCTTCGCCGCGTCGGCGACGCCCGTGATGGTGCTGGTGACGTCCGCTGCCCCCTGGGCGGCCTGGGAGACGTTGCGGACGATCTCCTGCGTCGCGGCGCCCTGCTGCTCCACGGCGCCGGCGATCCGCGTCGCCACCGCGCTGAGTTCCTGGACCCGACCGCCGATGCGTCCGATCGCCGTGACGGCGTCGCCGGTGGAAGACTGGATCCGGGCGACGTGGCCGCCGATCTCGTCGGTTGCCCGCGCGGTCTGACCGGCCAGTTCCTTCACCTCCGCGGCCACGACGGCGAAGCCGCGGCCCGCCGCGCCGGCCCGCGCCGCCTCGATCGTGGCGTTCAGCGCGAGGAGATTCGTCTGCTCGGCGATGGTCGAGATCAGGGTCACGACATGACCGATCTGGATCGCCGCCCCGTTCAGCTCTTGGACCAGATGCGCGGTCGCCTCCGCGTCCGCGACCGCCGACTGTGTCAGTTCCGTCGAACCCGCGACCTGGCGGCCGATCTCCTGGACGGAGGCGCCGAGCTCCTCGGCCGCCGCCGCCGCGACGCTGACGGTGCTGGCGGCGCGTTCGGCCGCGCTCGCCACCCGGATGGAGCGATCGGCGGTGTCGGCGGCTGCCTCGTTCATGGCCGAGGCCGTGTCCTGCAGCGCGGCGACGGCGGCCGAGACCGTGCCGATGATGCCGCCGACCGTGCCCTCGAAGGCGTCGGCGATCCGGTGCATGCCGCTCCGCCGCTCCGCCTCGGCCGTGGCGCGGGCCTGTGCGGCGTCGTGCTCGAGCGTGCGCGCCCGGATCAGGCCGTCCTTGAAGACCTGGACGGACGCCGCCATGACGCCGATCTCGTCCCCGCGCTCGGAACCGCCGACGGCCGCGTCGAGGTCGTCGGCCGCGAGCCGACCCATGGTTCCGGCCAGGGACCGGATCGGGCGGGCGACCCGGTGCCAGACCCACCAGACCGCCGCGCCGGTCATGAGCAACCCGATGACCGCGAGCGCGACGGTGACGGACCACGCCGTCCGGAACGCGTCCTCGGAGCGCTGGACCGAGACGTTCGTGCCCTCGGCGGTGACCTGGGCCAGATCCGCCAGGGCATCGAAGGCGGCCACGAGCGGCGGGCGGGCGGGCGCGATGGCGTCGCGGGCCGCGTTCCGGTCGCCGCGCCTGAGCGGGGCGAGGATCGCCTCCTGGGCGGTGCGATAGACCTTCCACCGCCCCTCGAACGCGTCCCAGAGCGCGCGCTCCCGGGGCGTCGTCGCGCGCGCGCGGTAGCTCTGGAAGGCCTCGGGGATGGACCGATCCATCTCGACGAACTCGGCATCGAGGTCCCGGTTCTCACCGTCGTCGACGGCGACCACCTTGCGGATCGTCGTCGTGTGGTACCGCAGCATCAGGAATCGAATCGTATGGAGATCGTTGTCCTTGCGCACCCAGACGTCGCGGGTCTCCACGGCGGCGGCGTTGATGGCCTGTATCTGCATCAAGCCGACGGCCGAGCTTGCCAGAAACAGCAGAAAGCCGACGATCGAGGGCAGTATCAGCTTCGATACGATACTTCTTCGCAGTCTCATCTCGGGTACCACAGAGGACGACACCGTCGCGTCGGGATGCATGAAGATGAAAGACAGATTTTTCCGCAACCTCTACTGCGGCAGCGATCTGCGCCGCAGATCGGCGCGGAACGCATAGCGCGTCGCCCGCCGACTCCGCGCCGCGGGTCGCGCGCCGATCCGGGCTGAAGCGGGCGGCCGCGCCCCGGGTCAGGGCCGCAGGAGAACCTTGCCCACCGCCGCGCGGCGGGTCAGGAGGCCGAAGGCCTCCGGGTACTCCGCCAGCGGGTAGACGCCGTGGACCTGCGCGGTGAGCCTGCCCGCGGCGACCCAGTCGAGGAGCCGGCGCTGATCGGCCCGGTGCGCCTCCGGCTCCCGGTCCAGGAAGGCGCCCCAGTGGACGCCCTGCACGTCGAGTTCCTTGAGGAGCATCAGGTTCAGCGGCAGCCGCGGGATGGCGCCGGCGGCGAAGCCGATCACGAGGAAGCGCCCGCGCCAGCCGAGCGCCCGCAGGGCCGGCTCCGCGTAGGCGTCGCCGACCGCGTCGTAGACCACGTCGATCCCGCCGCCCGAGATCCGGCGCAGCTCGTCCTTGAGCGTCGCCGGATCGTAGACGACGCCCGCCTCGGCGCCGTGGGCGCGGGCGACCGATAGCTTCTCCTCCGAGGAGGCGCAGGCGATCACCCGGGCGCCCATCAGCCGGCCGAGCTCGACGGCGGCGAGGCCGACGCCCCCGGAGGCGCCGAGGACCGCCAGCCACTCGCCGGGCCGCAGGCGCGCGCGGTTCGCCAGGGCGTGGAGCGAGGTGCCGTAGGTGATGGTCAGCCCGGCCGCCTGCTCGTCCGGCACGGCGTCCGGCACCGGCGTGAGCCGGGCGGCGTCGAGGGCGATCAGCTCCGCGCAGCAGCCGTGCCCGGCATGGACGATCACCCGTTCGCCCACGGACACGCCCGCGGCGCCCTCGCCCAGCGCCTCGACCACGCCGACCCCCTCGCCGCCCGGCGAGAACGGCAGGGTCGGCTTCACCTGGTAGCGCCCGGCGGTGATCAGCGTGTCGAAGAAGTTCAGGGCCGCCAGCCGCATCCGCACCAGCGCCTGCCCGGGGCCCGGCACCGGGTCGGGCCGCTCGACGATCTCCAGATGCTCCGGCCCGTCGAGCCTCGTGCACAGCAGCGCCCGCATGGCGTCCCTCCTCCCCGGCGTGTCCCGGCCGATCAGGCCCGAACCGACCGTGCGGTCAAGCCGTTCCGATCATCTCGCGGATGCGGGCGCCCAGCACCTCCACCACGAACGGCTTGGTGATGACCTGCATCCCGGCCTCGAGGGGCCCGTTGCCGAAGACCGCGCTCTCGGCGTAGCCGGTGACGAACAGGACCTTGAGGCCCGGGCGCGTGAGCCGCCCGGCCTCGGCCATCTGGCGCCCGTTCATGCCCCCCGGCAATCCGATGTCGGACACCAGCAGGTCGATGCGCACGTCGGATTGCAGCACTTTGAGGCCGGCCGCGCTGTCGGCGGCCTCGATCGCCGTGTAGCCGAGATCCTCCAGCACCTCGGTGACCAGCATGCGCACGGTCGGCTCGTCGTCGACCACCAGCACGGTCTCGCCCGGCGCGGCCCGCGGCGGCGCGCCGACGGCGGCGTGCGCGTCCTCCTCGGCGACCGCGCCGCGGTGTCGGGGCAGGTACAGGCAGACCGTCGTGCCCCTGCCGACCTCCGAGTGGATCCGCACCTGGCCGCCCGATTGCTGCGCGAAGCCGTAGATCATCGACAGGCCGAGGCCGGTGCCCTGCCCCAGGGGCTTCGTGGTGAAGAACGGCTCGAACACCTTGCCGACGATCTCCGGCGCCATGCCGCTGCCGGTGTCGGTGACGCACAGCGACAGGTACTGGCCCGGCGGCATGTCCTGGCGCCGGGCGGCGCGCTCGTCGAGCCACGCATTGGCGGTCTCGATCGCGATGCGGCCGCCCTCCGGCATCGCGTCCCGGGCGTTGATGCACAGGTTGAGGAGTGCGTTCTCGAGCTGCGGCGGGTCGACCAGGGCCGGCCAGAGGCCGGGCGGCGCCACGACCTCGACTACCACGGCGGGGCCCACGGTGCGGCGGATCAGCTCCTCCATGCCGGCCACCAGCCGGTTCACGTCGGTGGGCTTCGGGTCGAGGGTCTGGCGACGCGAGAAGGCGAGCAGCCGGTGGGTCAGCGCCGCGGCCCGTTTCGAAGCCCCCTGCGCGGCGCTGATGTAGCGGTCGACGTCCATGACGCGGCCCTGGCCGAGCCGGGTCTGGATCAGCTCCAGCGAGCCGGAGATGCCGGCGAGCAGGTTGTTGAAGTCGTGGGCGATGCCGCCGGTCAGCTGGCCGACCGCCTCCATCTTCTGCGACTGGCGCAGGGCCTCCTCGGCGGCGGCCAGGGCGTCGGCGCGCTCGCGCTCCGCGGTGAAGTCGCGGCCGACGGCGTTGATGACGCCCTCCCCGGGCCGGGCCGCCCAGCTGATCCAGCGATAGCCGCCGTCCCGGTGGCGGTAGCGGTTGTCGAAGCGCGCGAGGCTCGACCCCGCGGAGAGCTGGCGCGCGCCCTCGACGGTGCGGTCGAGATCGTCCGGGTGGACGAAGGCGATGAGCTTCGTTCCGATCAGCTCGTCCGGGCGCCAGCCCAGCACCTCGGTCCACGCTGGGTTCACCGCGGTGATCGTCCCGTCGAACAGGCAGCGCAGCATCATGTCGGACGAGAGCGTCCACAGGGCGTTGCGGTCGGCCGTGCGCTCCTCGACCTGGTGCGCCAGGGTCGCGTTCAGGTCGCGCAGCTCCGCGAGCGCCGCCTCGAGCCGGCCCTGGCTCTCCTTGAGGGCGGCGTCCGCGAGGACCCGGCCGGTGGTCTCGTTGGTGAGGATGAACAGGCCGGCGACCCGGCCCTCGGCGTCGAGAACCCGCGAGTACGAGAAGGTCCACCACGTCTCGCGCGCGCCGCGGTCGGTGTCGAGCTGCCACGGCAGATCGACGAAGCGCTCCGGGCGGCCCGCCATGGCGGCGTCGATGATCGGTTTGGCCTGATCCCAGGCATCGGCCCAGACCACGTCGAACCGCTCGCCCATCGCCCAGGGCAGCCGCGGGCCGAGCAGCGGGAAGTAGGTGTCGTTGAAGAAGAAGTGGAGGTCGGGCCCCCAGGCCAGGATCATCGATTCCGGCGAGTTGAGGACGAGCGACAGGGCCGCGCGGAACTCCGCCGGCCATGTCTCCGGAAGCCCCAGGGGATGACCCGACCAGTCGCGCGCGCGGATCATGCGCGCGGCCTCGCCGCCGCCGGAGAGGAAGGGGAAGGGGTCGGTCACGGGCTCTGAGCGATGCAGGTCATGGGCGTACGGCGTATGACCGTCTTCGGCGGCATCTCCAAGCTGCCCGGTCGCGGTTCGACGACGTCGTCTCAGCGCGCCGCCGTCCTCGCGAGCGGAGCGAAGCGACCCAGGGCTACGGGACGTCGGAAAGCGCGGCGCCGACGGGATCGCCTCGCTCCGCTCGCGAAGACGGCCGGCTGAGCCTCGGTCCGACCCGTCAATGCGCCTCCTGCCAGTTGCCCGCCGCGTTGGCCTCGACCACCAGCGGCACCTTCAGGGTCAGGGCCGGCGCCGGCGCCTCCTCCATGACGCCGCGGATGATCGGGATCGTCCGCTCCACCTCGTCCTCGGCCGCCTCGAACACCAGCTCGTCGTGCACCTGCAGCAGCATGCGCGCCCTGAGCTTCTTCGCGGCGAGGGCCGCCTCCATCCGCGTCATGGCCCGCCGGATGATGTCGGCGGCCGAGCCCTGGATCGGCGCGTTGATCGCCTGCCGCTCGACGCTGGCGCGCTCGGAGGGGTTGTTGGAGCGGATCTGCGGGTAGTGGCACACCCGGCCGAACAGGGTCGTGACGTAGCCCTTGTCGCGGCAGCTCTTCTTGGTGGTCTCGATGTAGTCCCGGATGCCCGGGAACTGCTCGAAATACTGCTTGATGAACGCCGAGGCCTCCTCGCGGCCGATGCCGAGCCGGTCGGCGAGGCCGAAGGCCGAGATGCCGTAGATGATGCCGAAGTTGATGGTCTTCGCCCGGCGCCGCAGATCGGGGGTCATCGCATTGAGCGGCACGCCGAACATCGCCGAGGCGGTCGCCGCGTGGATGTCGATCCCGTCCTCGAACGCCTTCCGGAGCTCCGGGATGTCGGCCATGTGGGCCAGCAGCCGCAGCTCGATCTGCGAGTAGTCGGCCGAGATCAGCCGGTTCCCGGGCGCGGCCACGAAGGCGCGGCGGATCCGGCGACCCTCCTCGGTGCGGATCGGGATGTTCTGCAGGTTCGGCTCGGAGGAGGACAGCCGCCCCGTGGTGGTCGCCGCCAGCGAGAACGAGGTGTGGACCCGCGCCGTCTCGCGGTCGGCATGGGCCTGGAGCGCGTCCGTGTAGGTGGATTTCAGCTTCGAGAGCTGCCGCCATTCCAGGATCTTCTTGGGCAGCTCGTGGCCCGCCTGGGCCAGCTCCTCCAGCAGGGTCGCGGGCGTGGCCCACTGGCCCGACGGCGTCTTCTTGGCCCCCGGCAGACCCATCTTCCCGAACAGGATGTCGCCGATCTGCTTCGGCGAGCCGACGGAGAATTTCTCGCCGGCATCTTCCTGGATCTCCTCCTCCAGGCGGACGAGGATCTGCGAGAAATCTCCGGACAGGCGGCTCAGCATCTCCCGGTCGACGCGGATGCCGCGCTGCTCCATCCGGGCGATCACCGGCAGCAGGGGCCGCTCCAGGGTCTCGTAGACGGCGACCCGGTGCTCGGCCACGAGGCGCGGCTTCATCATCCGCCACAGGCGCAGGGTCACGTCGGCGTCCTCGGCCGCGTAGGCAGTGGCCTTGTCGATGGCGACGCGGTCGAACGTCACCTTGTTGCGGCCGGTGCCGGCCACGTCCGAGAAGGTGATCGGCTGGTGGCCGAGATGCCGGCGGGCCAGCTCGTCCATGCCGTGGCCGCCCTTGCCGGCGTCGAGCACGTACGAGATCAGCATCGTGTCGTCGAACGGCGCGACCTCGATGCCGTAGCGGGCGAGCACCACCCAGTCGTACTTGAGGTTCTGGCCGACCTTCAGGACGCCGGGGTGCTCGAGGAGCGGCTTCAGCCGGGCGACGGCCTCCTTCAGGGGGATCTGGCCCGGCACCGGCTCGACCACGTCGGAGGGCGCGGCGCCCTCGCCGAACAGGTCGGTGGCGTCCGCCTGCACCTTGGCGGCCTGGACGTGGGCGAGCGGGATGTAGCAGGCCCGGCCGGTGGCGACGGCCAGCGAGACGCCGACGAGGCCGGCCCTGTGGGCATCGAGCGAGTCGGTCTCGGTATCGACCGCGATCACGCCGGCCTCCTCGGCCTCGGCGATCCAGGCGTCGAGCTGCTCCAGCGACGAGACCGTCTCGTAGGCGGCGGTGTCGAACGGCGCCACGGATTCCGCGGCCCGTGCCGCCACCACGTTGCCGGGCGTCGCCTCGACGGGCGCCCGGGGCTTGGCGGGCGCGTCCGGCAGGTCGAGATCGGCGAAGGGATCGATCTCGCCGCCCTCCGGCGGGGCGGCGCCCGGCGGTCGCTCGGCCCCGGCGGCCGCGGTCTCGGGATCCGGCGGCACGGAATCGCCGAAGAACGGCACCGCGTCGCTGCCGCCGGCGGCGTTGCCGTAGCCGTGCGGCCGGGCGCCCGGCAGGAGCCGCGGATCGGGCTTCACCGCCTCGGGATCGACGTGCAGCATCTGGGCGATGCGGCGCGTCAGCGTGTTGAACTCCATCGCCTTCAGGAAGCCGACCAGCTTCTCGGGATTGGGCTGAGGCACGCCGAGGTCGTCCAGCGGCACCGGGACCGGTACGTCCTCCATCAGCGCCACGAGCCTGCGCGACAGCTTGGCCTGATCGACGTTGGCGAGCAGCGTCTCCCGCCGCTTGGGCTGCTTGATCTCGCCCGCCCGCTCCAGCAGGGCCTCGAGGCTGCCGAACTCCTTGATCAGCGCCGCGGCCGTCTTCAGGCCGATGCCGGGCACGCCCGGCACGTTGTCGGAGGTGTCGCCGATGAGCGCCAGCGCGTCGCCGATCTGGTTCGGCTGCAGGCCCTCCCACTTGGCGACGATCGCCTCGACGTCGAGGTTGCGCTCGGGCCGGTAGCCGGGCTTGCCCTTGGCGCCCGACTCGAAATCGTAGAACCGCACCTGCGGCCCGACGAGCTGCATCAGGTCTTTGTCGGACGAGACGATGATGACGCCCGCGCCCCGCGCCTCGGCCTGGCGGGTGTAGGTGGCGATGAGATCGTCGGCCTCGTAGCGCTCCAGCTCCACCGCGTGCAGGCCGAAGGCGCGCACCGCGTCGCGCATCAGCGGCATCTGGCGCTTCAGGTCGTCGGGCGCGTCCGGGCGGTGGCCCTTGTAGTCGGGGAACATCTCCTTGCGGAACGAGCCCTCCGACTTGTCGAAGACGATCCCGAGATGGCTCGGCATGGTGCCGGCGGCGCCGTCCTGCAGGAACTGCGCGATCTTGGTGCAGAACAGCCGCACGGCGCCGGTGGGCAGCCCGTCGGAGGGGCGCGAATTGTACTTCTGGTCCTGGTTGATCGACTGGAAATAGGCCCGGAAGATGAAGGACGAGCCGTCGACCAGGATCACCTGATCGCCGGGTCCGACGGGCTTGGTCTCGGGGCTCGAGTCGGGCTTCGAGTCGGTCATGGGCTCAGGCGGCTCGGGGCGATCAGGAGTCGGGCGCGCGCGCGATTTCGGCGCGGCAGGCCGCGACGAGAACGGGCAAGCGCTCGTGGACGGTCCGCCAGACGATGTCCAGCTTGACGCCATGGTAGCCGTGACGAAAGACGTTTCCGATGGAGGCGATGTCGCGCCACGGCACATCCGGATGGCGCTCGCGCATCGCGTCGGTCAGCCGTCGGCTCGCCTCCGAGACGATCTCCAGGCAGCGGACGACCGCGTAGTTGGTCCGCAGGTCCGCCACGAAGGCCTCGAACGACATGCCGGCGACGAAGCGCTGAGCGGCATCGGCGTTGTCGATGATGTCCTCGCAGGCGGCGAGCGCCCGTTCAGAAGGCGGAAACCGCATCGTGCTCGGCCCGCTGACGGACGCGCGGCTTCAGGCTTTCCCGGTCGGCCACGTCGACCGGAACCGGGAACAGTTCGTCGATGAAGCGGCACAGGCCGGCATAGGTGAAAAGGTCGCGCACGCGCTCCCGGTCGATCTCGATCATCACGTCGAGATCGCTGTCAGCCTGCGCGTCGCCCCGGGCAACCGAACCGAACAAGGCCGCGTGCAGCACGCCGCGGCGGCGCAGTTCCGCCTCGTTGGCGCGCAGGATGTCGAGGGCGGCGAGCTTGTCCATGGCGGCGGGACCGGAGGGAATCGGCAGCCGCCAGCATAGCAGAAGCGCGGCAGAGGAGGATCAGGCCGCCAGCTCGCGCCCGAGCGCCTCCACCCGGCGCAGGTCGTCCACGAAGGCCGCGTAGGCCTCCGCCTTCGCCTCGTCCGGCAGCCGGAGCAGGTAGGACGGGTGGACCGTGATGAAGCCCTGGAATCGGTTGTCGTGCCGGTCGAAGCGGAACGGGCCGCGCGCCCGGGTGATCGGGATCGCCTTGCCGGTCAGCGCCAGCACGGCGGTCGCGCCGAGCGCCACGACGAGCTTCGGACCGACGAATTCGAGCTCCCGGTCGAGCCACCACCGGTAGTGGCTGACCTCGCCGGCTGTCGGCTTCTGGTGGATGCGGCGCTTGCCGCGCTCCTCGAACTTGAAGTGCTTGACCGCGTTCGTCAGGTAGCTCGCCCCCCGGTCGATCCCGGCCTCCGCCATGGCGCGGGAGAGCAGCTGGCCGGCGGGCCCGACGAAGGGCCGGCCCTGCCGGTCTTCCTGGTCGCCGGGCTGCTCGCCCACGAAGGCCACCGTCGCCCCGACCGACCCCTCGCCGAGCACGGCCTGGGTGGCCCCCGGCACCAGCGGCTCGGTCCGGCGGATGATCGCGTTCAGCTCGTCGAGGCTCTTGGGATCCTGGTCGGCCATGGCGGCGACGGCCCGGGCGGGTTCGCGGCGTGTGGGCAAGGTCGGCTCCCTCTCGATCATGGCTTCGGTGCGCCCGGCCGCCGCCCGGACCAGGGCCGGGATCGCGGCCGTCTCGGGCATGTTGTGCCAGTACTTCTTGGGCATCTCCGCCCGCATCGCCTTCAGGTTAGTGCGGGCCGGGTTGAACGTGCTCTCGTAATAGGTCTGCCAGCCGGCCTCGAAGCCGTCGCCCTCCGGAAGTTGGGCACGGTCGCCGGGCGGCCCGAAAGTCAGGGTCTCGGTGTCCCAGAGGGCCGAGCCCTCGGGCGTCAGGATCGACCAGCGCATCCCGCGGAAGCGGTCGACGAAGAACGGTGCCGCCGCCTCGAGGATGTGGTGGTCCGGCTCGAACCACGCGACGTAGCGCTCGCCGTCCGGTCCCTCCGCCCGGCGGAAGCGCAGGAAGGCGTGCATCTTGTGGAGGTCGCGCCCGATCGCCTTCGCCATCCGGTGCAGGCGGTGGACCAGCGGGTCGCTGCCGACCTCCATCAGGTGCCGCTCGCCGCGGCAGACCCGCCAGATCAGCGCGTAGAGCAGGCCGTAGCGCTCCGGATCGCGGTGGGGAATGACCTGCGGGATCAGGCCGGCGACGGCCTTCGGCAGGACGAGCGGCGTGCCGGTCGCCGGCTGGGCGTCGCTGCCGAACAGGCCGGGCGCGTCCGTCACCGACCACGTCACGGCCTCGGGCGGGACGCCCTGCGCGACGAGGCTCCGGGCGGCTTTGCGGAAACCGTCGAGATCGGCGCCGGGGCGCAGCGCGACGGCGCGCGGCGACCGCGCATCCCCCCTCTCCACGGAGGCAGACGGAAACGGCGCGGGCCCCGCCCCCATCAGAAAAGGCTCAGCTGCGCCGCGGGCTCGACCAGCCGCGTCCGCAGGTCGAGCCGGTCGGTGAGCCCGACCGGCCGATGGTCGGCGGCGACGAGGAACGGCCGCGCCCGCTTCAGGCCGGAGGTCAGCCGGGCGACGTCGTCAAGGCGCAAGGTCGCGTGGCGGCGCGCCCTGACGATCTTGTCGACCGCCCGCGCCCCGAGCCCCGGAACCCGCAGCAGCCATTCCCGGTCGGCGCGGTTCACGTCCACCGGGAACTTGTCCCGGTGCTTCAGCGCCCAGGCGAGCTTCGGGTCGATGTCGAGGGCGAGCATACCGCCCTCCGACGCGTCGGCTACCTCGTCGGGGGTGAATTCGTAGTACCGGAGCAGCCAGTCGGCCTGGTACAGCCGGTGCTCGCGCTGGAGCGGCGGTGGCTTCGGAGGCAGGATCGCGGAGCCGTCCGGGATCGGACTGTAGGCGGAGTAGTAGACCCGCTTCAGGCCGACGCTGCCGTAAAGGAGCGCGCTCTTGCGGATCAGGGCCTCGTCGGTGGTGGTGTCCGCCCCGACGATCACCTGCGTCGAGTGGCCAGCCGGCGAGAAGCGGCGCTTCTCGGCCTTGGCCTGCACGATGCGCTCGCCGATCTGCGCCATCGCCCCCTGGATCGCGGCGCCGTCCTTCTCGGGCGCGAGCCGCTCCAGGCTCGCCTCGGTCGGCAGCTCGACGTTGATCGAGAGCCTGTCGGCGTAGAGGCCGGCCTCCTCGATCAGCCAGGGGCTCGCCTCCGGGATCGACTTGAGATGGATGTAGCCGGCGAAACCGTGGTCGCGCCGGAGCGACTTCGCCACGCCGGTCAGCAGCTCCATCGTGTGGTCGGGCGACTTGATGATGCCGGAGGAGAGGAACAGCCCCTCGATGTAGTTGCGCCGGTAGAAGTTCAGGGTGAGGTTCACGACCTCCTCCACGGTGAACTTCGCCCGCCGCACGTTCGAGGAGCGCCGGTTCACGCAGTAGGCGCAGTCGAACAGGCACCAGTTCGTCAGCAGGATCTTGAGGAGCGAGACGCACCGCCCGTCTGGCGTGTAGGCGTGGCAGATCCCGGCGCCGGTGGTCGACCCGAGCCCGTCCTTGCCGGCCGCCCGCTTCGGCGCGGCCGAGGAGGCGCAGGAGGCGTCGTACTTGGCGGCGTCCGCGAGGATGCGCAGCTTCTTGGCCAGGGTCTCGTCCATCGAACAGACAATGAACAACGCGGCCGAAGGTGCAAGGCCGGCGCGGCGTTCACCCCGGGCCGCGATGCCGCACCCGTCACGCAGGCGCGTCGGGCTCGCCGGATTCGTCGGGCTCCCGGTCGACCACACGGCGGGCGAGGCCGTAGGCGAAGCCGGCCCGGGCCAGGGCGGCGAGGTCGCGGTCGCGGTGCGTCGCCCGCTGGTCCGGTCGGCGATACGGTCCCAGGCGTCGCCGCCTGGCGTAGGCCTGGGCGGCCTGCTCCTCGATCGCGTCCGCCTCCCCGTCCGGCAGGGCGTCGCGCTCCGCCAGCATGGCGGCCTCCACGACGTCGCGCGGGACCCCCTTGGCGGCGAGCTTGGCCGAGACGCCGCGGGTCGAGGTGCCGCGACGCCGCAGGGTGGCGAGGCGGGTGTCGGCGAAGCGCGCGTCGTCCACGAGGCCGGCCGACACCGCCCGCGCGACGGTCGCCGTCACGAGGTCGGCGAAGCGTTCGGGATCCTCGCCCCGGGCCCGCGCGCGCTTCTGGACGCGGCGCGCGAGCGTCCGGCGCAGCATCTCGGTCGAGGCGCTGTAGCGCTCCAGATAGTGGAGCGCCGCACGCTCCAGCCAGGCCGGGCTCACGGGGCCGGGCGGCTTGATCTCGCGGTCGCGACCTTCTGGCGCGGATCCTGCAACGAATGGAGATTTCACCGGTTCTTCACGATCTCGACAGGTTTGCGTTCCATGACTCGGGTATGGAACGCGCGCAACGCGACAGGCTCGGCCATGGCCCGAACCACCGTTCTTCGCCCGGCACTCCGCAGGGCCGATGGCGCCTGCGGCTACACGGCGCGGCGGCCGTACTGATGCGGCGCGAGTGGCTCCTGGTCCTCGTGGCCCTGGGGCTCGCCGCGGCTGCGGCCGCGATCGTCTACCTGTCGCGCCCGAACACCCTGACGGTGGCGGTCGGCCCCCAGGACGGGCCCGAGGCCGCGCTGATCGAGGCCTATGCCGGCGCCCTCGACCGGGCGCGGGAAGACGTCCGTCTCAAGGTGGTGCGCTACGGCGACGTGCGCGACAGCGCCCTGGCACTCCAGCGCAACAAGGCCGACCTCGCGGTGGTGCGGCCGGACGTGTTCCTGCCCGAGAACGGGCTGACCCTGGCGATCCTGCACGACGAGGCGCTGGTCATCGCGGCGCCGGAGGCGGCCGATCTCGACGACGTGCCGGCCCTGGCGCGCAAGCGGCTCGGCATCGTGGTCCGCCACAGCGCCGACCTGTCGTTCCTCACGAACCTGCTCTCCTTCTACGACCTCGTGCCGGACATCGTGGGCGAGGACGCGCCGGAGGCCGGCCACGCCGCCGAGGCGGAGCCCGGCCACGTGGTCGTGGTGCCGCTGAAGGTCGGCGACGTCACGGCCGCACTCACCGAGAAGCGGGTCGACGCGGTGGCGGTGATCGCGAGCCCGGCCTCCAAGCCGGCGGCCGCGGTCGTCCGCGCCGTCGAGCTGGGCGCGCCGGACCGCAAGATCGGCTTCGTCTCGATCCCGGATGGCGACGCGATCCTGCAGCGCTTCCCCGAGCTGCAGTCGGTGACGATCCCGGCCGGCACCTTCGGCGGCCGCCCGAAGCGGCCCGACGAGGAGGTCAAGACCGTCGGCGCCTCCTATCGCCTGATGGCCCGCGGCACGGTGAGCCGCGTCGCGGTCGCCTCTGCGACGCAGCACCTGTTCGAGTGGCGCTCGCGGCTCGCCTCGACCGCGCCGGTGGCCAAGCTGATGAAGGCGCCGGACTTCGACACGACGGTGGCGGCGACCTCAGCGCGCCTGCCGAACCACCCCGGCGCCGTCGACTATTTCGAGCGCGAGCAGCAGACCTTCCTCGACCGCTACGAGGACTACATCTACCTGTTCGCCTTCTTCGGCGGCACGATCGGCTCCGGCTTCGCGTGGCTCGGCCAGCGCCTCGCCCGCAAGCGCCGGGAGCGGGTCGACTTCGTCCTCGACCGGCTCCTCGACATCATGCGCGAGGTGCGCGCGGCGACCAGTGCCGCCGAACTCGACGCGATCGCGATCGAGACCGACGGGCTGGTGGCGGACGTGGTCTGCTACGCCCGCGAGCGCAGCATCGACGCGCGGACGGTCAGCGCGCTGATCCTGGCGGTCGACGGCGTCCACGCGGCCATCGCCGACGCGCGGCGGCAGACGAGCGAGACCGAGCCCCGGGCGGCGACCCGCAACCGCACGGCCCGGCTGCTCGCCCTCGATCTGCCGGCCGCGGAGTAGCGGCGGGCGCCGCATGGCTGGCGGCTTAGGGATATCATGCTAACGGGAACCATGTTCGATCCCGTCGCCGCCCTCGATACGGTTCTCGAGAACCTCGACCGCGAGGCCCGCGAGCCCACGAAGCTCCGGGCCGCGCTGGTGCCGCAGCTGCGCCGGGTGATCGAGGAGGGCCACCGGGCCGCCGAGGCGCAGCTCCTCGAGGACCGCAACGGGCTGCTGTGCGCGCAGACCCTGTCGAATCTCACCGACGCGGTGGTCCGGGCGATCCACGACGCCGTGGTCTGGCGGCTCTATCCCAACGACAACCCGTCGACCGGCGAGCAGCTCGCGGTGGTCGCCACCGGCGGCTACGGCCGGGGCACCATGGCGCCGGGATCGGACATCGATCTGCTGTTCCTGCTGCCCTACAAGCAGACCGCGTGGTCCGAGAGCGTCGTCGAGGGGATGCTCTACGTCCTGTGGGACCTGAAGCTGAAGGTCGGCCACGCCACCCGCTCGGTCGAGGAGTGCCTGCGCGAGGCGCGGGCCGACATGACGATCCGGACGGCCCTCCTGGAGGCGCGGTACCTGTTCGGCACCCGGGTGCTCTACGAGGAGCTCGTGACGCGCTTCGACGCCGAGCTGGTGGTCGGGTCCGCCGCCGAGTTCGTCGAGGCGAAGCTGCGCGAGCGCGACCTGCGCGTCTCCAAGGCCGGCACCTCGCGCTACCTCGTCGAGCCCAACGTCAAGGACGGCAAGGGTGGCCTGCGCGACCTCAACACGCTGTTCTGGATCGCCAAGTACACCTACCGGGTCCGCGACCAGATCGAGCTCGTCAGCGCCGGCCTGTTCACCCCGGAGGAGTACGCGCTGTTCGAGCGCTGCGAGGAGTTCCTGTGGCGGGTGCGCTGCCACATGCACTTCGCCACGAAGCGCGCCGAGGAGCGCCTGTCCTTCGGTCTGCAGCCGCGGATCGCCGAGCGCTTCGGCTACGAGGCCCGGGGCGGCCTCTCCGGCGTCGAGCGCTTCATGAAGGCCTATTTCCGCATCGCCAAGGATGTGGGCGATCTCACCGCCATCGTCTGCGCCGAGCTGGAGGCGCGCCACGCCAAGCGCACGCCGGTTCTCGACCGCTGGATCGGCCGGTTCCGCGACCGGTTCCGGGCGACCGCCATGGAGGCGGAGGATTTCTGGATCGACCACGGCCGGGTGAACCTGCGCGCGGAGGACGCCTTCGAGCGCGACCCGGTCAACCTCATCCGGCTGTTCTGGCTCGCCGACCGGCACAACCTCGCGATCCATCCGGACGCCAAGCGGCTGGCCAACCGGTCCCTGCGCCTCGTCAACCCGTCGCTGCGCGTGGATCCCGAGGCGAACCGGCTGTTCGTCGAGATCCTGACCTCGCGGAACGCGCCGGAGGAGGCGCTGCGCGAGATGAACGAGGCGGGCGTGCTCGGCCGCTTCATCCCGGATTTCGGCCGCATCGTCGCGATGATGCAGTTCAACATGTACCACCACTTCACGGTGGACGAGCACCTGCTGCGCACGGTCGGCGTGCTGGCGGACATCGAATCGGGCCGGGCCCAGGAGACCTACCCGCTGGTCTCGCGCCTCGTGCACTCGATCCACAACCGCACCGCGCTCTACGTGGCGATCCTGCTGCACGACATCGCCAAGGGCCGCCCGGAGGACCACTCGATCGCCGGCGCCGCCATCGCCGAGAAGCTCTGCCCGCGCTTCGGCCTGAACCAGGCCGAGACCGAGACGGTGCGCTGGCTCGTGGAGCACCACCTGCTGATGTCGATGACCGCGCAGAGCCGCGACCTCTCGGATGCCAAGACGATCGAGCGCTTCGCCGCGAGCGTGCAGAGCCTGGAGCGGCTGAAGCTCCTGACCATCCTGACGGTGGCCGACATCACCGCCGTCGGCCCCGGCGTCTGGACCGCCTGGAAGGGCACCCTGGTCCGCACCCTGTACGACGAGACCGAGGTCTACCTCTCGGGCGGCCATTCCGAGATCGCCCGCACCGACCGGGTGCGCCTCGTGCAGATGGGCCTGCGGGAACAGCTGCCCGGCTGGGGCTCGGAGGAGTTCGACGCCTACGCGGCCCGCCACAGCCAGGCCTACTGGCTCAAGGTCGACGGCACGCGCCAGCTCAAGAACGCGATCTTCCTGCGCGACGTCGTGCGCGACGGGCGGACCAGCGCGACCGACGTCGCCCTCGATCCCGTCCGGGGCGTGACCGAGATCACGGTCTACTCGCCGGACCATCCCCGCCTGCTCGCCATCGTCACCGGCGCCTGCGCGGCGGCCGGCAGCAACATCGTCGACGCGCAGATCTTCACCACCACGGACGGGTTCGCCCTCGACACGATCTTCATCTCGCGCGCCTTCGAGCGGGACGACGACGAGCTGCGTCGGACCAAGCGCATCACCGCGGCGATCGAGAGGGCGCTGAAGGGCGAGATCAAGATCGCCGACCTCGTGGCCGACAAGCACCCGCCGACCAGCACCCGTGCCAAAACCTTCCCGGTGCCGCCGGACGTCATCATCGACAACGCCCTGTCGAGCCGGGAGACCGTGGTGGAGATCACCGGCCTCGACCGGCCGGGCCTGCTCTACGAGCTCACCACGGCCTTCAGCCGGCTGTCGCTCAACATCACGTCGGCGCATGTGGCGACCTTCGGCGAGCGCGCCGTGGACGTCTTCTACGTCACCGACCTCACCGGCACGCGGGTGACGCAGCCCGACCGGCAGGCCGCGATCCGGGCCGCCGTGATGGACGTGTTCGCCCACGACGTCGCGACGCTCAAGGCCGAGGGTCTGGAGGCGCTGGTGGCGGCGCCGCCGCCGCGCGAGGCGTGAGCGTACGGGTTGATTTCGCGGCTCCGTGGCCAGATATCAGCGCCGATTCCACCATCCCTCACCGATTCCCGCCCACGACTGAAACGTGATGACGAGCAACGACATGCCCCAGGATGACCAGCGCCAGACCACGGTCGAAGCCGGTGCCGGCGCGGCCCAGGATCCCGCGCCCGCGGGTCAGGGCAGCGAGTCGGCCACCGTCGATCCGGTCGCGGAGGCCCTGGCCCTGCTGACCGCCGAGCGCGACGAGCTCAAGGACCGGACGCTGCGCACCCTCGCCGAGATGGAGAACCTGCGCCGCCGGACGGAGCGCGAGGTCGCCGACGCGCGCGCCTACGCGGTGACCAACTTCGCCCGGGACGTGCTCAACGTCGCCGACAACATCCGCCGCGCCCTCGACAGCGTTCCGGCCGACGCGAAGGCCACGGCCGACGGCGCCCTGAAGGGGCTGATCGACGGGATCGAGCTCACCGAGCGCGACCTCGGCAAGACCCTCGAGCGCCACGGCGTGAAGATCGTCGAGCCGCAGGGCCAGAAGTTCGACCCGAACCGCCATCAGGCGATGTTCGAGGTGCCGAACGCGGAGGTTCCGGCCGGCACCGTCGTGCAGGTCGTGCAGGCGGGCTACGTCATCGGCGAGCGCGTGCTGCGCCCGGCCCTGGTGGGCGTCGCCAAGGGCGGCCCGAAGGCAGCCGCCAACCCGGCCGACGCGGCCTGAACGGTCCCGCGGCGCGCCCTACTGGCAGGGCAGCGCCGCGGCGAAATCCGAGATGAACTGCGCGGTCTGGCGGGTCTGGGCCGGCGCGGCTGGATCGCGGGCGACGAGCCCCGCCTCGACGCGGAGGCGGCCGTTGCAGGCGCAGGTCGGCAGCGTTCCCGCGGCCGGCTCGGGCGAGCACGCGTCGTGGTGCGCGCAGGCGAGATCCAGCGCGTCGATCGGCGGGTAGCCGGGCCCGCGGCTGCCGGGGCCGCAGAAATTCCCGTAGATCAGGATGGCGCCGCGCCCGTCGGGCCCGGGCGGCACGATCTCCTGCGCCCGCGCCGGGACGGTGCAGGCCGCGAGCGAGACGGCGAGCAGCATTGTCGTGAGGGAGGTCGAGCTGGGCATGCTCACGGCCGATCCTGTCGGAGAGAATCCGCGGTCCCGCGGGGCTGCACCCGCGCGGTATCCGGCCTCACCGACATCCCTCGGCCGTGGACAGGCTCGCGCGGCCGACAGATTCGCGAAGCCGAATGCAGGGCATTGCGACCCAGCTTGACCGCTCCGTCAAGCTATCGTCGAACGAATATTGCTCAGAATCGGTAATTCACACCGGCCCGAACCACCGCAAACCCGGAGTCCTGTTTGCCGGCACCATAAAACGCCGGAACACTGGCGTTGTAGTACGTGGCGGCGTTCGTTCCGCGGCCGAGATGGAGGTAGAGCGCCTCCACCTTGGCGGAGAGCTTCTCGGTGAAGGCGTACTCGATGCCGCCGCCGGCCGCGTATCCGGTCCGGTCGGTCGACGGCAGGGTGTAGGGGTAGGCGCCCGCGTCCGTCGCGCGCGCCCCGCCGCCGTAAGCGAAACCGCCGGTCCCGTAGACGAGGACCCGGTCGAACGCGTAGCCGAGCCGGGCGCGGACCGTGCCGAAATAGTCGAGGCTCGGTCGGACACTGTAATACGGCGTGGTGCCGAGATAGGCGGCGTCCGCCTTGGCGAAGGCCGCGCCCTGGATGTCGGCCTCGACGCCGACGACGACGCCGGAGCCCGGCGTGAATTGGTAATTGTAGCCGATCTGGCCGCCGCCGGCGAAGCCGCCTGACCGGCCGCCGCCCGTGACGGTGCCGTAGGTCGGGTCGGTGAAGCCGCCGCTCCCGGTCGGGAACGCGTATCCCGCATTCACGCCGGCATAGAAGCCCGTCCAGGTGAAGACCGGAAGCGACGGCAGTGGCGGCGGCGGCGCGCGGCGGGGCAGGTCGGCCGCCTGGGCGGCGAGGGCCAGGCAGCCGCATGCGGCGCCCGCGAGGGCTGCGGAGGTTCGTGCGTTCATGGAAATCTCGTTCGGCGCGCGGCGGAGCCGCGGGATCAGAGGGCCAGGATGAGCAGCCCGACGACGGTCACGGACAGGATCAGGCAGAGAGCGAGATCGAGAATGGCCGCTCCACCGCAGGTCGGCGCGGTTCGTGCGCGGTCGATACCGGACAAGGCGATCACGAGCGGACCTCGCGGTTCTCTCCCGTGCGTGCCGCGACCCTTACGGTTCTCGCGGCGCGTCGGTGCCCGACGGCGCCCGAGGGTGCCGCCGCCCCGCCTGAGGGGATGGCGGGAGCGGCGGCCTGCGGCGCCCTCGGTGAACCGGCGCGGTGGACCGTTTCCGCGACGGCGACCCCGAGGACGGGCAGTGTGAGCGCGGCGACGACGCAGACGAGGCGTCGGAGCCGCGGAAGGGGATCATTCAGGCTTGCCCGTCGCGCCTGGGCGGTGGGAAGCGTGAGCGGCGGCAGGGGCCTCGCCACGAGCGTTCGCGTATCAATCGTCATCGGCCGGCCCCGCACTTCGTGGGAAATTTGACCACGAAGCCGTTTTACGTGTGCAAAAATCCCACGTCAACGCGAGATCGAGGGACCGGCGTGCGTCTTCGCACGCGGTGGGATTGTGTCCCACAGCATGAGCCGTCACGATGCAGCCATGTCTGACACTGCCGATACACCGCGGGAGGGCGCCAGCCTGCACGCGCCGCTGGCGCGGCTGCTGCGCCCCCTCGTGCGCCTGCTCGTCGCCCGCGGCATCACCTTCCCGGCGCTCACCGACCTGTTGCGCGAGCTCTACGTGAACGTCGCCGAGTACGACTTCGCCCTCGCCGGCAAGGAGCAGACCGACAGCCGCGTCTCCCTGCTCACCGGCATCCACCGCAAGGAGGTTCGGCGCCTGCGGGGCGCCGGTGCTCCGGTCAGCGCCGTCCCGGCGGTCGTCTCCCGCACCAGCCGGATCATCGCCCGCTGGATCGCCGACCCGGCCTTCACCGACGCGCAGGGCCAGCCCCTGAGACTTCCGCGGACGGCCGAGGGCGGCGCATCCTCGTTCGAGTCGCTGGTCGCGGGCGTGACGCGGGACCTGCGGCCGCGCGCCGTCCTCGACGAGTGGCTCGATCGCGGGCTGGCCTTCACCGATCCGCAGGACCGGATCGTGCTGGCCGAGGCCGCCTACGTACCGAGGGGCGACGGCGCCGAGGGGCCCCAGCTCTACTATTTCGGCCGCAACCTGCACGACCATATCGCGGCCGCCGTCGCCAACATCTTCGGAGACGCGCCGCGCTTCCTCGAGCGGGCGGTCCACTACGACGGGCTGTCCAAGGACCTCGCGACCCGGCTCGAGGCGCGCGCCCGCGAGATCGCCATGGAGGCGCTGCAGCAGGCCAACCGGGAAGCGCACGCCGCCTGCCAGACCGATCCCGGCGGCACGCATCGCTGGAACTTCGGCCTGTACGTCTACACCGAAGCGGCGCCGCCGGCGCGGCGAGCGGACGAGCGGTGAGAGGCCGGCCGGTGCGCGCCACGCTCAACCGCCGGTTCGTCCTGCGCCTGCTCGCGGGCGCCGCGACCGTGCTGCCCGGCACCGTCCGGTCGCAGGAATCCCCGCGCGATCAGGGCATCGGCGGGACCGGCATGATGCGGACCGACGAGCCGAAGAGCGGGCCCCTCGGCGAGGGCGACCGCGGCATCGGCGGCACCGGCGTGATCGGCACGATCCGACGCTTCGGCTCGATCGTCGTCAACGACCTGCGCATCGCCTATCCACCCGAGGTGGAGGTGCATATCGACGGCACGGCCGCGAAGGCCGCCGACCTGAAGATCGGTCAGGTCGTCCACGTGGTGGCGCGGCCCGAGGGCGGCGGACTCGCCACGGGGCGGATCGACGTCACGAGCGAGGTGGTCGGGCCGGTGGAATCGGTCGCGCCTGGGCGGCTCGTGGTGCTCGGCCAGCGGGTCTCGACCACGGGTCTCGGCGGCGCGTGGCAGCCGGGCGCGCGGGTCGCGGTGAGCGGGCTGCGCCGGCCCGACGGCGTGATCGTGGCGAGCCTGATCGAGCCGCGGGACATCGGGCCCGACCGCGTCGCCGGCCCGGTGCGGCGGGTCGCGGGCGGCCTCGGGATCGGCGGCCTCCGCCTCGCGGGCGCCGACGCCCTGCCGCCGGGCCGGCGCGCCCTGGTGACGGGCCGTGCGGCGAACGGTGTGCTCACCGTGACCAACGCCGCGCAGGTCGGCCTGCCCTTCCCGCCGGGTCTGAAACAGGTCTCGATCGAGGCCTATATCGGCCGGGATAGCGGCAGGCTCGACGTCGGCGCGGGCTACGCCGTCGCGGGCCGCCCCGGCGCGCAGGTTCCGCGCACCGGGAGCGTGCGGGCGGTGCTGACCGCGGCGATCGCGCGGGACGGGGACCTGACGGTGGAGCGGCTGCGGATCGAGGACCGCATCGCGCCGGAGCCGCAGCGGCCGGACGCCCCGCGGTTCGAGCGGGAGCGCGACCGGCTCGACCTCCGCAACCTCCCCGACGAGGCGCCCGGCCGCTTCGGCGCCGAGCCCGGAGGCCGCCAGGGCGGCCTGGGCGGCATCGGCGAACCGCGCGGCCCCGCGATCGACACCCGGCCGGGGGGCGCGGTCGTCTCCGGATCGGAGGGCACCGGCGGATTCGGAGCGCCGCGCGGCGGCTTTGGCGGCACGCCGCCGGCAGGCCCCGGGGCGTTCCCGGGCGGCCCCGGGGGCTTCGGCGGTCCGCCCGGGGGCCCCGGCCCGGGCCCGGGCGGGGGCGGGGGCGGTTTCGGCGGCGGCGGTTTCGGCGGCCCTGGCGGCGGTCGACGCTAGCGCCGCTACGGGCCACGTCGGGACAATGACGATCGCCGAGCCCGTCTTGAGCGAGGCGCGGTTCCCCTCTCCCGCGCGGGAGAGGGGCAAGTCGCGGCTGTCTCGACCGGAGGCACCTTTCCTCCGGACCGTCGCACTACGAAAGGGAACGGCGCTGGGGCAGACCGCACGGAGCGCCGGAGGCGCGGGACTTCAGGCCTCCGCCTCCCGGTCGAGCAGCGCGCGCTTGCGCGCGACGCCCCAGCGATAGCCCGACAGGGCACCGTCCGAGCGCACGACGCGGTGGCAGGGGATGGCCACCGCGACCGGGTTCGCCCCGCAGGCCTGCGCGACCGCGCGCGTCGCCGTCGGCAGGCCGATCGCCCGGGCGATCTCCGCGTAGGTCGCGGTGGATCCCACCGGGATCTTGCGCAGCGCCGTCCAGACCCGCTGCTGGAACGCCGTCCCGCGGATGTCGAGGGGCAGGTCGAGGCCGCTGCCCGGCGCCTCCACGAGCCCGATGACCCGCGCCATCCAGCCCTCGAAGGCCGGGTCGCCACCCTCGATCTCCGCGGCGGGGAAGCGGTCCTGGAGATCGTGCAGGAGCGGCTCGGGCGCGTCCCCGAGGAGGATCGCGCAGACGCCCGCCTCGGTGGCGGCGACGAGGATCGCGCCGAGGCTGCAGGCGCCGATGCCGAACCGGATGCGCAGGCCCGCGCCGCCCGTCCGGTAGGCGGCGGGCGCCATGCCGAGGCGCGGCGCGCCCGCCGCGTAGAACCGGCTCGCGGCGCCGTAGCCGGCCTCGTACAGGGCCTCCGTCACCGAGGCGGCCCCGGGCAGCCGCCGCGCCACGGCGGCGGCACGGTGGGCGGCCGCGTAGGCTCTGGGGGTCACGCCGGTGGCGTCCTTGAACACCCGGTGGAAGTGGTAGGCGCTCAGGCCGGCGGAGCGGGCGAGCGCGGCGAGGGACGGAACCGTCTCCGCCGTCTCGATCTGGCGGCAGGCGCGGGCGACCGCCTCGGCCCGGCGCTCGGCGAGGGCGGGCTCGTCCGGGCGGCAGCGGCGGCACGGCCGGAAGCCGGCAGCCTCGGCCTCGGCGCAGGTTCGGTGGAAGCTGACATTCTCGGGCCGCGCCGCGCGCGCGGCGCAGCTCGGGCGGCAGTACACGCCCGTGGTGCGGACCGCGTACACGAAGGTGCCGTCGGCCCGCGGGTCGCGGGCGGCGAGGGCGGCCCAGCGCTCGGCATCGCCGGGGTCTGTCGCGGGAACGGGGCTCATGGCAGCCGTACTATGCGGCTTGGCGCGGGCCTTGAGGAGGGGCATGACGGGGCCTGCCGGGTGGTGGATGACGCGTGCGGCACTCTGCCGGTCCGCCGCCGCTCCGGCATCCCGCGCCTTGCGGCCGAATTCGACATCGGCGGCCGCCGAAACGGGCGACCCGCCTCACGAGTGCGCCATGGCTTCGAGCACGCCCGATCACATCCATGTCGGCCAGGACGGCTGGCTGTTCCTGAAGACGGGCACGAACGACGTGCTCGGCCAGTACGAGCGGCCGGAGGAGACGACCGAGCTGATCTGGCAGTGGCGCAGCCTCGTGACGACGCGGGAGCGGCGCCTGCGCGCCCAGGGGATCCTGTACCGCCACGTCGTCGCTCCGGAGAAGCTGATGATCTACGATCACCGGCTCGACGGGCTCACCATCCGGCCGAGCGCGTCGCCGGCCTACCGCCTCCTCCACAGCGAGCCCCCGGCGGGCCGCTTCCCAGGTCCGGTCGGGCTGTACGCGGCCTGGCGCCGGCGGAAGCGCTGGCGGCAGACCTGCATCGATCTGGTGACGCCGATGCGGGCGCAGCGCGACGCGGCCGACCTCTACTGCCGGACCGACACCCACTGGTCCGCCGACGGCTGCTATCTCGCCTACGCGGAGATCTGCCGGGCGCTGGGCGCCGAGCCGCGGCAGGACCTGCGAGAGCGGCCGTCCTTCGAGACCGACCACGACGGCGATCTGGGGAGCGCCTTCGATCCACCCCTGCGGGCGCGCTCGCGCACCGTCCTGATGCAGCAGGACGCGGTCCGGACCTACGGCAGCCCGATCGTCGAGGCCCGGGAGAAGGCCGGCCTGCTGCACACGCTGCATGTCGGCGCGCACGTGATCTACGGGAACGCCAAGTCCACCGACCCGCGCCGGCTGGTCTTGTTCGGCGATTCCTTCTCGCACGTCATGCCGTACATGCTGACGATCATGCTAGCCGAGACGTTCCGCGAGGTGCACTTCGTCTGGAGCACCTCGCTGGACTGGCCGTATATCGAGCGCGTCCGGCCCGACATCGTGCTGACCGAGGTGGCCGAGCGCTTCATGGTGCAGCTGCCCGACGACACCTTCTCGGTGGAGCGCTACGCGCAGGACCGCTTCGGGGCCGAACTCGCGGCCGCGGGCGCCTGACGGGCGAGCCCGGAACTCCGGAGGGCGAACACGCCGCCACCCCCGACTTCGCCAGTCCGGGATTGCCGAGCGGGATCCGGAGCGCAAGCGCGCCCGGCATGGCTGCGACCGGGACAGTCCGTTCCCGGCTCGCCGGCCGTGCCCCTCACGCCTGCAGCTTGGCCACCAGCGCGTCCGACAGGGCGAAGTTCACGTAGACGTTCTGGACGTCGTCCTGGTCCTCGATCACCTCGACGAGGCGGATGAGCTTCTCGCCGGTCTCGTCGTCGACGTTGATGGTGTTCTGCGCCTTCCAGATCAGGCCCGTGCGCGCGGGCTCGCCGAAGCGCGCCTCGAGGGCCTTGGTGACCTCGCCGTAGGAATCCTGGGCGCAGATGACCTCGTGTCCGTCCTCGCCGGAGCTGACGTCGTCGGCGCCGGCCTCGATCGCCGCCTCCAGCATTGTGTCGGCGTCGGCCACGGAGGCCGGGTAGGCGATCACGCCGACGCGGTCGAACATGAAGGCGACGGCCCCGGTCTCGGCGAGGCTGCCGCCGGACTTGGTGAAGGCCGAGCGCACGTCCGAGGCGGTGCGGTTGCGGTTGTCGGTCTGTGCCTCGACGATCAGCGCGGCGCCGCCGGGCCCGTAGCCCTCGTAGCGGATGTCCTCGTAGTTCTCGCCGTCGGCGCCGGCGGCCTTCTTGATGGCGCGCTCGATATTGTCCTTGGGCATGTTCTCGGCGCGGGCCGCCAGGATCGCGGCGCGCAGGCGCGGGTTCATCGCCGGGTCGGGCGTGCCGAGCTTGGCCGCCACCGTGATCTCGCGGGCGAGCTTGCCGAACACCTTCGAGCGGACCGCGTCCACCCGGCCCTTCCGGTGCATGATGTTCTTGAACTGCGAATGGCCTGCCATGACGGTTCGGACTTTTGTTCGTTGGCGCGGGCGGGCGTGCGGGACCCCGCCGTCGCGGCTGTGAGGTCGCGCCGTATATAGGCCGCCGCCTTCGGACGAAGCAACGCGGCCGCTGCCGGTCGGCGCGACACGGGCCGACACGGCCCCGCGGGCTTCGCAATCCCGTGACCGCGGAAAAAGTCGCCGTCTCGGGCGTTGGCGCTGGACTTCACGCGCAGCTGGGAACTCGATGTCGAGCCGGAACGGACGCAGCACGGTCATGGTCACGGGCGCGAGCGCCGGCGTCGGCCGGGCTGTCGCCCACGAATTCGCTCGGCACGGCTGGAACGTGGGGCTGATCGCGCGCGGCCCGGCGGGGCTGAGGGGCACGATCCGCGATGTCGAGCGGGCCGGCGGCCGGGCCCTGGCCTTTGCGGCCGACGTCGCCGACGCGGAGGCCGTCGCCCAGGCCGCCGACGCGCTGGCCGAGGCGTTCGGCGGCATCGACGTCTGGGTCAACAACGCGATGGTGACGGTCTACGCGCCCGTTCAGGAGACGAGCCCGGACGAGTTCCACCGCGCAACCGCGGTGACCTATCTGGGGCAGGTGCACGGCACGCTGGCGGCCCTCCGCCACATGGTCCCGCGCGACCGTGGCACGATCGTGCATGTCGGCTCGGCGCTCGCCTACCGGTCGATCCCGCTCCAGGCGAGCTACTGCGCCGCCAAGGCCGCCGTGCGGGGCTTCGTCGATTCCCTGCGCAGCGAGTTGCTCCACGACCGCAGCCGAGTCCGCCTGACGATGGTACAGCTTCCGGCCGTGAACACGCCGCAATTCGACTGGGCGCGCTCGCGGCTGCCACGCAAGCTCGAGCCGGTGCCGCCGATCTACCAGCCGGAGGCCATCGCCCGGCACGTCTTCCGGGCGGCGCACGACGCGCCCCGGGAAATGTGGATCGGGGCCTCGGCCTGGAAGGCGATCATCGGAAACATGCTGATCCCGGGCTGGATCGACGGCTACCTCGCCCGGCACGGCTATCGCGGGGAGATGACCGGCGTGCAGGCGCAGAAGAACCGACCCGACAACCTCTACGACCCGGTGGACACCGATCCCGGCGCCCACGGCCGCTTCGATGCCCGCGCGACCAGCGACGTCGCGGCGGCCGACCCGCGCTGGCTCAAGTTCGGGATCGCGGCCGCGCTCGGCCTCGTGGCCGGGACGATGCTGTTCGCCACCGAGGCGCACGGGCGGGCGGACGCCCGCGCCGATCGCCGGCCGGGCCGACGCTAGGACACGGGCCAACGCGGGTTTCAAGGAGGATCCGATGCCGGGCACGAACCGTCGCGATCTGGTGCAGGCCGCGCTCGCCGGAGGGGCCGTCCTGGGTCTCGGCGGCCGCGCCCGCGCCACCGCACCCTTCGGCGGAGCGCAGGCGCCGGGCTTCTACCGGACACGTATCGGCAGCTGCGAGGTCACGATCCTCAACGACGGGGCACGCAGCTTCCCGATGCCAGACCGCTTCGTGCGCAACGTTCCCCGGGACGAGGCGCTCGGCGCCGCGCGGGCGGCCTACATGCCCCCCGGCCAGGTGACGGTGCCGTTCAACCCGACGCTGATCAACACGGGCGCGAAGCTCGTCCTGATCGATACCGGCAACGGCCCGGTGCCGGGCGCGCCCGTCGGCCGCCTCGCGGCGAACCTCGCGGCGGCCGGGATCAGGCCCGAGGACATCGACCTCGTCCTGCTCTCGCACCTCCATCCCGACCACACGAACGGCCTCAAGCGGGCGGACGGCTCCCTCGCCTTCCCGAACGCCGAGATCCGGGCCGCCGCACCCGACTGGGCGTTCTGGATGAGCGACGCCAACATGGCCCGCGCCGCCGACCCGGTGACGCAGGGCTACTTCGCCAACACCCGCCGGGTGCTCGGCGACCTGAAGGACCGGATCGGCAGCTTCGCGTGGGACGAGGAGATCGTGCCCGGGATCACCGCCCTCGCCGCCCCCGGACACACGCCGGGCCACACGGCCTTCGCGGTCGCCTCGGGCGCGGACCGTCTGCTGATTCAGTCCGACGTGACCAACATCCCGGCCTTCTTCCTGCAGCACCCGGACTGGCACGTGATGTACGATCACGACGCCGATCAGGCGCAGGCGACGCGCCACCGCTTCTACGACATGGCCGCGTCCGAGAGGGCCCTCGTGGTTGGCTACCACTTCCCCTTCCCGTCGCTCGGCCACGTGGAACGGGACGGACCGGGCTACCGGCTCGTGCCCATCGCCTGGACCGGCGTGCTCTGACCGTCCTGGGATTCGTGCCACCGGATCAGGGAGGCCAGATCCACGACCCCGCCCGGCCATTCGACGCCCGCGAGGTGCCGGTGCGGCCGGTCCGGCTCGCCGAGATCCGAGACGGCCGAGAAGGCGCCGTCGAGCCGGTGGCTCTCGGTGTAGCGGCTCCGGGTCGCCAGGACCGGCAGCCCGGCGGCCCGGGCCGAGCTGATGCCGGCGGCCGAATCCTCGAAGGCCACCGCCTCGGAGGCCGGGATCTCCAGGCCGGCGAGCGCCAGCAGGAACACGTCGGGGGCGGGCTTCTTGCGGCTCGCCTCGTCGCCGGCCGCGATCACGTCGAAGGGCGCTGCGTCCGGCGGGAAATTGGCGGCGAGGAGCCGGTCGACGTTCGGGCGGCTCGTCGTGGTGGCCACCGCGAGCCGGATTCCCGCGGCCCGGGCCTCGGCGATCAGCCGGGCGATCCCGGGGCGCAGCGGCAGGCCGTTCCGCGCGACGAGGTCGCCGTAGGCGCGCGTCTTGATGGCGTGGATCTCCGGCGCGCGGGCGTGGAGCGCGGCGGCTTCCGCCGGGTGCTCGGTGTCGATGTAGTGGGCGAGCCGCTCCTTCCCGCCCATGACGGCCAGCAGGTCGGCGTAGAGCGCCTCGTCCCACCGCCAGGGCAGGCCGAGCTCCGCGAAGGCGCGGTTGAACGCCTGCCGGTGCAGGTCCTCGGTCTCGGCGAGGGTCCCGTCGACGTCGAAGATCAGCGCCCTCAGCACGACAGGTCGCGACCGGAGGCGCCCTCCGCGCCCTCGCGGATCGCCGCGATGCGCTCGGCGTAGGCGTCCGGGCCGCCGCTGAACACGGCGTTGCCGGCCACGAACGTGTCGGCCCCGGCGCGGCTCGCGACCTTGACCGTCTCGGGGTCGATCCCGCCGTCGACCTGGATGCGGATGTCCCGGCCCGCCACCATGGCGCGCACCCGCGCCACCGATTCCATGGCGCCCTTGATGAAGCTCTGGCCGCCGAAGCCGGGATTGACGGTCATCACCAGCACGAGATCCACGAGGTCGAGCACCGGCTCGACCATGGCGGCCGGCGTGCCCGGGTTGATCGCCACGCCGGCGCGCTTGCCGAGGTCGCGGATGGTCTGGAGCGAGCGGTGGATGTGCGGCCCGGCCTCGGCGTGGACCGTGATGCCGTCGGCCCCCGCCTGCGCGAAGGCCGCGAGGTACGGATCGGCCGGCGCGATCATCAGGTGCACGTCGAAGTACTTCTGCGTGTGCGGCCGGAGCGCTTTCACTACCGGCGGGCCGAAGGTGATGTTGGGCACGAAATGCCCGTCCATCACGTCGAGATGGATCCAGTCGGCCCCGGCCGCGTCCACGGCGCGGGTCTCCTCGGCCAGCTTCGAGAAGTCGGCGGACAGGATCGACGGGGCGATGACGGGTGCGAGCATGGGAGGCTTTCGGGGTCAGCTCAGGCCAGCCGGCGGCGGCGCTCGACGAGTTGCATGATCATCGGCGTCAGGATCAGCTGCATCGCCAGGTCGAGCTTGCCGCCGGGGATCACGATGGAGTTGGCCCGGCTCATGAAACTGTCGTGAATCATGGAGACGAGATACGAGAAGTCGATCCCCTTCGGGTCCTTGAAGCGGATCACGACCATCGATTCGTCGGCGGTGGGAATCCAGCGGGCGATGAACGGGTTCGACGTGTCGACCGTCGGCACCCGCTGGAAGTTGATGTCGGTGAACGAGAATTGCGGGCAGATGGTCTGCACGTAGTCGGGCATGCGCCGCAGGATCACGTCGGTCACCGCCTCGGTGGAGTAGCCGCGGAACGAGCGGTCCCGGTGCAGCTTCTGGATCCATTCGAGGTTGATCACCGGCACGACGCCGATCTTCAGGTCGGCATAGCGGGCGATGTCGACGTCCTGGTCGGCCACGCAGCCGTGCAGGCCCTCGTAGAACAGGAGGTCGGAATCGGGCGGGAACGTCTCCCAGTCCGAGAAGCTGCCCTCCGGGATGCCGTAGGCCTGCGCGTCGTGCTGGTCGTGGGCGTAGTGACGGGTCCGGCCGGTGCCGGACTCGGCGTAGCTGCGGAACACCGCCTCCAACTCCGGCAGGAGGTTGGCCCGCGGCGCGAAGTGGGACAGCGTCGGCTCGTTCGCCATCATCGCCCGCATCGTGTCGCGGTCGAAGGCGTGGAAGCCGTCACCCTCGATGAAGACCGCCCGCACGTCCTCGCGGCGGAAGATCTGCTCGAAGGTGTTGCGCACCGAGGTGGTCCCGGCCCCGGAGGAGCCGGTCACCGAGATGATGGGGTGCCGCGCCGACATGCCTTTACGACTTCACGGTGCGGCTATGACCGCATCAGGCCGCGCTGGCCGAAGAGCGGCGAGCGGCCGGCATCGGGCTTGCCGCCGGCATAGTAGGTGGCGACGCACGCCACTTCCTCGGTGGAGCCGCAGACCAGCGGCGCCCGCTCGTGGATCCCGGTGGCCACGAGGTCGAGGATCCGCGTCTGGCCGTCGGTCGCCGCGCCGCCGGCCTGCTCGACCAGCATGGCCACGGGCGCGACCTCGTAGAGCAGCCGCAGGCGGCCGCGGGCGTAGTTCTTCCGGGCGTCGCCCGGGTAGAGGAACACGCCGCCGCGGGTCAGCACGCGCTGGATGTCGGCCACCAGCGAGGCGAGCCAGCGCATGTTGTAGTCCTTGTCGCGCGGCCCCTCGGTGCCGCGCTGGCAATCCTCGATATAGGCCTTGACCGGCGCGTCCCAGTGCCGGGCGTTCGAGGCGTTGATGGCGAATTCCTTGGCGGAGGCCGGCACCGACATGGCCGGGCTCGTCAGCTTGAACCGGCCCTCGGCGCGGTCGAGCACGTACGACTGGGTGCCGTCGCCGAGCGTCAGGATCAGCGCCGTGGCCGGGCCGTAGGTGACGAAGCCCGCGGCGATCTGCGTCGAGCCGGGGGTGGTGAACGAGGCCAGCGGGTTCGCCGGATCCTTGATCGACGGCCGGATGCCGAAGATCATGCCGACGGCCATATTCACCCCGATGTTGGAGGAGCCGTCGAGGGGGTCGATGGCGACGGCCAGCGGCGCGTCCGGGTTGAGCCGCATCACCTCCTCGGCCTCCTCGGAGGCGACCTCGGCGACCGGGGCCCCCTGCAGCGCCGCGGTCACGCTCTCGTGAGCGATGACGTCGAGGGCCTTCTGGACGTCGCCGTCGCTGTTGTGATCGCCGGCCGCCGCGAGGTCGCCACCGAGCGCGCCGCGCCCAATCCGCTCGCTGATCTCCACCGCCGACCGCGCCACGGCCGCGACCACCGCGGCGGCGTCCTTCAGCGCCGGATTGGCGTCCACGGCCTGCGCCAGGCAGGTCTCGAGGGGCGTCCCGATCGCCGCTGAAATTGCCATCGGCCTACTCCTCCTGCTCGGATCCCGTCCGCGGGGATCGCGCGTTCCGCGCCGGCTCTGTAGCGGCCGCTCGGCTGCCAAGATAGCGGTCTCTGTCTCCGGATCGACAGGAACCCGCGACGGGGCCTTCAAGATTTCTGTGCGATCTTGTGCCATAGGACGAAAAAAACGAGATGTCCGCCATGCGCAACCTCTCCCTCAAGCAGCTTCAGGCGGTCGCTGCCGTGGCCCGCCTCGGCACCATGACCCGGGCTGCGCAGGAGCTGAACGTCACCTCGGCCGCCCTCTACGCGCGCATCCGCCAGCTGGAGGAGGAGGCCGGGCTGCTGCTGTTCGACCGGACGCCGGGGGGCCTCAAGCCGACGGATGCCGGCCGCGAGATGCTCTGGGCGATCGACAGCATCAACACGGTGCTGGAGACCTGCACGGACCGCCTGCGCACCCTGCGCGGCGCGGAGGGCGGGCGCGTGGCGCTCGGCGTCGTCTCCACCGCCAAGTACTTCGCCCCGCAGGTGATCGCGGGCTTCGTCAAGAAGCATCCCGGCGTCGAGATCAGCCTGTCGGTGCGCAACCGCGGCCAGACCGTGGAGGCGCTGCGCGGCTACGAGATCGACTTCGCCCTGATGGGCCGCCCACCCCGGGACTTCCCGATCGAGGCCGCCACCTTCGGGCCGCACCCGATCGTGCTGATCGCGCCGCCCGGCCATCCCCTGGCGGGCCGGACCGACCTGAACCGCGAGGACCTCGCGGACCAGCCGTTCTTCCTCCGAGAAGAGGGCTCGGGCACCCGCATGGTCTTCGAGGAGTTCATGAGCGGCGTCCTGGTCAAGCGGGCGCCGCTGGACATCGACACCGGGTCGAACGAGACCATCAAGCAGGCGGTGATGGCCGGGCTCGGGATCGCGCTGCTCTCGGTGCATTCCGTGGCGGCCGAGCTGGAGAGCGGGCGCCTCGTCCTCCTCAACGTCAGGGGCCTGCCGATCCGGCGCGACTGGTACGCGGTCCGGCGCGCCGACAAGGTGCTGGGTCCGGCCGCCTCCGCGGTCTGGTCCTACCTGATGTCGGAGGGCGCGCGCTGCCTGCCGGGCGTCGCCCAGAGCGGTCTGGTGCTGGCCGGAGCCAAGGCGTGAGCGCCGCTGCCGGTGTCGTCGTGGCCGGGGCCGGGCAGGCCGGCTTCCAGCTCGCCGCATCCCTGCGGGAGGGCGGGTTCCGCGACCCGATCACCCTGGTGGGCGACGAGACCGCCCTGCCCTACCAGCGGCCGCCCCTCTCGAAAGCCTACCTCGCCGGCAAGACCGACCGGGAGGGCCTGTTCCTGCGCCCGCCCGGCTTCTTCGCCGAGCACGCCATCGCGCACCGCCCGGGGCTCCGCGCCGTCGCGATCGACCGGGACGCGCGCCGCCTGCAGCTCTCGGACGGCACCGACCTCCCCTACGACCACCTCGTGCTCGCCACCGGCGCGCGCAACCGCCCCCTGCCGGTCCCGGGCGCCGAACTCGCGGGCGTGCGCCAGCTGCGCGGCCTCGCCGATGCCGACGCCCTGAAGGCGGCGGTCGCCGAGGCCCGGGCGATCGTGGTCATCGGAGCCGGCTTCATCGGTCTCGAATTCGCCGCCGTCGCGGCCGCGCGCGGCCTCCCGGTGACGGTGATCGAGGCGGCCGAGCGGCCCATGGCCCGGGCGGTCTCGTCCGAGATGGGCGAATTCTTCCGCCGCGCCCACGCCGCGCTGGGCGTGCGCTTCGCCTTCGGGGCGGGCGTGACGGCGATCGTCGGGCGGGACGGCCGCGCCGCCGGCGTCGCCCTGGCGGACGGCAGCGAACGCGCGGCCGACCTGGTCCTCGTCGGGATCGGCGTCCTGCCGAACCGGGAACTCGCCGCGGAGGCCGGCCTGCCGGCCGAGGACGGCGTGCGGGTCGACGCGTTCCTGGCGACGCCCGACCCGTCCATCTCGGCGATCGGCGACTGCGCCCGCTTCCCTATCCCCTTCGCCCGCGGGCTGACGCCGGACGGGACGGTGCGGATCGAGTCCGTGCAGAACGCCATCGACCAGGGCCGCTGCCTCGCGGCCCGCCTCACCGGCAAGCCCGCCGCCTACGGAGCGCTGCCGTGGTTCTGGAGCGACCAGGGTCCGCACAAGCTGCAGATCGCGGGCCTGTCGGGACCCGGCGATGCCGGCGTCGTCCGCGGGACCGGCGACGCCTTCTCGGTCTTCCGCTTCCGCGACGGGCGCCTGAGCGCGGTGGAATCCGTCGACCGCGCGGGTGACCACATGATCGCGCGCCGCCTGCTCGCGGCCGGGACGCCGCTGACGCCGGACCAGGCGGAAGATCTAGGCTTCGACCTCAAGGCGCTGGCGATGGGGCGGGTCTGAGAGCTGCTCCGCGTCATCGCGAGCGTAGCGAAGCGACCCAGAGCAGCGCGACATCGGGAGGCGTGGCGCGACACTGGATTGCTTCGCTGCGCTCGCAAGGACGACCTCGCGCGGTTCAGACTATCTCTCGGAAAACCATGGAACGGCTGGACGCCGCTCTGAATCGTCCGAGCACCATGCCCTTTCCCGGGCGCATGGAGCACCAGCGGAATGCGACCCGGGATCCAGCGCGAAACGTCGCGAAGCGTCGATATGCGGTGCCGCTTTCGCGGCGCTTCGTGTGCTGGTTCCCGGATCGCCTTCCACTGCGTTGCGGACGTCCGGGAAAAGGCGCGCTCAGCCGGTGAACGGGACTGGTCCCGGCTTCTGCCGCAGGGCGATGGCGGTGGCGATCCCGAGCGCCAGGATGGTGACGGCGCATCCGAGCAGCGCCCCGAGCTGCCCGAACCGGAGCAGCGCCTGCCCGATCACCGCGACGCCGAGCGCCTGGCCGCAGAAGAACGAGAAGGCGTGCAGCGCCACCGCGGAGGCGCGGGCCTTGGGCGCGACCTCGGTGACCTGCGTCTGGTAGGTGTTGTGCAGCATGTAGAAGCCGAGGCCCATGGCGGTGAGCGCGGCGCAGTCGACCTGCCAGGAGCCCGCGAGCCCGACCACGGTGAGCGACGCGCCGCAGATCAGGCCGCCGCCGATCAGCATCCGCGGCAGGCCGAGCAGCCGGACGAGCAGCCCGACCAGGGCCGAGTAGAGCAGGCCGCCGACCGCGAACCCCGCCAGGACCAGCCCGGCCTCGCGCGGGCCGCCCTCCCCCCGCGCCTCGATCAGCGGGGCGAGGTGCGGGAACACGCCGAAGATCGCGATGGCCTCGATGAACACCGCCGAGAACAGCACCCGCGCCCGGGGATTGCCCAGGATCGTGCGGTAGCGCGTCACCGCCTCGCCGAAGGCGGGGCGGCGGGCCGGGGCCCGGCCGGCCCGGTCGAAGCCGAGGACGGTCGCCGCGCAGGCCAGGGCCGCCACCGCGGCGGTGACCGCGAAGACGCCGCGCCAGCCGATCGCCGCCTCGATCAGGCCCGCGAAGGTCGAGCCCGAGAGCTGGCCGAGGATCACCGCCACGAGGAAGCGCCCGATCGCCACCTGGCGGCTCTCCATCGGCACGCGGTCGCCCAGGAGGGCCAGCGAGAGCGGGATGCAGCCGCCCGCGGCCGCCCCCGCCAGCATGCGCAGGCCGAACAGGCTGCCGATATCCGGCGCGACGCTGCACAGGGTCAGCGCGACGGCGAGCACCGCGAGGCAGGTGCTCATCACCCGCTCCTTGCCGAGCGCGTCGCCGATCGGGCCGAGCACCGGCTGGATGAACGCGTAGGGCAGCGCGAAGGCGGTGGAGAGGAGCGCCACCGTGTGGGCGTCGCTCGCGAGATCCCGGGCGAGCACGCCGACGAGGGGCTCGACCGAGCGGAGCGCGAAGGTGCTGCCGAACCCCGCGCAGGCCAGGACGACGATCAGGCGCGGGATCGACGTGGCCGGCGGCGGGGCGACGGCCGCGCTGGACGGAAGAGCCGGCTCTGTGCTGTCGGTCATGGCACGCTTCGCGACGCGGGCGGGATCAGACCCGCGGCATCGCATCTCCCTCGCCGGAGCGGAACCCCGCCGCGCGACAGATCAGTGCGCGTAGAACGCGGGATCCGAATTGTCGGTCGGGTGCGCGAACGCCCAGCGCAGGGCCGACGAGAGCGGCACGCTGTAGTTGAGGCCGCGCGGCGGCACGGGCTTCAGGAACCAGCGGTCGTAGAGCACCGTGATCTCGGGGCTCCGGTAGAGATCGGCCGTCGCCCGGTCGACCACCGCCTTGAAGGCCGGGTCGTCCTTGCGCAGCATGATCCCGTAGGGCTCCGGGTTGGACAGGGTCTCGTCGCTGACCGCGTAGGCGGCGGGCTCCTTGGACTGGGCCGCGACCACGCTGAGCTGGACGTCGTCCATGACGAAGGCCGAGGCCCGGCCGGTCTCGACCATGAGGAAGCCTTCCGGGACGTCCTTGGCGGCGATCACCGTGATCCCGAGCTTGCGCTCGTTGTTGGCCTTGATCAGCATCAGGATGTTGGTCGAGCCGGCGACCGACGAGACCGTCTTGCCGCGCAGGTCGTCCAGGCCGGCGATGTGCTGGTCCTTCCGGGACACGAAGCGGGTCGCCGTCAGGAAGTGCGTGTTGGTGAAGTCCACCTGCTTCTTGCGCTCGGCGTTGTTGGTGGTCGTCCCGCACTCCAGATCGATCGTGCCGTTGGTCATCAGCGGGATGCGGGACGAGGAGTTGACGAACTCCATCCCGACCTCGAGGCCCGGCATCTTCAGTTCGCGCTTCACCGCGTCGGCGATCCTCAGGCAGATGTCGACCGCGAAGCCGACGACCTTCTGGTTCTGGTCCAGGTAGCTGAACGGCGTGGCGGTATCGCGCACGCCGAGGACCAGCCTGTTGCTGTCGTGGATCTTCCTGAGGGTGCCGGTGAGATCGGCGGCCCGCGCGGCGCCCGCGGGGGCACCGAGGAGGAGCGCGGCGATGAGGGGAGCGAGCAGACGCATGGGCCGACGGGTTCCGGTCGCGCGAGGGGCCGCCCGCGGTGTGCGCCGGCGGCGGGAGACCGGACCGCGCGCCGGGGCCGGCCCCCGGCGCGAGCCCCAGCAAGAGTCCGGCCGCGGTCAGGCGGACGCGGCCGCTTGGTGCACCTCGGCGAGCTGCGCGTCCGCGGCCGCGACCTTCCGCGAGGCCGGGCGGGACCGGATGCGCTCCACGTAGGCCGCCAGCACCGGGTCGGGCGCGACGAGGCCGAAGCCCGTCGTCCAGCCGAGGGCGCCGCCCCACAGCACGTCGGCAGCGCTGAAGCGCGCGCCGAGCAGGTACGGGCCGGGCGTCAGGGCCTCCTTCACCCGGGCGATGACGCTGTCGTAATCGGCGTAGGCCGACATGGCGCGCGGGCCTGGCTCCCGCTTCAGGTACCGGTCGACCACCGCGGGCTCGAAGCAGGAGCCGTAGAACACCATCCAGCGCAGGTAGGTGGCCCGGTCGGGCTCGGTCGGTGCCGGGGCGAGCCCCGCCTCGGGGAACAGATCGGCCAGGTAGAGGTAGACGGCCGCCTGCTCGGTCACCAGGGCGTCGCCGTGGCGGATCGCCGGCACCTTCGCCATCGGGTTCACGGCGCGATAGGCGTCCTGGAGGTGCTCGCCGGCGCGCATGTTAAGCGCGTGCAGCCGGTACGGGACCCCGAGTTCCTCGAGCAGCACGCGGACGCCCGACGAGCGGGTATTGGGCGAATGATAGAGCTCGATGTCAGGCATAGTGGTTGTTCCGCCCCGTCCGAGGATTGTCGATTCGTTGGCGTCCACGCTCTTACCCGCGGACCGACGGGTCAACCGCGGACCGGAGCGCCACTTCCTCAGGGACCGGAATCGCGGCAGGAACGTTGGGCGATTGTGCGTTGCCGCGCGTTGGGCTTCCGACCGGCACGACGCGAGCCGGGGGTTACGAGTTCTGATGGCGAAGATACTGCTGGTCGAGGACCACGAAGAGATCTGGGATTTCCTCTCGCGCCGCCTCAAGCGGCGCGGCTACGAGGTGATGCTCGCGCATGACGGCGAGGCCGGCGTCCGGCAGGCGCGCTCGGGCCAGCCCGACGTGATCCTCCTCGACATGAACCTGCCGGTCCTCGACGGCTGGTCGGTCGCCCGGACGCTGAAATCCGGCACCGACACCCGGGCGATCCCGATCATCGCGCTCACGGCCCACGCCATGTCGGGCGACCGCGACAAGGCCATCCAGGCCGGCTGCGACGACTATCACCCGAAGCCCGTCGATTTCTCGAAGCTGCTCAGCCAGATCAGCGCCGCCCTGGGCGAGACCGCGCAGGCGAGCTGACCCGGCAGCGGACGCGCGACCTGCGGCCCCGAGATCTGCGGCCCCGAGACCTGATGTGAGTGGAGCGTGTCCGTGAGCGAGGATCCCGTCACTGCCCAGCGCCTGCGGCAGGGCCTGCCGATCTTCGTGGCGCTGGCGTCGCTCCTCCTCGTGGTCGCCACGATGGCGGCCCTCTACCTCGGGCGCGAGATCCTCGTGCCGGTGACGCTGGCGATCCTCCTGAGCTTCGTCCTCGTGCCGGCGGTGCGGATGCTGCGGCGGCTGCGCGTGCCCCGCGCGCCGGCGGTCCTGCTCGTCGTGGTGATCGTCTTCGGCGCCCTGTTCGGCATCGGCAGCCTGATCGCCAGCGAGGCGTCCCAGCTCGCCTCCGACCTGCCGCGCTACACGCAGGTGATGCGCACGAAGATCAAGGATCTGCGCGGGGCGACGGCCGGGACCGGCACGCTCTCGCGGATCGTCGACATGGTGCAGGATCTCAGCGCCACCCTGCAGCCGCCGCCGGCCGCGGAGGTCCGCGGCGAGCCGGGATCGCGCACGCACCCGCTCACGGTCGAGCTCACCCCCGCCCGCGCGAGCGTCGTCGACACGCTTCAGACCTTCGCCGGCCCGATCCTGCACCCGCTGGCGACGACCGGCCTGATCCTGATCTTCACGATCTTCATCCTGCTCCAGCGCGAGGACCTGCGGAACCGGGCGATCCGGCTCGCCGGCGGCTCGGGCGATCTGCGGCGCACGACGGCGGCGATCGACGACGCCACGAGCCGGCTGAGCCGGTTCTTCCTGGCCCAGCTCGCCCTCAACATCGCCTTCGGGCTGGTGATCGGCATCGGCCTCTGGCTGATCGGCGTGCCGAGCCCGACCCTGTTCGGCGTGCTCGCCGCGATCCTGCGGTTCGTGCCCTATATCGGCGCGGCGATCAGCGCCCTGCTGCCGCTGATCCTCGCGGCCGCCGTCGATCCCGGCTGGAGCATGGTGATCGCCACCGCGGCGCTGTTCCTCGTGGTCGAGCCGATCTGCGGCCACGTCATCGAGCCGCTGCTCTACGGGCACTCGACCGGCCTCTCGCCGGTCGCCGTCATCCTGGCCGCGACGATCTGGACGTTCCTGTGGGGCCCGATCGGCCTCGTGCTGGCCACGCCCCTCACCGTCTGCCTCGTGGTGCTCGGCCGGCACGTGGAGCGGCTCTGGTACCTCGACGTGCTGCTGGGCGATCAGCCCGCCCTGTCGCCGCCCGAGATCTTCTACCAGCGCATGCTGGCCGGCGACCCGGTCGAGGCGATCGACCAGGGCTGGCAGTTCCTGAAGGAGCGCGCCCTCGTCACCTACTACGACGAGGTCGCCCTCGCGGGCCTCCTGCTGGCGCAGGAGGACCTGTCCCGCGGCACACTGGATCGGGAACGGCAGGCCGAGGTCGGTGCCGCGATCGGGACGGTGGTGGACCGCCTCGGCACGGCGCCGGTCGGGCGCCGCGCCCGGCGGGGATCCGGCCGCGGCCCCGACACCGAGACCGCGGCGGCGCTCGCCGCCGTCGGGCCCGACCGGCAGGTGGCCGGCATCGTCCTCGAGCGCGAGGACCTCGCGCCCAACTGGCGCGGCGAGACGCCGGTCCTGTGCGTGTCGAGCCGCGGCCCGTTCGACGAGGCGGCGACGCTGATGCTGAGCCAGATCCTCGCGCGCCACGGGCTGGCCTCGCAGATCCTGTCCATGGCGGCGATCCGCGCCGGCGAGCGGCCGGAGAACCCGGACGGCCTCGCGCTGATCTGCTTCTCCTACCTGGAGCCGGTGAGCCTGTCGCAGATCCGGTTCACCGTCCGGCAGGCCCGGGCCGCGGTGCCGGGTGTCCGCATCCTGGTCGGCTTCTGGCGCGAGCGCGATCCGGCGACCCTGGAGCGCCTGCGCCGGGCGACCTCGGCGGACTTCCTGGTGACGTCGCTGAACGAGGCGCTGTCGGCGGTGCTGGGCGCCTGCCGCGAGGCCGCGCCGCCCCGGCTCGTCCCGGCCCCCGTGGGCGCGCCTTCCGAGGCGGCGCGGCCGGCCGCGGCATGAGCCCTTCGCGCGACACCGCCGCTGGGGATACAAGGTCGACTTCGGCCGTCCGGCCGCTAGTCTCGCGCACGCCTCGCGTGATCGACCGCGCGCAGAGGTCTTTCCCGGCCAGGAAGGTGACGACCGCCTCGCATGTCTGAGACGCCAGAAACACCGCCCTCCGGGCCGAGTCCGCCGATCCGGGACGGCGCCCCGAGCGACATCACCGACCGCAAGAGCGACATCTTCTTCGCGGCCGTCGAGACGACGCGGATGCCGATGATCGTCACCGATCCGCGCCAGCCCGACAACCCGATCATCTTCGCCAACCGGGCGTTCCTGGCGATGACCGGCTACACGCCGGAAGAGCTGATCGGGCGCAACTGCCGCTTCCTCCAGGGTCCCGACACCGACCGCGAGAGCGTCGCGCAGGTCCGCGCGGCGATCGCCGAGAAGCGCGAGTTCGCCACCGAGATCCTGAACTACCGCAAGAACGGCTCGACTTTCTGGAACGCCCTGTTCGTCTCGCCGGTCTACAATGCCGACGGCGAGCTCGTGTACTACTTCGGCTCGCAGCTCGACGTCTCGCGCCGCCGCGATGCCGAGGAGGCGCTGGGCCAGGCCCAGAAGATGGAGGCGCTCGGCCAGCTCACCGGCGGCATCGCGCACGATTTCAACAACCTGCTGCAGGTGATCGTCGGCTACGTCGACATCCTGGCGGCCGGCCTGGAGAAGCCCGACGCCGACCGCGCGCGGCTCGGCCGCGCCACCGAGAACATCCGGCAGGCGGCCGAGCGCGCCACGACGCTGACGCAGCAGTTGCTGGCCTTCGCCCGCAAGCAGCGGCTGGACGGCCGCGCGGTCAATCTCAACACCCTGATCGAGGGGATGGGCGAGATGGTCGCCCGCTCGGTGGGCGAGGCCGTGAAGGTCGAACTCGACCTCGCGCCCGATCTCTGGAACTGCCGCGTCGACCCGACCCAGGCCGAGGTCGCGATCCTGAACGTGCTGATCAACGCCCGCGACGCGATGCCGGAGGGCGGCACCGTCCGGATCTCCACCGAGAACAGCGAGATCGCCGCGCGCGGCCGGGAGATCGGGCCGCTGCGCGACGGCCGCTACGTCAGCATCGCCATCAGGGACAGCGGCACCGGCATCCCGCCCGCCGTGCTCGCCCGGGTGATGGACCCGTTCTTCACCACCAAGGAGGAGGGCAAGGGGACGGGTCTCGGCCTGTCGATGGTCTACGGCTTCGCCAAGCAGTCGGGCGGCGCCGCGCAGATCGAGTCGGCGGTGGGGTCCGGCACAACGGTGCGCCTGTCGTTCCCCGCGACCGACGGCGACGTCAACGCCCCCGCGAAGGTCTCGCTGCGGGCCGTGGACCGCCAGGGCACCGAGACGATCCTGATCGTCGACGACCGCGAGGACGTGGCCGAGCTCGCCCGCACCATCCTGCGGGACTTCGGCTACACGACGCTGGTCGCGAGCAACGCCCGCGAGGCGCTGGAGATCCTGGATTCGAGCGGGAAGGTCGATCTGCTCTTCACCGACCTGATCATGCCGGGGGGCATGAACGGTGTGCTCCTGGCCCGCGAGGCCCGGCGCCGCCAGCCCAAGCTCAAGGTGCTGCTCGCCACGGGCTACGCGGAGGCGAGCCTGGAGCGAACCGATATCGGCGGCTCGGAGTTTGATCTCCTGAACAAGCCCTACCGGCGCACGGAGCTGGTCCGCCGCGTGCGCGCGATCCTCGACGGTCCGACCGGGGTGGGCTGAGCTTCGGGAGACGGCCCATGTCCCAGGGCGACAAGTCGAAATACACCGACAAGCAGAAGCGCAAGGCCGAGCACATCGCCGAGTCGTACGAGTCCCGCGGCGTGCCGGAGAAGGAAGCGGAGGCCCGGGCCTGGGCCACCGTCAACAAGGACGACGGCGGCGGCAAGAAGCCGGGCGGATCGGGCCGCGGCAAGGCCACCGGTCACCCGGCCGCCCACAAGGGCGGCGCGTCCGGCGGCAAGGCCTCGGCCGGGCGGACGGCCGCCGAGCGCTCCGCCTCCGCCAGGAAGGCCGCCGCGACCCGCAAGGCCAACGCCGCCGCTCGGGCCTGACCGCCCGTCGCGAGCCGGGCCTCCGGCCTCCGTGCCGGTGCGGGGTCGATCTCAGTCCCGCCGCTCGGCGAGCTTGACCAGCGCGTGCAGCAGCCGGTTCGCTGGCGTCGGGATCCCGTGCGCCGCGCCCCGGCGCACGATGGTGCCGTTGAGGTGGTCGATCTCGCTCGGCCGGCCGCGGGCCAGGTCCTGGGCGGTGGACGAGCGCTGTCCGGCCATGGCGGTGCTGAGCGCCATCACGTCGTCGAGGATGCCGGGCGACACGGACACGCCCTCGGCCTCCACGACGCGCGCGCATTCCTGGACGACGTCCGCGATGACCGCGGCCACGCCCTCGCCCTCCACCAGGCGGCCGTAGGGCAGCTGCGTCAGGGCCGACAGGGCGTTGTAGGCGCAGTTGATGATCAGCTTCGCCCAGAGCGCGTCGACGGCCGTCTCCGAGACGGTGGTCGGGATGCCGGCCGCCGCGAACGCGGCGGCGACGTGCCCGCTCGTCTCGGACGCGCCGAGGATCAGGTCGCCGCGCCCGTTGTGCCGGACGTGGCCGGGGCCCGCCATCGCGGTGGCGACGTAGACCGCCACCGGCACCACCGGCCGGCCCAGCACGGCGGCGAGCCGCTCGGCGTTGTCGACGCCGTTCTGGAGGCTGAGGACCGTGGCGGCCGGATCGAGGTGGGGGGCGATCATCGCGCCCGCCGCCTCGGTGTCGCCCGACTTCACGCAGACCAGCACGAGGTCGGCGCCCGACACGCCCGCCCCCGTATCGGTCGCCCGGACGGGCACGGAGGCCGTCCCGGCCGCGCTCTCCAGCACGAGACCGTCCTTCTCCACCGCCTCGACCAGGGCGGGACGGCCGATCAGCGTCACCGCGTGGCCGGCCCGCGCCAGGAGGAACCCGTAGTAGCAGCCGACCGCACCGGCCCCCACGACGGCGACGGTCATGGCGGGTCTCACGGCGGGGCTCACGGCGGGGCTCACGGCGCCACCGCCGCGGCGCGCTCGGGATGGAAGGGCGCCGCGCCCGCCTCAGACGCGCGGACATGCTCCAGCAGCGCCTGGGCCGGGTGCCGCAGCCGCACGCCGTCGACCAGCTTGGCCTGGGAGCGGCAGGAATAGCCGTCCGCCAGCAGGGTGCAGCCGGGCGCCTCGGCGACGTGGCTGGCCCAGCTCAGGCCGTAGATCGCCTCGGAGGTGGCGCGGTGGCGCGCCTCGTGACCGTAGGTCCCCGCCATGCCGCAGCAGCCGGCGGCCGGCACCTCGAGCCGCAGGCCGAGATGGGCGAACACGGCCTGCCAGTCCCGCACCGCGCCCGGCGCGTTGGTGCGCTCGGTGCAGTGGGGCAGCAGCCGCATCGTGCGCCCGCCCTGCCCCGGCGCGATCCGGTCGAGCCGGGCGGCGAGCCATTCCTGCAGGAGGTGGACCTTCGGGAGATCGCCGCCCAGCGCCTGCGCGTACTCGGACCGGTAGGTCAGCGTCATCGACGGGTCGATCCCGACCAGGGGCACGCCGTGCCCGGCGAGGTCGCGCAGCATCGCGGCGTTCGAGCGGGCGACGGCGGCGAACCGCGCCAGGAAGCCGTGCACGTGCAGCGGCTTGCCGTTCGGCCGGTAGGGCACCAGCCAGGGCCGGAAGCCGAGGGCGGCGAGGAGGTCGCAGCTGTCGGCCACGACTTCCGCGTCGAAATGGCTGGTGAAGGCGTCCTGCACCACCAGCACGGACCGCGCGCGCTCCCGCGGGTCCAGCCGGGCCAGGGCGTCCGGGGACGCGACGGCGACGCCGCGTTCCGCCAGCCGCGCCGCGAGCGCGACGGGCGACAGGGCCGGGATCGCCACCAGCCCGGCCCGGGCCAGGATCAGCCGGGCCAGCGGATTGGCCAGGACCGCGTTGAAGAGGCGCGGCGCCCGCGCCGCCAGGGGCAGCAGCGGCTCCAGCGCCGCCACGAGATGGTCCTTCAGCGGCCGCGCGTAGCGCGTGTGATAGAGCGCCAGGAACTTCGCCCGGAAGGTCGGCACGTCGACCTTGATCGGGCAGGACCCCGTGCAGGACTTGCAGGCGAGGCAGCCGTCCATCGCCTCCTTGACGGCGTGGGAGAAGTCGTCGGCCTCGGACCGGCCGCGGAGGCGGCTCCGCAGGGTCGCCGCCACGTCGGAGAGCCACCCGGCGGGCTGCCGCGCCAGCTCGGCGGCCGGGTCGGTCCCGGCCTCCGCGGCGCGGCGCAGCCACTCGCGCATCAGCGAGGCGCGACCCTTGGGCGAGTGGCGCCGCTCCCGCGTCGCTCTCCAAGACGGGCACATGGCCTCGTCCGCGTCGAAGCTGAAGCAGGCGCCGTTGCCGTTGCAGTGGAGCGCTTCGTCGAAATCCTCCCGGACCGGCGCCGGGATGGTTCGATCCCGCTCGCCCCGGCGCGGCACGCCGTCGATCCGGGTCAGGCCCGCACCCCTGGCCGAGGCGATCTTGCCCGGGTTCATCCGGTCGTCCGGGTCGAAGGCGCGCTTGACCGCCTCCAGCGCCGGCATCAGCGGCCCGAACGTCTCCGGCACGAATTCCGAGCGGAAGCCCTTGCCGTGCTCGCCCCAGAGCAGGCCGCCGTACTTGGCGGTGAGCGCGACCACCCCCTCCGTGACCTCGCGGATCAGGCCGTTCTGCGCCGGGTCCTTGAGGTCGATGGCCGGCCGCACGTGCAGCACGCCGGCATCGACGTGGCCGAACATGCCGTAGCGCAGCCCCTTGCCGTCGAGGAGCGCGCGGAACTCCGCGATGAAGTCGGCGAGCCGCTCCGGCGGGACCGCCGTGTCCTCCACGAACGGGATCGGGCGCGCGTCGCCCTTGGCGGCGCCGAGCAGGCCCACCGCCTTCTTGCGCATGGTCCAGAGCCGCTCGATCGCGTCGCCCCGGGCGATGGTGAAGCCGAGGCGCTTCGTGTCGGTGCCGCGCTCGGCCTCCAGCATCCCGGTGAGCCGCGCGAGGGCCGCCTCCACGGTCGCGGCGTCGTCGCCGACGAACTCCACGAGATTGATGCCGTCCACCGGCCGCCCGGCCGGATCGTCGGGGAAGAAGGCCCGAACTTCGGCCCAGATCGGGTCCTTGCGGGCCAGCGCCAGGACCGTGGAGTCGATCGTCTCAACGGAGGCGGCGCCGAACGGCAGCAGCGCCTGCGCGTCGCGCAGCGCCGCGTCGAAGTCGATGTACGAGAGCGCGACCAGCACGGCGGCCTTGGGGATCGGCAGCACGTTCAGCCGCGCCTCGGCGATCAGCGCCAGCGTCCCCTCGGAGCCGCAGATCACGCTCTTGAGGTCGAACCGGCCGCCCGCGTCGCGCAGATGCGCGAGGTCGTAGCCGGTGAGGCAGCGGTTGAGCTTGGGGAAGCGCTCGGCGATGAGCGCGGCGTTCTCGGTGACGACGGCGTCGACGGTGCGGTGGATGGCGCCGACGCGGTCGTCGCGGCCCTTGGCGGCGTCGAGCCCGGCCGGGTCCAAGGGCTCGGCGGTCCAGACCGTGCCGTCGGTGAGCACGCAGGTCAGCGCGAGGACGTGGTCCCGGGTCTTGCCGTAGAGGCACGAGCCCTGCCCGCAGGCATCGGTCGAGATCATCCCGCCGATCGTGGCGCGGTTCGAGGTGGAGAGCTCCGGCGCGAAGAACAGGCCGTGCTTGGCGAGCTCCCGGTTGAGCTGGTCCTTCACCACCCCCGGCTCGACCCGGACGACGCGGTTCGCGACGTCGATCTCCAGGATGCGGTTCATGTGCCGCGAGGTGTCGACCACGAGGCCGTGGCCCAGCGACTGCCCGTTGGTGCCGGTCGCCCCGCCCCGGGGCCGGATCACGATCTCGGCGAAGCGCGGATCCGCGAGGAGCTTGGCGACGCGCACGAGGTCGTCGCGGGTGCGCGGAAAGGCCACGGCCCCCGGCGCCACCTGGTAGATCGAGTTGTCGGTGGAAAAGACCGTGCGGTCGGCGTCCGAGAGCGTCAGGTCGCCCTCGAAGCCGCGCAGGCGCAGCTCGGCGCAGGCCGCGGCGTAGAGCGGCACGGCCTCGGTGTGGCGGGTCAGGACCGGGATCATCCGCGCCTTCTACACCCGGCGGATCGCGGGAGACCATCGGCGACGGGACGGCGCGCGCTGGCATCCGGCTTGCCACGCACCCGCGACCTCCTGCGACCTCCCGCAATCTCCGGAACGGATGCCCATGAACGCGAGCCTCGAACGGGTCAGGGATGCCCTGGCCGAGCTGATCAAGGCCGCCCTCCTCTCGGACGACGGCCTGAGCGACGCCTGCCGCGCGGCCGGCCGCGCCAGGCTCGCCGCCCTCGCGAGCGATCCGCCCGAGCCCGAGAGCCTGCGGATGGACGGCGCCTGGACGCTCGCCGTCCAGGCGGCGGAGAGCCCGGAACTCGCGCCGCTGGAGGGACGGGTGAACCTGACCCTGCCGCGCGCCTGCCCCTTCACCCTGGACGAGCTCCTCGCACCCGACCTCGACGTGGATCAGGCCGTGGCGCGCATCCGCAAGAGCGCCTCGACCGGCTGATCGCGCCTGTTGAGGAGTGCCGGCACGGCGTTGCCGCGCGCGGGCCGGCCACCCATGTTAGCCTCACAGGACCGACGCCTCGGTCCCGCGCCCGCACGCGGGTCCCGTCTATCGCAGAACTCTCCGGCACCCCCCTTTTGGCACGACGCACCACCGCCCCGGCGGCCGAGCCCGCCGCTCCGCAGCCCTTCCCCACCCGTGAGCAGATCCTCGCCTTCGTGGCCGAGTCGAAGGAGCGCGTCGGCAAGCGGGAGATCGCCAAGGCCTTCGGCATCAAGGGGGCCGCCAAGATCGACCTCAAGCGCGTCCTCAAGGAGATCGAGGAGGACGGCGCCCTCGACCGCGGCCGCGGCGGCCTCGCCCCGGCGGGCCACCTGCCGCCGGTCGTGCTGGCCGATATCCGATCCCGCGACCGCCACGGCGATTTCCTGGCGGTCCCGGTGGAGTGGACCGGCACCGGCAAGCCGCCCGCCATCGTGCTGACGCAGCCCCGCGGCCCCCGGAAGGGCAACCGTCCGGCCCCGGGCATCGGCGACCGCGCCCTGATCCGGGTCGAGCGCGACGCGGAGGGCGGCTACACCGGCCGGGTCGTCAAGGTCATCGGGAAGAACAAGGCCGAGATCATCGGTGTCTACCGGGCCGGCGCGCAGGGCGGCCGGATCGTGCCCGTCGAGAAGCGCGCGCAGGGCCGCGAGATCCTGATCCCGCCCGGCGAGGAGGGGCAGGCCCGCGACGGCGACCTCGTCAGCGTCTCGCTGGAGCGCGAGACCCGGTTCGGCCTGCCGAAGGGGCGTGTGCGGGAGCGGCTCGGCTCGCTCGGTTCCGAGAAGGCGGTGAGCCTGATCGCGCTGCACCTCCACAACATCCCGCACGTCTTCGCCGACGCGACGCTGGCGGAGGCCGATTCCGCCAAGCCCGCCACCCTGAAGGGCCGCGAGGACTGGCGCGACCGGCCGCTCGTGACCATCGACCCGCCGGACGCCAAGGACCACGACGACGCCGTCATGGCCGAGGCCGATCCCGACCCGGCCAACCCCGGCGGCTTCATCCTCACCGTCGCCATCGCGGACGTGGCCGCCTATGTCCGGCCGGGCTCCAGCCTCGACCGGGAGGCGCTGGAGCGGGGCAACTCGGTCTACTTCCCCGACCGGGTCGTGCCGATGCTGCCCGAGCGGATCTCGAACGACCTCTGCTCGCTCCGCGAGGGCGAGGACCGGCCGGCGCTGGCGGTGCGGATGGTCATCGCCGCCGACGGCGAGAAGCGCCGCCACGCCTTCCATCGGGTGATGATGCGCTCCCGCGCCAAGCTCGCCTACGCGCAGGCGCAGGCCGCCATCGACGGGCGGCCGGACGACGCGACCGGGCCGCTGCTGGAGACGGCGCTCCGCCCCCTCTGGGCGGCCTACGCGGCCATGCGCGCGGCCCGCGACCGCCGCGGGCCGCTGGCCCTCGACCTGCCCGAGCGCAAGGTTCTCCTGAGCCCCGAGGGCGCGGTCGACCGGGTGATCGTGCCGGAGCGCCTCGACGCCCACCGGCTGATCGAGGAGTTCATGATCCAGGCGAACGTCGCCGCCGCCGAGACCCTGGAGCAGGCCCGACAGCCCCTGATCTACCGCGTCCACGACGAGCCCGCCCTGGAGAAGATGCGGGCGCTCGGCGAGGTCCTGGCCTCGGTCGGCATCAAGCTGCCCAAGGAGGGGGCGCTGCGCCCCGCCCTGTTCAACCGGATCCTCGCCACCGCGGCCGAAACCGAGCACGGGGTGTTCCTCAACGAGGTGATCCTGCGCAGCCAGGCCCAGGCCGTCTACGCGCCCGAGAATCTCGGGCATTTCGGCCTGAACCTGCGCCGCTACGCGCATTTCACCTCGCCGATCCGGCGCTACGCCGACCTGATCGTGCACCGCGCGCTGATCACCGCCTGCCGGCTCGGCTCGGACGGGCTCGCGAGCGACGTCTCCCTCGGCGAGCTGGCGCAGATCGGCGAGCAGATCTCGGCGGCCGAGCGCCGCGCCATGGCGGCCGAGCGCGAGACGATCGACCGCCTCATCGCCCACCACCTCGCCGACCAGGTCGGCGCGACCTTCGCGGGCCAGATCGCCGGCGTCACCCGGGCCGGCCTGTTCATCAAGCTCGACGAGACCGGCGCGGACGGCTTCGTGCCGGTCTCGCAGCTCGGCGCCGACTATTTCCGCCACGAGGAGGGCCGCCACGCCCTGGTCGGCGAGCGCACCGGGGAGACGTTCCGCCTCGGCGACCGGGTCGAGGTGCGGCTCGTGGAGGCCGCGCCGGTGGCCGGGGCGCTGCGCTTCGAGCTGCTCAGCGAGGGCCGGACCCGCTCCGGCGCCCGGTCCGCCGGGCCGGGGAAGAAGTCCGGCGGGCGGCCCTTCAAGGCCGCGCCGCCCGGCCGCCCCGCCGGCATCCGCAACACCGGGTCGCGCCACCGCGGCTCGCGCCGCTGACCCGGGCGGTGTACAGCCAGGGCATGGCCGCCGACGCGATTCCCGAGCGCACCCGCCTGATCCCCGCGATGGCCCGGGGCTTCGTCGGCCGCTGCCCGCATTGCGGCCAGGGCCGGATCTTCGGCCGCTTCCTCAAGGTGCGGCCGGAATGCGACGTCTGCGGCCTGGAGTTGCACCACCACCGGGCCGACGACCTGCCGCCCTACGTGGTGATCTTCATCGTCGCCCATATCGTCGGCTACCTCATCCTGGAGACCGAGAGCGCCTACGACGTGCCGCTCTGGGTCGAGATGGGCGTGTGGCCGGTCTTCACCCTCGTCTTCGCGCTGGCCCTGCTCCAGCCCGTGAAGGGCGCCGTCGTCGGGCTGCAATACGCCCTTGGCATGCACGGCTTCGCCACGCTACCGCGGAGCCGCCCCGCCCCGGGGCTTGAGGAGACGCGCCTTGCCGGAGCCGCAGCGGGAGCCCCCGATCGTCACAGCTCCTGAGCGGAAGCCCGCCGCGGCGCGCCTGCGGCCGCGCGACGCCGCGACCATGATCGTGATCGACCGGCGCGGGAGGGGTGGCCCGAAGGTCCTGATGGGCCGGCGCAACCCCAACCTCGCCTTCATGCCGGGCAAGTTCGTCTTCCCGGGCGGCCGGATCGAGCTCGGCGACCGCCACATGCCGGTGGCCGGGGCGCTCCCGGACTACGCCGAGGCGGCGCTGACCCGGCAGGTGTCCCGGCCCCCGCACCATCTCGGCCGGGCGCTGGCGCTCGCCGCGATCCGCGAGACCTACGAGGAGACCGGTCTGCTCCTCGGCACGACCGAGCACGGTGCGCCCGAGGACGTCCCGGCGGGCTGGGAGGGCTTCGCCCGGCACGGCGTCCTGCCCGACCTCGAGGCGCTGCACCTCGTCGCCCGCGCGATCACCCCACCGAAGCGCGTGCGCCGCTTCGACACGCGCTTCTTCACCGTCGACCGCCGGATGGTGGCGGCCGAGGAGCCGGGGCGGGTCGAGGCCGACGCCGAGTTCACCGAACTCGCCTGGGTCCGGCTCGACGCCGCCCGCAAGCTCGACCTGCCCTACATCACCCGCGCGATCCTCGACGATCTGGAGGCGCAGATCGCCGCCGATTTCGCGCCCTACCGGATGATTCCGTTCCATTACGAGCGCTACGGGCGGCGCGAACGGGTGGCCTTGTGAGCGGTCCGGACGGATTGCAGGACGGGCGGCGGGGGATCAGTTCGGAGGACGTGGCGGCGATCTCGGCGGCCGTGACCTGCGTCACCGTCGTCGGCATCGGCCTCAGCCTGTCGATCCCGCTCCTCTCGATCGAGATGGAGCGGCGCGGCGCGTCGAGCACGCTGATCGGGCTCAACACCGCGGTGGCGGGCATCGCCAGCATCTGCACGGTGCCGTTCGTGCCGCGCCTCGCCGCGCGGGTCGGCGTCGCCCCGCTGCTCGGCCTGGCGCTCCTCGTCGGGGCGATCAGCCTCGCGCTGTTCCCGCTGCTGCCGGGCATCGCCCTGTGGTTCCCCCTGCGCTTCGTCTTCTCGGCAACGCTCGGCGCGCTGTTCGTCCTCTCCGAGTACTGGATCAACGCCGCCGCCCCGCCAGAGCGGCGCGGCCTGGTGATGGGCATCTACGCCACCGTGCTGGCGGCGGGCTTCGCGGTCGGACCGCTGCTGCTGGCCCTGGTCGGGACCGAGGGGCTGGCGCCCTACGCGACGGGGGCCGCCCTCATGCTCGCCGGCGGCCTGCCCATCGCCCTGGCCCGCGGGCTGTCGCCGACGATCGAGACAGGATCCGGCCGCGGCATCCTCGGCTACGTCCGGCTCGCCCCCGGCGCCCTGGCGGCGGCCCTGGCCTACGGGGCGGTGGAGACCGGCATCTTCGCCATCCTGCCGCTCTACGGCCTGCGCCTCGGCTACGACGCGCAAGGGGCGGCCGGCCTCGTCAGCCTGATCGCGCTGGGCAACGTGCTGTTCCAGATCCCGTTCGGCTGGCTCGCCGACCGCCTCGACCGGGGCGCGGTGCTCCTCGGCGCGGGCCTCGCGGGGGCGGCGGGCTCGGCCCTGATCCCCCTCGCGGCCGGCCATCCGGCGGCGTTCGGCGCGCTGCTCCTCGTCTGGGGCGGCATCGCCGGGACCCTCTACACGGTCGGCCTCGCGATGCTGGGCGACCGCACGCCGCCGAACGATCTCGCGGGCGCCAACGCGGCCTTCGTGGTGCTCTACAATGTCGGGTTGATGCTGGGGCCGCCGGTGATCGGCGGCGGGCTCGACCTCGTGCCGCCGAACGGGTTCGCGCTGGCGCTGTTCGCCCTGTTCCTGGCCTTCGCCGGCTGGCTCGCCGCGACGGAGCGCCGGCGCGTCCGCTCTTGACCTGCCGGGCCCGATCGGGCATTCACCCGCCCGTATTCGGCCGGGCCCTCCCGGCCATTTGCGTTTCGCTCACGCGGAATGCCGCACCCTGCAGGAGCGCCGCGCCATGGCCAAGGCCGTCACCGTCAAGATCAAGCTCGTCTCCACCGCCGACACGGGCTATTTCTACGTCACCAAGAAGAACTCCCGCACGCAGACCGAGAAGCTGACGATGCGCAAGTACGACCCGGTCGCGCGCAAGCACGTCGACTTCAAGGAAACCAAGATCAAGTAAGGCCGCGGGCCGCTTCGCGGCCTGACCGCCCACGGGAAGCCGCTCCGGAGACGGGGCGGCTTTTTCCTTGCCCGGCGCGTTCCCGCGCACGGCGTCGCCGGGATCTCCCGAACCGCGACCTGACCGGCCGACAGCCCGGCGCCAGCACGACTCGTTAACCGTCGCTCGTCCCGGACGCTGCCCGACCCGCCGGCCGATCACCGGCCCGCGTTCTCGGCCAGCTCGGCGGTTGGAGGGCGGGTTCGATGCAGCGGATCCTGCTGGCGATTCTCATCACCGCGGCAATCCTCGCGCTCTGGCGCGTCCTGACGCTGCCGGTGTACGCGCTCCGGGCGACCCGCGGCTTGCTCGCGGAACGCCGCGTTCCGGCCCGCGCCCGGAGCCGACCGCTCAGGAAGGGCCCGGCGCGGCCAGATCCGGATCGAGCGTCCGTGCCAGGGACCGCGCGATAGCCACGAGCGCCGTCACCATCGGCGTGGACGGCTCGCGCCGCGGGGCGACGAGGCCGATCGTGTGCTCCAGGTCGGGTGCGGTGATCGGGATCGTGCGCACGCCCTCCATGGGGCCCAAGGCGTCGACTAGGATCTCCGGCATGATCGAGGCCCAGCGCAGGGTGCGCACGTGGGTCAGCAGCACGATCATCGAGTTCGACTCGAGGGTCGCGGCGGGATCCGCACCCGCCTCGCGGATCTGCTGGTCGATGATCCGTCGGTTCTGCATGTTCGGCGTGAGCAGGCAGAGGGGCAGGCGGCTGGTCTCGGCCCAGGTGACGCTGGTGCGACCCTCGAAGGGCCCGCCGATCGCCGTCACGAGGCGGTAGCGCTCCCGGTAGAGCGGGACGGAGATCACCCGCCCGAGGGGCTCGTTGTCGAGGTAGGTCAGGCCCGCATCCGCCTCCAGGTTCTCGATCAGCGAGAAGATGTCGGCGGAGGTGGCCGATTCGACCGTCAGCCGCACGTCCGGGTGCCGCTCGCGGTAGGGCGTCGTGAGGTTCACGATCATCGGCAGCGCCGTGGGGATCGCGGCGATGCGGAGATGGCCGGTCAGGCCCCGGCGCAGACCGGTGACCTCCTCGTGCATGGCCCGCGCGTCGGCCACGATGCGCCGCGCCCATTCGAGGACCCGCTCGCCCTCGGGGGTGAAGCCCTGGAAGCGGGAGCCGCGCAGCACGAGCTGCACGCCGAACCGGTTCTCCAGCTGCTTCACGCCGGCCGAGAGAGTCTGCTGGGTCACGCCGCAGGCTTCGGCGGCGTGCCCGAAATGCTGCTCGCGCGCGAGCGCGAGCAGGAAGTCCAGCTTGTCGATCACGACGAAGGCATCCCGGCACGGCGAGGCGCCGGAAACCTAGCGGCCCGCCGGGCCCGCCACAACCGAGCGTGCCCGCTCAGCGGAACAGGATGAACGCCTTCGACAGGGTGATGCCGATGCCCCAGACGATCGGGATGCCGACCACCGCCCAGGCCAGCGCGGCCCCCGCGCTGAAGCCGCCGCGGCCGATCCCGAAGGAGCCGGACGGCCCCGAGGCCGTAGCGCCGGCGCGGACGTCCAGGGAGGCCCGCTCGGAATCGGACATGAACCAGCGTTGCGCCAGGGGCCGGACGAGCAGGTTGCAGAGGAAGCCGACCGCCAGGAAGCTCGCCAGCACGTACATGGTCCGGCCGTAGAGATCGGCCCCCTGCACGCCCGCGGCGACCTGCGCCTCGCGGATCTTGGTGATGACGAAGGGCCCGACGATGCCGGCCATCGACCAGGCGGTGAGCAGGCGCCCGTGGATGGCGCCTACGAACTGCGTGCCGAACACGTCGGCGAGATAGGCCGGCACGGTCGCGAAGCCGCCGCCGTACATGGACAGGATCACGCAGAAGATCGCGACGAACAGCGCCTGCGAGCCGATGCCGGCGGCCCAGGGCGCGGCCGCGTACAGGAGGCCGCCCAGGGCGAAGAAGATCGCGTAGGTGACCTTCCGCCCGATGCGGTCCGACATCGAGGCCCAGAAGAACCGGCCCAGGATGTTGAAGAGTGAGAGCAGGCCGACGAAGCCGGCCGCGATGGCCGCGACCTGCGCCTTCTGGCCGGCGTCGAGGGCCAGAAGCCGGTCCCGGGCAGGCCGATCAGCTCGCCGCCGAAGATCTCCTGGAGCATCGGCGAGGCCAGCGCCAGCACGCCGATGCCGGCCGACACATTGAGGAACAGGACGAGCCAGATCATCCAGAACTGGACGGTCTTGTGGGCGTCGCGCAGGTGGACGTGCCCCGAGGCGATCATGGCGTTCTTGGCGGCCGGGCTGGTCCAGCCGTCCGGGCGCCAGCCGGCCGGCGGCACCCGGTAGCCGAACGCGCCGCCCAGCATGAACAGGATGTACCCCACGCCCATCACCGCGAGGGTCTGCCAGACGCCGGCCGAATCGGCGGTCCGGAAGCTCTTGATCAGGCTGTCGGCCAGGGGCGAGCCGATCATCGCGCCGCCGCCGAAGCCCATGATCGCCATGCCGGTCGCCATGCCGCGCCGGTCCGGGAACCACTTGATCAGGGTCGAGACCGGCGAGATGTAGCCGAGCCCGAGGCCGATGCCGCCGATCAGGCCCATGCCGAGCCAGACCAGCCAGAGCTGGTGGATGTAGACGCCGAAGGCGCCGATCAGGAAGCCGCCGCCCCAGCAGAGGGCCGCCGCGATGCCGGCCTTGCGCGGTCCGGCCCGCTCCAGCCAGCCGCCGAACAGGGCGGCCGAGAGACCGAGCACGACGATGCCGATGGAGAAGACCGTGACGAGGTCGCTGACCCGCCAGTCGCAGGTGGTGGTGAACAGGGCCGTCATCACGCCCATGTCGGGGCAGGCGGCGGGCGCCGGCTTGCCCACGGAGAGCGCCCGGGTCAGCGGCAGCCAGAACACCGACAGGCCGTAGGCCATCCCGATGCAGAGATGGATCGCCAGCGCCGCCGGCGGCACCAGCCACCGGTTGAAGCCCGGCTTGGCGACGATCCGCTCGCGCGACAACAGACTCGGCGTTCCCTCAGGCGCGATCGCGCCTGCCACTCCAGCACCCATGATGGACTCCTCCGCCGCGGCCTCGTTGGCGGGCCTCGCGGCGGCGGACGATGCGCGATTTGTGTGCAGGGTGCCAGCGCGCGACACGCTGAGACGTCGATTTTAATCCAGTCCGGCGCCGACTGTATGCGGATTCTTCGTCAACGCGCCGTCCGGAGGCCGTATGGACCGCCGCTGCGGGCGCCGGTCTGTCCGGCGCCCGCAGCGGCTGCCGCCCTCACATGGGCGGGGTCAGGCCGTCCTTGCCGACCGCCACGAGCTTGCCCTCGGCCTTGCTGCCGTCCTTGGCGACCACGGCGAACACCTTCGACCCGGGGGTCAGGATCGCCTTGTCGGCGGGCTCGAAGGCCACGATCGGCGCCGAGGCCGGCACCACGATCTCCTTGGAGCCGTCCTTGCCGTAGCTCACCGTCAGCGTGCGCTCGCCGCCCGAGGCCGCCTTGTCGGCCTTCACGGTGCCGTTCGTCATCGCGCTCTTCACCTTCGGGGCGTTCGACGACTCGGCCTTCACCGTGCCGTTGGTCATCGCGCTCTTCACCTTGGCGCCGGCGCCCGCGGTGTGGTCGGTGATCGAATCCCAGCCGTAATGGCCCTCGCCCGTGCCGCGCATCGACTCGGGGAAGAGGACGACCTCAAGGGCGGTCATCGGGTTCTCGCCCTTGGTGGCGGTGCCGATGAAGACGCCGTCCTTGATCGCGTCGAGGCTCGACGGGACCACCCAGGCGAATTTGGCGCCGCTCACGTCGACGGTCTCGGTCTTGCCGTCGTCGGTCTTGATCGTGACCGTGCCGCCGTCGGCCTTGTCGACGGTCCCGCGGACGCGCTCGACCTGCGCGGCGAGGGCCGCACTCGACAGCAGGGCCGTCAGGCCGGCGGCGACGAGTGTCTTGCTGAGGTGCTTCATCGGGGTCCCATCCTGGCTTCAGGAGCCGGGTTATGGGGCGGCCCGCGCGCGAAACAAGGTTGCGCGCAAGCGAAACGACCTGCTCGGCGACAGGAGCGAGGTTGTCAGACTCCACCGTCTTTGCGAGCGGAGCGAAGCAATCCAGCCGGCGCAAGGACTTCCTCCGTCGCGCCGCCCTGGATCACTTCTCTGCGCTCGCGATGACGGCGTGGCGCGTCGGACGACGGCACCGACCGAAAACGAGTCAGGCGGCACCCGGTGGGCGCCGCCTGATTACCGCGCGGGCAGCGGGGACGCTGCCCTCCGGAGGCTCACGCCGCGAGCGAGCGCAGCACGTAGGGCAGGATGCCGCCGTTGCGGAAGTACTCGAGCTCGTCGAGCGTATCGATGCGGCAGGTCAGCGGGACCTGCTTCACCGAGCCGTCGGCGGACTTGATCTCCGCGGTGAGCGTCTGGCGGGGCTTCAGCTCGCCGGCGAGGCCCTTGATGGTGACGGTCTCGTCACCCTTCAGGCCCAGCGACTGCCAGCTCGTATCGCCCTGGAAGACCAGCGGCACCACGCCCATCCCGACGAGGTTCGAGCGGTGAATGCGCTCGAAGCTCTCGGCCACCACGGCGCGGACGCCGAGCAGCTTCGTGCCCTTCGCCGCCCAGTCGCGCGACGAGCCGGTGCCGTACTCCTTGCCGGCGAAGATCACGAGCGGCGTGCCCTGTTCGGCGTACTTCATCGCCGCGTCGTAGATGAACATCTTCTCGCCGGACGGCTGGAAATGCGTCCACCCGCCCTCGACCACGCCGCCGGAGGCGTCCTTCACCATCTGGTTCTTGATGCGGATGTTGGCGAAGGTGCCCCGCATCATCACCTCGTGGTTGCCGCGCCGCGTGCCGTACTGGTTGAAGTCCTGCACGCGCACTTGGTGCGACTGCAGGTACTCGCCGGCCGGCGAGGCCGCGCGGATGTTGCCCGCCGGCGAGATGTGGTCGGTGGTGATCGAGTCGAGGAACAGGCCGAGGATGCGCGCACCCTCGATGTCCTCGACGGGCTTGGGGGTCTTCTCCATGCCGACGAAGTAGGGCGGGTTCTGCACGTAGGTGGAGCCCGGGTTCCACGCGAAGGTCTCGGCCTCGGTGACCTCGACGTCCCTCCAGTTCTGGTCGCCGCCGAACACGTCCGCGTAGCGGGACTTGAACAGCGCGGAGGTGATGTTCTCCTCGATGAACTGCTGGACCTCGGCCGAGGACGGCCAGATGTCCTTGAGGTAGACGGGCTTGCCGTCCGAGCCCTGGCCCAGCGGCTCCGTGGTGATGTCGATCTGCAGCGAGCCGGCCAGCGCGTAGGCGACCACGAGCGGCGGCGAGGCGAGGTAGTTCGCCCGCACGTCGGGATTCACCCGACCCTCGAAGTTGCGGTTGCCCGAGAGCACCGCCGCGGCGACGACGTCGTTGTCGTTGATCGCCTTCGAGATCGCCTCCGGCAGCGGGCCGGAATTGCCGATGCAGGTCGTGCAGCCGAAGCCCACGAGGTTGAAGCCGAGCGCGTCGAGCGGCTCCTGCAGGCCGGACTTCTCCAGGTACTCGCCGACCACCTGCGATCCGGGCGCGAGCGAGGTCTTCACCCACGGCTTGGAGCGCAGGCCCTTGGCGACGGCGTTGCGGGCGAGCAGGCCCGCGCCGATCATCACCGAGGGGTTCGACGTGTTGGTGCAGCTCGTGATCGCGGCGATCACCACGTCACCGTGCCCGATGTCGAAGTTGGTGCCCTCGACCGGGTAGCGGCGCGCGAGGTCGGCGGCCTTCTTGAACTCGGTCTCCATCGAGGCGGCGAAGCCGGGCTTGGCGCCGTCGAGCAGCACGCGGTCCTGCGGGCGCTTCGGGCCGGCGAGCGAGGGCCGGACTTGGCCCATGTCGAGTTCCAGCGTGTCGGTGAAGACCGGGTCGGGGGTCTGGGCGTCGCGCCACATGCCCTGCGCCTTGGCGTAGGCCTCGACCAGGGCGATCCGGTCGTCGGAGCGGCCGGTGACCTTCAGGAAGTCGATGGTCTTCTGGTCGACCGGGAAGAAGCCGCAGGTCGCGCCGTACTCGGGGGCCATGTTGGAGATCGTGGCCCGGTCGGCGACCGCCATGTCGTCGAGGCCGGGGCCGTAGAACTCCACGAACTTGCCGACCACGCCCTTCTTGCGCAGCATCTGGGTGACGGTGAGCACGAGGTCGGTGGCGGTGGTGCCCTCGGGCAGCTTGCCCGACAGCTTGAAGCCCACGACCTCGGGGATCAGCATCGAGAGCGGCTGGCCGAGCATGGCCGCCTCGGCCTCGATGCCGCCGACGCCCCAGCCCAGCACCGCCATGCCGTTGACCATGGTGGTGTGCGAATCGGTGCCGACGAGCGAGTCGGGATAGGCGACGTCGGCGCCGTTCTCCGACTTCGTCCAGACGGTCTGGGCAAGGTATTCCAGGTTCACCTGGTGGCAGATGCCGGTGCCCGGGGGGACCACCGAGAAGTTGTCGAAGGCGGACTGGCCCCATTTCAGGAAGGTGTAGCGCTCGCCGTTACGCTCGTATTCGAGGGCGACGTTGTCGGCGAGCGCCTTCGGGGTGCCGAACTCGTCGACGATCACCGAGTGGTCGATGACGAGATCCACCGGCACCAGCGGGTTGATCTTCTGCGGGTCGCCGCCGAGCGCAACCATGGCGTCGCGCATGGCCGCGAGGTCGACCACCGCCGGGACGCCGGTGAAGTCCTGCATCAGCACGCGGGAGGGGCGGAACGCGATCTCGACCTCGGCCTTGCCCTTCTGGTCGAGCCAGCCGACGGCGGCCTCGATGTCGGCCTTCTTGACCGAGCGATCGTCCTCGTAGCGGAGCAGGTTCTCCAGGATCACCTTCATGGAGAAGGGCAGCGCGGCCGCCGAGGCGAGGCCGTTCTTCTCGGCCGCGGGAATGGAATAGTAGGTGTAGGTCTTGCCGCCGGCTTCGAGCGTCTGGCGGGCCTTGAAGCTGTCGAGTGAGGGCACGGCTGGTTCTATCCTCGCTGCGGGTTGTCGAACACGCGCAGGCAAGACCTGCGCTACGAGATCCGTGTTCGGCCTGTGTAGCGCCCGACGGGCGCGCGCCGCCCCGGGAGTGCCCGGGCAGGACGATGCGCGGGGGCGATTTGGACGCCCGTGATGCCGCGCGGCGCAGCCGCGGAGGGATATAGAACTTTTCGAATCTGGCCGCTACCGGGTCGTCATGACAGGTGCGTTTTCCTGTCGGGGACCGTGGCGGCGACTGGGCGCGCGCCGCGGAGGCCTGCGCGACTCGCGCATCTCCAGCGGGCATCGACGGTGGCGGCCGAGCGCGACAGGCCCCCTCTCCCGAGCGGGAGCGGAGAGCCGCACGGGTGTTGCCGGTGCTGCTGCGTACGTCCGCGAGCCCGCAGAAGGGCGGGAGTCGCGTGGCGCGAGCGCCCTACCCTTGCCCGGGCACGCCCGCGACGGACAGGGCCTTCGATCGATTCGGCTGGGCCGCGAGCCTGCGCAGGGACGCGACGTTCGTGGCCGCCTCCTCGGCGCTCATGTCGCGGCGCAGGACGGCCTCGGCATCGGCGAAGCGGCCCTTGAGGCCGAGCACCATGGCGAGGTTAGCCCGCACCCGCGCGTCGGCGCCGGGCTGGTCGGCGGCGAGGCGCAGGGTCTGCTCGGCCTGATCGAGGTTGCGCGACAGCGCGTAGGACAGGCCGAGATTGGACAGGAGCGAGGGCTCGTTCGGGCGGATCTTGAGGGCGGCCTCGTAGAAGCCCTGGGCGCGGGCCTGCTCGCCGAGCTGGGCGGAGGCCGAGCCCTGCGCCGACAGGATGCGCCAGTCGGGATTGGCGGGCGTGTGGGCGTTGGAGAGCACGTCGATCGCCTCGCGGAAGCGGCCCGCCTCGACCAGCGACTTTCCGTAGGCACCGAGCAGGGCCTGGTCGCGCGGGTTGCGCAGGGCGGCCTGCTGCAGCACCGCCGAGGCCTGGCCGATCTGGTCGGTGGCCCGCAGGGCGCGGGCGTAGGCCATCGCCGTGCGCCCGTCGGCGGGGTCGGCGTTGTAGCGCTCGGCCAGCCGGTCGATGTCCTGCCGCGAGGGCGCCGCGGCGGCCGCGGACGGCCCGCCGAGGGGGCCGATCGACCCGGTCGTCTCGGGCGAGCGGGTGTTGCAGCCGGCCAGGCCCAGCGCGACGACGGCGGCCGCGAGGGCGGCGCGGCGTCCGGGGCGTGCCTGGGATCGGGTGACCCGGAACAGGGCCGTCATCATGGTGCGCTCCGCCGGCATCGGGACCGGACGCGATGGCACGCGCTTCACGCTCCCGGCCGGCCGGTGATAGAGCGTTAACCCTAATCACCGGTTAAGCCGCCGGTCCGGGCGGCACGCGAGAGGCACATGACCCAGGCCGAGATTCCGGCGACGACCCGCGGGCTCCTGCCCGGCGACACCCAGGCCGTACCGGTGACGCTGGTCCCCACCGGGGGCTGGGCGGCGGTCGAGTCCGGCCTGGAGCCCGCCCAGCGGAGCTTCGCCAGGGCCATCGGCTTCAAGCCGAAGGCGGGCAGCCTCGCGCTCCTGCCCGGCCCGGACGGCGGCCTCGCGCGCGTCCTGTTCGGCCTCGGCGATCCGGAGGCCGCGGCCTACGACAGGCTCCTCGCCGGCAAGCTGCCGGGGCTGCTGCCGGAGGGGACCTTCCGCCTGGACAACGCCCCCGAGCCGGCCGAGGCCGCCCTCGCCTGGCTGATGGGGAGCTACCGCTTCGGCCGCTACCGGTCCGGCGGCGGCACGAAGGCCCGGCTCGCGGCGCCCGCCGGCATCGACGCGGCCGAGGTGGAGCGGGTCGCCGCCGCGGTGGCGCTGGGCCGGGATCTCGTCAACACGCCGGCCAACGATCTCGGACCCGCCGAGATCGAGGCGGCCGCCCGGGCGGTGGCCGAGCGCCACGGCGCCTCCGTCGCCGTCACGGAAGGCGCGGCCCTCGCCGAGGGGTACCCGCTGATCCACGCGGTCGGCGCCGCTTCGCCCCGGGCCCCGCGGCTGATCGACCTGACCTGGGGGCCGGCGGACGCGCCGCGCGTGACCCTGGTCGGCAAGGGCGTCGCCTTCGACACCGGCGGCCTCGACCTGAAGCCGTCGGCCGCGATGCTGCTGATGAAGAAGGACATGGGCGGCGCCGCCGCGGCGCTGGCCGCCGCCGACATGGTCATGGGCGCGGGCCTGAACCTGCGCCTGCGCCTGCTGATCCCCGCGGTGGAGAACGCGGTCGCGGGCAACGCCTTCCGCCCCGGCGACGTGCTGCCGAGCCGGGCCGGGCTCAGCGTCGAGATCGGCAATACCGACGCGGAGGGCCGGCTGATCCTCGCCGACGCGCTCGCCCTCGCGGACGCGGATTCCCCCGACCTGATCCTCGACTTCTCGACCCTGACCGGCGCGGCCCGGGTGGCCCTCGGGCCGGACCTGCCGGCCTTCTTCACGGAGGACGACGCGCTGGCCGAGGCAGTGGCGCGGGCCGGCCGGGCGGCGATCGACCCGGTCTGGCGCATGCCGCTGCACGCGCCCTACGCGAGCCTGCTCGATTCCAAGGTGGCCGACCTCAACAACGTGTCGGGCGGCCCGTTCGCGGGGGCGATCACCGCGGCGCTGTTCCTGCGGCGCTTCGCGCCCAGCACGAAGGCGCACGGCCATTTCGACCTCTACGGCTGGAACCCCTCCGCCAAGCCCGGCCGGCCGGAGGGCGGCGAGGTCCAGACGGCGCGGCTGACCTACGCGCTGCTCAAGGCCCGCTACGGCGGCTGATCGCCTCCCGTCATCGCGAGCGCGGCGAAGCGATCCAGTTGGCGCCCCGCTGACAGATGTCGCGCTGCCCTGGGTCGCTTCGCTGCGCTCGCGATGACGGTGTGCTTAGGGGCGCGCTCAGGCGGTGCGCGGCAGCCCGGTCTCGATCAGGCGCGCCCACAGGGAAGCCCCGTACGGCGCGGCCGCGTCGTTGAAATCGTAGTGCGGGTGGTGGAGCGAGGCGCTGTCGCCGTTGCCGATGAACATGTAGGCGCCGGGACGGCGGGCGAGCATGTAGGAGAAGTCCTCGGCGGTCATCATCGGCGCCACCGTCCGGTCGACGTTCTCCTCACCCACCAGCGCCTCGGCGACGCCGGCCATGAAATCGGTCTCGGCGGGATGGTTCTCGGTCACCGGGTAGCTCGCCCCGTACGCGACCCCGCCCCGCGCGCCGAAGCCGCCGGCGATCTCGGCCACCAGGGTCTCGATCCGCGCCTTGATCTCGCCGCGCACGGCCTGGGACAGCGTGCGCATGGTGCCGCGCATGGTGACGGTCTGCGGCAGGACGTTGAAGGCCTCGCCGGCCTCCAGCGCGCAGACCGAGACCACGGCCGACTGCACCGGGTCGAGGTTGCGCGACACGATGCTCTGCAGGGCGATGATCACGTGGCTCGACACGAGCACGCTGTCGACGGCGTTCTGCGGCAGGGCCGCATGGCCGCCCCGCCCCTCGATCGTGATCGTGAAGCGGTCGGTCGAGGCCATGATCGGCCCCGGCCGGATCGCGAAGGTGCCGACGGCCATACCGGGGATGTTGTGCATCCCGTAGACCGACTCGACCCCGAACCGCTCCATCATTCCGTCGTCGACCATCGCCTCGCCGCCGCCGCCACCCTCCTCGGCGGGCTGGAAGATCAGCACGGCCGCCCCGTCGAAATCCCGGGTCTCGGCGAGGTACTTGGCGGCGCCGAGGAGCATGGTCGTGTGACCGTCGTGGCCGCAGGCGTGCATCTTGCCCGGCACGGTGGAGCGGTAGGGCAGGTCGCGCACCTCCTGGATCGGCAGGGCGTCCATGTCGGCGCGCAGGCCGATGGCGCGGTTGGAGCTGCGTCCCCGGCCGCGGATGACGCCCACCACCCCGGTCCGACCGATGCCGGTGACGACCTCGTCACAGCCGAAGGACCGCAGCGTCTCGGCGACGAAGCCGGCGGTGCGGTCGACGTCGTAGAGCAGCTCGGGATGGGCGTGCAGGTCGTGCCGCCACGCCGTCATCGTGTCGGCGAAGGCGCGGATCCGTTCGAGGACGGGCATCGGGGCGGGGCTCTCGTGGCCTTGGCTGGTGGGCCGGACCAGCAAAGCCGGGGCCAGAGCCGCCGTCAACGGCCAAGCTCGGTATCCGCGGCGCCCCGCTCACGCCGCACCCCGCCCCGTGATCCCGCGCCCGCGCCGCCGCGGCGCGGGTGTATGGTCGCCCGCGGCGAGGTCGTCCAGGATCGGGCAGTCCGGCCGCGCGTCGCCGCAGCAGGCCTCCGCCAAGTGCTCCAGCGTCCGGGCCATGCCCTCCATCTCGGCGATGCGGCGGCGCAGATCGGCGATCTGCTCCTGCGCGATCGCCTTCACCCCGGCGCTCGGCCGGGCGCGGTCGCGCCAGAGCGCCAGGAGATCCGCGATCGCGTCCACGCTGAAGCCGAGGTCGCGGGCGCGGCGGATGAAGCGCAGCGTGTGCAGGTCCGCCTCGCCGTAGTGGCGGTAGCCGGATTCGGACCGGGCGGCCGGCGGCAGCAGGCCGGTCGCCTCGTACCAGCGGATCATCTTGGCCGAGACGCCGGTCCGGCGCGCCGCCTCGCCGATCGTGAGGGTCGCCGCGCTCATGCCGGCCTCGCGGCCAGCGCCGGCCCCTCGGCCGCCGCGGGACGCCCGCCGGCCCGGCGCAGCCGCAGGGCGTTGCCCAGGACGAACACGCTCGAGAACGCCATGGCGCCCGCGGCTAGGATCGGCGACAGGGCCGGGCCGCCGAACGGCACCAGCACGCCGGCCGCCACCGGGATCAGCGCGGCGTTGTAGGCGAAGGCCCAGAACAGGTTCTGGCGGATATTGGCCATCACCGCCCGCGACAGCGCCAGGGCCTCGACCAGGGCCTCCAGATCGCCCGACATCAGCACCACGTCGGCGCTCTCGACGGCGATGTCGGTCCCGGTGCCGATCGCCAGTCCGACATCGGCCTCGGCCAGCGCCGGCGCGTCGTTGATGCCGTCGCCCACGAAGGCCACCGGCCCGTGCGCGGCCCGGAACCGCTGGACCGCCTCGACCTTCCCGCCGGGCAGCACCCCGGCGGCCACGGCGTCGATGCCGAGGCTCCGCGCCACGCCGGCGGCGGTGACGGGATCGTCGCCCGTGACCATCGCCACCGCGAGGCCGCGCGCCTTCAGGGCCGCGACCGCCGCGCGGGCGCCCGGCTTCACGGGATCGGCCACCGCCAGGATCGCGGCGTGGCGCCCGTCGAGGACGAGGTGGATCGGGCTCCGCCCCGCGCCCGCCAGCGCCTCGGCCCGGGCAGCGAGATCCGGGTCGAGGGCGACGCCGAGACGCTCCAGGTAGCGCGGCGCGCCGAGGGCCACGGCCCGGCCCGCGACACGTCCGGCGATCCCGAAGCCCGCCACCGCCTCGAAGCTGCCCGGTTCCGGCAGGTCGAGGCCGCGCTCGCGGGCCGCCGCCACGACGGCGCCGGCCAGCGGGTGCTCGGAGCGGGTCTCCAGCGCGGCGGCGAGGGCCAGCACCGCGTCCTCCGCGACACCGGCGGCCGGGACGATCTCGGTGAGCCGGGGGCGGCCCTCGGTCAGGGTGCCGGTCTTGTCGAGGGCCACCACCCGCACGTCGCGCAGGCCCTGCAGCGCCGCGCCGTCGCGGAACAGCACGCCGCGCGCCGCCGCGCGCCCGGTGCCGACCATGATGGCGGTCGGCGTCGCCAGCCCCATGGCGCAGGGGCAGGCGATGATCAGCACCGCGACGGCGTTGACCAGGGCCGGACCCAGCGCCGGGGCCGGCGCCAGCGCCAGCCAGGCCAGGAAGGTCACCACGGCGATGCCGATCACCGCCGGGACGAACCGACCGGTGACGCGGTCGACCAGCGCCTGGATCGGCAGCTTGCCGCCCTGGGCGCGCTCCACCATGGCGGCGATCTGCGCCACCACGGTGGCGCCCCCCACGGCCTCGACCCGCAGGTCGAGGCTGCCGCGGCCGTTGAGCGTCCCGCCGACCACGGGATCGCCCGGCCCCTTGCGCACCGGGGCCGGCTCGCCCGTCACCATGCTCTCGTCGACGTGGCTGCTACCGGCCACCACGGCGCCGTCCGCCGCCACCCGCTCGCCCGGACGCACCCGGACGACGTCGCCGAGGCGCAGGGCGTCGAGGGGAACCTCGGTCTCCGCGCCGTCGCGGATGACCCGGGCGGTCTTCGGCGTCAGGTCCATCAGCCGCGCGATCGCCTGGCCGGTGCGCCCCTTGGCGCGGGCCTCCAGCGTCCGGCCGAGCAGGATCAGCGTGACGATCAGGACGCTCGCCTCGAAATAGAGGTGCGCCGCCCCGGCCGGCAGGAGGTGCGGAGCCAGGGTCGAGACCAGGGAGTACAGGTAGGCGGCGCCGGCCCCGAGGGCGACCAGGGCGTTCATGTCGGGATGGCCGCGCAGCAGGCCCGGGACGCCGCGCAGGAAGAAGCGCCGCCCTGGGCCGGCGAGGACCAGGGTGGCCAGCGCGGCCTGGACCAGGGCCGTCACGGGGCCGCCGTGCAGCGCGGGCAGAAGGTGGCCACCCATGTCGAGGACCACGACGGGCGCCGAGAGCAGGGCGGCGACGATCAGGTCGCGCCGCAGGGCGCGCCCCTCCTCGGCCTGACGGGCGGAGGGGTCCACCGGGTGGCCGGCCTCGACCGGCCGGGCCTCGTAACCGGCCGTTTCCACGGCCGCCACCAGCGCGTCCATCGGCACCACCCCCTCGGGATGGCGGATCGCGGCCCGGCCGGCGGCGAGGTTGACGCTGGCGCCGGTCACCCCCGGCACGGCGGCGAGCGCCCGCTCGACGCGGCCGACGCAACTCGCGCAGGACATCCCGTCCACGGCCAGCAGGCTCTGCGTCTCTGGGACGGGGTAGCCGGCATCCGCGAGCGCCGTCGCGACGTCGCCCGGGCTCGTCGCCCCGTCGAGGACGAGGCTGGCGCGGTGGGTGGCGAGGTTCACCGCCACGTCACGGGCGCCTGGCAGCGCCGCGAGGGCGCGCTCGACGCGGCCGACGCAGGAGGCGCAGGACATGCCCTCGACGGGGAGGGTCAGGGCGACGGATCTCGACATGGCGGTTGTCCGGTTGGAAGCATCCATGCCCGGTCAGATGGAGCTTCCCATGATGGGAAGGTCAAGGGTTCGCGGGCGAGGCTCCGGATCCGGCCGGTCGATGCGGGCCGCGGCCGTTGTCGAATCGCGCCCGCCCGGCCAAGGTCACCGCCCACCGGAGCGATGGGGACACGGATGAGCGAGCCGCTGACGATCTACGGCGACCCGGGTTCCGGCAACTGCCTCAAGGTCAAATGGGTCGCGGCGCATCTCGGCATCCCGGCGGTCTGGCGCGACGTCGACGTCCCGGGCGGCGGGACGCGCCGGCCCGAGTTCCTCGCCCTGAACCCCGCCGGCCGCGTGCCGATCGTCGTCCTGCCCGACGGCACCGTGCTGTCGGAATCGAACGCGATCATCGTCTACCTCGCGGATGGCTCCGCGCTGGTCCCCGCGGAGCCCCTGCCCCACGCCCGGATGCTGCAGTGGATGTTCTGGGAGCAGTACAGCCACGAGCCCTACATCGCGGTCCGCCGCTACCAGCTCCACTACCTCAAGCGGGCGCCCGAGGATCTCGACCCGAAGCTCGCGGAGCGCGGCGCCGACGCCCTGCGGCTGATGGAGGACACCCTCGGGCGCTCGGCCTTCATGGCGGGCGAGATCCTGACCCTCGCCGACGTGGCGCTCGTCGCCTACACGCGCATGGCCCACGAGGGGGGCTTCGACCTCACGGACTACCCGGCGATCCGCGCCTGGGTCGGGCGCGTCGAGGCCGGGCTCGGGATCGGCCCCTATACCGGGCCGGCCTGATCGGCCGCGAACTGCGGCGGCGCGGCGCCGTACTCGGGCAGGCTGACCCGCACGGTCGTCCCCTCGCCGGCCGCGCTCTCGATGGCGAGGCGGCCGCGGTGGCGGTTGAGGCTGTGCTTGACGATGGCGAGCCCCAGCCCGGTGCCGCCGCGGGCGCGACTCGAGGCGACGTCGACCCGGTAGAAGCGCTCCGTCAGCCGCGGGATGTGCTCGGGCGGGATGCCCGGCCCGTCATCGGCCACCGACAGGACGACGCGGGGCCCGAGGCGCGGGTCGTCCTCGCGGGCGAGCCCGACGCTGATCCGGCCGCCGCCGTACTTCACGGCGTTCTCGATCAGGTTCTCGATCACCCGCGCCAGCTCGTCGGCGTCGCCGGGGACCGCGTAGGGGCCCGCACCCTCCTCCAGCCGGATCGTGGCGCCCCGCGCCTCGGCGGGCGGGCCCTGGGCGTCGACCATCTGGCGGGCGAGCGCCCCAAGATCGACCACCGCGGTGGGGGCGACGTGCTCGCGCAGCTCGATCCGCGACAGCGACAGCAGGTCGTCGATCAGCCGCGTCATCCGCAGGGCCTGGACGCGCATGATCTCCAGGAAGCGCTCCCGGGCTTGCGCGTCGTCGCGGGCCGGCCCCTGCAGGGTCTCGATGAAGCCGATCAGGGTAGCGAGCGGCGTGCGCAGCTCGTGGCTGGCGTTGGCGACGAAGTCGACCCGCATCGCCTCCAGGCGCCGGGCCGCGGTGAGGTCGCGCAGGAACAGCAGCGCGCTGACGCCGGACCCGTCGGGCATCGGCAGGGCGCCGATCTGGACATCGAAGGTCCGCTCCAGCGGCACCCGGGTCGACAGCGCGACGCGGCGCGGGAGGCCGGAACTCAGCACCGCCTCGATGCCGTCGAGGACCTCCGGGTCGCGGAGCGCGAAGGACAGCGGCCGGGCCTGGTGGAGGGCCGGCAGGAGCGCCCGGGCGGCGGGATTGGCCTCCAGCACCAGGGTGCGCCGGTCGACCAGGATGACCGGGTCCGGCACGTGGGCGAGCAGCGCCTCGGCGACGGCGTGGCGCGGCGTGGTGGTGGCCGGGCGCGGCACTGGCGCCTCGCGGCCGCGCCCGCCGAGCCAGCCGCCCAGGCAGACCGCCGCGAGGCCGATCAGGATCAGCGGGAGATCGAACCGCCCGGCCAGGGCGGTGGCGAGCCCGAGCAGGCCCGCGGCGATCGCGGCGCCGGTCCAGGCGGGGGAGCTGCGCAGGCGGCCGGACATGGCGGGCGCGGCCGGCCGATCAGCGGGGCTCGGACTCGTCGTGCCACGCCCGGCCGGACGGGCCGGCCGTGCCCTCCGGAGGCCCGGGATCGCGGGCGCCGCCCGCGCGCTTGACGATCTCGTACAGCCCGAGCATCGCCAGGGCGGTCACGAACGGCACGACGTAGTAGCAGGCCCGGAACAGCAGCAGCGAGGTCAGCACCTCGTTGCGCGGCAGACTCGACAGGGCGAGCAGGATCGTCGCCTCGAACACCCCGATCCCGCCCGGCGCGTTCGACGCGATCCCCAGCATGGCGGCGAGCACGTAGATCGCCAGGAAGGTGGTGAAGCCGAGCGTCGTCTCCTGGGGCAGCAGGACGTAGAGCACCGCCGCCGCCGCGCAGACGTCGCCGATCCCGACGATCATCTGGCCGATGGAGACCGAGGCGCCCGGCAGCTCCAGGCGCCACTGCTTGACGGTGATGCTGCGCTTCTTGGCCGAGACCCAGGCGAGGTAGCCGAGCACCAGGGCGAGCGCCGCGAGGCCGACGCCCTGGTTGATCCGGATCGACGTGAAGGCGAGGCCGGCGAGCTGGCCGGCCTCGATGATCAGGCTCAGGCCCAGCACCACGCCCATGCCGAGCCAGAAGGTGAACCCGGCGATGACGGTGAGCGCGGCGATCTTGGCCGTCGAGAGCCCCTGCCGGGCGTAGATCCAGTAGCGGATCGTCCCGGCGGTGAGCAGCGGGAAGCCGAGGGTGAAACTCACCGCGTAGCTCGTGAAGGAGGCGAGCGCGGTGATCCGGTACGGCACCTTGATCTTGAGCTGGCGCAGGGCCAGCGCGTCGTAGCCGGTCAGGAACAGGTAGCTGATGCCGACGAACAGGAAGGCGAGCCCGAGCTGCTCGGCGGTCGCCGCCGCGATGGCGCTGCGCACCTCCGCCCAGCTGACGCTCTGCACGAGCTTCCACAGGACGCCGAGGGAGACGGCGAACAGCACGATGCTGGCCGCCGTGCCGATCCAGGCATAGCGGCTGCGCCGGCTCTTCCGCTTCGAGCCCGCCTCGGCATCGTGCTGGACCGGCTCGACCGGCTCGGCCGGGCTCCGGTGCTGTCCCTGAAAATTCATGCCGATCGGCGTCCGCCCTTCCGGCTGCGCGGCCCGGCCCGAAGGCCGTCAGCCCGTGCCGGAATCTCCCGGACCGCGGCCCGTTGCCCCGCATGTAGGCCGAACCGGGGCGCAAGGCCAGGGAAGGCAGGCCCGTGACGGGCGATCTATCCTCAGCCGGAGGTCCGATCGAGGATCGCGGCCGCTTCCGCGAGGCCGCGCCGGATCCGCTCCGGCACCTCCGGCGCGGTGCAGACATAGGTCGGGCTCGGGTGCGGCACCCGGATCACCGGAAGGTCGGGGCGGAGCGCCGCGAGGGCGGGCGCGGCCTCGCCGGCGAAGCGGCCGGCCAGCACCGCCACGGCGAGGCGCGGCAGCAGGTCGAGGAGCGGGGCCAGATAGGGCGCGGCCGCCGCCACCTCCGCCCGGCGGGGCGCCCGGTTGCGGGCGCCCTCGGCGTGGATGAGCCAGGGGACCGCGTTCCAGATCAGCGTGTCGGCCCGGCTGAGCCCGGCCTCGGCGAGGAAGCGGAACAGGTTCGCGGCCGTGCCGTTCGCGCTGTCGCGGGTGACGAAGCCGGTGCGCAGGACCGCCGGGCCGGGGGTCTCGAGGAGGAGGAGCATCCGCGCGCCGACGCCGCCGTCCAGGGGGTCGGGCGCCGGGACCGGGGCGCCGCGCTCGGCCGCGACGCGCGCCGCCAGCGCCCGGATCGGTGCGATGTGGGGGCTGTCGATCAGGGCGCGGCGGGCCGCGAGGGCTTCCGGATCGGCCAGCGCCTTCGGCGCCCGCGGCTCAGCCGGCATCGAGGCCGGGGATCGTGAGGCCGAGGCGGCCCGACAGGCGGAAGCGCTCGGTGCCCTCCTCCCGGGCGAGGCGCGCGTCGAGGCCGGCCACGCCGCCGAACTGGAAGCCGATCTGGCTGGCATAGGCCGCGCAGGCGGCGCGCTTCCGGGTCTGGGCCTCCGGGGCGAGGCGCATCGCCGGCTCGGCGAGGTCGGCGAACAGGTCGGCGAGGGGCGCCTTCGGGGCGGCCTCCCGCACCGTGTAGGGAAAGTCGCGCCACCAAAGGATCGGCTGCGCCGGCGCGAGGCCGCGCAGCGCCCGCACGGTCTGGACGTGATCGACGTGCCCGCCGATCGCCTGCGGAGCCAGGAGGAGATCGGGACTCCCCGCGGCGATCAGCCCCGCGATGGCCGGTGCCAGCTCGGCCGCGACGCCGTCGTCGGCGCGCGTGTCGGCGAAGAGCTCCGGCGCCGAGCCGTAGCCCCGGTGCGGCGCCTCCCTGAACGGCAGGTGGACGGGCGGCGCGATGCCGAGCGCCGCGGCAGCCCGGACATCCTCGTCCCGGCGCAGGGCCATGTAGTCGACCTCCGGTCCCAGACCCTTGTCGAGCTGGCAGGCGAGCGCGAAGCCCCTCGGCTCGGCGACGCTGCCGGTGAACAGGGTCGCCATCACCACGCGCCAGCCAGCTTGCGCGAGGCTTGCCAGGAGGCCGCCGCACGAGAAGGCCGCGTCGTCGAGATGGGGGGAGAGGGCGAGCGCGGTGGGCATGGTCCGGGGTGCGACGGTCTCGATGGGTTCCAACCCGCGCGCTCAGAGCAGGTGCGGCTCGGCGCGGAAGCGACACGTCGGATCGTGGGGCAGATCCGGCGAGAAGCCGGTGGCCGGCCGCTCGCCGCGCACGCGGGCGTAGACGTCCATGATCTGCCGCCCGACCGCGTGCCACGAGTAGACGCGGCGGCACTCCTCCAAGCCGGCCGTCGCGATGCGGCGGCGCAGATCCGCGTCCGCGATGACCCGGGTGAGCGCGGCGGCCAGCGCCGGGACGTCGCCCGGGTTCACCAGCAGCCCGTTCTCCCCGTCGCGCAGGCAGTCCGAGACGCCGACCGCGTGGCACGAGACGGTGGCGAGCCCTGCTGCGAGCGCCTCCAGGATCGTGTTGGAGAAGCCCTCCGCGTAGGTCGGCGAGACGAACACGTCGGCGCGGCGGTAGAGGTCGGGCACGGTGGCGTACTCGGCGTAGCCCGTGAAGGCGATCTCCCGCTCCGAGAAGGCGCGCTCGGCGGCGAGCGCCTTGGCCGGGTCCACGTCGGGCCCGATCCCCGAGATGGTGGCGGCGAACGGCGTGCCCTGCGCGCGCAGGATCGCCAGGGCCTCGATGAAGTCGAGCACGCCTTTCCGGCGGTCGACCCGGCCGTGGTAGAACAGCCGCACCGGGCCCGGATGGGGCGCGGGCAGCCCGTCGGGCGTGCCCTGCGCGAACCGGTCGGTGTCGACCGCGCCGGGCACGATGGTGAAGCGGGCGGGGTCCGACCCGAGCCGCTCGCAGACCTCGTCCACGAAGGAGGCGCCGCCGATCAGCAGCGCGTTGGCGTGGGCCAGCACCTCGCACATGGCGACCCGGTGGGTCTCGCAGCAAGAGCCGACCCAGTGGCCGTCGCCGCCCTGGATCGAGACGACGCTCGGCACGCCGAGTTCGCGCGCGGCGAGCAGCACCGCCCAGCCGGTCGGGTAACCGTATTGCGCGTGCAGGATGTCGAAGGGTTGTCGGGCGTGCTCGCGGCAGATCGCGTCCACCATGGCGGCGATGTCGCGCTCGAAGTCGCCCGACGCCTGCTCGCCGAGCTGCTCCAGGCCGATCACCCGCACGCCCGGCACCGGCGGCGGCGGCCCGCCCCCGTAGACCCGGGTGCCGAAGGCGTCGCCCCGGTACTGCGAGATCATCGTGACGTCGTGGCCGGCGCCGACCAGCTCGCGCAGCAGGTTCTGCGCGTAGACGCTCATGCCCGATATCGCCGGGAAGTAGCGGCGGCTGAGGAAGAGGATTCTCATCGCGCCGCACCTTCGCATCGACTGGGCGAGGCGCCGAGGCGCCCCTTCTCCCGTGCCCGATCCTCGCCTCGCCGCGGTTCGGCTCTCACTGCCATTGCCGCCGCGTCTCCTGCTCGCCGGCCAGGACCGGGCCGGGGCGCCGGCAGCCGCGGAGGTACTCCAGCGCCTGCGGGATCATCACGTCGGCCCGGTGGCTCTCGCGGGACAGCTCGACGCAGATCAGCTTGCCGAAGCCGACCGCCTCCAGGGCCTCCAGGACACCCGGCACGTCCATGTCGCCCTCGCCGAACGGCAGGTGGATGTGGCTGCCGCGCTTCATGTCCTCGATCGCCACGGTGCCGATCCGGTCGGCGAATTCCCGCACGGCGGCCGCCGGCTCGCGCTCGCCCGTGACGAGGCAGTGGCCGGTGTCGAGGGCGAGCTTCAAGCCCGGCACGGAGAGGGAAGCGTAGTCGTCGAGCGTCTCGATCAGCATGCCGGGCTCGGGCTCCAGGCAGGGCACGACACCGGCCTCGGCGGCGAACGAGGCGACCTCGTGCAGCCCCTCCTCCAGCCAGCGCCGGGCCTCGCCGGGATCCACGCCCGGCTTCGGCACGCCGGCCCAGAACGAGACCGCCTCGGCGGAGAGCATGGCGCCGATCTCGATCGCCCGCTTGAGGAAGCCGACCCGCCGGGCGCGGCCCGCGGCGTCGGCGGTCACCAGCGTCGGCTCGTGCTTGGCGGACGGATCGAGGAGGAAGCGGGCGCCCGTCTCGATGACGCAGGTCAGCTCCAGCTTCTCCAGCAGGCTCGCCACCCGGCCGGCTTCCGCCGCCCAGGTGTCGGCGAAGGGGTCGAGGTGGTGGATGTCGAGGGTGAGCGCCACGCCGTCGTAGCCCGCCGCCTTGATCAGGTGGAGCGCGTCGTCGAGGCGGTGGTTGGCCGCGCCGTTGGTGTTGTAGGCGAACCGGAGCGTCACGCCGCCCTCCCCTTCCGCTGGGCGAGGCGGAACGGCGCGTGGTGCGATTCCGGCTCGCGGTAGAGCGGATAGTGCCGCCCGACGATCCGCTCGGCCAGGGCCACGTCGAACAGCGGCTGGCCGCCGAACCGCTCCAGGGCTTCAGGGGTCAGACGCACCGGCCGCAAAGTCTCGCTCTCGGTGCCGAACTGGATGAGCGGATGGTCGCGGTCGATGAGCTTCTTGGTGTTGCGCTCGCCGATCCGGTAGTAGCTCATGGTCTCGACCTCGAGCCCCGGCACGATCGCCTTCACGACGCCGACCCCGCCGCCCGGCGGTGTGCAGTCGACGTAGAGCACGTCGAACCCGGCTTCGAGCAGCCGGTCGCAGGCGATCTTCCCCCGCGCATGGCCGTCGGCGGCCCGAGTGGAGGGCAAGTCCGTAAATCGCTTCGTGCTGCGCTCGGAATAGACCGTGTCGGCGAGCACGCCGCGCAGGTCGGCCGCCGGCATCTCGATCCATTCGAGCATGGCCTGGAGAGCGCGGCTCTCCTCGAGGTCCAGGCTGGGCAGCGCCTTCTGGATGAACGCGTCGACGTAGCCGGGCGGCGTCACCGTGGCGGCCATGTCGAGCGGGCCGTGCCCGAAGGTCTTGCGCACCCGGGCCGCCTGGAATTCCAGCAGCGCCTTGCGCAGGGCCCGCTCCCGGTCCGGATCGCAGGCCTCGCCGCAGGCCGAGAGGGCGATCGGCGCCGGGGTGCGCGCCGGGTCCTCGTCGTAGCCGACGACGTAGAGGTTGGTCAGCCCGAACTGGTCGGTGGCGAATTTCGGCAGCGCCCGGATGCCCAGGTCCTTCAGTCGGGCCAGCATGGCGGCGTTCTCCGGGCCGATGCCGTCGAGGTCGAGCATCACGCCCTGGTCGAGGGCCCGGAACAGTAGGCCGTTGCCGTCCCGCTGGAGCAGCTCCAGCACGCCGTGGCCCAGCGCGAAAGGCACGTCGGGCCCGGCGCCGAGGCCGTTGGTGATCAGGTTGGTGAAAGGCTTGTAGCCCTCCGACAGCTCGAAATAGTCGGTGGCGGCGACGTCGAGCGGCATCAGGACGATCTCGCCGGTGGCGTGGCGGATCGCGGGCGTCCACTCGAGCACCGTGTCGCGGCCGACCGGGGACCCGGCGGGCAGGCACAGGGTCAGCGGGTCGGCGACCGACTTGGCGCCGTAGACGCGGACGAGATCGGTATAGCTCGCCCGCTCCTTCGCGCGGGGCAGCACCGCGAGGGACGGCATCAGGTTCTCGGCGATCTCCGCCACGGCGCCGATCAGCGCCTCGTCGTCGGTGGCGCCGTAGCCGATCCCAGACGGCATCGCGCCCACGAAGAACGGGTCGTCGAGGAACAGGGCCACGAACCAGACCGGGATGCCGGTGCGATCGAGTGGCGCCAGCGGGAAGCCGACGACGCGCCCCTCCGGCAGCACGTCGAGATAGGCCCTGACCGGGTCGGGCAGGGTCTCGGGCAGGCCCTCGATCGGCCGCTTGGCGCCGAAACGGTAGGGGCGCGGCGCCTTGATCCGCTCGTGGCGGGCGCGGTCGTCCTGGTCGTGGAAGGCGTCTGCGTTGGTCACGTCGTGTTCCCGTCTTCCTCGAACCGTGCGCCGTGCCCCCTCCCATTCATCCCCTCATCCCGAGGAGCCGAAGCGCAGCGGGGGCCTCGAAGGAGGGCTCCAGCCGGACGCGCGATCCCTGGAGCCCTCCTTCGAGGCCCGCTGACGCGGGCACCTCAGGATGAGGGCGTGGGTGGGAGATGCCGGGGTGTGGTTCCGTGGCTGCGTATCCTGTGTCCGCTACCCCTGCCCGTAGGCGCGGGCGACGAGCCGCATCGTGTGAAGGTCCCGGGACGCCGCGTACGCGGCCCGCTCCTCGGGCCGGCGCAGCGCCGAGCCGAAGGCGCGCACCTGCTCGGTGAAGGGCGAGCTGTCGGCGTCGAAGGCGAGCGGTTCCGCGCGCCCGCTGGCGCCGTCGACGAAGGTCAGCGAGCCGCCGGCCGTCTGGCCCATCGTGTTCTCGGCGACGAGCAGACCCTTCGTGCCGACCACCTCCAGGCGGCGGCGGGGCAGCGCGTCGGGGCAATTGTAGGCGACGTGCAGGCTCGCCAGTGCGCCGCCCGCGGTCCGCCCGATCAGCAGGGCGCCGTCGTCGACCGCGTAATCCTGGGCCTTGGTCTGGGTCAGGGCCGCGATGGTGGTGATCGGCTCGCCGAGCAGGAAGTCCACGAGGTCGAGCCCGTGCGGGGCGAGGTCCATCAGGGCGCCACCGCCGGCCTGGGCGGCGTCGATCCGCCAGTTCGGCTGGCTGGCCTCCGACCAGTCGCGCCCGAGCCAGCAGGCATAGACGATCCGCACCGCCGTCACGGTGCCGAGCCGGCCGGCCTCGATCTGCGTGCGGATCATCCGGTGGGCCGGGTGGTGCCGCTGGTCGAAGGCCGTGCCGTAGAAGATTTTCTGCGACTCGACGGCGTGCGCGATGGCCTCGGCATCCGCCAGCGTCGCCGCCATGGGCTTCTCGCACAGGATCGCCTTGCCGGCGGCGGCCAGCGCCTCGACGGCGCCGCGGTGCAGGTGGTTCGGCGTCGCCACGTAGACCGCCTCGACCGCGGGCTCGGCGATCAGGCCGGCGAGATCGGCGTGGACGCGGGCACCGGCCCGCTCGGCGGCCGCGCGGCTCTCCGGGTTCGGATCGCTGACCGCCACCAGCCGGTGCCCGGCCGCGCGGATGCCGGGCTCCATGTAGTCGCGGGCGACCCAGCCGTAGCCGACGATGCCCCAGCCGACCGCGTCCATCACCACCGCTCCGGCAGGTCGACGAACTCGCGCACGCGCACGCGCTGCGTTTCCGACGCATCGAGGCTTTCGTCGAAGGTCAGCGACTCCGGTCCCGGAGAGTGCAGCGGGTACGTGGCGCGGGGGGCGTACTCCGCCTCGTAGCGCTCCGAGGGCCAGCGGATGACGTAACCGCCGCCCTCGGGCACGTAGAGCGGGTTGAGCCGCAGCACGGTGCCGGGCTTCGGCAGGGTGAGGCCGTCGACCAGGGCGCGCGGCGCCGGGCGCATCCCGGGACCGCACACCACCGAGAACGCCTCGCAGCTTCGCAGGGCGGCGGGGTCCTGCGGGCCCGGCGCCCGCGCCTCGACCAGCGCCCGGGTCAGCTCCGCGTCGTCGTAGACCAGGGCGTCGGGGAAGAACTCGGCGATCTCCTCGGCCGTCACCGCGCGACCGGCCGAGAAGCCCGGGCAGTCGCGGTTGTGGATGTGGCTCAGCGCCAGCCAGCCGTCGTCGCCGGCGTTCTGGCGGAGGTTCTCGAGGAGCGCCGCCTTGTCGTCGAGGAAGTAGAAGGCGTCGTTGCAGACGACGAGGTCGACCGGCGCCCCCGGGATCGGCCAGTGGGGCGAGCCGGCGTCGAAGCAGACGAGCTGCGCCTTCTCGGCCACGACCCAGTGGCGCGCGACCCAGAGCTTGGCGAAGACCACGTCGGCGCCGGCGACCTTGCAGCCGCGCCGCTGCAACTCGCGCAGGTAGTGGCCGATGCCGCAGGCGAACTCGAAGACGCAGACGGGCTCGTTCCAGTGCGCCTCCAGCAGCGACAGGCCGGCCAGGAAGGTCGGGTCGCTCCAGCGGTGCAGGAAGTAGTCGCCGACGCGGCCCCAGCCGAGGAGCTCGACCGCCTCGCGGAGGGTCGCCTCGCGGCGGGTCTTGATCAGGCGGATAATCCCGGCGGGATCGGCCGGCGGCCCGTTCCACCAATCATCCTGATCGACCAGCAGCGCGGCCAGCGCCTCGTCGGGCTCGCCGGCGTCGAGATGGGCGAGCACCCGCTCGACCAGGGCCGCACGGTTGATCCGCAGGTACGGGATGCCATCGATCACGGGCCAGCGCGCGCCGGTCTCCGCGTCGCGCAGGGCGTGCGGGCCGTCGGCCTTCAGCGGGTTGCCGGTGTCCGGCGATCTGAGTTCGAACGGGATCATGGTTCTCGGGGCCGCCCGGGCAGATGGGCGACCGGGTCCGGCGATCAAGGGATGCGCATGTCGGCGAGGACACGATCGTGGAAGCCCTTCACCGGGCCGGCATGGACCAGCTCCCACTCGTCGAGCACCATCCCCATCGTGGTCGAGGCCCCGCGCAGGTGCTGGGCGATCTGGAGGACGCGGTCGATGCAGTCGGCCGCGTGGAAGGCGCGGCCCTCGGCGGTGGAATCGTCGGGCAGCACCGCCCGGGCGCGCTCGACCTGGGCCCGCAGGGGCGCGTCGAGCTCGGCGAGCGCCCACGCGGTGGTGGTGGCCATGATCGGGCCGAGATGGTCGCCGAGCAGCATCTCGCCGGTGAAGCCGGCATCCGGCATGGCGGCGTTGTGGAAGTGGTGGGCCATCGCGGCCAGGAACACGGTGCCGGGATCGGCCCGGTAGAACGGGCTGAGGCAGACGCCGTAGACCGCCACGATCAGGCAGTGCTCGGCGTGGTTCTCCGGCGGCTCCAGCAGGATCCGGGCGCGGCCGGGACAGGTGACGCCCGCCCGCGGCTGCTGCGCCAGGGCGCCGACGAAGCCCGGCAGCGGCCCGGGCCGGCCGGCCGGACGCGGCGCGAGCCGCGCGCGCAGGCGGTCGCGGAGGTCCGGATCGAGCTCTCCGGTGACGGCGTCGAACCCCGCCACCAGCACCGCGGAGGCGGCCTCGTCCGAGAGCCCCGCCGCGGTCAGGAAGGCCGCGTCGAGGTCGCAGAGGCGCGTCGCCGCCAGCGTGACGGCCGCGATGTCGAGGGCGACGTCGTCCGGCGCGGCGCCGCCGGTCAGCAGCCCCCACCCCTGCGCGAACAGCCGCTCGGCGATCGAGCCCGTACGGCCCGCGGAGCGGACGCGCTTGAGGTCGTTCATCTCGACCAGAAGGTCGCGCAGGGCCTCGGGCGCTGCGGCACCGGATTGCGACGGGTGGTTCTCGCGGGGCATCACTTCTCTCGGCCGGATGAGGCTCACGGCCTCACAGGCGGCTGGGACGGACTCGCCCGTCGTCCGGCTGGACGCGGGTCCCCTCTCCCATGCGGGAGAGGGACAGGGTGAGGGATGCGACCTCTCCGGGAGGACCGGGTCCCTCACCCCGACCCTCTCCCATGCGGGAGAGGGGGCCGGTTCCGGCCCGTCATCGACGAAGGGGCCGTACCGAGTTCAGACCATGCCCGTCGATGCGGGAAGCCTCAGTGCACGCCCAGCCAGTCGCGGAGCATCTGCTCCTGCTTGCCGAAGGCGTGCTCCGGACCGTGGCCGTTCTTGACCATCGGCGCCTTGAAGAAGGTCGAGAGCTGCTCCTGCACGCCGCCGTCGCCGCGCTTGCTCGCGAGATCGAGGACGCGGGCGATCTCGATGACGAGCGGCGCGGCCAGGATCGAGTCCTTGCAGAGGAAGTTCACCTTGATCTGCATCCGCTGGCCCATGAAGCCGGTGACGTCGATGTTGTCCCAGGCTTCCTTGTCGTCGCCGCGCGGGCGGTAATAGTGGATGTGCACGAGGTGGTCCTCGACCGGGTAGCCGAGGATCGAGTCGAGCACCGTGCCCTTGGTGTTGAGCTTCGACTGCAGCGAGTTCGGATCGTTCAGGGCGAGGCCGTCGCGGTTGCCCAGGATGTTCGTCGAGAACCAGCCGTCGACGTGGAGGGCGCGCGCCTTGAAGGCGGGGGCCAGCACCGTCTTCATCATGGTCTGGCCGGTCTTGCCGTCCTTGCCGGCCACCGGGACGTTCAGCTCCTTGGCGAGGTCGAGGAGCGCCGGGACGTCGGCGGCGACGCTCGGGGTGAAGTTGGCGTAGGGGATGCCGCTCTTGATCGCCGCGTAGGCGTAGAGCATCGCCGGCGAGATCGCCTCGTCGCTCGAATCCAGGCCCTTCTCGAAGGCGGCGGTCGAGTTCAGGGTCGGGTCGCTGAGGTCAGGCCAGCGCTCCGTGGAGGCGAGGTTCACCACGACCACGTCGTCGAGGTTGCTCTCCTTCTGGAAGCGGCGGAGATCGTTGGCAATCACCGAGACCGCCTCGCGGTGGTCCTTGGCGACGATCCGGTTCTGACCGTCGATGTTCTTGCAGAACTTCGCGCTGCCGACCGCCGGCCAGGGCGTGATGCCCTTCAGGACCTGGGCGCCGTTCTCGATGTCGTCCTTCGAGAGCACGCCGTGCCCGCTCGCCGCGGAGGCGAGGTCGTCGCCGTTCAGGTCCCAGCCCCCGAAGACGAGGTCCTTGTAGTCGGCCATGCCGGCCACGGAGAGACCGGCGAGCGGCAGCCCGTCGAGACGGTTGGAGCCGGATTTGATCATCTCGATGCCGGCGATGGCGGTGGTGGCGACGGCGCCTCCCATGCCAACGAAGGCGACACCGACGCGGCGACCGGACTGCATGCTCATCGGAAACTGATGTCCTTGTGCGGACGCGGGTGGCGTCTTGAAGGGTCCGTCCTGGGACGGAAGTTCACCCCCCCGGGGCCGTACCTAACTGGCTCGGCGGTGCTCCGTTCCAACCCGAATGCGACAACATCGCCCCGTCGTCGTCCCGCGCGCGGCCGGTCGGCCGCCGGTCGGCGGCGTTAACGGGGCCCTAAGCGGGAGGGTTAACCCTTCCTTGACCGTGCCACGCTTGGATCACGGGGCCGTCCCATTCTGGTCACGGCCGGCGTCGATAGGGCCGCCGCTTCCAGAAAAAACCCGGCCGTCAGAGCCGGGCGGACGCAAGGACCGATCTAGAAGAGGACCGATGATGGGGGTTTTCCCGGAGCCGGCGCGTTGCGCCGACGACGTGAACCGACTCGTGCCGCAGACCCTGACCGGCACGGGGCATTTCGAGGATGAAGCCGTGGCGTGGCTGCCGCGGGCCGGGCGCGACGCAGGGCGCCGGTCACTTCGCCGCACCGGCCTCGGCCGGATCTCCGGGACGCTGGCCCTCGGGCTCGTCGCCGGGTTCGGCCTGCCGCAGGCCGCCTTCGCGCCCGCCTACTTCGCGCCGGCCGCCCAGGCCCACGACCGGGTCGACACCAGCCCGCGCGCCGCTCAGGAACTCGCTCAACGCGCGTTCGAGCCCGCGGTTCCCGCCGAGGCGCCCGCGGCATCGGCAGAGGCACCGGCGCCGGCTCCGGCACCGGCGAAGGATGCCTGGAACGGCCTGCCCCTGCCGGAGCAGGAGCCCGCCACCACGGCCCTGATCCAGGACGACCTCGCGGCCCTGCCGCGGGTGACGCAGGAGCAGGACGCGGTCAAGTTCGGCGAGCGCAGCGTGCCGCGCAAGGTGGTCGACACGATCGTCAAGGCCTCCGACGAGGCCGGCGTCGATCCCGTCTACATGATGGCGCTCGCCGACAAGGAATCGAGCTTCGACACCGCGGCGAAGGCCGCGACCTCCTCGGCGCAGGGCCTGTTCCAGTTCGTCGCCCGCACCTGGCTGGAGATGATCCGCGACTACGGCGCGCGCTACGGGCTCGCCGAGGAAGCCGCCGCCGTGAAGGGCCGGGGCGCCGCGATCACCGTGACGGGCAGCATGCGCGCCCGGGTGCTCGGCCTGCGCAACGACCCGCGCGTCGCCGCCCTGATGGCGGCCGAGCTGATCAAGCGCGACCGTGACCGGATCGAGGCCCGGGTCGGGCGGGCGCTCACCACGACCGAGCTGTACCTCGCCCATTTCCTCGGCACCGCGAGCGCCGGGCGCTTCCTGTCGCTCTCTTCCGAGAAGCCCGACGAGGTCGCCGGCCGCGAGTTCCGCACCGCGGCGCGGGCCAATCGCGGCCTGTTCACCGAGAAGACGGGCGGCAAGCGCCGCAGCCTGACCGTGTCCGAGCTGCACGACCGGATCGACGGCATGATCGACCGGCGGCTGACCCGCTATCAGGGCGTGGCGGCGGTCGCCGAGGCGCTCGACAGGGCGCCGGCTCAGAGCGACGTCGCCGCCACCGAGGAGACGGTTCCGGTGGCCGGCAACCGCCGCGTCGAGGTGACGGAGGCGCTGCCGCCGGACGGCGTGTGAGAACCGGATCGCGGCGCCGGCCCGCCTGAGCGGGCCGGCTCGCGGCATCGGGCCGCCGGATCCGCCGGATGGGCGGCTCTCCCGGCCGCGGCCGCCGAGGAAGTCTCCCGCGCCGGCCCGCGGCCGTCCGCGGCGTCCCGAAACGCCGGGGCGGGTCGGGCGCGGCGCAGCGAGGCCGGAAGCGGCTTTCGCCCGACCGTGGAGCGGCCTCAAAGCTCGGCTTTTAAGGCACTGTTAACCATAGCAAGACCAATCCTGTCGGCAGACTACTTCTCTTAGAGATGCTTGGCGCCGATGCCCCGCTACTTCATCGACCTGCACGACGGCTCCCAGCCGATCCACGATGAGGTCGGATTCGACCTGCCGGACCTTCCGGCGGCCCGCGCCAAGGTCACCCGGATCATGTCGGCGATCGCCCGCGACATGCTGCCGGAGGTCGAGCGCCAGGATTACGTGGCCTGCGTCCGCGACGGCGTCGGCAAGGTGGTCTACCGGGCGCGCCTGTCCCTCGCTGCCGAGATGGTGGAGTGAGCCGGCGCGCTCCGGCCGCCTGATGCGTCCCTGCAGACGTCGCTGAGCGACGTCCCTGAGACGGCGCCGAAACCGCCCTGAGGCTCCCCGCCGCGCCGCGGCAGTGCTTGACCGGCCCCCGGTTCCGGCCATCTCGGACCCATGAAACGGCGCAGCCTGCTCACGGTCGCGAGTGCGGCCACGGTCATGACACTCGGCGGCGTCGGCTACGCCGCGCACCGGCGCGGCCGGAACCCGTACTACCGCGGCCCGACCTCCGACCATTTCGACGGGTTGCGGTTCTTCCTGCCCGGTCAGTCCACCGACAAGGCGCTCCCCGACGTGCTGCGCTGGCAGGCCAAGCGGCAGCGCGAGCCCTGGCCCAAGAGCTTCCCCAGCCCCTACCCGGCCGACCGGCCGCCGGAGCGTGTCGAGGGCCTGCGGGTCGTGCTGATCGGCCACGCGAGCTACCTCGTGCAGGTCGCCGGCCGGAACATCCTGATCGACCCGGTCTTCGCCAAGCGCGCGAGCCCGGTCCGCTTCGCCGGGCCGAAGCGCGTCAACCCGCCGGGCATCGCCTTCGCCGACCTGCCGCCGATCGACGCGATCTTGGTCACCCACAACCACTACGACCATCTCGACGGGCCGAGCCTCGCCCGGCTCTGGCAGGCGCACCAGCCGCTGATCGTGGCGCCGCTGGGCAACGACACGATCCTGCGCGGCTACGACAACACGATGCATGTCGAGACCCGCGACTGGGGACAGTCGGTCGATCTCGGCGACGGGCTGCAGGTCCATCTGACGCCCGCGAACCACTGGTCGGCCCGGGGCGTCAACGACCGGCGCATGGCGCTGTGGTGCGCCTTCGTGATCACCTCGCCCCGCGGCGTGCACTACCATGTCGGCGACACCGGTTTCGGCGACGGTGCCCTCTTCTCCGACGTGCGGGCGCGGTTCGGGCCGCCGCGCCTCGCGACGCTGCCGATCGGCGCCTACGAGCCGCGCTGGTTCATGCAGGCGCAGCACGTCGACCCGGCCGAGGCGGTGAAGGTCTTCGGCCTGCTCGGCGCCGAGCAGGCGCTGGGCCATCACTGGGGCACGTTCCAGCTCACGGACGAGGGCGTCGAGCGGCCCGCCGAGGCGCTGGCGGCGGCCCTCGGCGGGGCCGGCATCCCGGCCGAGCGCTTCGTCGCCCTGAGGCCCGGCCAGGTCTGGGAGGCCTGACCCCCGGGCTGTCCGGGGAACGCCGGCGGCCATTGGGCACGATGCGTGCATCATTCTGTATGCAGCATGGGGTGGAGGCCCGGGCCGCGCCGCCGCGCGCCCGAGGGCGGGTGCCGTTCCGTGCGGCGCCCGCGCCTTCAGCCGAGAGACACGATGAACCCGATCAAGCCGACACGCCGATCCCTGATGGCCGGGGGCGTCGCCCTGGCGGCGCTGGGGGCGGCGGGCCGCGCCGGCGCGCAGGGCGCGGCCCCCGGCACCCTGACCTACGGCATCTCCATGACCGACCTGCCGCTCACGACCGGCCAGCCGGACCGGGGCGCGGGCGGCTACCAGTTCACCGGACTGACCCTCTACGATCCCCTGGTCGCCTGGGAACTCGACGTCGCCGACCGGCCGGGCAAGATGGTGCCCGGCCTCGCCACCGCCTGGGAGGCCGACCCGGCCGACCCCAAGGTCTGGACCTTCCACCTGCGGGAGGGCGTGGCCTTCCACGACGGGTCGGCCTTCGATGCCGACGCGGTGATCTGGAACTTCGACAAGGTGCTGAACAAGGAGGCGCCGCATTTCGACCAGCGGCAGGCGTCCCAGGTCCGCCCGCGCCTGCCCGGCGTCGCGAGCTACCGGAAGGTCGACGCCAAGACCGTCCAGGTCGTCACCAAGACGCCCGACAGCCTGTTTCCCTACCAGATGCTCTGGTTCCTGATCTCGTCGCCGGCGCAGTACGAGAAGGTCGGGAAGGACTGGGCGAAGTTCGCCTTCGAGCCCTCGGGGACCGGGCCGTTCCGGATGGGGCAGCTGGTGCCGCGGGTGCGCCTCGAGCTGCTGCCGAACATCGGCTACTGGAACCCGAAGCGGGTCCCGAAGCTCGCGAAGCTGACCCTCGCCTGCGTGCCCGAGGACCTCGCCCGGGTGAACGCGCTCCTGTCCGGCAGCGTCGACCTGATCGAGACGCCCGCGCCCGACGCGGTGCCGCGCCTGAAGGCCGCCGGCATGCGGGTCGTGGGCAACGAGACGCCCCATGTCTGGAACTACCACCTGTCGATGGTGGAGGGCTCGCCCTGGCGCGACCTGCGCCTGCGCAAGGCCGTCAACCTCGCCATCGACCGCGCGGGCGTCGTCGAGCTGATGGGCGGCCTCGCCCAGCCCGCCGTCGGTCAGGTCCAGGAGTCGAGCCCGTGGTTCGGCAAGCCGGGCTTCAAGATCCGGACCGACGTCGAGGCGGCGCGCAAGCTCGTCGAGGAGGCCGGCTACTCGGTGAAGAACCCCGTGAAGGCCACGGTCCTGATCCCGACCGGCGGCACCGGGCAGATGCTGTCGCTCCCGATCAACGAGTTCGTCCAGCAGAGCTGGGCCGAGGTCGGCATCCAGGTGGCGTTCAAGACCGTGGAGCTGGAGGTGGCCTACACGGCGTGGCGCCAGGGCGCCGCGGATCCGAGCCTCAAGGGCGTCAGCGCCGGCAACATCGCCTACGTCACCTCCGACCCGTTCTACGCGATCCTGCGCTTCTACGATTCGCGGCAGATCGCGCCGAACGGCGTGAACTGGAGCCACTACCGCAATCCCGAGGTCGACGCCCTCTGCGACAAGGTGAAGGCGAGCCTCGACGTGGCCGAGCAGAACCGGCTGCTCGCGCGCATCCACGAAATCGTCGTCGACGATGCCGTGCAGGTCTGGGTCGTTCACGACACCAATCCGCACGCTCTGTCGTCGCGGGTGAAGAACTACGTCCAGGCGCAGCACTGGTTTCAGGACCTGGCGACGCTCGCCTGATCAGCCCGGATCTGTGTCGGCTCCGGGAAGAACGGGAGAACATCGGGAACGATCGGCGCGAGGACGGGTTGGACCCCGAACGCACGAAGGAGAGTCCCATGAAGACCCTGCTCGCCGGCGCCGTCCTAGCCGCCTCCCTGACGAGCGTCGTCCCCGCTGCGGCGCAGCGAATCGATATCGGTCCCGACGGGCCGAGCGTCGACCTGCGCTCCCGCGCCCAGCGGGATCGCGACTTCCGCCGCGAAGAGTATCGGCGCGACCGCGTCTATGACGAGGATCGTCTCTACCGGCGCCAGCGGTTCGACGACGACCGCCCGGTGACGCGGCGCGGCTACGGATACTGAATCACCACGCGAATCGCCTGTCGGCGATTGTGCGCTCTCTTCGGGGGTCGGCTCGCGCCGGCCCCTTTTTCTATGCCGCGTCTCCGAAGCGCGGCCCGGGACAGCACGCAACCCACAGGGTCGAATTTCGCACTTGCGGCACAGTGAGTCGGAGACTAGGAAGATCGAGCATCAAATTTCGGGAGCATCTGGCAATGACCTCACGTTTCATCAGTGGCTTCGCGGCGGTCACCCTCGCGGTGTGCGGCCTCTCCGCTCCGGCCGCCTTCGCCAAGCCGATGAGCGGGGCGAGCGCCGTCAAGATGATCGACACCGACAACGACGGCACCATCGACATGAAGGAAGTGGAGGCGGTGGCCTCGGCGACCTTCGACCGTCTCGAGAAGGACGCCGACGGCACCCTCGACGCCAAGGAGCTGAAGGGCCGCCTGAGCGCCTCCGGCGTGAAGCAGGCCGATCCGGACAGCGACGGCACCCTCGACAAGAAGGAGTACCTCGCGGCCGTCGGCGAGCGCTTCAAGCTGGCCGACCCGGACAACGACGGCACCCTCGACGCCAAGGAGCTGAACTCCAAGGCCGGCAAGGCTCTCCTGGCCCTCATCAAGTAAAACCGTCCGCGCGCTCCTGATGGAGCGTGGATGAGCGAGGCCTCCGCGGCGCTGACCGCGGGGGCCTTGCTGCGTTGATGGCGACCCTGAACCTTCGCCCGGACGCGCCGATCCATGGGACCTGCACGTAAAAGTTGTGGATCGCGGCGATTGTTCTGCGGGCTCCGGCCGCTCCCGCGCCGGCGGAACGTCCGACACCCAGTCCGACCGCCGCGGCGGCTGCGACGCTCGACCGCTCGCCGGGCGCGATCCGAGGGAGTTGACGGTCCGCAACCTGTAGGTGCACCCTCGAGGTGGTTGAGGGACCAAGACGATGCGGAACGGCTCACCAGAGGACGACGGCAACGCGAGACGCCGCGCGAGACCGGTCGCGCTGACCGAGGGACCGCACGGCGCGGCGGCGGACGGACGCGACCGGATTGCCGGGAGCCGGCCGGAGCGCGCGGACGCGGAGCCGACGGCAACGCTCGGCGATCTCGGCGACGCCCTGCTCGCGGCCTATCGACTGGCCGAGCAGGACGGCGACGCGCTGACCGTATCGCTGCTCGGGCAGGCGCTGCTGCGGACCGGGCGGCGCCTGGCGCGCGAGATGTCGCCCGCCGATGTCGGGATCGCCTGCCACTGAAGCGGCCGCAGTCCCGAACGCTCGGGCGACTGACGGGACGGCGCCGCCGCGGCCCGCCTACGCGCCCGGCGCGGCGCGGTCGAGGAAGGCGCGCAGGTAGCCGCCGACCGCCTCGGCGCGCTCGACGGCGAGCAGGTGCGCCGCCCGGGGCAGCACGACGAGTTCGGCCTGGGCGATGCCGCCGCAGATCTCCTCGGCCATGGCCGGGGGCGTCGAGGGATCGTCGCGGCCGGCGATCACCAGGGTCGGCGCGGTGATGGCTCCGAGCGCCGGACGGAGATCCATGCGCCCGATCGCCCCGCAGCACACCGCGTAGCCGGCCGGATCGCAGGCCAGGAATCGCTCGCGGACAGCCCGCACCGTCTCGGGGGCGCGCTCCGCGAAACCCGGCGTGAACCAGCGCCCCAGCGTCGCCTCGACCACGGCCGCCGTCCCCTGGGCGCGCACGGTCGCGGCGCGCTCGTCCCAGCTCTGCAGGCTCGGCAGGAAGGCCGCCGTCGCCATCAGGGTGGCGCTGAGCGCGCGTCCGGGATCGGCGCTCGCCAGCGCCTGCACGGTCATCCCGCCGAGCGAGAGGCCGACGAGATGGGCGCGTCCGATGCCGAGGGCGTCCAGAAGGCCCGCGAGATCGCCGGCCAGATCCGCGATCGCGACCGGCCGGTCGCGCGTCTCCGACCCGCCGTGGCCGCGCGTGTCGTAGCGCAGCGTCCGGTAACGCCCCGTCAGCGCGGGCACCAGCGCGTCCCACATCTCCAGGGTCGCGCCCAGCGAGTTCGAGAAGGCGACGACCGGGGCGTCCTCCGGGCCCTCGAGGTGGTAGCGGAGGCCGAGTCCTCCGACGGTGATCTGCGGCATGCGGCTCTCTCCGATCCAGGCTCTCGAGGATGTCACGCCGCCGGGCGGCGGGGCGGAGCTGGCGGGCAACGCGGCCTCCCGGACGGATCTCAGGCGCGACCGAGGGGAATCAGGCCCCAGCCGCGCTCGTGGAGGTAGTACAGCACGGTCTTGGTCACGGTCTCGGTCGAGGCGATCGATCCGGCGACCAGCACGCTGCCGGTGAACAGATAGGACAGCAGCAGCGTGTCGAGGCTCCCGACGACGCGCCAGCTCACGGCCTTGGCGATCGAGCGGAGGCGGCTCTCCCCGGCCGGGGGCGCTCGCGTCCGTGCGGGCTCGGGTGCGCGGGCATCGCGGGTTGGGACGTCGTCGGCGGGCATGCGGGCTCCCTGCGGTCGATCCGAAACGCGCGCGGTGGCACGGTCCATTATGGGGCGGCGCACCGGATGCTGCCCCGCCGGATCGCCCGGCGCGCGGATGACGATGCCGCGAGCCCCGCGCTCCGGAGGAGCGTCTTCAACATGGGTGAATGCGCGGGCGGCCGAAACGCTCGACAAGAGCGGTGCGAGCACAGAGGAGACCGGGGATGCACGAGCCTGCGATGGGCGACGCCGCGATCCGACCGGCGGAGTTCTGGGACACGGTCGGCGGCCTCGTGACCGCCAAGGTCGAGCCGGTGATCGGCCGAGCCGACAAGCAGCGTGGTCCCGTCATCGACTACCTGCGCGACCTGGAGGCCCTGGCGCGGCGCCAGTGCTCCAGCCGCGAGACGGTCCAGATCATCGCCTCGGGCCGGCGGCTCCTCGGGGACCGGAGCGAGATCGGGCCGTCGGACGGACCGTTCACCCGCGCCTGAGCCGGGCACCCGGCGGAGCCGCCCGCGCCATCCGCGACCGGACCAGATAGATCGCGGCCGCGACTGCCCAGGCCGCGCAGGTCGGCGCCACCCACTGCTGCAGGTTCGGCAGGGACCAGCCGTACAGGAACTCGGCGCCGAGATGCGCCTGAACGGCGTCCCAGCCCGCGTGCTTGAGGGCGTGTTCCCGCTGCCCGGCCTCGCGGCCGTAATAGTAGGTCGAGACCACGAGCGCCGCGACGCCTTCCGGTCGGGGACTGCGCAGCAGGAGCAGAACGGCCGCCATTCCGGCGGTCTCGGGGATCGCCGTCAGGGCGTGGCTCATCGCCGGGTTCGCGACCATGAAGGCGACGAGCGTTCCGAGCATGGGCGGCGCTTACACCAATCCCGGCGCGGCGTCAGCGGCACTCCGGCCCCGCGCCTGCACCCCCGGCGGCCGCCGCGCGGTTGACGGTGCGGGACCGGAACAACGGAGCCGCGCATGAGCGACACCTACGACCTCGGCCGCTTCGTCGCTGCGCAGGAGGGCGTCTACGGGCGCGCCCTGGCGGAGTTGCAGGCCGGCGACAAGCGCAGCCACTGGATGTGGTTCATCTTCCCGCAGATCGCCGGGCTCGGCGCGAGCCCGATGGCGCAGCGCTACGCCATCGGGTCTCTCGCGGAGGCGCAGGCCTACGCGGCGCACCCGGTGCTCGGCGGGCGCCTGCGCGCCTGCACGGCGGCCGTCAACGCCGTCGCCGGGCGCTCGGCCCACGCGATCTTCGGCTCGCCCGACGATCTGAAGTTCCGCTCCAGCATGACGCTGTTCGCCCGCGCCGTGCCGGAGGAGCCGGTCTTCGCCGACGCGCTGGCGCGCTACTTCGACGGCGTCCCCGACCCGCGGACGCTGGCGAAGCTCGGGACGGGCTAGGCCCTCACCGGCCCCACAGGCCGACCCGCTCGGCGCGCGCCTGCTCCTCCGCGCCCAGGAGGTCCGGCGGGGCGTCCTCGGAGGCGCGGGCGCCGCCCGCCGCCAGGATCAGCCCGGCGAGGTCGTCGCCCTCGATGCGGCAGCGGGCCGTGGCCCCGTCGGACAGGCCGGTGCAGACCACCTCGCGGCGGCGCAGGTAGCTGGCGAGCTGGCGGGCGAGATGGCCGCGCTCGCCGACCACGCCGAGGAGGCGCACGACCCGCCCGCGCAGGTTGAGGGTGCCGGTATCGATCACCTCCGGCACGCCGCGGATCTCGCCGGCCGCGACCGGTTCGGCCGCGGGCGCGGCGGCGGTCCGGGCCGGCTCGGCCCGCTCCGCCGAGGGGCGGGCCTTGCCCTTCGCGAGCTTCTCGGCGGCCCGCTGGACGAAGTCGTGGAAGATCCCGGCCGGCATCTCGCCGCCGAACATGCGGTTCATCGGGCTGTCGTCGTCGTTGCCGACCCAGATCCCGACCACGAGGTCGGGGGTCATGCCGACGAACCACGCGTCGCGGAAATCCTGGCTCGTGCCGGTCTTGCCGCCGATGATCTGGCCGGGCACCCGCGCGGCGCGGCCGGTGCCGGATTCCACCACCGCCTGCAGCGAGTCGAGCATCATGGTGCGCGGCTCCTGCGCCAGCATCGGGCCCGGGGCCGCGTCGGTGCGGACGTAGAGCGGCTGCGGCGCGGCTCCGCGGATCGCCTGGATGCCGTAGGACTGGAGCGGGGTGCGCCCGGACAGGACCGAGCCGTAGGCGCGGGTCATCTCCAGGAGGCTCACGGCGCCCGAGCCGAGGACGAGGCTCGGCACGTTGGGCAGGTCCGACTGGATCCCGAGCTTGCGGGCGGTGGCGATCACCGCCGGGATGCCGACATCCTGCCCGAGCTGGGCCGCCACGGTGTTGATCGAGAGCGCGAAGGCGGTCCGCAGGGGCACGGGCCCCCGGTAGCGGCCGTCGTCGTTCTCGGGCTGCCAGTCGCCGATCTGGACCGGGCGGTCGACCATCACGGATTCCGGCGTGTAGCCCTTCTCGTAGGCCGTCAGGTAGGCGAGGAGCTTGAACAGGGAGCCGGGCTGGCGCTTGGCCTGGACGGCGCGGTTGAACTGGCTGTCCTCGTAGTCGCGGCCGCCGACCATGGCGAGGATCGCGCCCTCCTTCGACAGCACCACCATGGCGGCCTGGCCGACCTTGCGGCGGGCGCCGTCCTTGTCGAGGCGGCGGGCCACGACGCCCTCGGCGAGGCTCTGCAGGTCGAGGTTGAGGGTCGAGCGCACCGTCATGTCGCCGTCGGTGCCGGCGAGGCGCTTCACGTCGCCCGCGATCATGTCGAGGAAGTAGTTGGTGCCGGGCGGCGCCTCGGGGGGCGATTTCAGGGTCACGCTCTGCTTGCGCGCGGCGTCGGCCTCGGCCTGCGAGATCGCGCCGGTCTCGACCATGGCCTGGAGCACCACGTCGGCGCGCTCCTTGGCGCCGCCGAGGTTGCGGGTCGGGGCGAGCTGCGAGGGCGCCCGCACCAGACCGGCCAGCATCGCCGATTCCGGCAGGTTCAGCGCCTTGGCGGGCTTGCCGAAGTAGCGCCGCGCCGCCGCGTCCGCCCCATAGGCGCCGGCGCCGAAATACGCGGAGTCGAGGTAGCCGAGCAGGATCGCGTCCTTGCTCATGGTCGTCTCGACCCGCAGCGCCAGGAAGGCTTCCTGCACCTTCCGCCAGAGCGTCTTCTCCTGGTTGAGGGAGGTCAGGCGGACATATTGCTGGGTGATGGTCGAGCCGCCCTCGCGCACGCCGCCGCCGCGGAGATTGCGCCACGCCGCCCGGGCGAGGCCACGCAGGTCGATGCCCCAGTGGCTGTAGAAGCGGCGGTCCTCGATCGCCACGATCGCCTGGGCGAGGTGCGGCGGCAGGTCGGCCGCGGTGAGCTTCTGGCCGCGGAAGCTGCCGCGGGTGGCGAAGACCCGGCCGTCGTCGGCCTCGACGGTGATCGCCCGCTGGCCGGTCTCGACCACGGCGCCGCCCAGCGGCGGCAGGCTCACGAAGGCCGCGAACAGGTAGATCGCCAGCGCCAGGGCCGGCAGCAGGACCACCAGGGCTGCGGCGAGCAGGGCCGGGTGCCGGCGGCCGAGGATCGGCTGGGAACGCCGGTTCAGGGCGCGCGCGTCCGTCTCCTCGACGGCGGGCGGGCGCTCCGCCGGTGCCCGTCGCGCCCGCGACGCGCGCTCCGCCGCGCGGGCCGACAGGGCCCGGCCGGTCCGCGCGAGGCCGAGCCCGGCCGCGGCGAGGAGGGTCCGGAGATGGCGCGTGAGGTCGCGCGCGGCCCGCCCGGCCTCCCGGGCGGCGAGCCGCGGGTCCGGGGCGTCGGCGGCGGGGTCCGGCTTCGGCGGTTTCGGCCCGTCGGCCGGGGCGCGTTCCGGCGCGTCGGGCGTCATCGTGGTGCGTGTTCCGGGACCGGCCGATCCGGCCGACCGAGCCTTCTAAGCCGCATCCGTCGCGGTGTCCCGCAGCCGCGGGGTCGCGGGACGGGTGGCGCGTCGATCGCGCCGCCACCGTGTGGATCGGGCCACGGGGTCCGATCCGGTCCCGGCCGGCTCACCGGCCGAGCGACGCTCCCGGACCGACGGCGCCGTGCTGGGCGCGCAGCTTGAAGGCCAGGATCAGCAGGAGGATGCCGAAGGCGAAGGTGTAGGAGCCGATCCACCAGGTCAGCACCAGGGCCGACATGCCCGGGTTGATGAGCAGCGCGAGGCCGAAGAGGATCGACACGGCGCCGCCGAGGCCCAGCCACCAGCGCCCGTAATGGAGGTGCAGGCGGAAGGCGGCGGCGATCATCAGGCCGCCGGTGATCAGCGCCCACGCGGCGAGCAGCAGCACGAACGCCCAGACGGCGGCGGCCGGCACCAGGACCGCGGCGACGCCCACCACGATGTCGACGAGGCCCTCGACCAGCATGAAGCCCCAGCGCTCGTGGCGCTGCGCGGCCCGGACCGCGCCGACGACGGCGACGACGCCGTCGACGAGCATGTAGGCGGCGAAGAACAGGACCAGGGACAGCACGAAGGCGCCCGGCGCGATGAACGCGACCGCCCCGAACAGGACCGCGATGACGCCGCGCAGGGCGACGAGCCACCAGTTCCGCGCCAGGGCCGCACTCATGGCGTCGAGGCGCGCCGCGCCGACGAGCGGGATGCCGGAGGGGGTGGTCGCGGGGCCGGAACCGGGGCGGTTCGGCGTCGGGGATGGGCTGCTGATCATGGCGAACTCCTGGGCCTTGAGGCCGGGAACGGCAAAGGTTCCGGGCGCAGAACGCCGCAGTGCGGCATGCGTTCCTAGGCGGACTGATCCGCGCGTGGAACCTTGGGCCTGCGGCCGGCTTTTGCTGCCTGAGGCGGGCGATGCGACAAGCCCGGTCACCCCCGGGTGGCCGGCCCATCGGGCGACGACTTTCCATGTTCGACGATCAGCGGCACCTCTCCGAGGACGAGGCGCGCCCGCGGCCGGCCGACGGCCGGGCCGTCGCGCGCGAGCGCGACGTGCTCGATCTCAACCGCGCCGGGCCGGCCGCGGACCTCGAGACCGAGCGCGAGACCGCGCGCAAGCCCGGCGCGGACGAGGCCGACGGCGCGCCCGAGGCGCAGGACGGGCAGGCCGACGACGACGCGGCGGATTCCGACGACGACGGGGACGAGGCGCGGCGCCCGAGCATCCTGCGGCGCCACCCGCTCGCGTTCCTGCTCGGCGGGCTTGCGGTCGTCGCGCTCTGCGTCGGCGTGTTCTTCTACTGGCTGCTCTACATGCACCCCTACGAGAGCACCGACGACGCCTTCGTCGACGCGCGCAGCATCTCGATCCAGCCGAAGGTCGGCGGCTACCTCGTGGACGTGCCGGTCACCGACAACCAGCACGTCGAGGCCGGCCAGATCCTGTTCCAGGTCTTCCAGCGCGACTACGCCATCGCCCTCGATCAGGCGAAGGCGCAGGTCGCCGCCGACGAGGCCGGCATCAAGAACATCGACGCTCAGATCCAGGCGCAGTACGCCAACATCGAGGTGTCCAAGGCGCAGGTCGCCACCGCCGAGGCGGCGCTGAAGTTCGCCCAGGAGGACGCGGCCCGCTACAAGGACCTCGCCGAGCGCGGCTCCGGCTCGGTCCAGCAGTCGCAGTCGGCGACCTCGACGCTGCAGCAGCGGCAGGCGGCGGTCCAGAGCGCCAATGCCAGCGTGGTCGCCGCGCAGAAGCAGGTCGGCTCGCTCCAGGCCCAGAAGGCCTCGACCCAGGCGCAGCTCGGCCGCGACCGGGCGCAGGTCGAGCAGGCCGAGTTGAACCTCGGCTACACGACGGTCCGCGCCGTGCAGGCCGGCCGCGTCGTGCGGCTCACCGGCGGCGTCGGCCAGCTCGCCCAGGCCGGCCAGACCCTGGCGATGTTCGTGCCCGACGACATCTGGGTGACGGCGAACTTCAAGGAGACGCAGATCACCGACATGCGGCCGGGCCAGCCGGTCGACATCGAGATCGACGCGTATCCCGGCCGCAAGATCCAGGGCACGGTGGCCTCGGTGCAGCCGGGCTCGGGCACGGCCTTCAGCCTGCTGCCGGCGCAGAACGCCACCGGCAACTACGTGAAGGTGACCCAGCGCATCCCGGTGAAGATCGTGGTCAAGACCTGGCCGACGGACGTGTCGATCGGCCCGGGCATGTCGATCGTCCCGACCGTCACGGTGCGGTGAGCGCCGTGGCCGGCCGGGGGAGCGCGGCCGCGCCGGGGCGCAGGCCGGGTGCGGGCAAGGCGGCAGGCGGCAAGGCGGCAGGCGGCAGGGCCGCGTCCGGGAAGGCGCCGGGCGGCCACAATCCGTGGCTGATCGCCGGCGTGGTCGCGCTGGCGACCTTCATGGAGGTGCTCGATACCACCATCGCCAACGTGGCCCTGCGCTACATCTCGGGCGGCCTCGCGGTCGGTCCGGACGAGGCGGCCTGGGTGGTGACGAGCTACCTCGTCGCCAACGCGATCACGCTCACGGCGTCGAGCTTCCTGGCCAAGCGCTACGGCCGCAAGGCGTTCTTCATGTGGTCGGTGGCGCTGTTCACCGTCTCGTCGATCCTGTGCGGCTTCGCCTGGAGCCTGGAATCGCTGCTGCTGTTCCGGGTGATGCAGGGGCTCGGCGGCGGCGGCATGGCGCCGCTCGCGCAGTCGATCCTGGCCGATTCCTTCCCGCCGGCGAAGCGCGGCCAGGCCTTCGCGCTCTACGGGGTCGCCATCGTGGTGGCGCCGGTGATCGGCCCGACGCTGGGCGGCTGGCTCTCCGACAACGCCTCCTGGCACTGGTGCTTCCTGATCAACGGGCCGGTGGGCGTGATCGCCCTCGGGCTGATGTACTGGCTGATCGAGGACAGCGACGCGGCCAAGAAGGAGCGCCGCGCCCTGGTGCGCAAGGGCATCCGCTTCGACATCGTCGGCTTCGTGCTGGTCGCCCTGTTCCTCGGCTCGCTGGAGGTGATCCTCGACGAGGGCCAGCGGAAGGACTGGTTCGGCACCTCGACGCTGATGAACGTGTCCGGCGTGCTGATGGTCGTCTCGTTCATCGCCATGATCCCGTGGCTGCTGACCCGCGAGAACCCGGCCGTCGACCTCCGCCTCATCGGCAACCGGCAGTTCGGCTCGTGCTTCCTGGTGATGATGTTCACCGGGGCGATCCTGATCGCCACCACGCAGTTCATCCCGCAGATCACGCAGGAATATTACGGCTACACCGCCACCCTGTCGGGCCTCGTCCTCGGCCCGGGCGGCATCGTCACGGTGGTGATGATGTTCCTCACCGGCCGGATCTCGTCCTTCGTCCAGCCGAAATGGCTGATCGCCACCGGCATGACCATCGTGGCGCTGGGGATGTACGACCTGACGCGGATCGACGGCAGCACGACCTTCGCGTTCTTCGCGTGGTCGCGGGTCTATATCGGCATCGGCCTGCCGATGGTGTTCCTGTCGATCACCTCGGCCTCGTACGAGGGGATCCGCAAGGACCAGACCGATCAGGCCTCGGCGCTGATCAACGTCGCCCGCAACGTCGGCGGCTCGATGGGCGTCTCGCTGGCGCAGAACATCCTGGCCTACCGGAGCCAGTTCCATCAGAGCCGCCTCGTGGAGAGCGTCAACCCGGCCTCACCGGCCTATCAGGAGACCATGCGGCAGGCGACGCAGTACTTCTCCGAGCACGGCTACGCCGGGATCGAGGCCCAGAACCAGGCGACGGCGTGGATCGGGAGCGTCCTCAGCACGCAGGTGGCCTACTGGGCCTATATCGACGTGTTCTGGGTGCTCGGCCTCGTCGCGGCCTGCGCGGTCCCGCTGGCCCTGAGCCTGAAGAGCGTCAAGCTCGGCGGCGGGGCGCCGGCCGGGGGGCATTGAGGGCGGTCGCGGCCAGGGCGCCGTCCGGACTCCGGACGCGCCGCCGGCGCGCGGACCGACCGCCGTCCCTAGCCCGGATCGTCGGCGGGCTTCTCACCCGGCGCCGCGAACAGGTCCTCCGGCGCGACCACGGTGACGCGGCGCTGCGCCACGTCGAGGACCGGCACGAAGGCCTTCGTGAAGGGCAGGAGCGCGGTGGCGCCGCCGTTCGGCGGGCGCAGTTCCAGGAGGTCGCCGCCGCCGTAATTCGGCACGGCCACGATCGTCCCGACGAGGGTCCCGGCCTCGTCCACCGCCGCGGCGCCGATCAGGTCGGCGGCGTAGACCTCGTCGTCGTCCTCGGGCGCGGCCAGACGGTCGCGGGGAACGTACAGGGCGACGCGGTTGAGCGCCTCCGCGGCGCTGCGGCCCGAGACGCCCTTGACCCGGGCGATCAGCATGTCGGGCGACGGGCCGGGGGCGGGACGCACATCGGCGAGGGTCAGCATCCGGCCGTCGGCCGTCTGGAGCGTTCCGTAGCCGGCGATCGCCTGCGGATCGCCGGTGTAGGATTTGAGCCGGACCTCGCCGGTGAGGCCGTGCGCCCGCCCGAACTCGCCCAGCAGGACGAGGTTCGGATCGGGCGGCGCGGGCCGGGGCGCCGGCTTGGGGGCCGGCGCCTTGGGCGAGGTCGCCGCGTCGGGCGCGATCTTGCCGATCGCCGAGCTCGTGCGGCCTCGGCGGCCGCCGTCGCGGGAGGTGGGACCTGCGGGGCGGCGCGCCATGACCGGTGCGCCTTACGCGGCGGCGTCCTCGGCGGGAGCGGCGGCCTTCTCGGCGCGCTTGGCGGCGCGCTCCTTGGCCTTCTCGCCCGGCTCGGCCTTCTGCGGGTTGTTGCGGGTCGGGCGCTTGGCGAGGCCGGCCTGGTCGAGGAAGCGCAGGACGCGGTCGGTCGGCTGCGCGCCCTTGGCGAGCCAGCTCTGGATCTTCTCGTTGTCGAGCACGATGCGGGCCGGATCGTCCTTGGCCTTCATCGGGTCGTAGGCGCCGACCTTGTCGATGAAGCGGCCGTCGCGCGGGGCGCGGGCGTCGGCGACGACGATGCGGTAGTAGGGGCGCTTCTTGGCGCCGCCGCGGGTGAGACGGATCTTGAGGGCCATGGTCTGACTACTTTCGCTGTTGCTCGATCTGGGACTCGTGGTCCGCCTTGATCGACTGGTGGTGCCGAATGACTTCCTTGACCACGAAGGCCAGAAACTTCTCGGCGAAGTCGGGGTCGAGCTTGGCCTCGACCGCGAGCTTGCGGAGCCGGGCGACCTGACGGGCCTCCCGGTCCGGATCGGAAGGGGGGATCCCCTTTCGGGCCTTGAGCTCGCCGACCCGCTGCGTGCAGCGGAAACGCTCGGCGAGGAGGTGGATCAGCGCCGCATCGAAATTGTCGATGCTGTCCCGCAGGCGCGCGAGTTCGGGATCGACGGCCTGGGCCGCGAGCACGCTCATTTCTTCTTCCCCGGCATGAACCCACCGAGACCCGGCAGTTTCGGGCCGCCGAGGCCCGGAAGTCCGGGAAGCTTGGGCATCCCGCCCCCGCCCAGTCCCGGCGGCATCGGCGGCAGCTTGCCGCCGAACTGCTTCTCGAGCTGCGCGATCTGCTCCGGCGTCGGCTCCGGCATGCCGGGCGGGAGACCGGGCATTCCACCGCCCATCCCGCCACCGAGGCCGAACATCGAGCCGAGCGCCTGCCCGATCCCGCGCTTGCCCTGGCCCATCGCCTTCATCATGTCGGCCATGGTCCGGTGCATCTTCAGGAGCTTGTTGATCTCCGAGACGTCGACCCCCGAGCCCGCCGCGATGCGCTTCTTGCGGCTGTTCTTGAGGAGGTCGGGATTCTTCCGCTCCTGCGGGGTCATCGACGAGATGATCGCCCGCTGGCGCTTGAACATCTTCTCGTCGAGGTTGGCGCCCTCGACCTGCTTCTTGATCTGGCCCATCCCGGGCAGCATGCCCATCAGGCCGCCGATGCCGCCCATCTTCTCCATCTGGGCGAGCTGCATGGACAAGTCTTCGAGGTCGAACTTGCCCTTGCGCATCTTCTCCGCGGTGCGGAGCGCCTGCTCGTGGTCGATGGTCTCGGCGGCCTTCTCGACGAGCGAGACGATGTCGCCCATGCCGAGGATGCGGTTGGCGACGCGGGCCGGGTGGAACTCCTCCAGCGCGTCGACCTTCTCGCCGACGCCGACGAGCTTGATCGGCTTGCCGGTGACGGCGCGCATCGACAGCGCCGCGCCGCCGCGGGAATCGCCGTCCATACGCGTCAGCACGATGCCGGTGACGCCGAGCCGCTGGTCGAAGGCGCGGGCGGTGTTGACCGCGTCCTGGCCGGTGAGCGCGTCGGCGACGAGCAGCACCTCGTGGGGCCTCGTCGCGGCCTTCACCTCGGCGGCCTCGGCCATCAGGCCCTCGTCCACCGTGGTGCGGCCGGCGGTGTCGAGCATCACCACGTCGAAGCCGCCGAGGCGGGCCGCGTCCATGGCGCGCTTGGCGATCTGCACCGCCGACTGGCCGGCGATGATCGGCAGGCTCTCCACGCCGACCTGCTTGGCCAGCACCGCGAGCTGCTCCATGGCGGCCGGGCGGCGGGTGTCGAGCGAGGCGAGCAGGACCTTGCGCTTCTCGCGGTCGGAGAGGCGCCGGGCGATCTTGGCGGTGGTCGTGGTCTTGCCCGAGCCCTGCAGGCCGACCATCAGGATCGGCACCGGGGCGGGGGCGTTGAGATCAACGGTCTCGGCGTCGGTGCCGAGCATCGCCACGAGCTCGTCGTTGACGATCTTCACGACCATCTGGCCGGGCGTCACCGACTTGAGCACGACGGCGCCGACGGCCTTCTCCTTCACCCGGTCGGTGAAGCCGCGGACCACCTCGAGGGCGACGTCGGCCTCCAGCAGGGCGCGACGCACCTCGCGCATGGCGGCGGTGACGTCGGCCTCGGTCAGGGCACCGCGACGGGTGAGCCCCGAGAGGATGCCGGAGAGGCGGTCGGACAGGCCTTCGAACATGTTCCTGACGCCCCGCCGTTACTGCTCGAGCCCGGCGCGCTCGACGCGGCGCGCCTGGAGGGCGGCCTCGAAGCCGCGCACGGCCTTGGCGAACTTGTCCCGGCAGTCCGGGTTGCAGAAGCCCACCACGGCGCCGTTGTAGAGCGTCAGCGAGTCCGCCGAGATCGGCTTGCCCGACCACGGGCAGGTCTCGTTGATCGCGTCCTCGATCTTCAACGCTTCTTGATCTCGCGTCATGCGGGTGCCTCGGCCGGCGGATCCCGTCCTCGCATATCGGCCAACGCCCATCGCGCCCGAGGGCGCGGACGCGCTGTCGGGCGTTGACCTCCGGCCTCGCGGGACCGGTCGGCTTGGCATCGGTCGATCTGCTACGGATCGGGAGGCCGGGGCGTAGCGGCAGCCGGCCGGAAAGTCAATTTTTCGGCCCGGCCGGCGCCGCGGCGGTGCCGAAACGGGCCGCCGATCGGTGTTAACTTTTACCGATCGTTAAGCATGTTGGGATTGTCTTCGGGCCATATTCGATCAGGACGCCCGCCGATGTCGGAACCCGCCCGCTCTCACTCGCCGACCGAGTCCGGCAGCTTTCCCGCGACCGGTCCGCTCCGCGACTGGCTGACGGCGATGAAGGCCCAGGCGCCGGCCGAGGCCCGCGGCGATACCCGGCCCGAGGAGACCCTGCCCGAGGCGAAGCGGCCGCGCGGCGGGGAGACGGCGTGGTCGCCCCGCGTCGTCCCCGCCCCCGAGGCGCCGCGGGCCGCGGCCGAGGATCCCGACATCGCCGAGCTGATGGCCGAGAACCTGATGCTGAAGGCCCGGCTCCGCGTCGAGGCCGAGCGCCAGGACGAGCTGCAGGCCATCCTGGCCGACGAGATCCGGACGCTCCGCGAGCATATCCGCGACGAGATCGGCTCCCTGGAGGATCTCCGGGCCGAGCAGGAGGACGTCCGCGTCGAGCGCGAGGAGTTCCGCGGCGAGCGGGAGCGCTTCCGGGCCGAGCGCGAGGAGCTGCGCGCCGAGCGCGACCGGGCGATCGCCGAGCGGGACGCCCTGCGGGCCGAGCGGCTGACCCTGGCCGGCGAGCGCGACGCCCTGCGCGAGGAGCGCGACCTGTGGCGCGCCCGGACCGAGGCGCTGGCCCAGCCGCTGTTCCAGTCCCAGCGGCGCTGAGCGGCGCTGTGCGGCGCCGACCGCATGTCCGGACCCTGAAACGCCGAAGGGCCACCCGAGAGGGTGGCCCTTCCATTGCCGAACCGTGTTGTCCGGCGGAACTGTCCCGAGATCGGGTCTCTGACGCGTCTTAGAGCGACGCGCCGGAGGCGACGGTCCAGGTCCGATGAGCCGAGACACACGGCTGATGACAATGAGACACTGGATCACCTCCTTTCGTTGGTTGCGGGTGAGGCGAAGGTAGGTGGCCGCGCCCGGCTTGTGAAGCCCCGCGCCTGCGCCCGTTTGTCCTCCCCAGCCCGGCGCTTCCCCGTCCCGGCAGCCGGGCGTATGACGGGCGCCCCGAGGTCTGCCCGAACCGCCTTGAACGCGCCCTTCGCCAACCCGCCGCGCCCTGCCGACGAGGCCGCGCTCGATCCCGACGCGATGCGCCAGCCGCTCGGCAACGCGTGGTACTGCGTCGGGCAGTCCCGGAGCCTCGGCAGGGCGGGCGGCCGGTCGGCCCTGCGGGCCGTGGCGCTGAACGGCGAGCAGATCGTCCTGGGCCGCGCCCCCGACGGCGCGCCCTTCGCGCTGCGCGACCGCTGCCCCCACCGCGGCATGGCCCTGTCGAAGGGCCGCTTCGACGGCGACACCCTGATGTGCCCGTTCCACGGCTGGCGCTTCGGCACCGACGGGCGCTGCCGCGACGTCCCGACCCTGTCGGAGCACGACGCCGCCGACTTCTCGCGCATCCAGGTGCAGCGCTTCCCCGTGCGGGAGAGCGCCGGCTTCCTCTGGGTCAACCCGCATCTCGGCCCGGCCGCGGGCGCGGTGCCGGAGGTGCCGGCGCTGGAGTTCGAGCCGGCCGGCTCCCTCGTGGTCGAGCTGGAGGTCGAGGCCTCCTTCGACTTGACGACGCTGAGCCTCGTCGATCCCGGGCACGTCGCCTTCGTCCACGATTCGTGGTGGTTCCGGCCGTCGAAGCAGCTCCGCGAGAAGGTGAAGACCTTCCAGCCGGTGCCGCACGGCTTCGTGATGACGAGCCACGCCACCACGACGAGTTCGCCGGTCTACCGCCTGCTCGGCGGCATCCCCGAGGTCGAGATCGAGTTCCGCCTGCCCGGCGTGCGCCTGGAGCGCATCCGCGCGGGGGCGAAGCGGGTGGCGAACTACACCTTCGCGACGCCGCTGACGCCGGACCGGACGCTGCTCACCAACGCCCTCTACTGGAGCATGCCGGCCCTGAACCTGCTCAAGCCGGTCGCGCGCCCGCTGATGCGGCAGTTCCTGACCCAGGACCAGCAGGTGCTCCAGCACGCGCAGGACGGGCTCGACCGCAAGCCCACCATGGTGCTGTTCGGCCAGGGCGACCTGCCCTCGCAGTGGTATTTCCGGCTGAAGCGCGAGGCCCTGGAATCGGCCCGCGACGGGCGCCCGTTCGTCAACCCGCTGGAGCGCCGCGAGCTGCGCTGGCGATCCTGAGCCACTTCTACCGCGCCGTCGCGTCGTCGCGGCAGGGCCGGATCGTCTCCGGCCTCGGGCGCGCCTCCGGCGCGGGCGCCGCGAAGATTGCCAGGTAGGCCCCGTCCGCGAGCGGCCGGAAGCCGGTCTCCCGGTAGCCCGCGGCGGCGAGCTCGCAGCGCAGGAGCGCCGGCGGCGTGCCGTGCCGCGACGGGATCGCGTCGGCGTCGACGATCCCGACCCGGGCGCCCGGGCGCATCGCGGCGGCGAGGTTGTGGAGCAGGCCGAAGGGCTGGGTGATCTCGTGGTACATGTGGACGAGGATCGCCGCGTCCACCGAGCCCGCGGGCAGGCGCGGGTCGTGCGGCTCGCCGCGCACGACCGTGACGTTCCCGAGCGCCTTCACCCGCTTCTCTAAGACCGCCAGGTAGGACGGCGTCACGTCCTCGGCGAGCACGCGGCCCCGCGGCCCGACCCGGGGGCTCAACCGCACCGCGTAGTAGCCGCTGCCGGCGCCGATATCCGCCACCGTCTCGCCGGGCGCGATGCCCATCCCCTCGGCCACCTGCTCGAACTCGCCGGCCCGGTCGCGCTCGGCCTCCGAGGACCAGCGCGGCGCGACGATCTCGGCCACGGGCCGGTCGGGCCTGGGGAAGGCGGCGGCGGGCGCGCCCGCGGGCGCCAGCGGCTCGGCGGCGCGGGCCGGGCCGGCGAGGGCGGCGGTGGCGAGAAGGGTGAGGGCGCGGATCATGGCCGACAACCCGCGGGGCGCGCCGGCGGTGCCGGGCCCGTTGACCGTGCCGCACCCCGCGCGCCATCAAGCGCCATGACGCGCGCGGACACGCCCTGGCGGGCCACGATCCTCACCCTCTACCCGGAGATGTTCCCGGGCCCGCTGGGCGTGTCCCTGTCGGGCGACGCCCTGGCGCGGGGCGACTGGACCCTGGAGGCCCGCAACATCCGCGCGCACGGCCTCGGCCGCCACCGCTCGGTGGACGACACGCCGGCCGGCGGCGGGGCCGGGATGGTCCTGCGCTGCGACGTGCTCGGCGCCGCCATCGACGCCGCGACCCTCGACGCCGCGACCGGGGCCGACGACCCGCGCCCGCGCCTGCTGATGTCGCCCCGCGGCCGGCCACTCACCCAGGCCCGGGTGCGCGACCTCGCGGCGGGTCCGGGCGCGCTGATCGTCTGCGGCCGCTTCGAGGGCGTCGACGAGCGCGTGATCGCCGGGCGCGGCCTGGAGGAGGTCTCGATCGGCGACTACGTGCTGTCCGGCGGCGAGATCGCCGCGCTGGTGGTTCTGGACGCCTGCGTGCGCCTCCTGCCCGGCGTGATGGGCAAGGTGGAATCCGGCGTCGAGGAGAGCTTCGAGGGCGGGCTCCTCGAGTACCCGCACTACACGCGCCCCCGCGATTGGGAGGGCCGCGCGATCCCGGACGTCCTCTCCGGCGGCAACCACGCCGCCATCGCCCGCTGGCGGCGGGCGGAGGCCGAGCGGATCACCGCCGAGCGGCGCCCGGACCTGCGCCCCGGGGACGGCCCCGGTCAGGCCGGCTCGAGGTCGATCACCGGGCCGTCGCGGTCGTAATCCGGCGGGTCGAGCCGCAGCGGCTGCGGCACCAGCCGCGGTGTCCGGCTCGCCTGCAGGAGGCGGGGAATTAAGGCCCCAATAACCAAGAGTAGAACGGACCAGACCGCCAATATCGCGGCGCTGTGGAAATTCATCGGCGCACCTCAAACGCTACGCGGCACCTCATTAAGGCTAACGGGCCGGGATTAATCGACTGTTCCCCGCCGCCCGAGGCCCTGTCCCGACCGGGGGCAGCGCCGCGAAGACTGCCGCCGGGACAGGCGCTTGCAAGCCGGCCGGTTTCGGCGCATGCGCGAGCCGGGACGCGCCTCCCCCGGGAGCGCGGCCCTCTGCAAGGATGGATCCGCCATGACCAGCCACCCCACGCAGCGCCCGCGCGTGCCCCACTTCTCCTCCGGCCCCTGCGCCAAGCGCCCCGGCTGGACCCCGGCCGCGCTGGCCGACGCCGCCCTCGGCCGGTCGCACCGCTCCCCCCTCGGCAAGGCCAAGCTCGGCCGGGCGATCGACCTGACCCGCACGGTCCTGCAGGTGCCGTCCGACTACCGGATCGGCATCGTGCCGGCCTCCGACACCGGCGCCGTCGAGATGGCGATGTGGACGATGCTCGGGCCGAAGCCCGTCGAGGTCGCCGCCTGGGAGGCGTTCGGCAAGGAGTGGGTCACGGACGCGCTGAAGCAGCTCAAGATCGCGCCGCGCATTCACCAGACGCCCTACGGGATCCTGCCGGACCTCGCGGCGATCGACACGAAGAACAGCGACGTGGTCTTCACCTGGAACGGCACCGCGGCCGGCGTGAAGGTGCCGGACGGCGACTGGATCGCGGCCGACCGCGAGGGCCTGACGATCTGCGACGCGACCTCGGCGGCCTTCGCCCAACCCCTGCCCTGGGACAGGCTCGATGTCGTGACCTTCTCCTGGCAGAAGGTGATGGGCGGCGAGGCAGCGCACGGCATGCTGATCCTCTCGCCCCGCGCCGTGGCGCGGCTGGAGAGCCACACGCCGTCCTGGCCCCTGCCGAAGATCTTCCGCCTCACCAAGGACGGGAAGCTGATCGAGGGCATCTTCAAGGGCGACACGATCAACACGCCCTCGATGCTGGCCGTGGAGGACTACCTCGACACCCTGGACTGGGCCGAGCGGATCGGCGGCCTGAAGGCGCTGCACGCGCGGGCCGACGCCAACGCGAAGGTCGTTTACGACTGGGTCGCGCGCACGCCCTGGATCGCGCCGCTGGCCGCCGATCCCGCGACCTACTCGAACACGGGCGTCTGCCTCGTGATCGCCGATCCGGACGTGCTCGCCCGCGGCGACGCGGCGGTCTCGGCCTTCGCGGCGGGGATCGTCGAGCGCCTCGACCGCGAGGGCGTCGCCCTCGACATCGGCGCCTACCGCGACGCCCCGGCGGGCCTGCGGATCTGGTGCGGTGCCACCGTGGAGACCTCGGATCTGGAAGCGCTGACGCCCTGGCTCGACTGGGCCTTCGCGGAGGAGAAGGCGGCGCTGACGCGGGCGGCGTAGATGCTTCGGGGTCGATGCCCGATCGCCGCCCCACATCGTCCTTGCGAGCGGAGCGGAGCAATCCAGGGCAGCGCACCACGTCCAGCCGCAGCGTTGCCCTGGGCCGCTTCGCTGCGCTCGCGATGACGGCCTGACGCGACAGAAAACCCCGGTCCTCGCGGAGCCGGGGTTTTCTCGTTCGGGAGACGCGGCCCCGCGGGGCCGCGCCGTCCGTCTCAGTAGTTGTAGGCGCGCTCGCCGTGATCGGCGATGTCGAGACCCTCGCGCTCCTCCTCCTGCGTGACGCGCAGGCCGATCGTCACGTCGACGAGCTTGTAGAGGATCGCCGAGCCGATGCCCGACCACAGCAGGGTCAGGCCGACCGCCTCCGCCTGGACGATGAGCTGGCTCATCATGTCGTAGGCACCGACGGCGAGCTCGCCCGGCTTCGAGGTGTAGTCGGGGATGCCGACGCCGCCGAGGTTCGGGTCGACCAGGATGCCGGTCGCCAGCGCGCCCAGGATGCCGCCGACGCAGTGGACGCCGAAGACGTCCAGCGAGTCGTCGTAGCCGAGCGCGTTCTTGACGGTGGAGCACATCACGAAGCAGACCACGCCGGCGACGAGGCCGAGCACGATCGAGCCCATCGGGCCGGCGAAGCCGGAGGCCGGGGTGACCGCGACGAGGCCGGCGACCGCGCCCGACAGCATGCCGAGCAGGGACGGCTTGCCCTTGAGGGCCCACTCGGCGAACAGCCACGCCACCGCGGCGCCGCAGGTCGCCACGAAGGTGTTGAGCATGGCGAGGGCGGCGGTGCCGTTGGACTCGAGGTTCGAGCCGGCATTGAAGCCGAACCAGCCGACCCACAGCAGCGAGGCGCCGATCATCGTCATGGTCAGGGAGTGCGGGGCGAGCAGGTCGCGGCCGTAGCCGATGCGCTTGCCCATGATCAGGCAGCCGACGAAGCCGGCGATGCCCGCGTTGATGTGCACGACCGTGCCGCCGGCGAAGTCGAGGGCGCCCTTCTGGAAGAGGAAGCCGGCATCCTTGTTGACCGCGTCGAGGGCCGCCTGGGCGGTCGCCTTCGAGGCGTCGTCGGTGGCGGCGGCCAGCGCCTTCGCGGCGTTGCCGACGGCGTCCGGGCCGGCCCAGTACCAGACCATGTGGGCCATCGGGAAGTAGATGATCGTGACCCAGAGGATCGTGAACACCACCAGTGCGGAGAACTTCATCCGCTCGGCGAAGGCGCCGACGATCAGCGCGGGCGTGATCATGGCGAACGTCATCTGGAAGCACAGATAGGCGTATTCCGGGATCACGACGCCGTTCGAGAAGGTCGCGACCGTCGAGTTCGCGTCGACGCCCTTCAGGAAGGCCTTCGAGAGGCCGCCGACGAAGTCGTTGAGGCCGCCGCCGCTGGTGAAGGCGAGGCTGTAGCCGTAGAACACCCAGAGCAGGCCGACGATCGACACGATCGCGAACACCTGGGTCAGCACCGACAGCATGTTCTTGGTGCGCACGAGGCCGCCGTAGAACAGCGCGAGGCCCGGGATGCTCATCATCAGCACCAGGGCCGACGAGATCAGCATCCAGGCCGTGTCGCCCTTGTTGGGGATCGGCGAGGGCGGCGGCGAGGCGGCTTCCGGTGTCGGGGTCTGCGCGAGGGACGGCTCGATCAGGAGGGCGGCGATCGCCGCCCCTCCCAAGCCGAGCATGAGGGCATGACGAAGTTTCATGGGCACGTGGCTCCCGGTCTCAAGTCCGTAGTGTTTCAGGAGGTCTGGGGATCGGCGGGCCCGGGCGCACCGGGCCGCGGATCAGAGGGCGTCGGCGTCGGTCTCGCCGGTCCGGATGCGCACCGCCTTCTCCAGCGGCATCACGAAGATCTTGCCGTCGCCGATCTGGCCGGTCCGCGCGGCCCCCGCGATGGCGTCGATCACGCTGGACGTCAGGTCCGAGGCGACGGCGACCTCGATCTTCAGCTTCGGCAGGAAGCTGACGGCGTACTCCGCGCCGCGGTAGATCTCGGTGTGGCCCTTCTGGCGGCCATAACCCTTCACCTCCGTCACCGTCAGGCCGTGCACGCCGATTCCGGTGAGCGCGTCGCGCACCTCCTCGAGCTTGAACGGCTTGATGATGGCCATCACGATTTTCATGGGCGACGCCCCCTTCGAAGTCCTCGGGAACCGTTGCCGTCACCCGACCTGCGGGACGAGCCGACCCGGACCGTCCGCAGGCTCGGGATGACCCGCGGTCGAAGGCCGCTATTCAAGGACTATGCCAGACAAGCTTGGCCGGGAACATTTTCGCCGGTCGCCATTTTGCCCATCGATTAGCCCGACGCGGCCAGATCGCGGGCAGGTCCGGTCGCGCCGCCGCACAAAGACGAGGCAATCTGCCCAATTCCGTGCATCTCGCCCCGTTGCGTGCCGGCAACACACGCGCGGCAACGCGTTTTAATCCCGCGACGGGCGGATCAGACCCTCCTGGGCCACCGACGCCACGAGGTTGCCGGCCCGGTCGAAGATCTGGCCCCGGGCGAAGCCGCGGGCGCCGCCCGCGACGGGGCTGTCCTGGGCGTAGAGCAGCCAGTCGTCGATCTTCACGGGCCGGTGGAACCAGAGCGCGTGGTCGAGGCTCGCGGCCTGGATCGTCGGGTCGAACACCGAGCGCGCGTGCGGGATCAGCGAGACGTCGAGGAGGGTCATGTCGGACGCGTAGGCCAGCACGGCCCGGTGGAGTGCCGGATCGTCCGGCAGCGCCGAGGCCGCGCGCAGCCAGACATTGAAGATCGGGTCCGGCGCCCGGCCGCCCGCGCCGGCGGGCAGGTAGCGGTTCAGGTCGACCGGCCGCAGCGCGATCGGCCGCTCGCGGCCGAAATAGGCGGCGATCGCCTCCGGCATCCCGGTGCCGCCGGCCGCCGCCAGGGCCTTGCCGTCGAGGAGCCCCTCGGGCCCGGCCACCGCCGGCATCGCCGGCTGGTGCGTGAGCCCCTCCTCGACGACCTGGTAGGAGATCGTCGTGGCGAAGATCGCGCGCCCGTGCTGGATCGCCTTGACCCGGCGGGTCGTGAAGCTCCGCCCGTCCCGGATCCGCTCGACCTCGTAGACGATGGGCGTGCGCGGGTCGCCGGGCAGCATGAAGTAGGCGTGGAGGGAGTGGGCGGGACGGTCGTCGGGCACCGTCCGGGTCGCGGCGACCAGGGCCTGCGCCACCACCTGCCCGCCGAAGACGCGCCGCCAGCCTGTCTTAGGGTTCTGGCCGCGGAACAGGTCGACCTCCAGGCGCTCCAGGTCGAGGATGGCGATCAGCTCGGCGACGGCGTCCGTCATCGCGTCGGTGTTGGCGTCGGTCATGACCCGCGGGGTTTCCGTTCGTTGCCCGCGTGCGACATAGGCTTTTCGGACGAACCAATCCACGCGTCCCGCGCGGGACCCCTAGGAGATCCGCCCCGATGACGGCCGAGACGCCTCGCCCCGGCAGCCGCAGCCTCCTGATCGCCGGCGGCGGCCTGCCCAGCCTCGCCCTGGCCCTCGCCCTGAAGCAGGCCCACGGTCCGGCGCTGGCCGTGACGGTGATCGATCCGGGCGCCGCCGACCCCGCCCGGCATCGCGGCCGCGCCTACGCCCTCGCGGCGGGCGGGCGGCGGATGCTGGAGCGCCTCGGCCTGTGGGCCCGGGTCGCCGAAGCGGCCGAGCCGATCGGCGAGATGGTGATCAGCGACAGCCGCCTCGCCGACCCGGTGCGGCCGGTCTTCCTGACCTTCGGCAGCGAGGCGGACGCGGAGCGCGACGACGGCGAGCCCTTCGCCCACATGATCGAGGCCGAGCCGCTCGCCGCGGCCCTCGCGGAGGCCTGCCGGGCGGCGGGGGTCGCGATCGTCGCCGCCGGGGTCGTGCGCGCGGTGCCGGAGGGGGCCGCGATCCGCGCGGCGCTCACCACCGGCGAGACCCTGCGGGGCGACCTGCTGGTGGCCGCCGACGGCGCGCGCTCGCGGCTGCGCGAGGCGGCGCGGATCGGCTGGGTCGGCTGGTCCTACCCGCAGGTCGGGATCGTGGCGACGATCGGCCACGCCCGGCCGCACGAAGGCCGCGCCTTCGAGCACTTCCTGCCCGCGGGCCCGTTCGCGATCCTGCCGCTGCGGGACGGCGGCCCCCTAGGGCACCGCTCCTCCATCGTCTGGACCGAGCGGTCGGACGACGCCGAGGCCCTGCTCTCCGGCGGCCCCGACGAGGTGCTCGCCGAGATCGAGCGCCGGTTCACCCTGGATCTCGGCGCGCTCGCGCTGGAGCACGGCCCCAGCCGTCACCCCCTCGCCTTCGGCATCGCCCGCGCCTTCCGCGCCGAGCGCCTCGCCCTGCTGGGCGACGCGGCGCACGTGATCCACCCGATCGCCGGCCAGGGCCTCAACCTCGGGCTCGCGGACGCCGCGGCGCTGGCCGAATCCGTGACCGGCGCGCTGCGCCTCGGCCTCGACCCCGGCAGCCCCGACGTGCTGCGCGCCTACGAGCGCGCCCGGCGCTTCGACAGCTTCGCCATGGCGGCGGCGACCGACGGGCTGAACCGGCTGTTCTCGAACGACGCCCTGCCGCTGCGGCTCGCCCGCGACCTCGGCCTCGGGATCGTGGACAGGCTGCCGGGGCTCAAGCGCTTCTTCATCGGCGAGGCCGCGGCCGCGCGCGACTCGCGGCCCCGGCTGATGCGGGGCGAGGCGCTCTGAGGCGCTCTGAGGCGCCCGCGGGCCGCGCGCGTCAGGCCCGCCCGGGCGCGGGTCCGCCCTCGCGCGCTCCGGGGCGGAGCGCGTCCGCGGCCCGCCGCCGCCCGAGCGCCCGCGCGGCGCAGATCGCCAGGACGGCGATGACCAGCCCGGCGATCACGTCGACGAAGTAGTGGCCGCCGTCGATCGGCGTGGCGGCGATGAGGAGGACGTTGACGAGGAAGGCCGGGATCCGGGCCGCGCGCAGGTGCCAGAAGGCCCAGATGTAGAGGGCCCCCAGCGCCGCGTGGAAGCTCGGGAACGTGATGATGCCCTCGACGTGGTCGAGGGAGATCGTCCGGAGCGTGCCGTCGCGCAGGCCGGTCAGGTCCGCAACGTGGACGTAGGACGCGGCCGGGTGCAGGTTGGGGAAGTCCGCCGGGGACAGGCCCAGGAAGACGAAGTTGGCCAGGGCCGGCGTCAGCGCGGAGATCAGGACCGTCACCGTGCCGGCGAGGGCGAAGGCCAGGACGAAGTCCCGCAGGGCCCGCAGCCGACCGCTGAAGCCCAGCAGGATGACCGCCAGCATGGTCTGCAGGATCAGGCTCCGGTAGGCCAGCGAGAGCGCCAGCCCGAGCCGCGGATGGCCGTCCACAAAGGCCAGGTAGGCGCGCCAGTCCAGTCCGAGCCGCCGGTCCCAGGCGTCGAAGGTCGAATCCCAGAGTGGGCCGCCGGTGCTCGCGACCGTGTACGACAGCGCGGCCGCGCAGGCGCTGAAGGCGATGACCTGCGCCAGCGCGCTCAGCGTCGCGGCGATGCGCGGCTCGGGGCGGCGCGTGCGGTAGACCCGCGCAAGGGCCTCGAGTCCGCCGCAGGCCGCGAGGGTGACGAGGGCGCTGTCCCAGGCGAAGTGCAGCCCGGCGACCGCCAACCAGACGATCGTGGCGACCAGCGTGGCGGCGATGAGGGGCCACGCGCCGACGCCGCCGCGCGGGCGCTCAGCGAACATCGGGGCCCCTGGCGTGTGGCGCTGTCATCGAAGGTCTTGCGGCCGGAATGCTGGCGGATCGTCCCGCACAAGTCTTAAGGATCCGCCCCGGACAAGCCCGGCCGCGCGCGACGCTGGCGGCCGGCGAGCCCGTCGACCGCGCTGTCGACAACACTGTCGGCGGCCGCGCGGACGGCCCGGATCGGCCCGCGCAGCCCGCGGGCCGCGATCAGGTGCAGGGGCAGGCCGATTGCGGCGAGCAGCACCAGGCCGTCCCACCGGTCCCAGGCGGGCCAGTGCGGCGCCAGGAGGAGGAAGACGCCGCTGACGATGTAGAGCTCGAAGCTCGCCCGCCCCAGCAGGCCGGCCGCGGCGCGCGGCGGCCCGCGCAGCCGGCCGGCGACCGCCAGCGCGAACGCCGAGCCTGCCGCCGCCGTCACGACGAACAGCGCCGGGTCGCCGTAATGCCCGGTCGCGACGTGGACGAAGTTCCGCGGCGCGCAGAGCAGGAGCACCGCGAGGCCGCAGGCGCCGAGCAGCGCCGACACGTCGAACGCCCGTGGCCCGAGCCGCAGGCCCGCGACGTAGAACGGCAGGGCGCCCACGAGCGCGTGGACCTGCCAGTACGGGAACGCCCGCGCGCTGCAGGTCCACGACAGGGCGAGGGCGCCGCCCAGAACGATCCAGTAGCCGCCCGGGAAGGTCGCCGCGCGCGCCGCGGCGTCGATCACCCGCACCAGCCCCAGGGCGACCAGGAACCAGAGCACGCCCAGGCCGAAGTCGCGGCCGTAGAGCGCGGCGCGCAGCGCGTCACCGGGCGACAGGGTGCCGGCGAGGGCCTGGGGGACCAGCGCGAGGGTGCCGAACGCCAGCGCCACCGCCACGAGCCGCAGCGCGGAGCGGCAGGCTTCGCCGAGACTCGCCTCGCCCTTGATCCGGTCGACCATCCCGCAGAGCAGGAAGAAGAACGGCATGTGGAAGGCGTATATGACCCGCCAGACCGCGAGGGCCGGCCCCGGCTCGGGCCCCGACGGGCCGTAGAAGACGGGCTGCAGCAGGTGGCCGGAGAGGACCAGCAGCACGGCGAGACCGCGCGCGGCGTCGAGCTGCAGGTTGCGGGGTGGGGGCATCGGGTCGGTTCGCGGCGTCGGAGCGCCGATGATGCCGCGCCGAGCCTTAGCAAGCCGTGTCACCGGATCGCGGGATTCAACCTAGATTACGCCTCGTCGGCTCGCCGCGGCGGACGCCGCCGGCGCCCGCGCCTCAGCCGGCGACGAGCGCCCGCGCCCGGCGCAGCCACCGCAGGGACGCCTCGACCAGGGTCGGGCTGCGGTGCTTGAGGATCGCCGATTTCAGCAGCGTCCTCGGCACCTCCCAGAGCTGGACGGACCCGACCGGGAAATGCGCCACGTCGCCCGGCGTCAGGTGGTGGCGGCTGCCGTCGGCGTCGGTGACGAAGACCTCGCCGTCGAGGATGGTGATGATCTCGTCAGCGTGGTGGGTCCAGCGGAACGTGCTGGCCGTGGTGCGCCACAGGTAGACCTGCGCGCTGCCGTCATGGGTCTGCGAGACCTCCGCGACCTCGGTGACGGGGTCGCCGGAGACGACCCAGTCCGCCGGGATCGGCGCCGGGGCGAAGGCGGCGCCGCCGGACCGGACCGCCGTGCTGGCGACGGGACGACCCCGCTCGTGCAGCCGGATCTCCGCCGCGAGGCCGACCAGGGCGAGGCCGACGAGGAGGGCGGCGGCGGTGAGCGGCTTCTTCACGTTGGGCTCCCCACCCCGGCGCGGACAGTTCCGTCCGCGCATCCGCCACGATGGGTAGAGGCTCGGACTGCCCCGTTCCAGGCCGCCGCGCCGAACTTCGCGCGTTTAGCTTAACCCGGGCGCGCCGGCCGATCAGGCGGCGTCCGCCCGGCGCTCCGCGATCCAGCGCGTCGCGTCGGCCCGCGGGGCGACCACGTCGGTGTCGATGCGCAGCTGCGGGCTGTAGGCCGGATCCTCCGCGATCACGTCGCCCCAGCGGCGCAGGAAGCGGGCGATCTGCGAGCCCGGCGCGAAGCTGGTCTGCCGCGAGGCGCTCTCGTGGTGCGCCATCTCGGCGAAGGGCGTGTAGACGATGCGGTAGCCGAGCTGCCGCATTTTCAGGCACAGGTCGACGTCGTTGAAGTCGAGGGCGAAGCCCTCGTCGAAGCCGTTGACCGCCTCGAGCACCGCCTTGCGGGTGGCGAAGAGCGCCCCGGTCACCGCCGAGCAGTCGCGCTGCGTCAGCGCCCAGTCGCCGTAGGTCGGCTCCGCCGCGTCCCGGTTGTACCAGGGGTGGGCGAACACGTCGAAGATGCCGCCGGTCATGCCGGCATGCTGGATCTTGCCCGTGGGGAACAGCAGCCGGCCGCCGGCGCCGCCGACGCCGCGGTCCAGCGCGAAGGTCAGGAGCGCCTCGATCCAGCCGGGCCGGCGCACGACGAGGTCGTCGTTCATCAGGATGACGAGGTCGGTCTCGGCCGCGCGCCAGAGCGTGTTCATCTTGGCCGCGTAGTTGAACCGCTCGCCCGGAGCCCGGGTCGTCAGCAGGCGGGTCACGGTGAAGCGGTCGGAGCGGCCGCGGTAGATCGCGTCGTCGGCCACGTCGTCGCCGATCAGCACGCGGATCCGGTCGGCCGGGTAGGTGCTGCGGCCGAGACTGTCGAGCAGGTTGATCACGTGGGGCTTGGCGCCCTCGACGGCGCGGCCCTGATCGTCCTTCGGGCGGCTCTGGTTGGTCGGCACGACCAGGGTCACGGCCGGCCGCGCGTCGAAGCTCCGGCGGATCTCCAGCGTGTCCGGGGTCAGCCCCGGGGCGGTGCGCAGCGGCATGCCGGAGGCCTCGAACCAGCGATCGAGGGCGTGGGCGCGCGCCGTGCGCGTCGCCTTCGGGCGCTCCAGCGGCGAGGCGATCAGGGTCTGGGGGATCCGGTCGATGCCGATCCCCGCGGAGATCGCGCCGAGCAGGAAGCGGAACCACGCGGCGCTGCCGTGGCGCAGGCCGAAATCGGGGCTCAGGCCGGCCAGGGCCGAGACGCGGATCAGCAGCGGGAAGCCGATATAGTCGTCGGCCATCAGGAGGGCCGGGTTGAAGGCCGGCTTGCAGTGGACACTGCGGACCTGACCGGCGCCGTCCACCACGGCGTCGTCGCCGTAGAAGATGCCGATATCGGGCCGCTCCGCCAGCGCGCGCGTCAGGTGCGCCGCGAGGTCGGGGCGCAGCTCGGAGGCCGCGGGCGCGACGAAGATCGCCCGGCAGGCGGGGAACTGGCCGGCCGCGACCTGGGCGAGCCGGCGCTCGTCGAGGGGACGGAGCTGCGGGTCGAGGGGCAGCGGCAGGATCGCGTCCGGCCACGGGAGCGTGCCCCACGAGGCCGACGGGGCCGGGACCGGCTTCTTCTTCAACACGGGTCGCGTCTCCGGGGATTCAGGACCGTTCGGCGGCCAGGAGGCGGGTCAGGCTCGCCTCCATGGCCCGCGCCACCGCGCCGATGGATAGCCGCTCGCGGATGCGGGCCCGGGCGGCGGCGCCGATCCGGGCCGCGTCGCCGCCGGTCACCGCCCGGGCCGCGTCGTTGAGGGCCCGGGTGAGGTCCGCCTCGTCCACCTGGCCCCACTCGGCGCCGCGCAGGTACGGGCCGTAGGTCTGGTCGAGGGCCGTGACCTCGGCCTTCACGGGGAAGCCGCAGGTGGCGTCGAGGAAGTCGCGGCAGCCGCCGTAATCGGTGGCGACCACGACCTTGCCCATCTCCATCGCCTCGGCGATCGTCAGGCCGAAGCCCTCCGAGGAGTGCGACGACGCGTAGACCGCGCAGAGATCGAACAGCGCGCCGAGCTCGTTCTGAGAGAGCGGCTGGTCGATCACCACGACGTCGCCGGACGTGCCCACGAGGTCGAGGAGCTTCTTGCCCTCCTCGGGCAGGTCGAACACGTGCTTGGTCTTGAGCACGAGCTGCCAGCCGGCCTGCCCGAGACCCGCCGCCCGGAAGGCCCGGATCAGCGCGTGCGGATTCTTGCGGGCGAGGTAGCTGGAGCCGTCAAAGGCGTAGAGGATCACCCGCCTGGACGGGTCGATCGCGAAGGCCTTGCGCAGGTTCGCCTTGGCGGCGGCGCTCACCAGCTCGCCGGCTTCGTTCTCGACCACGTAGGGCACGACGTCGACCGGGATGTCGGTGATCTGCCGGAAGATCGCCGCGCAGAACTCCGTGGGCGCCCAGATCGCGTCGAGGCCGTCGACGGTCGGCAGCCAGCCCCCGGGCACGTGCGAGGTCTCCCAGACGAACAGCCCGATCTTCAGCCGCGCCTCGGCGGCGATCGCCCGCTGCCGGTCGCTCATCAGCGAGTGCCAGCTGTCGCCGTTGAAATGGACCAGCGCGACGTCGGCGGGGCCCGAGACGGTCCGGGCCTGCCACGCCGGCGCCACCCGGGCGTGGACGTGGAACGGCCGCTCCATCGGGTGGACGTTCAGCGCGAAGGGGGTCCGATGCAGAGCGCGGGCGTAGCTGCGGGCCGCGACGCCGAGGCCGTTGGCGTAGTTCATCGGCGAGACGTAGGCGACGCGCTGCGGCCGCTCCGGCGCCCGGGGCCGGCGCAGGTCAGCCCAGATCCTGGCCCCCGGATACGTGTAGGTCACGTCGAGCCGGTCGAGGTCGAAGCCGCGCTCGGCGATCGCCTCCCGCACCGCCGCCCCGCCGATCGCGGCGTGCTCGCCCAGCAGCGAGCGCTTCACGAACGGGAAGCCCTGGCTGAGCATGTTCTCCCAGTCGAACAGGGTGCGATTGTTGCGCGGGTCGTTGACCAGCGACATGTGCTTGTTCTGGGCCGAGAACAGGCTGCGCATGCCGAGCCCGGCCGCCCGCATCCGCTGCGAGAAGGTCAGCTCGTACTCGGTGATGACCGCGTTCTTGTCCGGCCAGTTCGCCACCGACAGGAGGAAGTGGTTGAACGCGTACGAGGACAGGCAGCGCCGCTTCAGGGCCAGGAAGAAGCTCTGGAGGTGGTGGCTGTAGTAGAAATTGTCGGCCAGCCCGATCACCGCCTCCGGGAAGGCGTCGATCTTCGCGAGCAGGCCGGCGAAGTCGTCGCGGTCGAGGGGCCCGACGAGGCTGTCATTGGCGAGGTAGAGCGTCTCGGAATCGAGGAGGTCGGTGTCCTCCAGGAGGACATGCGCCCAGGCGGCGAAGTCGAAGCCGCTGTTCTCGCGCAGGTAGACCGAGGCGCAGAGATCCAGGATCGCCTGCGGCACGGCGTTCTTGTGCTGGTCGGCGGCGATGATCAGGACGAGGTCGGTCCCGTTCTCCGCGAAGGCCTTGAGGTAGGGCTCGACGTGGCCGCGGATCCGCCCCTCGGGGCAGTGGGTGATGAACAGGGCCGTGCGGCCGTGCCGCCGGGGCTCGCGCTTCAGGCAGGAGAGGCGCGCGTCGGAGGCTTCCGGCACCGCGGCCCCGGGGACGCGGCGGGTCAGGCGGCCCGCCTCCAGGCCGGTGGTGACGTAGTCGATCAGCGGGTTGAGGCCCAGCGCTGCGACCTTCGGGTAGCGGGCGCGGTACCAGGGCGCGTCGAAGCGCGGCGACGGGCTCGTCGTGCGCCCGCCGTCGGCGAGGAAATGCGCCAGCGGGTTCTGCCCGGCCGCGTCGTCTTCAAGGTAGGTCTCGGTGTACCAGCGCGTGGCGAACCAGGGCCCCGGGTCGAGGCCCTCGGCGGCGCCGTGCTCTAGGTAATGGACCAGCGGGTTGAGGCTGTCGGCCCGCACCGCGGCGGACTGGGCCGCGTACCAGTCGGGATCGAACAGCGGGTGGGGCGCGTAGCGGCGGTAGCCGCCGGCCATCACGTAGTGCTCCAGGGGCTCGAGCCCGCTGGTCTCGGCCTCGGGGCAGCGCTCGCGGTAGAACGCGGCGTCGAAGAGCCCCGACCGCCGGATCAGGTCGACGTGCCGCGACAGGCCGGCGAACTCCTCCGGGTTGCGCAGGTAGCCCTGCTTCCGGCCGGTCTCGAAGAAGTGGCTGAGGGCGTTGCCGCCGGCCGCGCGGGCATCCGGGTAGCGGGACAGGTACCAGGCGGTGTCGAACTGAGGCGACGGGTCGGTGTCGCCCCGCGACAGGAAGTCGGAGAACGCCCGGGCGCGGTGCTCCGCGCCGCCGAGGTAGCGCGTCGCGTACCAGTCCGGGTCGAACAGCGGGTTGGGGCGGATGCCTGCCGCGGCGCCGCGGTCGAGGTAGTGGAGCAGCGGGTTGGTGCCCTCGGCCCGGAGGCCCGGGACGGAGTCGAGGTAGAGGTCGCCGTGGAAGAGCGGGTGCGGCCAGCGCCCCTCGCGCCCGCCGTGGACCGCGTAGTGCACCGCCGGATCGATCCCCTCGCCGACCACGTCGGGGTAGCGCCTCGCGTACCAGGCCGGGTCGAACAGGCCGGATTCCTTGACCGCGCGGACGAGGTCCGCCTGGCGGGGTTCGGTGCGGCGGCGGCCCTTGAGGCGCCGGGTCAGCGGGCGCGCGAGGGACTGCGCCGCGCCTGCGAGGCCGGCCTTCTCCGACGATCCGACGACGAACACATCTCGAAGGCGCATGGTCAGGTCCGGATACGCGGGAAGCCCGCAAAGCTGCCCACGCCGCGATCCGCGAGAGACATCAGAGGGTTCGGCCGGTCCGGCGGTCGCGGGTGAGGATCGCCCCGGCTTGGGCGCCTTCCTAAAGGTCCGGGTCGCCCACGCCAAGAGCGGGGCGGGATCGGCGTCCGACCCATCGCGGGCGGCTCCGGTCTCGGCGAGGGCGCCGGACGCCGCCAACGCGGCCGCGAACGGGCGTGCGGCGATCCCGACCTTGCCAGCCCGGCACCTGAAGCCCCACACTTGCGGGATTGGCCGGCGGGTCCCGCGGGGCCCGGGCAGGAGATGGATATCGGCATGACGCAGGGGATCAGCCCGGCCACCACCCTGGACGACGGCATCGTGGCGACGGCGGAGAGCTGCCTCGCCGACGTCGGCGCGGCGCGGGAGGCGATCCACGGGGTGATCTTCGGCCAGGAGAAAGTGGTCGATCTCGCACTCGTGACCATCCTGGCCGGCGGCCACGGCCTGCTGGTCGGCCTGCCGGGCCTCGCCAAGACCAAGCTGGTCGAGACGCTGGGCACGGTGCTGGGCCTCGACGCGCGGCGCGTGCAGTTCACGCCCGACCTGATGCCCTCCGACATCCTCGGCACCGAGATCCTGGAGGAGGACGCCGAGCGCCGCCGGGCCTTCCGGTTCGTGCAGGGGCCGGTCTTCACCCAGCTCCTGATGGCCGACGAGATCAACCGGGCGAGCCCGCGCACGCAGTCGGCGCTGCTGCAGGCCATGCAGGAGGGCCACGTCTCGGTGGCGGGCGCCCGCCACGACCTGCCCCGGCCGTTCCACGTGCTGGCGACCCAGAATCCGATCGAGCAGGAGGGCACCTATCCCCTGCCCGAGGCGCAGCTCGACCGCTTCCTCCTGGAGATCGACGTCGGCTACCCCGACCGCGCCGCCGAGCGGCGGATCCTGATCGAGACCACCGGCGTGGACGAGGCGCGCCCGCGGGCCGTGATGTCCACCGAGCAGCTGCTCACCGCCCAGCGCCTCGTGCGCCGGCTGCCGGTGGGCGAGGCCGTGGTCGAGGCGATCCTCGACCTCGTGCGCGCCGCCCGGCCGGACAGCGGCGACGCCATCGTGAAGGACAAGCTCCTCTGGGGGCCCGGCCCCCGCGCCAGCCAGGCGCTGACGCTCGCCGCCCGCGCCCGGGCGCTGATCGAGGGCCGGGTCGCGCCGTCGGTGGCCGACGTGAAGGCGCTCGCCGAGCCGGTGCTCAAGCACCGGATGGCGCTGAGCTACACCGCCCGCGCCGACGGCGAGACCATCGAGGGCCTGATCGCCAAGCTCGCGGAGAAGCTCTGACTTTGGTCGCGACGAACGCCCTCGACGCCGGCAGGCGCACCCCCGGCCGGCGCGAGAGCGAGGGCGCGACCGCCCTCTCCGACAAGATGCCCCGCCTCGTCCTGGAGGCGCGCCGCGTGTCGAGCCTGCTGGCCCACGGCCTCCACGGCCGCCGCCGCGCCGGGCCGGGCGAGAGCTTCTGGCAGTTCCGCCCCTTCGTCACCGGCGAGGCCGCGGCCCGCGTCGACTGGCGCCGCTCGGCCCGGGACGACCGGCTCTACGTCCGAGAGCGCGAATGGGAGGCGGCCCACAATATCTGGCTGTGGATCGACCGCTCGGCCTCGATGGGCTTCGTGTCGGACCTCGCCTCGGCCCCGAAGATCGAGCGCGCGCTGATCCTGGGCCTCGCCCTGGCCGACGTTTTCGTGGAGGGCGGCGAGCGGGTGGGCCTGCTCGGCCTGACCCGCGCGAGCGCCTCCCGCGGGATCGTCGAGCGCCTGGCCCAGGCGCTCGTGGCCGACACGGCCGGCCTCACCCAGGACCTGCCGCCCCGGGCCAGCCCCGCCCGCTTCGACGAGGTGGTGCTGATCGGCGACTTCCTGACCGAGCCCGACCGGATCGCGGCCTCCGTGCAGAGCCTCGCCGGCCGCGGCAGCCGCGGCCACCTCCTCATGGTGGCGGACCCGATCGAGGAGACCTTCCCGTTCACCGGCCAGGCCGTCCTGCACGATCTCGAGGGCGGCCTCAGTCTCGATATCGGCGACGCCGACGCCTGGGGCGCGCGCTACCGGGCCCGGATCGCCGAGCACCGGGCCGCGCTGGCGTCCATCGCCCGCGGACAGGGTTGGACGCTGACGATCCACCGCACCGACCGGCCGGCGAGCGAGGCGGCCCTGCGGCTCGCCACGCTGATCGCCGCCCGCGGCACCGAGTGAGGCCGCCATGCTGGGTCTGACCTTCGCGGCGCCGCTGGCGCTCGCCGCCCTGATCGGCCTGCCGGCCCTGTGGTTCCTGCTGCGGGTGACCCCGCCGCGCCCGCGGCGGATCAACTTCCCGCCGCTGAAGCTCGTCGCCGACCTGATCCCGCAGCGGCAGACCCCGGCGCGCACGCCGCCCTGGTTGCTGATCCTCCGGCTCCTGATCGCCGCCGCCCTGATCCTCGCGGTCGCCGGCCCGGTCTGGAACGCCGGGGGCGTCGGAGCCGGGGGCGGCCGCAGCGCGCTCCTTGTGCTCCTCGACAACGGCTTTCCCGCCGCCCACGACTGGCGCGACCGCCTGCGCGTCGCCACCGACGCGGTGGAGGGCGCCGCCCGGGACGGACGGCCCGTCGCGGTGATCGGCCTCGCCGACGCCCCCGCGGCCTTCGAGGCGAAGACGCCGGCCGCCGCCCTGGAGCGCCTGCGCGCCCTCGCGCCGCGCCCAATCCTCCCCGCCCGCGACGCGCATCTCGCGACGATCGAGACCTTCCTCGACAAGAACCGGGGCGCCGGCCTCGTCTGGATCAGCGACGGCGTCGCCGGCGCGGGCGACACGCGCTTCGCCAAGGGGCTCGCCGACCTCGCGGGCGACAGGGGCGCGGCCCTGACGGTGCTGCGGGCCGACAGGCCGCCGGCCCTCGCCCTGACCGCCACCGAGAACGCCGGCAAGCTCGTGACCCACGTCCTGCGGGCGGCGCCGAACGGGCGCGACGCGGGCGTGATCCGGGCGCTCGACCAGAAGGGCCTGCCGCTCGCCGAGCGCGACTTCGCCTTCGGGGCCGACGCCACCGAGGCGGACGCGACCTTCGAGATGCCGGTGGAGCTGCGCAACAGCATCAGCCGGCTGGAGATCGCGGGCGAGCGCTCGGCCGGCGCCGTGGTGCTGCAGGACGAGCGCGGCAAGCGCCGCCGGGTCGGGCTCGTGTTCGGCGGCACCCTCGACCAGGCGCAGCCGCTCCTGGCGCCGACCTACTACCTGTCGCGGGCGCTCCAGCCCTTCGCGGACGTGCAGGAGCCCCGGGGCGCCAAGGGCACGGCGGACTCGATCAACCAGCTCCTCGACAATCAGGTCTCGGTCCTCGTGCTGGCCGATGTCGGCGCGCTCGACGAGAAGACCACCGCGCGGATCGAGAGCTTCGTGAAGGACGGCGGGATGCTGCTGCGCTTCGCCGGCCCGCGGCTCGCCGCCGGCAACGATCCGCTCGTGCCCGTGCGGCTGCGGCGGGGCGGCCGGACGCTCGGCGGCACGCTCTCCTGGGACAGCCCCAAGACCCTGGCCCCGTTCCCGCCCGAGAGCCCCTTCACGGGCCTGACGCCGCCGGCCGATATCGGCGTGCGCCGCCAGATCCTGGCCGAGCCGGACGGCGACCTGCCGAACCGGACCTGGGCGTCGCTCCAGGACGGCACGCCGATCGTCACCGCGCAGAAGCGCGGCCAGGGCACGATCGTGCTGTTCCACGTGACCGCCGACACGACGTGGTCGAACCTGCCGCTCTCCGGCCTGTTCATCGACATGCTCCGGCGCGTCGTGGCGCTGGCCGGCGCCGCGGCGCCGGTCCAGGGGGACGCGACGCGGGCCGCCGCCCCGGTGCTCGCGCCGCGGGTGACCCTCGATGGCTTCGGCGCGCTGGGATCGCCGCCGGCCTCGGCCACCGCGGTGTCGGCCGACTACGCCGACCGGGCGAACCTCGAACATCCGCCGGGCTTCTACGGCCCGCCGGACGGAGGCATCAGCGTGAACGCCCTGAAACCGGATGACCGGCTGAAGCCCCTCGACACCGCCGCGCTCGAGGGCGCCCGGTTCGGGTCCCTCGCCGGCGCCGAGACCCTGGACCTGCGGCCGAGCCTGTTCACCCTGGCGCTGCTGCTGCTGGCGCTCGACACCCTGGCGGGGCTGTGGCTCGGCGGCTTCCTGCGCCGCGGCGGTCTGGCGGCCCGCCTGCGCGGCCGGCCGGCCGTGCTGGCCCTCGCCGGCCTCGTCCTGCTCGCCGCCCTGCCGGCGCGCCCGGTCCGCGCGGAGGAGCCGCCGGCCAACCGGCCGAACGGCATCGAGTCGGCGCTGGTCACGCGCCTCGCCTACGTGATCACGGGCGACGCCGCCGTCGACGAGGCGAGCCGCACCGGCCTCACCGGCCTGACCCAGATGCTGGCCGCGCGCACCGCGCTGGAGCCGGGCGAGCCGGCCGGGATCGATCCGGCGAAGGACGAACTGGCCTTCTACCCGCTGATCTACTGGCCGATCGCCCCGAACCGGCCACAGCCCTCGGACGTCGCGATCCGCAAGATCGACGCGTTCATGCGCAACGGTGGCACGGTCCTGTTCGACACCCGCGACGCGCTCACCGCGCGGCCGGGCGGGCCGCCCACCCCGGAAGGAGCCTATCTCCGGAAGATGCTGGCGACGCTCGAGGTGCCGGAACTGGAGCCGGTGCCCCTCGACCACGTGCTGACCAAGGCCTTCTACCTCGTGGACAGCTTCCCCGGCCGCTACGCCACGGGCCAGACCTGGGTGGAGGCGCTGCCGCCCGCCGCCGAGGGCGCCGAGCGCCGCCCGGCCCGCGCCGGCGACGGCGTGAGCCCGATCATCATCACCGGCAACGACCTCGCCGCCGCCTGGGCGGTGGGGCGCCGGGGCGAGCCGCTCTACCCGGTCGTGGGCGGCGACCAGCGCCAGCGCGAGATGGCGTTCCGGGGCGGCGTGAACATCGTGATGTACACGCTCACCGGGAACTACAAGGCGGACCAGGTCCACGTGCCCGCGCTGCTGGAGCGGCTGGGGCAGTGATGGGTTCGGACACACGGCGCGCGGCCGCCTTCCCTCCCTCCTCTGCATGCCTGCAGATTCGAAGCGCGCGCGCGGCGCCGCGTCGGCAGGACGGGGCGCGGGTCCCCTCTCCCGTGCGGGAGAGGGACACGGTGAGGGGTCAGATCTCCCCGGACGCGGCGCTCCCTGCCGGCACATCGACGGCGTGCTCGAGCCTGAACCTTCCCGACCCTTACCCCAGCCCTCTCCCGCGCGGGAGAGGGAGCCCGTCGCGCCTGCCCGCGCCGCCGCGTGAGCGTGGCGGTGCCCGGAACGAAGCGCGGCGCAGCCTCACGGATTCGGAGCGCTCCGCCCCATGCTGAGCCTCAGCTTCACGCCCCTCCTGCCCTGGCCGGCCATCGCCGTCCTCGGCGCGATCGTCGCCGTCCTGGCGGTGTTCGCCGTCCTGGCCCGGGGCCGCACCGCGCTGCTGCGCGTCCTCGTCCTCGCCCTGGTTCTGGCGGCGCTCACCAACCCGGCGCTGGTGCGCGAGGACCGGGAGCCCGTGAAGGACGTGGCCGCCATCGTGGTCGACCGGTCCGGGTCCCAGCAGCTCGGCGATCGGCCGCAGATGACCGACGCGGTCCGCGCCGAGCTCCAGCGCCGGTTCGGCGCGCTCACCGACATCGAGCCGCGCTTCATCGACGTGCCGGATTCCAAGGACGGCGACGACGGCACCAAGCTGTTCACGGCCCTGAGCCAGGCGCTGGCCGACGTCCCGCCGGAGCGCCTCGCCGGGATCGTGATGCTCACCGACGGCGTGGTGCACGACATCCCGTCCTCGCTGGCCCAGCTCGGCATCAAGGCGCCGCTCCACGTCCTCGTCACCGGTCACCCGGACGAGCGCGACCGGCAGATCAAGCTCCTGGAGGCGCCGCGCTTCGGCATCGTCGGCAAGGACCTGACGATCCGCGCCGAGGTCATGGAGCGCGGCGGGACCGGCCACGCGGTCGTCACCGTGCGCCGCGACGGTGAGGAGATCGGCCGGCGGGACGTCGCCACCGACAAGCCGTTCTCCCTGAACCTGCGCATCGAGCACGGCGGCCCGAACGTGGTGGAGATCGAGGTCGAGCCGCTGCCGGGCGAGCTCACCACGGTCAACAACCGGGCAGTCCTGCCGATCGAGGGCATCCGCGAGAAGCTCCGGGTGCTGCTCGTCTCCGGCGAGCCGCACCAGGGCGAGCGCACCTGGCGCAACCTCCTGAAGTCGGACGCCAACGTCGACCTCGTCCACTTCACCATCCTGCGGCCGCCGGAGAAGCAGGACGGCACGCCGATCTCGGAACTCTCCCTGATCGCCTTCCCGACGCGCGAGCTGTTCGTCCAGAAGATCAAGGACTTCGACCTGATCATCTTCGACCGCTACGCCAATCAGAGCGTGCTGCCGCAGGCCTATTTCGACAACATCGTCCGCTACGTCCGCGAGGGCGGCGCCCTGCTGATCGCCGCCGGCCCCGAATTCGCCGGACCGGCCAGCCTCGCCCGCACGCGGCTCGCCGGCATCCTGCCCGGCGACCCCGACGGCCGGGTCGTCGAGAAGCCCTACAAGGCGACGCCGACGCAGGTCGGCCAGCGCCACCCGGTGACCCGCGCCCTGCCGGGCTCGGACGCGAACCCGCCCGCCTGGGGCGACTGGCTGCGCATCGTCGAGGCCCGCACCCGGCCGGGGATCCAGCCGATCCTGTCGGGGGCCGAGGGTCTGCCGCTGCTCGCGCTGTCGCGCGAGGACAAGGGCCGCGTCGCCCTGCTCCTGTCCGACCACGCCTGGCTCTGGGCGCGGGGCTACCAGGAGGGCGGCCCCTATCTCGACCTGCTGCGCCGCCTCGGCCACTGGCTGATGAAGGAGCCGGCCCTGGAGGAGGAGGCGCTGCGCGCCCAGACCACCGGGCGCGGCCGCGAGGTGCGGGTCGAGCGCCAGACGATGGCGGACCAGGCCGAGCCGGTCACCGTCACGGGCCCGACCGGCAAGGTGACGACGCTGACGCTCAAGTCCCAGGAGCCCGGCCTGTTCACCGCGACCTTCGACGCGGAGACCCTGGGCCTGCACACCCTGCGGTCGGGCAACCTCGTTGCCTTCGTCAGCGTCGGGCCGGCCAACCCGCGCGAGCTCGCCGACGTGTTTAGCGACACCGAGCGCCTGAAGGCCGCGGCCGACGGGTCGGGCGGCTCGGTCCGCCGGGTCGCCGAGTCGGGCGGCATCCAGGTGCCGCGCCTCGCGCTGGTGCGCGGCGGCCGCCTCGCCGGCAGCGACTGGATCGGCTTCCGGCCGAGCGACAGCGCCAACATCCGCGGCGTCGAGGTCTACCCGCTGGCGCTCGGCCTCGCGGCGCTCGCAGCGCTGGCGGCCGCCCTGCTCGCCATGTGGCTGGTCGAGGGTCGGCGGGGGCGGGCGGTTTGACGCGGACTTGCGGCTGGGCGCGCCTTCGGACCCGTGCGGCCCTGTGCGCTCCCGCATGGTCGACGGGCGGCGGTCCGCGTCCTATGACCCCTTACATGTCGAGAGAGTCCGCGTCCGGCGCGGGCTCGAACCAACGGAGACAGCCTGCCCGTGACAGCGCAGACCGTGACTGGACGCCTCCTCGCCGCGACACTCCTCGTCGCCTGCCTCCAGCTCGCCCCGGCCCGTGCGCAGGAACCGGCCGCGATGCCGTCGACGCCGCCTGCCGTGCCGGCCACCCTGCCGGCCGCCAACGGCCAGTGGACCCACGCGATCACGCTGATGGGCCAGCCGAAATACGGCCCGGACTTCAAGCATTTCGACTACGCCGACCCGGCAGCCCCCAAGGGCGGCATGGTCCGGTTCGGGGCCCAGGGCGGGTTCGACAATTTCAACATCGTCGTCGCCGGCCTGAAGGGCGACCTCGAGAACGGCATCCAGCAGATCTACGATCCGCTGATGACCGAGTCGTCGGACGAGCCGTTCACCTCCTACGGCCTGCTCGCCGAGGCGGTGCGGATCGCCCCCGATCTCGGCTCGGTCTCGTACCGGCTGCGCGAGAACGCCCGCTGGCACGACGGCAAGCCGATCACGCCCGAGGATGTGGTCTGGTCCTTCGACGTGCTGAAGGCCAACAGCCCGTTCTACGCCGCCTACTACCAGACCGTGGCCAAGGCCGAGGTGACCGGGCCGCGCGAGGTGACCTTCACCTTCACCGAGACCGGCAACCGCGAGCTGCCGCAGGTGATCGGGCAGCTCCGCGTCCTGCCCAAGCACTGGTGGACCGCCACGGATTCCAACGGCAAGGCGCGCAGCGTCACCGAGACGACCCTGGAGCCGCCGCTGGGCTCGGGCCCCTACCGCCTCGCGAAGTTCGAGCCGGGCCGCACCACCACCTACACCCGCGTGCCCGATTACTGGGGCAAGGACCTGCCGGTGAATGCCGGTCGCTATAACTTCGACACCGAGCGCTACGAGTATTTCCGCGACGGCACCGTGCTGGTCGAGGCGCTGAAGGGCGACCTCTACGATTTCCGCGTCGAGAACATCGCCCGCAATTGGGCGACCGCCTACGAGGATTTCCCGGCCGTGAAGGAGGGCCGGCTGATCAAGGAGGCGTTCCCCGAGCGCGGCATGGGCATCATGCAGGCCTTCGCCTTCAACACGCGCCGGGACAAGTTCAGGGACCCGCGCGTCCGCCGGGCGTTCAACCTCGCGATGAACTACGAGGAGATGAACAAGGCGCTGTTCTACGGCCTGTACAAGCGAATCAACTCCTACTTCTTCGGCTCGGAGCTGGCGTCATCGGGCCTGCCGGAGGGCGAGGAGAAGGCGATCCTCGAGAGCGTCAGGGACAAGGTCCCGGCCTCGGTCTTCACCACCCCCTACGCCAACCCGGTCAACGACGGCCCCGAGGCGGTGCGCAGGAACCTCCGCGAGGCCGTCGGCCTGCTGCGCGAGGCCGGCTACGAGCTGCGCGGCGGCAAGATGGTCAGCAAGGCGACCGGCGAGCCGCTGACCGTCGAGTTCGTGGAGTTCCAGAACACCTTCGAGCGGGTCATCCTGCCGTTCTCGGCGCAGCTGAAGCTGATCGGCATCGACGCCACCCTGCGGGTCATCGACCAGGCGCAGTATCAGAACCGCATCCGCAACTTCGACTTCGACGTCACTACGGCGTCGTGGGGCGAGTCGCTCTCGCCCGGCAACGAGCAGCGCGAGTACTGGGGCTCGGCCGCGGCCGACAAGCCCGGCTCGCGCAACCTGATCGGGATCAAGGATCCCGGCATCGACGCCCTGATCGAGACGGTGATCTTCGCCAAGGACCGGCACACCGTGATCGCGGCGACCCGGGCCCTGGACCGGGTGCTCCTCGCCCACGACTACGTCGTCCCGCAATGGTCCTCCGACCAGCAGCGGACACTGCGCTGGAACCGGTTCGGCCACCCGGCGATCCTGCCGCTCTACGCCAGCTCCGGCTTCCCGACGACGTGGTGGTACGACGAGACGCTCGCGGCCAAGACCGGGGCGCCCCGTTGACGGGGGCGCCCGGGATGCCGACCCGGCGCGGGCTGGTCCTCGGGGCCGGCGCGCTCGCGGCGATGCCGCCGTGGCGCCCCGCCCGGGCGGCCGACGCGCAGGAGCGCCACGGCCTGTCCAGCTTCGGCGAGCTCAAATACGGCCCGGACTTCGCGCATTTCGACTACGTGAACCCGATGGCGCCCCGCGGCGGGCGCTTCTCGGCGCAGCTCGCCGCGACGACCGGCAATCAGTCGCTCAACACCTTCAACACGCTCAACATCTACGTGCTGCGCGGCGACGGGGCCGCCGGCATGCCTCTGACCTTCGACAGCCTGATGGTCCGCGCCCTCGACGAGCCGGACGCCCTCTACGGGCTGGCGGCGCGCGCCGTCACGGTCAGCCCGGACGGCCTGACCTACACCTTCGCGCTGCGCCCGCAGGCGCGGTTCCACGACGGCTCGCCGCTGACCGCGCGGGACGCGGCCTTCAGCCTCAAGCTCCTGCGCGACAAGGGCCACCCCGAGATCGCCGAGGTGATCCGGCCCATGACCGACGCCCGGGCCGAGGGCGACGGGCGGCTCGTGGTGACCTTCGAGCCGGGCCGCGCCCGGGACCTGCCGCTGTTCGTCGCGCAGCTGCCGCTCTTCTCCGCCGCCTACTACGCCGGCCGGGACTTCGAGGCCTCGACCTTGGAGGCGCCGCTCGGCTCCGGTCCCTACCGGGTCGGCACCGTCGATCCGGGCCGGTCCATCGGCCTGGAGCGCGTCCCGGATTACTGGGCCGCCGAGCTGCCGGTGAATGTCGGCCAGAACAACTTCGACGCGATCCGCTACGAGTATTTCCGCGACCGCACCGTGGCCTTCGAGGCGTTCAAGAGCGGTGCCTTCACGTTCCGCGAGGAGTTCACCGCCCGGGTCTGGGCGACCGGCTACGACTTCCCGGCGATGACCGAGGGCCGCGTCGTCCGCGAGACGGTGCCGGACGCGCGGCCGAGCGGCACGCAGGGCTGGTGGATCAACACCCGGCGCGCGGCGTTCCGCGACCCGCGGGTGCGCGAGGCGATCGGCCTGTGCTTCGATTTCGAGTGGTCGAACCGCAACCTGATGTACGGCGCCTACGCGCGCACGGCCTCGTTCTTCGAGAATTCCGACCTCAAGGCGACCGGCAAGCCCTCGGCCGAGGAGCTCGCCCTGCTGGAGCCGCTCAAGGACTTGCCGCCCGAGGTGTTCGGCGAGGCCTGGGCGCCGCCGGTCTCCGACGGGTCCGGCCAGGACCGGGCGCTGCTGAAGCGCGCCGACGCGCTCCTGCGGGAGGCCGGCTGCACCCGCCAGGGCGGCAACCTGCTGCTGCCCGGCGGCCAGCCCCTGACCCTCGAGTTCCTCGACGAGGATCCGGTCTTCCAGGCGGTCACGCAGCCCTTCATCCGCAACCTGGGGCTGCTCGGCATCAAGGCGAGCCTGCGCACGGTCGACCCTTCTCAGTACCAGGCGCGGCTGAAGGATTTCGACTTCGACGTCACACCGCGCCGCTACAGCAGCGGGCTCACCCCCGGCGCGGAGCTGCGCGAGACCTACGGGTCCCGCTCCGCCGGGACCGCGGGCTCCAACAACCTGTCGGGGATCGCGAGCCCGGCGATCGACGCGCTGCTCACCGCCGTCGCCGACGCGACGTTGCGGGCGGACCTGACCACCGCCTGCCGGGCGCTGGACCGGGTCCTGCGGGCCGGGCGCTACTGGGTGCCGATGTGGTACGCCTCGACCCATCGCCTCGCCCTCTGGGACGTGTACGGCCGCCCGGCGACCCCGCCGAAATACGACCTAGGCGCCCCCGGGACGTGGTGGTTCGACGCCGACAAGGCCAAGCGGATCGGGCGGGACTGACGCCATGCTCGCCTACATCCTGCGCCGCATCGGCCTGATGATCCCGACCCTGTTCGGGATCATGCTGATCACCTTCACCATCGTGCAATTCGCCCCCGGCGGACCGGTGGAGCGGGTGCTGTCGCAGCTCCAGGGCCAGCGCGACGGGGCCATGTCCCGCGTCACCGGCGGCTCGGGCGACCTCGGCGGCGCCAGCCGGCCGTCGGGCGGCGGCGGCGACGCCAGCTCCCGCTACCGCGGCGCCCAGGGGTTGAGCCCGGAATTCATCGCCAAGCTCGAGAAGCAGTTCGGCTTCGACAAGCCGGCGCCCGAGCGCTTCGCCAAGATGCTCTGGGACTACGTCCGGTTCGATTTCGGCCGCAGCTACTTCCGCGACGTCACGGTCATCCAGCTGATCAAGGAGCGGCTGCCGGTCTCGATCTCGCTGGGCCTGTGGATGACGCTGCTGTCCTACGCGATCTCGATCCCGCTCGGCATCCGCAAGGCCGTGGCGGACGGCACGCGCTTCGACCGCGCGACCTCCTTCGTGGTGATCATCGGCTACGCGATCCCGGGCTTCATGTTCGGGCTGATGCTCATCATCCTGTTCGCCGGCGGCTCGTTCTACCAGTGGTTCCCGCTGCGCGGCCTGACCAGCGAGGGTTGGGAGAGCTTCTCGCCCTGGCACAAGGTGACCGATTACGCGTGGCACATGGTGCTGCCGCTGACCGCCCTGGTGATAGGCGCCTTCGCCACCTCGACCCTGCTGACCAAGAACTCGTTCCTCGACGAGATCCGCAAGCAGTACGTGCTGACCGCGCGGATGAAGGGGCTCTCCGAGCGGCGCGTGCTCTACGGGCACGTGTTCCGCAACGCGATGCTGATCGTGATCGCGGGCTTTCCGGGCGCCTTCATCTCGGCCTTCTTCACCGGCTCGCTGCTCATCGAGACGATCTTCTCCCTCGACGGCCTGGGCGAGCTGTCGTTCCGGGCGATCGTCGGGCGCGACTATCCGGTGGTATTCGCAACGCTCTACATCTTCTCGCTGCTCGGGCTCGCGGTGAACCTGCTGTCCGACCTGATCTACGTCTGGATCGACCCGCGGATCGATTTCTCGGCGCGGGCGACCTGACCGCGCGGCGCGCGGATCCTCAGGCCTCCGGGAGGCTCGCGGCGCCGGCCGGCACCGGCGGCTCGTCGCGCGGGGGGCCGGCCAGGCCCAGCAGCGCCGCGATGGCGTCGCCGTCCGGCGCGCCGAGGAGGTCCGCCAGGGTGTAGCGGTCGAGGACGGCGAGGAACGCCGCCAGGGCCTCGCCCAGCACCCGCCGGAGCCGGCACGGGGCCGTGATGGCGCAGGCGCCGCCGCCGAAACACTCGACCAGCGCCAGGTCGTCCTCGGTCTGGCGCACCACCGCACCGACGACGATCTCCTCCGGCGGCTTCGCCAGCCGAAGGCCGCCGCCCCGGCCGCGGGTCGTCCGGATCAGGCCGAGCCGACCCAGCTGGTGGACCACCTTGGTCAGGTGGTTCTCCGAGATGCCGTAGGCGCGCGCGATCCCGGCGATCGAACTCTGCTCGGGCTCGTGGAGCCCGACGTAGATCAGCGTGCGCAACGCGTAATCCGTGTAGCGGGTCAGGCGCATCTCAACTCCAGAAGACGATCCCTGCCGTGGGGCGATGCGATGTCCGCCGCGGTTCGAGTCCGTACGCGCAGCTGCGGACCGGCGCCACCGCTGGCAGGCGAACAGGCATCGTCCCTATAAGATGTATTTCACTTGCATCTTTTCGAGGGGGCGCTAAAAGAAGCATGTCGTATGCACCTTTTGAGCTGTGCCATGCCCGCGCCCCTCTCCCCCGCCACCGTCGCTCTCATCAAGGCCACCGTGCCGGCCCTGGAGGCCCACGGCCTCACCATCACGAAGCGCATGTACGAGCGCCTCTTCGAGAACGCCGAGATCCGCGACCTCTTCAACCAGTCCCATCACGGCGAGACCGGCTCTCAGCCGAAGGCCCTGGCCCAGGCCGTGCTCGCCTACGCCCGCAACATCGACAATCTCGGCGTCCTGGCGGGCGCGGTCGAGCGCATCGCGCAGAAGCACGTCGCCCTGAACATCCTGCCGGAGCACTACCCGCACGTGGCCGACGCCCTCCTCGGCGCGATCGGGGATGTCCTCGGCGAGGCCGCCACGCCGGAGATCGCCACGGCCTGGGGGGAGGCCTACTGGTTCCTGGCGGAACTGCTGATCGGCCGGGAGGCCGCGATCTACCGCGACCATGCCTCCAAGCCGGGCGGCTGGAACGGCTGGCGCGACTTCGTGGTCGACAGCGTGACCCAAGAGAGCGAGACGATCCGCTCCTTCGTCCTCGTGCCGGCCGACGGTGGCCCGGTGCTGCGGCATCGGCCGGGCCAGTATCTCGGCTTCCTCCTGGACCTGCCGGGCCGCGGTGTGCTGAAGCGGAACTACTCGGTGTCCTGCGCGCCGAGCGACCGGGCCTACCGCATCACCGTCAAGCGCGAGGCGGCGCCGGGCCGTCCGGCCGGGATCGCCTCGAACTGGCTGCACGACCACGCGCGGCCCGGCACCGTGCTGAAGGTCGCCGCACCGGCGGGCGACTTCAGCCTCGACACCGAAAGTGACGCGCCCGTGGTGCTGGTCAGCGGCGGCGTCGGGCTGACCCCGATGATCAGCATGCTCGAGACCATCGCGGCGGACAGCCCGGACCGGCCGACCTGGTACGTCCACGGCGCCCTGTTCGGCCGCGTCCACGCCCTGCGCGACCACGCCCGGGCGCTCGCGGCGCGGGCCCGCGCCGCGACGCTCGTGACGTTCTACGCGGAGCCCGAAGCCGCGGACCGGCCGGGTGAGCACTACGACGTCCAGGGCCTGATCACGGCGGACTGGCTCGCGGAGCACACGCCGCACGACCGCGCGACCTACTACCTGTGCGGTCCCAAGCCGTTCCTGCGGGATCTCGCCACCGGCCTGCTGCGCCGCGGCGTCCCGGCCGAGCGGGTGAAGTTCGAGTTCTTCGGCCCGGCCGACGAGCTCTTCGAGGAGCCCCGGCAGGCAGCCTAAGCGGCGCTCACGCCGACCCGCCGCGGAGCGGACGCGCGGCGCCGAGCACCCGCGCCACGGTCGTGCGCAGCGCCTGCGCGCTCCGGTAGCCCACGGCCGCCGCGACCGCCCGCGGCGGCCGCCCCTCGGCCGCCAGCGCCAGCGCCCGGATCACGCGGGCTCTCGCCCGCCAGTCGCCGAAGCTGAGACCGGTCTCCGCGCGGAACCCGCGCGTGAGCGTGCGCCGACTCGCGCCGGCACGGTCGGCCCAGGCGTCGAGATCGGCCTCCGAGGCCGGATCCTCGATCAGCGCGAGGCAGACGCGGCGCAGGCGCGGGTCGCGGGGGAGCGGCAGAGCGAGCGGCGTCGCGGGGGCCCGGCCGATCTCGTCGAGCACGAGGGCGGCGAGGTGGCCGCCGCGACCCGCCTCCGCGTAGAGCACCGGCTCCTCCGCCAGGGCGGTGAGCGCGGCGGCGAGGAGCCGCGACACCGCGATCACCCGGCAACTCGCCGGGAAGGACCGGACCGCGGCGGGATCGAGATAGGCGGAGCACATCGCGACAGCCCCGTGGGTCGCGACCGCGTGCGGCAGAAGCGGCGGGATCCAGAGGGCGTGCCCCTCGGGAACCACCCAGGTGCCGTCCTCCGCGAACGCCATCATCAGCCCGGACGTGGCGTAGAGCAGCTGCGCGCGGGGATGGAAGTGCCGTGCGAGGTGCATCCCGGCCGCGTAGGTCTTGGGCATCACCGCGACCGGGCGGGGCACGTCCTGATAGTCGGCCGCCTCGGTCGACCGCCCCGCGGCGCCGCGCGCCTCCGTCGAGATTGGCCCGTTCGCGTACATATCCGGCCCAACACCGCCATCGGGTCAGGCTATCAGCATGCCGTCCCGGAGGATACGCCGCGATGGATTCGGACACGCTGTCCCGCCGCACCCTGCGCTTCGTCAACGTCGCGCACGCCCTCGACCATTTCGTGCTGCTGATCTACCCGACCGCGGTCATCGCCATCGCGGCCCAGACCGGGCTCGGCTACGGCGAGCTGATCGGGCTCGCCACCGGCGCCTTCGTGGCCTTCGGCCTGTGCTCGCTGCCGATGGGCTCGCTGGCCGACCGGTTCGGGCGGCGCAACATGCTGGCGGTGTTCTTCTTCGGCTACGGCCTGTCCTGCCTGGGTGTCGCGAGCGCCTCGACGCCGCTGGGCTTCGCCCTCTGGCTCTGCGTCCTCGGGCTCGCCTCGGCGATCTACCACCCGGTCGGCTCGGCCATGCTGGTGACCCATGCGCGCCGGCTCGGGCACGATCTCGGCATCAACGGCGTCTGGGGCAATCTCGGCGCGGCCTCGGCCTCCGGCCTGACCGCGCTGCTCGCCGCCGCGGTCAGCTGGCGCGCGGCCTTCATCGTTCCCGGCCTCGTCTGCCTCGCCTGCGGGGCCGCCTTCGTGGCCCTGGTCCCGGGGGACGGCGACGCCGCGGGCCGGAAGGCCGGCGGCGCGGCCGTGATCCCGGTGACCCGGCCGTGGGCGCTCATGGCGATGTTCGCCCTGTCGATCTTCGCGGGCGGCCTGACCTTCAACCTGACGACGATCAGCCTGCCCAAGGTGATCGACGAGGGCGTCGGGCAGGCGCTGCCCCTGGCGCTGACCGGCTCGATCACCACCGGCGTCTTCCTGTTCGGCGCCCTGATGCAGCTCGCCATGGGCCGGCTGATCGACCGCTACAGCCTGCCGTCCCTGTTCGTGGCCCTGTCGGTGCTGCAGCCGCTCGGGCTCGGGATCGCGGCCGTCTCCACCGGCCTGCCGCTGCTCGCCGGGCTCGTCCTCGCCATGACGGCGATCTACGGGCAGGTGGTGATCAACGACGCGATGATCGCCCGCTACGTGCCGCCCGCCTACCGGGCCCGCGCCTACAGCGTGCGCTACTTCGTCGGCTTCACGGCGAGCGGCTTCGTGGTGCCGGCGATCGCCCTCCTGCACGACCGCGGCGGCTTCGCGCTGGTCCTCGGCGCCGCCTCCGCCTGCGGCGCGGTGATCTGGCTCGCGGCCCTGGGCTTCCTGAGGCTGACGCAGGGCGGCGCGCGGCCCGCCCTGGCCGCCGCCGAGTAGCGCGACGGTTTGCGGGTCCGGCCCGGCGCTGCTACGCGGCGCCCGTCCGACCCGCGAGTACCCCGTGACCGATCTGTCCCTCGTCATCCGGCCGGAGCGGCCGGAGGATGCCCCCGCCATCGAGCGCCTCCATGCCCGGGCCTTCGGCCCCGGCCGCTTCGCCCGCACCGCGTACCGCCTCCGCGAGGGCGCGGCCGAGCGGATCGATCTCGGCATCACCGCCTCGGTCGGCAGCTTCCTCGTCGGCTCGGTCCGAATGGGACCGGTGCGGACCGGGGCGACGCCCTTCGTGATGCTCGGCCCCCTGGCGGTCGATCCGAGCTTCGAGGGCCGCGGCATCGGCGGCACCCTGACCCGCGCGGCGATCGAGGGGGCGCGGCGGGCGGGCGACGGTCTGGTGATCCTCGTCGGCGACGCGCCCTACTACGCCCGCTTCGGGTTCACGCCGGTTCCGCCCGGGCGCCTGAGCCTGCCGGGGCCGGTCGACCCGGCGCGCCTGCTGTGGCTGGAACTGGCCGAGGAGTTCCGTGCGGGCGTGACGGGCCCGATCGAGGCGGTCAGGACCTGAAACGGGGCCCGACGGGCGTGCCTCAGCTCTCCGACGGTGATTTCGATCCGCACCGGGCTGGTCTTCTGCATGCGCGTGAATGGCTCAGCGCAACCCACACGCAGCCGCCGTCATTGCGAGCGAAGCGAAGCAATCCAGTAGCGCCACACTTACGGAGGGCGCGCTGACCCTGGGTCGCTTCGCTGCGCTCGCGATGACGGAGAGGGCCGACGGCTCCGCCGAGCAGCGAGCGCCTCCAGGGCCGGCGCTCGACCGTTCGAAACCCGGTTCAGGCCCGCCGGAGCGCCAGCGCGGCGATCAGCCCGGCCGCGAGCAGCGCCAGCGCCACCGGCGTCGCCGAGGTCGCCGGCCACGCGGAGGCGGCGGCCGTGAACAGCGCCCCGAACGTCATCTGGGTAAAGCCGTAGAGGCTGGAGGCCGACCCGGCGGCGTGCGGGTCGACGTTCATCAGCCCCGCCACCGCGTTGGGGCTGAGCAGACCGACGCCCACCGCGTAGACGAAGAGCGGCACGATCAGGCTGACCACGCCGAGCATGCCGGTGCGGTCCACGACCAGCAGCGACAGCGCCGCCCCGATGCAGAGGAGGTTGCCGCTCCGCGCCGCCTTGCGGATCGGCACCCGGGCGGCGAGCCGGCTCGCCAGGACGGCGCCGCCGACCATGCCGAACACGACGATCAGGCAGTCGAAGCCCACCTCCTGCGAGGAGCGCCCGAGCCGGTCCACGAGGAGGAACGGCGCCACCGCCAGGAACGCGTACAGGCTGGTGCCGCCGCAGGCCCCCGCCACCAAGTAGGCCCGGAACACCGGGACCCGCACCAGCCGCAGGTAGCCGGACAGGACGGCGACGAAGCCCGGCAACGCCACCTTGTGGCGGTTGGTCTCGGGCAGGGTGAAGACCACGAGCGCGCCCAGCACGGCGACGAGGCCGGCCAGCACCACGAACACCGCGCGCCAGCCGAAGGCCTCGTTCACCACGCCGCCGATCGCCGGGGCCAGCGCGGGCGTGAGCGTCATCGCGGTGGTGAGGATCGCGAGCTTCCGGGCGGCGTCCTCGCGGGTCGAGACGTCGCGGACCATCGCCCGGCCGATCACCAGCGAGCCGCAGGCGCCGAGGGACTGCAGGACGCGGGCGACGAGCAGGATCCCGATATTCGGCGCGGGGATCGCGAGCAGCAGGCCGGCGAGGTAGAGGCCGAGTCCCCCGATCAGGATCGGGCGCCGCCCGTACCGGTCCGAGAGCGGCCCGTAGAGGAGCTGACCGCCCGCGAGCCCGATCAGGTAGACGGTGATCGTCAGCTGCGCGCCGGCGGCGTTGGTGCCGAGGTCGACGGCCGCCGCCGCCAGCGCCGGCACGAAGATGTGCAGCGCCACCGTCCCGGTCATGGTCACGGCGACGAGGAGCGGCAGGGGGGCCCGGCGCTCCGGCACGGCGGGACTTCGATCAGTCAAGGGGCCCTACGCGGTTCTCGATCCGGCCGGATGCCGGGGCGCAGCCGCCTTAGAGCAAGGGCCACGCCCGGAGCCATGCCGGCGGAACGCGCCAGGCACGCGAGGGGCGGGACCGTGCCCGGCCCCGCACCCGGCCGTGCCGTCTACTCCTTCGGCAGCGGCTGCGGGGTCGGCAGCGGAGCGTTCAGATCCTTGGTCGGGCCGCCGACCTCCAGATCCTTCGCCCGCTCGACCGCCTCGGGATTGGCCTTCGCGGCCGGCTCCTTGGCGGCCGGCGCCGTCGGCGCGGTCGGCTCGGCGGGGATCAGGCTCGAGGGCTGCCCCTGCTGGTCGCTGTCGTGGGCGCTGGCCGGGGGAGCCGGCGCGTTGCGGTCGCTCGACTCGCCGGTCGTGCGCGGGCTGCCGGGCGACTTCGCCTCGACCGGCTTGGCGGTGCCGGTATCGGCGGGCTTGGCCGGGCTGTCCTTACCCTCGGACGCCTTGTTGGCGGCGGGCTTGTCGGCGGACGGCTTGTCGGCGGCGGGCTTGTCCTCGGGCTTGGCCGCGGCGGGCGCGGCCGCCGGCGCGGCGTCGGTCTTCTCGACGGCCGGCAGCGGCTTCGGCGATTCGGCTAGCGTCCGCAGGTAGGCGATGACGTTGGCCCGCTCCTGCGGCGCCGCGATGCCCGCGTAGGCCATCTTGGTGCCCTTCACGTAGGCCTTCGGGTTCGTCAGGAACTCGTCGAGGTCGGCGTAGGTCCAGGTGCCGCCCTTCTCCTTCATGGCCGCCGAGTAGTCGAAGCCCGCATGCGCGCCCTTCGGCCGCTCGACGATGCCGTACAGGTCGGGGCCGACCTTGTTCGGGCCGCCCTTCTCGAAGCTGTGGCAGGCGTGACAGGCCTTGGTGCCGGCCTCGCCCTTCTCGGCATTGGCGCTGGCGAGGCGGACGGCGATCGGCTCGACCTTGGCCTCGGGCGCCGCCGCGGCGGCCTCGGGCTGCGGCTCGGGCAGGTCGTAGCCGGCATTGCCCGCCGGCTTCGGGTGGTAGATCAATTCGGCGACGAAACCCGATCCGGCCGCGAACAGAAGGGCGCCGAGGACCGCACCCAGGACCTTGTTCACCTCGAACGAGTTCATGCTCTTCTCGCAACTCGGCCGTGCCGAACGCGCGCCTGACACGGGCGAGCGGGCTCGGACACCGGACATTGGAAGATTTCGAGGTTGCCTTAGCGGTTCCGGGCCGCTCCTGACAATGCCGCAGGGGCGTTCCGCGTCGCTCCGGCGCAGGATTGTTCCACCGAATTGTCCAGCTTGTCACCGGGTGGCACCTTTTCTCCACCGCGGCCCGGCCCGTTTCCGCAGGCCCGTTCCCGGGGGACGACAACCGGAGGCCGGCCTGTTAAGCAGCCGGCCGCCTCCCGTCGCGGCCGCTCGATCCGCGCATCCGGATCCGAATCTCGATGTCCGATCCCCTGGTCCTGATCCCGGCGCGCCTCGCCGCGACCCGCCTGCCGAACAAGCCGCTGGCCGACATCGCCGGCGAGGCCATGATCGTCCACGTTTGGCGCCGCGCCGTCGAGGCCGGGATCGGCCCGGTGGTGGTCGCCACCGACACGGCGGAGATCGCCCGCACGGTCGAGGCCGCGGGCGGCCTCGCGGTGATGACCCGGGCCGACCACCCGTCGGGCTCCGACCGCCTCGCCGAGGCCCTGGAGATCGTCGATCCGGAGGGCCGCCACGACGTGGTCGTCAACGTGCAGGGCGACCTGCCGACCATCGACCCGGCGATCATCGGCGCCTCCGTCGCGCCGCTCGCCGACCGCACCGTCGACATCGTCACCCTCTGCGCGCCGATCACCGATCCGCACGAGGCCGACAACCCCAACGTGGTCAAGCTCGTCGGCCACGCGGTCGGTCCCGGGCGCCTGCGCGCCCTCTACTTCACCCGCGCCCGCGCGCCCTGGGGCGACGGGCCCCTCTGGCACCATATCGGCCTGTACGCCTACCGGCGCACGGCGCTCAGCCGGTTCGTGGCCCTGCCGCCCGGCGAGCTGGAGGTGCGGGAGAAGCTGGAGCAGCTGCGGGCCCTCGAGGCCGGCATGCGCATCGACGCCGCCATCGTCGACGACCTGCCGCTGGGCGTCGACACCCCCGCCGACCTGGAACGGGCCCGCGCCCTGCTGCAGGGCCGGCGACTGAACTGACCCGACGAACGAATCCGCGCCGCCATGACCGACCGCACCATCGCCTACCAGGGTGAGCCCGGGGCCAACTCGCACATCATCTGCGCGGAAGCCTACCCGGACTGGACGCCGCTGCCCTGCCCGACCTTCGAGGACGCCTTCGCGGCGGTGACGGAGGGGCGCGCGCAGCGGGCGATGATCCCGATCGAGAACTCGATCGCGGGCCGCGTCGCCGACATCCACCACCTGATCCCGATCTCGCCGCTGCACATCGTGGCCGAGCACTTCCTGCCGATCCACTTCCAGCTGATGGTCCTGCCGGGCACGAAGCTCGAGGCGCTGAGGAGCGTCCACAGCCACGTCCACGCGCTGGGCCAGTGCCGCCGCATCATCCGCCGGCTGGGCCTGAAGGCCGTGGTCGCCGGCGACACCGCCGGGGCAGCCCGCGAGATCGCCGAGATCGGCGATCCGAGCCGGGCGGCCCTGGCGCCCGCTCTCGCCGCCGAGGTCTACGGCCTGGACATCCTCGAGCGCGACGTCGAGGACGAGGCGCACAACACCACCCGGTTCGTGGTGTTCTCCCCCGAGCCCGAGCCAGTCGCCCAGGGCGCCGAGCCCTGCGTGACGAGCTTCGTGTTCCGCGTCCGCAACATCCCGGCCGCCCTCTACAAGGCGCTCGGCGGCTTCGCGACCAACGGCGTCAACATGTCGAAGCTCGAGAGCTACATGGTCGACGGCGAGTTCACCGCCACGCAGTTCTACGCCGAGGTCGACGGCCATCCGGAGGATACGGGCCTCCGCCGCGCGCTGGACGAGCTCGGCTTCTTCTCGCGCGAGTTGCGGGTGATCGGGACCTACCCGGCCCACCCGTTCCGCGAGGCGGCGCGGCCGCCCGCGGAGTGATCCTCACTCCCGCCGCAGGATACGGTCGGCGGCCAGATCCGACCAGAAGCCCGGCCGGAAATCCCGCTTGAGCGCCTCGGGATCGTAGACGGTCTCGACCCAGGTCAGGAAGTCGAGGCCCTTCGCCTCGCCCTCGACGCGGTAGCGGGCGAAGAACGCGTCGAGGATCCCGGTCTTGGCGAAGCGGAGATGGCCGTAGCGGGCGGAGAGCTGCCGGGCGGCCTCGGCCACCGGGCGGCCCTCGTGCAGGATCAGGTACAGGGCCGAGGCGAGGCCGGCCCGGTCGGCGCCGGACTTGCAGTGCATCACGGCCGGGTACTCGATGCCGGCGAAGAACGCCTTGGCGCCGAGGATGGTGGCGCGGTCCGGCGCCTCCCGCGAGCGGAGCACGAACTCGACGAGCTTGAGGCCGTGGCGCTCGCAGGCCTCGCGCTGCAGCGGCCAGGACCCGTGCTCGCGCCCGCCGCGCAGGGAGATGATCGTCCGCACGCCCTCGGCCCGGAAGCGGGCGAGTTGGTGGGGACCGGGCTGGGCCGAGCGCCAGACGGCGCCGGTGCCGACCCGGTGCCGGTTGAGGTAGGCGAGGCGGAACACGCCGTGGTCCATCAGCAGCATGCTGGCCCAGGCCATCAGCCGGTCGCCGGGGCCGGCGATCGGCCGCTCGAAGCGGGCGATCCGGGCCATGCGGCGCGCGTAGCGCGTCTCGGGCTTGAGGAAGCGGTTGAACAAGGCCGGGCTGCCGAGGGAACGAGCCCGGGCTCTACCAGCCACCCGGCGGCCCGGCAATTCGCGGGCCCAGCCCCCGACCGGCACACGGTCGACCACACACCGACGCGATCCGGCGCCGTTCTTGCCTTCACTCCGCCCGGATCGGCATCGAACCTGCGCGGACCGCGCGAGTTATCCGCCGGTCGGACGATGGGAGGCCCGAGGCCCATGAGCACGCGCACCACGAGCATCCGCCGGGCCCGCGAGGCCGACCTCGGCGGCTTGTCCAAGGTGTTCGACGCGTCGTGGCGCGAGGCCTATCGCGGCATCATCCCGGGCGTCGCCCTGGAGCGGCTGATCTCGACCCGGGACCGGGCGTGGTGGCGGGGCGCCCTGCGCCGCGGCCGGCCGATCGCGGTGGTCGAGACGGGCGAGCTCGTCGTCGGCTACGCGGCCTACGGGCGGACGCGCAGCCGGTCCCTCGGGACCGAGGCCGAGATCGACGAACTCTACCTGCTTCCGGAGTACCAGGGCGTCGGCCTGGGCCGGCGCCTGTTCCGGGCGGTGCGCAACGACCTCGCGGATCACGGCCTCGCGCGGCTCGGCGTGTGGAGCCTGGAGGACAACGCCCGCGCCAGCGCCTTCTACGAGGGGCTCGGCGGCGTCGCCGGCCCGCGGGTGCTGGACCGCGTGGCGGGCCTCCCGCTCCCGAAGGTCGGGTTTCTCTTCGGCTAACGTTTTCCAGCGCTCGTTGCCGGGCCGTACCATCGACTGATTTGCTTTGCCAGGCGGCGCCTCTAAGAGATCCGGGAAGCGGACGAGACCGCATTCCGGAAGCGACACGCCATGAAGATCGACGCCATCCCGCTCGGCAAGAAGCCGCCGCACGACGTCAACGTGATCGTCGAGGTGCCGCTCGGCGGCGAGCCGATCAAGTACGAGATGGACAAGGAATCCGGCGCGCTGGTCGTCGACCGGTTCCTGTACACGCCGATGTTCTACCCGGGCAATTACGGCTTCATCCCCCACACGCTGTCGGGCGACGGCGATCCCTGCGACGTGCTGGTGGCCAACACCCGCGCCGTGCTGCCGGGCGCGATCATCAGCGCGCGTCCCGTGGGCGTGATGGTGATGCAGGACGAGGGCGGCGAGGACGAGAAGATCATCGCGGTGCCCTCGCGCCACCTGACCAAGCGCTACGACCGGGTCGAGAACTACACCGACCTGCCCGACATCACGATCCAGCAGATCCAGCACTTCTTCGAGCACTACAAGGATCTCGAGCCCGGCAAGTGGGTCAAGTTCGTCCGCTGGGGCGACAAGGAGGAGGCCCACCGGCTGATCGAGGAAGCGATCGAGCGCGGCAAGGCCAAGAAGTAAGGGCTGACCGGCCGCTCCCGCCCGGGAGCGGCCCGGGCCGTCAGCCGTCGATGCGGCGCAGCCCGGCCCGGTAGCGCCGGGCATTCTCCACGTAGCGCAGGGCGGCCTGCCGCAGACCCTCGATCGCGGCCTCGTCGAGGGTGCGCACGGCCTTGGCCGGCGCCCCGACGATCAGGCTGTGATCCGGGAACTCCTTGCCCTCGGTGACCAGCGCGTTGGCGCCGACGAGGCAGCCGCGGCCGATCCGGGCCCCGTTCAGAACCGTCGCCCCCATGCCGACGAGGCTGCCGTCCCCGATGGTGCAGCCGTGCACGATCGCGCCGTGCCCGATCGTGACGTCGGTCCCGATCACGAGGGGGAAGCCGGGATCGACGTGCATGATCACGCCTTCCTGGACGTTGGTGCGGTCGCCGATGCGGATCGGCTCGTTGTCGCCGCGCAGGGCCGCGCCGAACCAGATGCCGACATCGAGGCCGAGATGCACCCGGCCGATCACCTGCGCGTCGGGCGCGATCCAGACCCGGGCCGGGTCGGCGAGGTCGGGGACGTGCTCGTCGAGGGCGTAGAGCGGCATGGCGGCCTTTCACGGAAGAGCGGTGGTATCGGCCGCGCGGCGCGGCCGGGATCGCGACAGATGACGCGCGGCACGTGTCGCGGGAATGGTACGGCGCGTCCAGGCTGCCAATGCTAGGCTGGCTCCGCAAGCGGTCGCGACCCGGATCGGAGACAGAGATGGCACGCCTCCCGGCCCTGATCGGTCTGACGCTTCTCCTGCTGACGCAGGGGGCCGGGGCCGCGGACCTGCGGGGGCCGGCGGCGCTGGGCCGGTTCCGGGCGACGTGCGAGGATCTCGGGACCTTCTGCTTCGCCGACGCCTGCGGCGGCGATCAGATCGCGGCGGCCGAGGGCTGCCGGGCGCGCTGTCCGAGCGCGTCGATCGTCGAGGTCGTCCCGGCCGCCTGCCCGCTGCCGGACGGTCGGTCCGTGCCGATCCTCCGGCGCCGCGGCTGAGAATCGGCCGCGATCGAGGGCCGGGAGAAATATCGGACGTCCGCGGCAACGAAACGCGGAACGCGGCATTGACCGTTTCGAACAAGCGAACAACGGAGACGCGGACAGATGCTCGCGAACGCGCGCGATGCCCGCCGGCGCACGAAGCTGACCAGCGATCTCCGTCCGCCCGAAGCGGGAGCGAACGCCGACCCCGTCCTGTACGGCGTGGCCGCGGGTCTGGCGGCCCTGTTCCCGCCCGTGATGCTGCGCTCGGAGGCCGCGCCCGAGACGCACCGCGCCTCCGAGACCTCGCGGGCGCCGGACGCGACCGGCACCCGCTGAGGCTAGGACCGGTCGGCGCAGGCTTCCCCTCAGGCCGCGAGCCGGACGAGGAGGAGGAGGGTCGCCAGGAGCGGCGCCGCCGCGGCGAGCCAGAGGGCGCCCGGATGGAAGCCCTCGGGCCCCGAGAAGCGCGCGGTCCGCGTCACCGCGGGACGCAGGGGATCCCCGCGTCCGATCCCGATCCCGACTGGCATCCGCGCCCTCCTCGATACCGGAGGAGTGAGCGCCGACGTCCCTCAAGAGCGTCTGAATCGGCGGCCGTCGTCGTTCGGCGTGGTGAACCGGCCCTTAAAGGGCCCGGTCGAACTTCAGCTCGCCGTTCGGGCTCTTCAGAACGAGCTGCGAGCCGACCATGTCCCACGCCGCCGAGGTGCGCAGGGCGATGAAGAACGCCTGCTCGGCGGCTGCGAGGCCCTTGTCGCAGCTCTTCTTGGTGAGCGCGAGCGGGCCGACGGCGATGTGCTGCTCCTTGAGCGGGAAGGCGGTCGCCGCGAAGGTGTTGCAGCCGCCGTAGCCGCGGGCGCGGTACTGCTTGTCGATGATGAAGCTCGGCCGGTCGCCGCCCGTGAACGGCTTGCCGTTCAGGCTCACGGCGGTCCAGGTCGAGTCCAGCGGGAACATCTTCTCGCTGGCCTTGGTCCCCGGCACGTACTGGGGCTTCTTCTCCTCCTCGCCGCCCGGCCGGCGGTTGCCCCGGCCGAAGCCCGTGGGCGAGCCGCCCATCTGCGCCTGCGCCTGCGTCGCCGCGGTCAGGTCCATGGCCAGCACGGCACAGGCCAAGCTCGCGATCAGCACCCCTCTCATCGTCCAGTCCCCATGTCGCGCGCGCCGCGCGCAGGTCATCCCGGTCCGGAAGCGCCGCGCGGGCCGCGCGGTCCGGCCCCTCGCGGGGGCCGCTCCGAATCCTTGCGCCTTGCCGGATGCGACAGGATTTCAGCACAATTATGGTCGCGCTCGGCCGAAGACCGCCCGGAAACGATCCGGGACCGCGATCGTTGTTAATCGATGCGAAGCAGGAGGATCACCTTGGCAGGATCGGACGAGGGCGCGCAGAGCGGGACCCGGGCGCTCGCCATGACCCCGGCGCAGTCGCGGGCGGCCCGCGGGCTGCTCGGCTGGTCGGAGGCCGATCTCGCCGGCAAGGTCGGCCTGGACGAGCGATTCGTGCGGGATTTCGAGGGCGGCTACAGCGACGCGCCCAGTGGCCAAGTCGAGGCCCTGCGCAGCGCCCTCAGCGCCGCCGGTGCGGTCTTCCGCGACGCGCCGACGCCCGGCGTCCACCTCGCGGCGGGCCGGGGCGTCGACGAGGGCACCCGCGCCGACGCGCTCACCACCGAGAACGATCGCTGACACTCGCCGGCCGGCCCGAACGCGCCGCTCATGGCGCGTTCATGCGCCGCGCCTGACAACCCGGGACGCCACAACCCGCGCACCGTCCGTGGAGCGTCCCGTGATCGATCCCGTCAGCAGCCCGTCGCGGTGCGACCGGCGCTTTCCCTTGGCCTTCGTCTTGTCGGCCTCCGACCGGATCGGAGGCCGCTGATGCGCGCCGACGCCTTCCTCGCCGCCGCCGACGCGCTGCCCGTGGCGAGCCTCGACGCCCTCCTGGGGAGCCGGGGGCTCGTGGTGGTCGCGCCCCATCCCGACGACGAGAGCCTTGGATGCGGCGGGCTGATCGCCGCCGCCCGGGCGTCGGGACGGCCCGTGCATCTCGTCGTGGTCAGCGACGGCTGCGGGTCGCACACGCATTCCCGTCTCTACCCGCCCGAGAAACTGCGCGCCCTCCGCGAGGCGGAGACCCGGCGGGCCGTGGCGGTCCTCGGCCTCGGGCCCGAGGCCGTCACCTTCCTGCGCCTCCCGGACGCGCACGTCCCGAGCGACGGCCCCGAGGCCGAGGCCGCCGCGTCCGCGGTCGCCCGCGCGGCCGCGGCGATCGGGGCCGGCGCGGTCTTCGTCACGTGGCGCCACGATCCCCACTGCGACCACAAGGCGGCCGCGGCGATCGTCGCCCTCGCGCGGCCGCAGATGCCGGGGGTCCGCGTCTACGAGTACCCCGTCTGGGGCTGGACCCTGCCGCCCGAGACCGAGGTCGGGCCGAGCCCCGCCGGCCTGCGCCTCGACGTCTCCGCCTATCGCGAGACCAAGGCGCGCGCCGTCGCCGCCCACGAATCGCAGACCACCGACCTGATCGCGGACGATCCCCAGGGCTTCCGGCTCGAGCCCGCCATGATCGACCGGCTCTGCGGCCCCTACGAGCGCTTCGTCGCGGTCCCCGCATGAGCCGCCGGACGCAGACCCTGCCGGAAGACTACTTCCTCGGCATGTACGCCAGCGACCCGGATCCCTGGCGCTTCACCTCGTCGTCCTACGAGCGCGACAAGTACGCGGCGACGCTGGCGGCCCTGCCGCAGGCGCGCTACCGGGCCGCGTTCGAGCCGGCCTGCTCGATCGGCGTCTTCACCCACGCCCTGTCCGAGCGCTGCGAGCGTCTGCTCGCCACGGATCTGGTTCCGGCCGCCCTGGAGGACGCCCGGGCGCGCTGCGCGGATCGCCCCCACGTCGAGATCCGGCAGGGCACGATGCCGGCGGACTGGCCCGAGGAGCGCTTCGACCTGATCGTCCTCTCCGAGTTCCTGTACTTCCTGGCCCCGGAGGATTTCGCCGCGCTCGTGTGCCGGGCCGGCGCGACGATCGCGCCCGGCGGCGACATCGTGCTGGTGCACTGGCTGGGCGAGACCGACTACCCGCTCTCGGGTGACGGCGCCGCCGAGGGCTTCATCCGGCTGTCGGCGCCCTTCGCACAGGTCCTGAGTCAGGCGCGGACGGACAAGTACCGCATCGACGTCCTGCGCGCCGGAACCGCCCCGTGAGCGTCGCGGTCATCACCCTCAACAAGGGCCGGCGCGCGCACCTGACCCGTCTGCTCGAAGGCCTCGGCCGCGGCGACCCGCCCGACCGCTGCGTCGTCGTCGAGATCGGCGACGACGCGGCGCCCTACCCGGCCCTGCCCTTCCCGGTGGAGCGCGTGCCGTTCCCGCGTGCCGGCCTGCCGCTCGCCGCGGCGCGCAATGCCGGGCGCCGGGCCGCCGGTGCCGACACGCTGATCTTCCTCGACGTGGACTGCATCCCCTCGGCGGGGCTCGTCGCGGGCCTGTCGCGGGCGGTGGCCGAGCGGGACGGCCTGATCTGCTGCGAGATCGGCTACCTGCCGGCCGGCGCGGTCGCGGACGGGTGGCGCGAGACGGATCTGGCGCGTCTCGGCGCGCCGCACCCGGTGCGGGTCTTCCCGCCCGCCGGCACGGTGGCGCCGGCGCCGCAGCCCGGCCTGTTCTGGTCCCTCGCCTTCGCGGTGCGGGCCGCGACCTATGACCGCCTCGGCGGCTTCGACGAGACCTTCTCGGGCTACGGCGCGGAGGACACCGACCTCGCCTTCCGGGCCGAGCGGGCCGGCGTGCCGATCCTGTTCCTCGGCGGCCCCCGGGCCTACCATCAGCATCATCCGGGCTACGACCCGCCGCTGCAGCATTTCCGCGACATCGTCGCCAACGCGGCGCGCTTCCACGACCGGCACGGGATCTGGCCGATGGACGGCTGGCTCGACGGGTTCGCCCGGCTCGGGCTGATCGCGGCGGACCGCTCCACCGGGATCGTGGTTCACCGGGACCCGACGCCGGACGAGATGGAAGCGGCGCGGCTGCCCGACGATCGGCCGTTCTGACGGGACTTCGGGCCACGCGGCGCCGCCGTCCTCGCCGCCGTCCTCGCGAGCGCAGCGAGGCAACCCGGCAGCGACACGCATGTCGCCGTAGCCGCGACCCTCGATTGCTTCGCTGCGCTCGCAAGGACGAGACGTTCCTCGCCGTGCGGAGGGCGGATCCCGGCCAGGGGGCCGGGATCCGCCCGCGTCAGAGCCGTCTTCAGCCCTTCATGGCGTTCGCCTTCTCGATCAGCGCCTCGGCCATGCGGATCGAGGCGATGTCGATGAGGCGGCCGTCCAGGGACACGGCGCCGCGGCCGGCCTTGGCGGCCTCTTCCATGGCCTCGAGGATGCGCCGGGCCTTGGTGACCTCGGCCTCGGAGGGCGTGAACACCTCGTTGGCGAGCTCGATCTGGCTCGGGTGGATCGCCCACTTGCCCTCGAAGCCGAGGGCCGCGCAGCGGCGGGCCGCCGAGCGGTAGCCGTCCGGATCCGAGAAGTCGCCGAACGGTCCGTCGATCGGGCGCAGGCCGTAGGCGCGGCAGGCGACCAGCATGCGGTTCTGGGCGAACAGCCACGGGTCCTGCCAGTGGGTCTGGCGGCTGCCGGACTCGTCCTTGTCGGTCAGCACCGAGAAGTCGGGGTTCACGCCGCCGATGACGGTGGATCGGGCGCGGGTCGAGGCGGCGTAGTCGGCGACGCCGAAGGACATCGCCTCCAGCCGCTTCGACGACTGGGCGATCGCCTCGACGTTGGCCATGCCGAGGGCCGTCTCGATCAGCACCTCGAAGCCGATCTGCTTCTCGCGCTTCTTGGCCTGCTCGATCTGGGTGACCAGCACGTCGATGGCGTAGACGTCGGCCGGCACGCCGACCTTGGGGATCAGCACCATGTCGAGCCGCGGGCAGGCTTCGACGATGTCGACCACGTCGCGGTACATGTAGTGGGTGTCGAGACCGTTGATGCGGATCATCATGGTCTTGTTGCCCCAATCCAGGTCGTTCAGCGCCTGGATAATGTTGGTGCGGGCCTTCTCCTTGTCGTCCGGGGCGACCGCGTCCTCGAGATCGAGGAAGATCACGTCCGCCGCCGAGGAGGCCGACTTCTCCATGAAGGTCGGGTTGGAGCCGGGCACGGCGAGTTCGGAGCGGTGCAGGCGCGGCTTGGCCTGCTGGATCAGGGTGAAGCTCATCTTGGGTTCTCTCTCCTGGTGACGGTTCTGATGCCGTTGCGGGATGCGGTCCCGTTCATCGGCGGCAAATGGCGCGCGCGTGGATCGCTGACAGGGCGCGGCTGCACGAATGGACCGGGTCCCCGGTACGGGATCGCGGCAGGGGTCCCGTCTCCCGCGCGGGAGAGGGAGCCCGCTGGACCCTCCCCTATCCGGTCGCCCCGAAGCCGACCGCGATGCAGTTGATGGACAGGAGCAGGGCCGACTTCACCGCCTCGCGCCGGTCCTCGTCGGTCTCCGCGCGGTAGCGGGCGAGCAGCTCGACCTGCTCGCGGCTGACCTGGTTGATCGTCGGGAGCCGGCCCTTCAGGCGGTCCCGGAACAGGGGGAAGCGCTCGGCCAGCTCCGTGCCGCCGCTCACCCGCAGCACCATCTCGCGGGTGAGCGCGTACTCGGCCTCGATCATCGAGAAGATCCGGTCCCGCACGCCCGCGTCCTGGACGAGGCCCGCGTAGGCGCGGGCGATGTCGAGATCGACCATCATCAGCGTCTTCTCGACCTCGTCGAGGACGAGGCGGAGGATGCGGGACTCGTTGAACAGCCGCTTGAGGGTCGCCTCGCCGTCGCGGCCGCGCACGTCGATGAAGCTCGCCAGCCCCGAGCCGACGCCGTACCAGCCGGTGATCACGTGCCGGTTCTGCGACCACGCGAACACCCAGGGGATCGCGCGGAGGTCCGAGAGCGAGCGCGCGCCGAAGCGGCGGGCCGGACGCGAGCCGATGTTGAGAAGGGAGATCTCGTCCAGCGGGCTCGCCGCCTGGAAGTAATCGACCAGGCCGTCGGTCTGGAGCAGCTGGACGTAGGCCGCCCGCGAGGCCCCGGCGAGCGCCTCGAGGGCGTCGTCGTGGCCGGGGCCCGCCCGCTCGCCGTCGCCGGCGAGCGCGTGCTCGAACACCGAGGCCGCCAGCAGCTCCATCTGGTAGGCGGCCGTGCCGCGGTTGGCGTACTTGAACGAGACGACCTCGCCCTGCTCGGTGGTCCGGAACCGGCCGCGGATCGAGCCCGGCGGCTGGGCCATGATGCCCTTCTGGGTCGGCACGCCGCCGCGGCTCACCGAGCCGCCGCGCCCGTGGAAGAAGGCGATCCCGACGCCGAGCTCCTCGCCGAGCCGGGTCAGCTTGCTCTGCGCCTTGTAGAGTTCCCAGTTGGCGGCGACGAAGCCGCCGTCCTTGTTGGAGTCGGAGTAGCCGATCATCACCTCCTGCACGCCGCCCTGCCAGCGGGTGGAGCGGCGGACCACCGGCACGTTGAGCAGCGCCCGCATGATCGCCGGGGCGGCGCGCAGGTCGTCGATGGTCTCGAACAGGGGCACGATCGGCAGCGGGCAGATCTCCGTGCCGGCGGCGTCGAGGAACACCCCCGCCTCCTTGGCCAGCAGGTACGCGCCGAGCACGTCCTCCACCGAGCGGGTCATCGACAGCACGAAGGCGCCGAACGCCTCGCGGTCGAGGGCCTCGCGCATCTCGGCGACGAGGGCGAAGGTGGCCAGCGTCTCGCGGGCCGCGTCGGGCAGGTCCTCGAAGGACCGCTCGGGATCGCGCGGCCGGGCGAGCTCCGTGTCGAGCCACTGGCGCCACGCGGCCGAGCCGAGGGCCGGCGGCTCGCCGTCGCCGTGGCGCTGGCGCCAGAGGGCGTGGAGCGTGTCGGTGGTCCGGGTGGTGTTCTCGCGCAGGTCGAGGCGGACCGTCGAGAAGCGGAAGATCTCGACCATGCGCCGGACCGGACGCACGAGGTCCCGCGCCAGTGCCCCGCACTTGGCCTCGGTCAGGCCGCGCTCCAGGGTGCGCAGGTCCTCGATCAGCCCGTCCGCGCTCGCGTAGTCGGGGCCGGACGGGTGCTCGCCCTCGTTGCGGGCGATCGTCGCCTCGATCTTGCGCAGGACGCAGGAGAGGTACTGGCGATAGGGCTCGCCCGGGTTGCGCCGGGTGATGGCGCGGGCCTGGCCGCTCTCGGCGAGATTCCGGTCGAGCTCCGCGCGGAAGCTCTCGGGCAGCGGCAGCGAGCGCTCGGTGAGCGAGAGGGTCCGCCCCAGCTCGCGGACGCCGTCGCGGTAGCGCGTGAGCGAGGCGAGCGCGTTGCGGTGCAGGGTCTGCCGGGTGACCGCCGCCGTGACGTAGGGGTTGCCGTCCCGGTCGCCGCCGATCCAGGAGCCGAACTGGAAGAACGGCGGCACCCTGAACTCCGTGCCCGGATAGGTCTCGGCCAGCGCCTCGTGGAGGGTCTCCAGGGTCTCGGGCAGCATCTCGAACAGGGTCTCGTCGAAGAAGTGCAGACCCCAGGCCACCTCGCGCTCGACGGTGGCCTTCTCCAGGTGCAGCTCGCCGGTCATCCAGACCAGCTCGATCTGGTCGCGCAGTTCGTTCATGAGCCCGTTGCGCTCACGGTCGGTCCAGCGCGGCATCTCCAGCTCGCGCAGGACGAGGTAGATCCGGCGGAACTTCTCCAGCACCGTCACCCGCTTGCCCTCGGTCGGGTGGGCGGTGAGCGTCGGGCGGATGCGCAGGTCGCTCAGCAGCGCCTGGATTTTTTCAGGGGGCACGCCCTGCTTGCGCGCGTCGGAAAAAACCTTGGCGAAGGAGCCGCCGAGCGCGGCCCGCCCCTCCGTGCGCTCCACGTGCCGGCGGCGGCGCATCGCGGCGTTCTGCTCGGCGATGGAGATCAGCTGGAACCAGATGCCCTGCACCTGCAGCGCGCGCGCCAGCATCTGCGGCGAGAAGCGCGAGATGTCGGCCGTCCCGTGCAGGACCGCCTCGAGGTCGGGGTCGTGCCGGCGGGCGACGTCGAGCAGCGCCTGGAACAGGATGTCCAGCGCCTGTTCCGACGACGTGCCGACGATCACCGGCGGCGCGAAGGCCGTGGCATCGACGAGACCGGGGGTTGCGTGAAGGGTGCGGGTCATGGAGCCACCTCGTGGCGCACGGTCTTTCTCGAGGATGTTCAGCGCGATGCGCCGTCACCTCCGGGAGGGAGGCGCGCATCGGCCGGTGCCCAGCGCGACGCGCGCCCTCTCCCGCTCGGGAGAGAGGACCCGCGCCGCGTTCCGGGACGTAAGGCGGGCCGGCCGCGCTACGCGGCCCGGGCCAGCACGTCGGCCACCGTCTGCCCGAAGGAGCCCGGATCCGGCGCCACCGTCAGCCCGTAGGAGCGCATGATCTCGGCCTTCTCGGCGGCGCTGTCGCCGGCCGCCGATATGATCGCGCCCGCATGGCCCATGCGGCGACCCTTCGGGGCGGTCAGCCCGGCCACGAAGCCGATCACCGGCTTCGACATGTTCTCGCGGATCCAGGCCGAGGCCTCGGCCTCCTGCGGGCCGCCGATCTCGCCGATCATCAGGACCGCGTCGGTGTCCGGGTCGGTCTCGAACAGGGCGAGGTGGTCGAGGAAGGACGAGCCGTTGATCGGGTCGCCGCCGATGCCCACCGAGGTCGAGATCCCGAGCCCGAGTTCCTTGAGTTGCGAGGCGGCCTCGTAGCCCAGCGTCCCGGAGCGGGAGATCACCCCGACATTGCCCGGAAGGTAGATGTGGCCGGGCATGATGCCGAGCATCGCCTTGCCGGGCGAGATGATGCCGGCGCAGTTCGGGCCGACCACCATAGTCCGCTTCTCTTTGGGGTAGCGGTACAGGTAGCGCTTCACCCGCATCATGTCCTGGGCCGGGATGCCGTCGGTGATCGAGCAGACCAGCCGCAGGCCGGCATCGGCCGCCTCCATGATGGCGTCCGCCGCGAAGGGGGGCGCCACGAAGGTGATCGACGTGGTGGCGCCGGTCGCCGCCACCGCCTCCTTGACGGTGTTGAACACCGGCAGGCCGAGATGGGTGCGCCCGCCCTTGCCCGGGGTGACGCCGCCGACGACGTTCGTGCCGTAATCCAGCATCTCCTTGGCGTGGAAGGTGCCCTTGTCGCCCGTGATGCCCTGGACGATGATCGGGGTGGTCTCGTCGATGAGGATGCTCATGGCGCGGTCTCCCCTCTCAGTGCTGCGTCTTGGCGGCGGAGCAGGCGTCGACCGCCTTCTTGGCCGCCTCAGCCAGCGTGTCGGCGGTGATGAGGTCGAGGCCGCTCTCGGCCAGGATCTTCTTGCCGGCCTCGACGTTCGTGCCGGCGAGCCGGACCACGAGCGGCACGTCGATCTTCACCTCGCGGGCGGCCTGGACGACGCCCTCGGCGACCCAGTCGCAGCGGTTGATGCCGGCGAAGATGTTGACCAGGATCGCCTTCACGTTGCGGTCCGAGAGCACGAGCCGGAAGGCCGTGGCGACCCGCTCAGGAGACGCGCCGCCGCCGACGTCCAGAAAGTTCGCCGGCTCGCCGCCCGCGTGCTTGATCATGTCCATGGTGGCCATGGCGAGGCCCGCGCCGTTGACGATGCAGCCGATCTCGCCCTCGAGGCCGATGTAGCTGAGGTTGTGCTCGGCGGCCTGCGCCTCGCGGGGATCGCCCTGGGACGGGTCGTGCATGTCGGCGATGCCCGGCCGGCGGAACATCGCGTTGTCGTCGAAGCTCATCTTGGCGTCGAGCGCCAGCACCCGGTCGTCCTTGGTGACGACGAGCGGGTTGATCTCCAGCATGGTGCCGTCGCAGTCGCGGAACGCCCGGTAGGCGTTCATGATCGTCTTCACCGCGGCCGAGACCTGCTTGATGTTGAGCCCGAGCTGGAAGGCGATCTCCCGCGCCTGGAACTGCTGCAGGCCGACCGCCGGCTCGACCACCACCTGGATGAGCGAGTCGGGCTCCTTGGCGGCGATCTCCTCGATGTCCATGCCGCCGCGCTGGCTGGCGATGACCCGCACGCGCTCGGCCTTCCGGTCCAGCACGTAGCCGAGGTAGAGCTCGCGCTCGAACGGGTCGGCGGTCTCGACGTAGACCCGCTGCACCGGCTTGCCCTCGGGGCCGGTCTGGTGCGTGACGAGGCGCTTGCCGAGGAGATCCTTCGCGGCGTCGCGGACCTCGTTGTAGGTCCGGCACAGCTTGATGCCGCCGGCCTTGCCGCGGGCGCCGGCGTGGATCTGCGCCTTCACGGCCCAGAACGAGCCGCCGAGCTCGGTGGCCGCGTAGACCGCCTGGTCCGGGCTGAAGGCGATCGCGCCTTTCGGGACGGCCACGCCGAAGCTCGCGAGCAGCTCCTTGGCCTGATACTCGTGGACGTCCATTCGGCGCCTCCTCCGCGGTTCGTTGCCGCCGTTGACGCCCTCTACTTTAGTTGAGTCGAAAGATTACGCCCGTCAAATTTTTTAAGCTCCTGATTGACCGCGACTTTTTCGCGGTCGCAACACAGATCGTATTTCATATTGCGATGCAGCATACAGGAAAACAGCGAGGCCGGGAGCACGATGCACCCGGCCTCGACTGTTGAATCGCTACAAAGTACGCCGGAACGCTTCGTTCAGGACGCTCTGTCCGTCATCGCGAGCGCAGCGACGTGACCCAGGGCAGCGCGACCTCTGAGATCGTGGCGCCGACTGGATTGCTTCGCTGCGCTCGCAGAGACGGCGGCGTCGACGGGGCCGACCGGGCACGCTGTGACGCGCGGTGCTGACCCAAGTCGCCGGTTCAGTTCACCTTGTCCTTGACGACCGCGTAGACTTTCTCGGTGAGTGCGCCGGCCTCGCCGAGCAGATCCTCCAGCTCCTTCAGCCGCTCCTCGGCGAACGCGCGGTCCTCGAGACCCTTGGCGTTCACGTAGACGTTCAGCGCCGCGCTGCGCAGGCCGGCATAGGCGGAGAGCACCGCCACGCCGGCATCCGACACGACGTTGAGGTTGCCCTTGTCGGCGGTGATGGCCGCGAGGTCGATCACCGCGCGGCAGGCCCGGCAGCAGGCGAGCGGCACGTCGCAGGCGGTCTTGAGCGCCGCCTGGATCTTCTCGGCGCGGGCCGCCTTCTCGTCGTCGGTGTTCTTGGGCAGGCCGTAGGCGCCCATGACGGCGTCGAAGGCCTGGACGTCCTCGCCGATCATGCCGGTGAGCACGACCCGCAGGCCCTCGGACTTGGCCAGGACCTCCTTCAGCTCGGCCTCGACCTCGACGTACTTCTTCTTGCCGATGGTGAGGTTGCAGACCATCGACACCAGGGCCGCGCCCATGGCGCCGGAGATCGCCGCCGCGCCGCCGCCCCCGGGGGTGGGGGCAGCGCTCGCCAGCTCCGTCAGGAATTTCTCGATGCTGTCGGTCTCGGGGCGATGCGTCTCGGTCACCGGCGCCTCCTCAGGCCATCGTCTTGGCGAGGGCGTAGATCTCCTCGGCGTCGAGCACCTTGTCGGTGCTCTCGAAGAGCTGGCCGACGCAGGCCCGATGCAGCTTGAGCTTCAGGCCGCCGATGCCCAGCGCCCCGAAGGCCTGCTTGCCGTTGCGCTCCTTGCCCTTGTCCATCACGTCGATGCCTCCGATGCCCGTCGGGGGCTGGGCGTTGTAGTCGGCGACGAACTCGATCGACGATTCCTGCGCCCAGGCGGCTTCCGGCAGCAGCTCGACGCCGATGGCGCCGGCCGTGAACACGAGGTTCGTGCCCTTCACCAGAGCGACGCGGGAGGCCTCGTCGGGGGTCGCGGCGGCCTTCACGTTGACCTTGAAGCGCGTGTTGATCTGGTCCGCGGCGGCCTGGGTCTTGTCGAGGGCGCGGCCCGCGATGGTGACCTCGGCGCCCTCGCCGGCGAGCAGAGCGGCCGAGCGCATGCCGACCGGGCCGGTGCCCGCCAGCACGACGGCCTTCTTGCCCTGGAGCGAGCCCGCGGCCTTGGCCACCAGCGCGACGCCCGCGGCGGCCGTGGTGTTGGAGCCGTTGGAATCGAGCATCACAGAGACCCGGAACGGGCCGAAGAAGCGCTTCTTGACGGCGGTGAACAGCGCCTCGCCCGCCGCCATGCTGCCGCCGCCGACGAAGATCGCCGTCGACTTCTTCTCGGAGCCGCCGCGGGTGTAGATCGTGCCGTCGACCAGGGCGCCGACATTGTCGGGATTCACGCCGCCGTAGCCGGTGATGTGGTCGGCGCCGCCGTCGTAGCCGACGACCGTGTCGAACACGTTCGGCACGGCATCGGTGTCGAACAGGAACAGCAGCTTCTTCGTCATTTCCTTGGGACCTTTCCGTCGCGCCCGTGGGGCGCCGGCGCTGATGTTGGTTGGGTCGGTGCGTGGACGCAGCCCCTCTCCTCCCCTTGCGGGAGGAGCCGGAGGTGGGGGTGGTGCTGAATCGCGCGGAGCGGTGCCTCCTGCACCACCCCCACCCCTGGCCCCTCCCCCCAAGGGGGAGGGAAACGCCCGTCGCTGATTTTGAGCTTAGGCTTCCACCACGTTCTGCGGCTTGCCCGCCACGAAGGCCTCGACGTTGTCGACGAGCTGGTCGGCCAGAATCTGCATCGCCTCCTTGCTCGCCCAGGCGACGTGCGGCGTGACGATCAGGTTCGGCAGGTCGGCGTCGCACAGGATGTTGCCGTCCTTGGGCGGCTCCTGCGCCACCACGTCGAACCCGGCGCCCGCGATGGTGCCGTCCTTGAGCGCCTCGAGAAGGGCCGCCTCGTCCACGAGGCCGCCGCGGGCCGTGTTGATGAGGATGGCACTCTTCTTCATCTTCTTGAGCTCGGCGGCGCCGATCATCCCCTTGGTGTCGGGGGTCAGCGGCACGTGCAGCGTGATCACGTCGGACTGCGTCAGGATCGTCTCGAAATCGACCAGCCCGTCCTGCGGGAACACGTCGTAGGCGATGACCTTCATGCCCAGCGCCTCGGCGCGCTTGGCGATCGACTTGCCCAGCGCCCCGTAGCCGACGATGCCGAGCGTCGAGCCGGCGATGTCGTAGATCGGATAGTCGAAGTAGCAGAACTGCTTGGACTTCGCCCAGTCGCCGCGCCGCACCGAGTTGGCGTAGGGCACGATCGCCCGGCGCAGGGCGAACATCAGCCCGACCACGTGCTCCGGCACGGTGTTGAACGCGTAGTTGCGGATGTTGACGACCGTGACCCCCTGGGCCTTGGCCTGGGCCTTGTCGACCACGTCGGTGCCGGTGGCGGCGACCGCGATCAGCTTCAGGTCGGGGAGCTGCTTCAGCGTCTCGGCCCGCATCGGGACCTTGTTGATCAGCGCGATCTCCGCGCCCTGGAGGCGGGAGACGATCTCTTCCGGCGTCCAGGTCGACTCGTGCTCGACGTATTCGTGGGGGAAATTGAACGGTCGGACCCTGGCATCGAGGGATTCACGATCCAGGAACACGATCTTCTTGGTCATAGGACCCCTCTCGTACGACGGGCGGTTTCCTCGATAGTCTTGTTCTTACTTGCGCGTCGGGGCGGGCCCGGCAACCCGGTCCCGCCCCGATCGCGGGCGCAGATCACGCCTTATGCAGCGGATTCTCGCGCAGGTAGCTGGAAGCGGCGGCGACGCCCGAGCCCGGCGTGACCTTGATGCCGCAATCGAGCATGGCCATCTCGGCGCCCGCGATGGCACCCAGCAGCGACAGCTCGTTCAGGTCGCCCAGGTGGCCGATGCGGAACACCTTGCCGGCGACTTTCGACAGGCCGGCACCGAGCGAGAGGTTGTAGCGCTCGTAGGCGTGGGTGATCACCTTGGCGGCGTCGGCGCCCTCCGGCACCACGATCGCCGTGACCGTGTCGGAGTTCCACTTCGGCTCCTTGGCGCAGGGCTTGAGGCCCCAGGCCGCGACCGCCTGGCGGGTCGCCTCGGCGAGGACGTGGTGGCGGTGGTAGACGTTCTCCAGCCCCTCTTCCTTCACGACCGCCAGGGCCTCGCGCAGGCCGTAGAGCAGCGGCAGGACGGGGGTGTAGGGGAAGTAGCCGGTGGCGTTGGCGGCCAGCTGATCCTTCCAGGCGAAGTAGGCGTGGCCGAGCCGGTCGTTGCGGCCGGTGCCGCTCTCGGCGATCTTGAGCGCCTTCGGGCTGATGCAAATCAGGCCGAGGCCGGCCGGCAGCATGAAGCCCTTCTGCGAGCCCGCGATGGCGCAGTCGACCTTCCACGCGTCCATCTCGAACGGCAGAGAGCCGATCGACGAGATGCCGTCCACGAACAGCAGGGCCGGGTGGCCGGCGGCGTCGATCGCCTTGCGCACCGCGCCGATGTCGCTGGTGACGCCCGTGGCGGTCTCGTTGTGGACGACCATCACGGCCTTGATCTTATGGTCCTTGTCGGCGCGCAGGGCCTCCTCGATCTTCTGCGGATCGGCGCCGGTGCCCCACTCCTCCTCCTGGACGACCACGTCGAGGCCGAGGCGCTGGGCCATGTCGACCCAGAGGTGGCTGAACTGGCCGTAGCGCGAGGTCAGCACCGTGTCGCCGCGGCAGAGGGTGTTGGACAGGGCCGATTCCCAGATGCCGGTGCCCGAGGACGGGAACAGGATGACCGTCCCGGCGGTCGAGCCGAACACCATCTTGGAGTCCTGCAGGAGCGGCTTCACCAGCTCGGGGAAGCTCGGCGAGCGGTGATCCTCCGACGGCACGTGCATGGCGCGCAGGACGCGCTCCGGGATGTTGGTGGGGCCCGGGATGAAGAGGTGGTTGCGACCGGGGCGCCGGGTTGCGGCCATGATGTTTCCTCCGAAAAGTCCATTGCGCGCGGGCGTGAACCCGCGCCGGGTTGTCCAAGCGTCCTCAGGGAGTCGGTCCGGCGCCGTCGAGAGCGGCTCGCGCCGCACCCCCTCGAACGCCATCCTCTGCCGTGATCGGGGGGTCTCCGCGGAGCGGCAGGCGGCCTCACGCCGCTCGCGTCGCGGCGCGCCCCCGCGCGCCGGTCGCCTCCGAATTGCCGTCCCGTCCAACGGCTCCAGGGCCGTCCTCGCCGCCTTCCTGTCAAGGTCCGGCCGTGCTCGTGCCGAGCGGCCGGTTCTTGGTATTATGAGGCGGTGAAGCTGGAAAGGAAAACCGGAAAAACTTCCGGAACTTGCCAAAAAAATTTTTTGTGCGACGCAACGAAGCCGCACTCCGGTTGAGAGGCTTCGCGGCACCGCACACCGAAGTCTTTCCGCCTCGTCGGAACCCGCGTCATCAAACTGAGATCGGATCGCGCTCTGGATCCCGGCACCGTTCAGCCGCCGGGAGAGGATGCCGTGGCCGAGGTTGAGGAGATGCCGGTCCGCGTGCGGACGCTGTTCCTGTCCGACCTGCATCTCGGCACGCGCGGCTGCCAGGCCGGCCTGCTGCTGTCGTTCCTGAAGGACTACGACGCCGACACGATCTACCTCGTCGGCGACATCGTGGACGGCTGGCAGCTGCGCTCGGGCTGGTACTGGCCGCAGGAGCACAACGACGTGGTGCAGAAGCTCCTGCGCAAGGTCCGCAAGGGCGCGCGGATCGTCTACCTGCCCGGCAACCACGACGAGTTCCTGCGCGACTACGTGGGCACGAGCTTCGGCGGCATCGAGCTCGCCGAGACCGCGATCCACGAGGCGGCCGACGGCAAGCGCTACCTCGTCATCCACGGCGACCAGTTCGACATGGTCGTGCGCCACTCGCCGTGGCTCGCCCATCTGGGCGACGGCGCCTACACGCTGGCGCTCTCCCTCAACACGCTGATCAACAAGGTGCGCCGGCGGCTCGGCCTGTCCTACTGGTCGCTGTCGGCCTGGGCGAAGCTGCGCGTGAAGAACGCGGTGAGCTTCATCGGCCGCTTCGAGACGATCCTGGCCGAGGAGGCCCGCCGCCAGGGCGCCGACGGGGTGATCTGCGGCCACATCCACCACGCCGCGGACCGGCCGATCGGCGACCTGCGCTACCTCAACACCGGCGACTGGGTGGAATCCTGCACCGGGCTCGTGGAGCACTACGACGGCCGCATCGAGGTGCTGCACTACCCGAGCCTCCTGCGGGCGCGGGAGGCCGAGGTCGTGCCGCAGCCCCTGCCGGGCCGGCGCGCGGTGGCGTGAGGGCGGCGCCGTGAAGCTCCTGATCGCCAGCGACGCGTGGCACCCCCAGGTGAACGGCGTCGTGCGCTCCCTCGAGCAGATGGTCCGGCGCGCGCCGGAGCACGGCTTCGCCACGACGCTGCTGTCCGTCGCGGATTTCCGCTCGCTGCCGCTGCCGGGCTACCCGGAGATCCGCCTCGCCTATGCCGGGCGCGAGCGGGTGGCGGCGCGCTGGCGGGCCGAGCGGCCGAGCCACGTGCACATCGCCACGGAGGGGCCGGTGGGCCTCGCGGCGCGCCGGCACTGCCTCGCCCACGACCTGCCCTTCACGACGAGCTACCACACGCGCTTCCCGGAATACCTCGCCGCCCGCGCCCCGGTGCCGGAGGCGTGGTCCTACGCGTACCTGCGCCGATTCCACGGCGCCGCCCGCGGGACGATGGTCAGCACCGCCTCGCTCCAGGGCGAGCTCGCGGCGCGGGGCTTCGGCAGGCTGATGCGCTGGACCCGGGGCGTGGACACGGAGCGGTTCCGGCCGGCCGAGCCCGGGACGCCCGTGCCGGCGGAACTCGCCGGCCTGCCGGGGCCGCTGTTCCTCTACGTCGGGCGGCTGGCGGTGGAGAAGAACGTCGCGGCCTTCCTCGCCCTCGACCTGCCCGGCACCAAGGTGGTGGTCGGCGACGGCCCGGACCGCGCGCGGCTGCAGGCGCTCGCCCCGGCGGCGCACTTCCTCGGCACCCGCACCGGCGCGGACCTCTCGGCGGTCTACGCGGCCTGCGACGTCTTCGTCTTCCCGAGCCTCACCGACACGTTCGGCATCGTGCTCCTGGAGGCCCTGGCCAGCGGCCTCCCGGTGGCGGCCTTCCCGGTGCCGGGTCCGAACGACGTCGTCGGCGGCACGCGGGTCGGCGTGCTCGACCCGGATCTGCGGGTCGCCGCGCTGGCGGCCCTGCGCCTGTCGCGCGCCGAGTGCCGGGCCGAGGCCCTGCGCCGCGGCTGGGACGTGAGCGCGCGGCAGTTCTTCGGCAACATCGTCGAGGCGCATGGCGGCGCCCGGAGCACCCGCGACGCCGCCTGACGCGTGACGGCGTCCGCGCGGAATGGCAGGAGGGCGCGATGCCGCCCGCCAAGCCGCCAGCCAAGCCGCCAGCCAAGCCGCCAGCCAAGCCGCCAGCCGGATCGCCCGCCCGACCGACCGGGTCCGTCAGAGCCCGCCCCCCGGTCGCCGGACCGTTCGACCCCGCCCGGGCCGCCGCGTATCCGGCGGCGATCGGCTGCGACGAGGTCGGGCGCGGCGCGCTCTGCGGACCCGTGGTGGTGGCCGCGGTCTGGTTCGATCCGGCGGCGATCCCGGCCGACCTGCTCGCGGCCCTCGACGACAGCAAGCGCGTCCCCGAGCCCGTGCGCGACCGGCTGGCCCCCCTGATCCGCGCCCACGCGCGGGTCGCGGTGGCGGCGGGGTCGCGCGCCCTGATCGACCGGATCAACATCCGCGGCGCGACCCTCGACGCCATGGCGCGGGCGGTGGCGCGGCTCGGCCTCGCCGCGCCCGTGCTGGTCGACGGGCGCGACGCCCTGCCGGGCTTGCCCGGCCGCGCCGTCGTCGGCGGCGACCACTTGGTGCCCCAGATCGCCGCCGCGTCGATCGTCGCCAAGGTGCTCCGGGACCAGCTGATGCGGCGGCTCGCTCGGCGCCATCCCGGCTACGGCTGGGAGCGCAACGTCGGCTACGGGACGGCCGTCCACCGCGCCGGCCTGACGCAGCTCGGGCGCAGCCCCCACCACCGGCTCAGCTTCACCCGCGGCTTCGACTGAGCCGGGCGACGGGTCACGCGGCCCGGACGCCCGTGAGGAAGCGCTCGACCTCCGCGGCGAGCTCCTCCGACTGACGCGTGAGCGCGGTGGCGGCCGTCAGCACGTGGTCGGCCGCGCGGCCGGTCCGGTCGGCCGCCTGCGCCACGCCGGCGATGTTGCCGGTGACCTCCTGCGTGCCGGCATTGGCCTGGGCGACGTTGCGGACGATCTCCTGCGTCGCCGCCCCCTGCTGCTCCACCGCGGCCGCGATGGCGGCGGCCACGGCGTCGATCTCCCCGATCCGGCCGGTGATCGTCCCGATCGCCCGCACCGCCTGACCGGTCACGGTCCGGATCTCGCCGATCTGCCGGCCGACCTCGTCGGTGGCCCGACCGGTCTGGGCGGCCAGTTCCTTGACCTCGGTTGCGACGACCGCGAAGCCGCGCCCGGCCTCGCCGGCCCGCGCCGCCTCGATCGTGGCGTTGAGCGCCAGCAGGTTCGTCTGCGCGGCGATGCGGGCGATCAGCTCGACGACGGCGTCGACCCGGGCGACGGACGCGTTCAGCGCCGCCACCAGGGCGGCCGTCTGGTCGGCCTCGCCGACCGCGCTCCGGGCCAGCTCGGACGAGCCCTGGACCTGCCGCCCGATCTCCTGGACGGAGGTGCCGAGTTCCTCCACCGCGGCGGCCACCGTCCTGACCCCGGCGGACGCCTCCTCGGCGGCCGCGGCCACGGTATCGGACTGGCTGGCCGTCTCCTGGGCTGTGGTGGTCATCTCCCAGGCCGTGGTCTGCAGTTCGGCCGCGGCGGCGGAGACCTGCCTGACGATGCCGGCCACCGCCGCCTCGAAGGTCTGCGCCATCGTGTGCGTCATGGTCCGGCGCTGCGCCTCCGCGGCGCGCGCCGCCTCGTCCGCCTCTGCCTCCAGGGCGCGGGTGCGGACGAGGTTGTCCCGGAAGACCTCCACGGCCGCCGCCATCGCGCCGATCTCGTCCCGCCGCCCGCGGGCCGGGATCTCCACGGCGACGTCGCCGGAGGCGAGCGCCCGCATCGCCTGGATCATGGCCAGGAGCGGCCCGAGCACGCGGCGGACGACGACGACGGCGCCGGCACCGGCGAGCAGCACCGATGCGGCCAGGAACAGGCCGGTGTGCAGCAGCGTCGCCCCCGCCTCAGCGAAGAGTGCCTGCGCGCGGGCGACCATCGCGTTCAGCGCCGCCTCGGCGAGGTCGGCGATGGTGTTGACCTCCCGCGTGTTGCGGTCGCGCAGGTCCTGGATCGCGACGCCCGGCGGCTGGCCCCGGCTCAGGGCCGCCCGCAAGGCCTGCCGCCGCGCCGCGACCTCGCCCTCGAAGTTGCTGGCGCCCGCCCTCACGAAGGCGTCCTGGACCGCCCGCGGCAGCGTGTCGTCCATGTGATCGACGAGATTCGCCCAGCTCGCCGCGACGCGGCCGCGCTCCTCGGCCTCGGCGAGGCGCTCCTCCTCGGACCAGCCCGTGCCCCGCGTCACGGCGGTCTCGGCCCGCGCCATGTTGCCGCCGATCGCGACCCGCGTGATCCAGGCGGCGCGCTTGATGTCCAGGGCGCGGGCCAGCGCCGCGTCCCGGCGCGGGATCGTGACGTCGACGGCCCCGCTGGTCGCCGTCAGCGCGTCGAGCAGATCCCGGAAGGCGGTCGCGGCGACCCCCTCGGTCGCGGCGTCGCGCTCCGCGACCGGGACCGCGAGGGCCGCGTCGATCCGCGACGTCAGGCCGGTGACGGCCTCGTGCGCCCGTCGGAGCGGATCGACCGTCTTCGCCACCGCGGCGGTGTCGACCGCGCGCACCAGCCTCAGGAGCGCTTCCAGACGATCGATCCGGGTCGCGCGCTGTCGGGCGATCAGGGCCGCGTCGGCGGGCGGGATCCTGCCCGCGGCGATCAGCGCCTGCAGGGTCCGCCCCCGCTCGAGGCGCACGGCGAGCAGGATCTCGAGGAGGATCCGGCTGCCTTCCGTGAGCGCGACGACGCGGCGGCTCTCCCGCTCCTGCGCCCCGGCCTCCAGCGCCGTCCGGGCGCCCGCGGCCAGCAGCATGGCGCTGAGTGAGAACAGGATCGCGCACAGGATCGTGCCGATGGACGGACGCGGAAGACGCAGCATGAGGGTCGGGATCTCTCTTCGCGGTGCGTCGAGGCGTGCGGCCCGCCGCCGGGCTGCCCGGTTCGAGCAGGGCGGCCGGTCGGCCTCGGTCGACGGAAAGGCTGAGCGACGCGACAGGCACCCCGACGCGGCGCCGGCCCGGTTCGCTCGAAGGGCGCGGCGAGGGCGCGGCGAGTCCGGGGGCTCACCGGCGAACTCCCGGTCCGATCATCGGACCGGGAGTTCGCCCGGTCGGCATCGGAGGTCGAAACCCCGACACGCTACCGTCTCAAGGAAGGACGGCAGTCGCGACTGGCAGAACCGAGCAGGGCCGCGGCGCGCGGCTCGCCCGCGACCGGATCAAGGCGCACAGCGTCCATTGGCGGGATCTGCGGACACGGACGCCGGACAAAATCGCGCTCTTACGCACAGAACGACCCTCAATGTAGAACTGAAATTCGATAACTCAATCAAAATTGGTCAAAATCTCGCAGTAAACCTCGCGATCTCAGGCATTTGAACCACAATGACACAGATGTCAATCTTACGTTCTGCGATTTTCCCCACACTTTAGAAATCTAAAAATCAACTTTGGAAGCAACATTTGAGTCGTTTTCTATCTTTGAAAATGTATTTTTTCGCCGCTTCCGGCCAAAATGACTGGAATTTTCGCTGAACCGTACTGTGGGACAAGTCCGCCGCCTCGCGCGCGCCGCCGCGTCGGTCGCGTGTCAGAACAGCGCCAGCTGCGCGCCGGGCTTCCGGAAGGCGTCGCGATTCAGCGCGATGCGCCCGAAGGCGAAACCGAGACGCGTGCCGGCGAGCCGGACCCGCTGGCCGATCATCGCCGCGTAGGCGCCTTCCCCGCGGAAGCGGTGGCCGAAGCGCGGGTCGTTCTCGCGCCCGCCCCGGGCTTCCCGCAGGAGTGCGAAGGCCCGCGCCCTGCGTTCGGGATAGTGCTCGGTGAACCAGTCCGCCACGAGGTCCGCGACTTCGCGCGGGAGGCGCAGCAGCGCGTGGCCGATCCGGCTCGCCCCGTGCGCGCGCGCCTCGGCCAGGATCGATTCGATCTCGTGGTCCGTCAGGCCGGGGATGATCGGCGAGACGTTGACCATGACGGGCACGCCCGCCGCGCTCAGGCCCCGCATCGCCGCGAGCCGCTTGCCCGGCCGCGGCGCCCGCGGGTCGAGGCGGCGGGCGAGGTCCGGATCCAGCGTCGGCAGCGAGATCGCCGCCAGCACGAGGTTCTCCGCCGCCATCTCGGCCAGGAGGTCGAGGTCGCGCAGCACGAGGTCCGACTTGGTGGTGATGCTGACGGGGTGGCGGGCCTCCCGCAGCACCTCCAGAACCGCGCGGGTGAGCCGGTGCTCCCGCTCGACCGGCTGGTAGGGATCCGTGGCGGTGCCGAGGGCGATCGTGTCGGGCCTGTAGCCCGGCGCGGCGATCTCGCGGGCGAGGAGCCGGGCGGCGTCCGGCTTGGTGAAGATCCGCGACTCGAAGTCGAGCCCTGGCGACAGGCCGAGCCAGGCATGGGTCGGGCGCGCGTAGCAGTAGATGCAGCCGTGCTCGCAGCCCCGGTACGGGTTGATCGACCGGTCGAACGGGATGTCGGGCGAGCTGTTGCGCGCGATGATCCGGGCGGACCGCTCCGGCGTGACCTGCGTGCGCAGGGGTGCCGGAGCGTCCGCCGTCCAGGTCTCGTCGTGGAACGCCTCGCGCCGGGCGGATTCGTATCGGCCCGTCGGGTTGGCCGTCGCGCCGCGCCCGCGCCGGGCGGCCGGTTCCGCGACGCTCGGCCCGAGTCGCGGCGCGGCCCCGGATGCGGTCCCGTCGCGCGTGTCCCCCATGACGACTCGCCTCCCTCACGTATCCATATAAGAACATAGAGCGAACGAGACGGCGACGGGCGCCTTTTTTTCAGGCAAATGCGGTTCTGCAGCCCGTCCGAACGGCGGCGCGTCGGCGTGCGGGCCGCGGGGCAGTTTACGGCGCCGCAGAATCGTCTATGCGCGCGCTCATGCTCTCCGCCGTGACCTATCTGGCCGAACCGGCCGATCCGGACGCGATCGATCGCCTGGCCGACACGCTCAGCGTGCTCGTCTCCGGCGTGGCCGGCGGCCTCGTCGGCGACGCGGTGATCGTCGCGGGCCGCGAGAGCGAGGCCGTGGCGGCCGTCGCGGAGGCCACGGGCGCGACCCTCGTGCTGCACCGGGGCGGCAATCCCTACGCGGCGGGCGCCGCCGCGGCCCGGCGGGACTGGATCCTGTGCCTGGAGGCCGGCGACGTCCCGGCCGAGGGCTGGATCCGCACCCTCGACCGCTTCGTCGGGACCGCGCGGCCGGAGACGGCGCTCGGCCGCCTGCACCGCCCGGCCGGGCGCTGGCTCGGCCGGCTCGTCAGACGGGCGGAGACCGTCGTCGGCGCCCGGCAGGCCCGGGCCGGCGACGTCGTCCGGCGCGAGGCCCTGCGTGCCGAGGGCGCGTTCACGGGTCGCCTCAAGGTCAGGCCGCTGATCGCTCGGATCGAGCGCGCCTGACCGGAAAGATCTTGCTCGGGAGAATCTTGCTCGGAAGAATCTTGCGCCCGCACACGTTGTTGTCGGTCGATCCGCCTCTACAACTCTGAAAGCGCGGCAGGATCGTCGCCGTCTCCGGACATGATGACGCGCGCTGAGCCACCCCGATCTGGAAGGATGGTGCAATGGATTCGTCGGGCCTGATGGGGCGCAAGTCGGTCGAGGACATCGTCGAGAGCGGCGAGGGCGAGCAGCAGCTCTCGAAGTCGCTGGGCGCCCTCTCGATCACCGCGATGGGCATCGGGGCGATCATCGGCGCCGGCATCTTCGTCCTGACCGGCACGGCCGCGGCCCAGTATGCCGGGCCGGGGATCATGCTGTCCTTCGTGCTCGGCGGCATCGCCTGCGCCTTCGTCGGCCTCTGCTACTCGGAGATGGCCGCGCTGATCCCGGTCGCCGGATCGAGCTACACCTACACCTACGCGACGCTCGGCGAGTTCTTCGCGTGGCTGATCGGCTGGGACCTGATCCTCGAATACGCCATGGGCGCCGCCACCGTGGCGGTCGGCTGGTCGGGCTACGTGACCAGCATCCTGAAGAGCGTCGGCATCGTGATCCCGGCGCACTTCGCCAACGCGCCGGGCACGCCGATCGAGGGCGGCGGGACCGCGCTGCTCAACCTGCCGGCGGTCCTGATCGTGGCGCTGATCACGATCCTGCTGATGCGGGGCACGAAGGAATCGGCGCTCTTCAACAACATCATGGTCGCGGTGAAGCTCACCGTCGTGGTCGCCTTCATCGCCCTGGGCTGGGGCCACGTGAACGCCGCGAACTGGAGCCCGCTCATCCCGGACAACGACGGGACCTTCGGCCATTTCGGCTACAGCGGCGTCCTGCGCGGCGCGGGCGTGGTGTTCTTCGCCTTCATCGGCTTCGACGCGGTCTCGACCGCCGCCCAGGAGGCGCGCAGACCCCAGAAGGACATGCCCATCGGCATCCTGGGCTCGCTCGCGGTCTGCACGATCCTGTACGTGCTCGTCGCCGCCGTGCTGACCGGGCTCGTGCCCTACAAGGACCTGAACGTCCCGGATCCGATCGCCAAGGGCGTCGACGTGATCGGCATCGGCTGGTTCGCGCTCCTGATCAAGCTCGGGGCGCTGACCGGGCTGACGACGGTGATCCTCGTCCTGCTCTACGGCCAGAGCCGGATCTTCTTCACCATGGCGCAGGACGGCCTGCTGCCGAAGATGTTCTCCCACGTCCACCCGACCTACCAGACGCCGTATCGCAGCCAGGCGATGATCGGGGCCGCGGTCGCCGTGGTGGCGGCCCTGGTGCCGATCCACATCCTCGGCGAGATGGTGAGCATCGGCACGCTGGCCGCCTTCATCCTCGTCTGCGGCTCGGTGCTCTACCTGCGGCGGGCCGAGCGCACCATGAAGCGGCCGTTCCGGGCGCCCGCCGTGCCGGTCGTGCCGATCCTCGGCATCCTGTCCTGCCTGCTCCTGATGATCGGCCTGCCCCTCGACACGTGGCTCCGGCTGGTGATCTGGATGGCGATCGGCCTCGTCGTGTACTTCTTCTACGGCCGCAAGCACTCGGTCCTGCGCCGCAAGGAGGGGAACCTCGCGTAGCGCGCGGCCTCACACCGTGAGGCTCGCGCCGCGCCGCAGGTGCTCGTCGAGGCGCGGCATGATCTCCACGAAGTTGCAGGGCCGGTGCCGGTAGTCGAGCTGCTGGGCCAGGATTCCGTCCCAGGCGTCGCGGCAGGCGCCGGGCGAGCCCGGCAGCACGAACACGTAGGTCGCCCGCGCGACCCCCGCGGTGGCGCGGGACTGCAGGGTCGAGGTGCCGATCTTGTCGTACGAGATCCGGTGGAACACGGCCGAGAAGCCGTCCATGCGCTTCTCGAACAGCGGCTCCAGCGCCTCGGGGGTGACGTCGCGGCCGGTGAAGCCGGTCCCGCCGGTGGTGATCACCACGTCGACGCCGGGGTCGCGCAGCCACGCCTCCACCCGCGCGCGGATCGCCGGGACCTCGTCCGGGACGATCGACCGGGCCGCCAGGACATGCCCCGCCTCGGTGAGGCGCTGGGTCAGGGTGTCGCCGGAGCGGTCGTCCTCTGGGCGGCGGGTGTCGGAGACGGTCAGGACCGCGATGTTCAGGGGGATGAAGCGGCGGGCGTCGGTCTGATCGGCCATCGTGCGGGCTCTCCGGGGCGGGAGACCGATATGGGCCCGACGGGACCGCTTGTCGCCCCCGGGGCCGCCGCGCCTCTTGCGGGCCGCAGCGAAGTCGGCTGTGCTCGCTCGACCCCGTCGGAGACCGCTGACCCATGCACATGTACGGCAACTGGCGCTCGGCCGCGGCCTTCCGGGTGCGGATCGCCCTGAAGCTGAAGGGCATCGCCTACGAGGAGACCTTCATCGACCTCGACGCGGGCGACCAGCACGAGCCGGCGTTCCGGAAGATCAACCCGCAGGGCGCGGTGCCGGCGCTGTTCGACGGCGACGGGCCGCCGCTCACCCAGTCGCTGGCGATCCTCGACTACCTGGAGGAGACGCGCGGCGGCGTCCGCCTGCTGCCCGAGGAGCCCCGGGCGCGGGCCAGGGCCCGCTCGCTGGCGCAGGTGGTCGCGTGCGACACCCACCCGCTCTACGTGCCCCGGGTGCGCACCTTCCTGATGGAGCATTACGGCCTGCCCCGGGAGCGCATGCTGGATTTCCTGCGCAACGCCTTCGAGACCGGCCTCCGGACCCTGGAGACGCGCCTCGCCACCGAGCCGGGGACGGGCCGGTTCTGCCAGGGCGATTCGGTGAGCCACGCCGACCTCTGCCTCGTCAGCCTCTGGGTCGGGACGGGCATCTTCGGCATCGACACGGCGGCCTACCCGACGGTCGCGCGAATCGCCGAGGCCTGCCTCGCCCTGCCGGCGGTCGCGGAGGCACACCCGCTGCGCCAGCCAGGCGCCCCGCCGGCGTGACCGGGCCCCGCGCGCCGCCCGTCCGGTGCGCGACGTCGCACTCGTGACCGGGGGTCGCGGCCGGCGATGTGGTATTCGGCAACCCAGGCCGTGTAAGGAGGCCGGCGACTGATCCCGGTCCGGGAGGAGAAAGAGTGTCGATGGCATCCGTCGAGAACGAGTCGGGCCTTCATCGCGTCGTGGTGGTCGGCGGCGGCGCCGCCGGACTGCAGCTGGTCACGAAGCTCGGCGACAAGCTCGGGCGCGGCAAGCGCGCGCACGTCACCCTCGTGGACCGCGCCCGGACGCATATCTGGAAGCCGCTGCTCCACGAGGTGGCGGCCGGCAGCCTCGACGTCGGCCACCACGCGGTGGATTACCTGCACCACGCCCACATGCACGGCTTCCGCTACCGGATCGGGCGGATGACCGGGCTCGACCGGGAGGCGCGCACGATCCAGCTCGCCGCGAGCTACGACGCGGAAGGGCGCGAGGTCACGCCCGAGCGCGCCGTCCCCTACGACACGCTGGTGATGGCGGTGGGCTCCACCACCAACGATTTCGGCACGCCGGGCGTCGCCGAGCACGCCATCGCCCTCGACACCCAGGACCAGGCGGTGCGCTTCCACCAGCGCCTCGTGAACGCCTCGCTGCGGGCGCACACGCAGGCCGGCCCGGTCCGGCCCGGCCAGCTCCACGTCACGGTGATCGGCGCGGGCGCGACCGGGACGGAACTCGCCGCCGAGCTCCACCGGACCCTGCGCCACGTCGTCTCGACCGGGCTCGACAAGATCGACCCGGGCAAGGACATCCGCATCACCCTGGTCGAGGCCGCCGACCGGATCCTGCCGGCAGTGCCGCAGCGCCTCTCGGCGGAGGTGATGCAGCTCCTCAGCAAGATCGGCGTCGACGTGCGCGTGAAGGCGCGGGTCACCGAGGTCCGCGCCGACGGCGTGCAGCTCGCCGACGGCACCTTCATCCCGTCCGAGCTGGTCGTCTGGGCGGCGGGCGTGAAGGCGCCGCCCTTCCTGCAGGGCATCGGCGGCCTGGAGACGACGCGGACCAACCAGCTGGTGGTGACGCCGACGCTGCAGACCACCCGCGACCCCGACATCTTCGCCATCGGCGACTGCGCCTACCTGGTCGAGGCCGGCTCCGACACGCCGGTGCCGCCGCGCGCGCAGGCGGCCCACCAGCAGGCGAGCCACCTGATCGCCCAGATCCCGGCCAAGATCGACGGCAAGCCGCTGAAGCCGTTCCGGTACAAGGATTTCGGCTCGCTGGTCTCGCTGGGCGAGTACTCGACCGTGGGCAGCCTGATGGGGTTCGTGCGCGGCAAGAACATGCTCATCGCCGGTCTGTTCGCCCGGATGATGTACCGCTCGCTCTACAAGATGCACGAGCGGGCGCTGCACGGCACGGCCAAGACCGCCCTCGACACCCTGGCCCGCGCGCTGACCCGGCGCACCGAGCCGCGGGTGAAGCTGCACTGACCGTCGCCGTACGACCCGAGGACGGGCGCCCGGATCGACCGGGCGCGACACAGGAAGGAACCGCCATGATCCTGGTAAGCGTGATGTACCCGGCCGGCCCGAGCTTCGACATGGGCTACTACCTCGGCCACCACATGCCGCTGGTGCGCGAGCGCTGGTCGTCCCTCGGCCTCCACGACGCGAAGGTCGTCAAGGGCGCCGGCACGCCGGACGGCGGCGCCGCCCCGTTCCAGGTGATGGCCCTCCTGACCTTCGAGTCGGTCGACGCCTTCAAGAAGGCCGTCGCCGCCCACGGCGAGGAGATCTTCGCCGACATCCCGAACTTCACCGCGGCGCAGGCCCAGGTGCAGATCAACGACTTCGCGGAAAACCCGTGATCGACATCGTCAAGGCGGTGCAGGAGGCCGATCCGAGCCTCGGCACCTACGTGGTCGTGCTGCGGACCGACGCCCGGGCCCTGGACGGTCCGGAGCGGTTCACGCCGGAGGCGCAGGCCTGGATCGCCGAGAAGGCGCCGAGCGGCCGGCTCGCCCGGGTGCGCGTCCTGCTCGCCCCCTATCCGGGGGCGGAGCCGGCCGCGCGCGAGGTCACCGTGGCGGCCTTCGCCGACGCGCGGGAGCTCGCCGCCTTCGCGACGACCTGGACCGGCGACCCGCTGCCGGAGGAGCCGGGGGACTCTCTTCCCGACTGACGGCTCCGGGGCCGCCGTCTCTGCGAGCGGAGTAGGCGATCCAGGGCAGCGCGGCGCTCACCGGCGGCGCGCCGACCCTGGGTCACTTCGCTCCGCCCGCGATGACGGGAAGGGTCCTCGATACCGCGCGCGGACTCACGCCGCGCGCAGCTGCCGGATGGCGCGGAGCGCGGTCGCCCGCTGGATCTCCAGGCGCCGGATCAGCGGCATCAGGTCGGCGCCCGCGTGGGCGGCGGCCTCGACCTCCCGGCACAGGCTCGACAGGCCGACGAAGCCCAGCAGCCCGGCCGCCGCCACCAGGGCGTGCGCGTCGTGGGCGATCTGCAGGCGGTCGGTCTCGCTCGGCCGGAACCGCTCGGACAGCTCGTTCGCCAGGAGATCGAGCAGCGCCCCGACGCGATCGGTGCCGAAGCTCGCCTCCATCTCGGTCAGGACCGCCGCGTCGAGCACGGCCGAATCGACCTGCGGCAGGCGGCGCGGCACCTCGGCCCGCGCCGGCCGCCGCGCGCCCGGCGCCGTCCAGCGGCTGATCGTGGCGAAGAGGTCGGCCCGCCGGAACGGCTTGCCCACATGGTCGTCCATCCCGGCCTCGCGCAGCTCCTCGATCTGCGACGGCAGGACGTTGGCGGTCATGGCGACGATCGGGATGTCGCAGGCGGGCGGCGCGAGGGCGCGGATGCGGCGCGTGGCCGTGAGCCCGTCGACGCGGGGCATCTGGACGTCCATCAGCACGAGATCGTAGGCCCGGCCGGCCGCGACGGACGACCCGACCGCCGTGATCGCCTCGGCGCCGTCCCCGGCCACGTCCACCGCGTAGCCCTGGGATTCGAGCACCGCGCAGGCGAGTTCCTGGTTGAGCGGCACGTCCTCGACGAGGAGCAGCCGCAGCGGCGCGCCCGGGACCTCGCCGGCCGCCGGAGCCGCGGCCGGGGGCGGCCGCGACGGCCCACCCGCGTCGGCCGCGGCGCCCGGGGCCGCGGTGTCCCGCTCGCCGCGGGGCAGCACCAGCCGGAACCAGAAGGTCGAGCCCGCCCCCTCGCGGCTCTCGACCCCGATCTCGCCGCCCATCAGCGACACGAGGTGCCGGGAGATCGCCAGCCCGAGGCCGGTGCCGCCGAAGCGCCGGCTGATCGAGCCGTCGACCTGGCTGAACCGCTTGAACAGCCGATCCTGCTGCGCCGGCGCGATGCCGATGCCGGTATCGACCACGGAGAACCGGACCGCGTCGCCGGGGTGGCCGTCGGGGGCGACGCCGTCGCCCTCTCGCTCGACGGTCACCGTCACCGAGCCCTCGGGCGTGAACTTCACGGCGTTGTTCAGCAGATTGAGCAGCACCTGCCGCAGGCGCCCGGCATCGCCGACCACGAAAGTCGGCAGGGCCGGGTCGATCCGGGCCTCGATGGCGAGTCCGCTGCGGAGCGCGCTGCCCCGCACGATCGAGACCGTGCTGTCGACGGTCGACGCCAGCGGAAAGGTGACCGGGTCGAGGGTCAGCTCGCCGGCCTCGATCTTCGAGAAGTCGAGGATGTCGTTGACGACCGTGAGCAGGGCCGCGCCGGAACTCTGGATCAGCTCGAGGCGCCGCCGGTCCTCGTTCTGGATCGCGTCGCCGTCGAGGAGCAGCTCGGCATAGCCCAGGATGCCGTTCAGCGGGGTGCGGATCTCGTGGCTCATGGCGGCCAGGAACTCGCTCTTGGCCGCGCTCGCGCGCTCCGCCTCGGTGCGGGCCGCCTCGGCGTCGCGCGTGGCGGTGCGCAGGGCCGCCTCGACCGCCTTGCGCTCGGTGATGTCGAGGTGGAGGCCGACAATCCGCTGGGGCTGCCCGTCGGCGCCGCCGAGCGTCCGGCCCCGCGCGTAGAGCCAGCGCGCGCCGACCCGGAACTCGGCCGCGTAGGGGGTGCCGGACTCGACCGCCCGCCGGATCTCGTTCCAGACATCGGAGACGTCGTCCGGATCGATCAGCGCCGTCCACGCTGAGGCCGAGATCGTGTGGGCGCCGCCGGTCTCCGGCAGGCCGTGCATCCGCGCGCTCTCCGGGCTGAGGACGGCGAGCCCCGTGCGCATGTCCCAGTCCCAGGTGCCGGCCTCCGCGGCGTCGAGGGCGATGTCGAGCAGGCCGCTCGCCTCCTCGACGGCGAGCCGCGCCGTGACGATGTCGTCGACGTCGAGGGCGGTCCCGAGCCACTCCGCCACCGCGCCGTCTGCCGGGTCGAGGCGGATCGGGATCAGCGAGAGCTTGTGCCACCGGTAGACGCCGTCCTGGCGCCGGATCCGCCACTGGCCGCTGTAGCCCGTGCCGGTCTCGACCGCCCGGATCCAGGCCGCCTCCATGGCGGCGGCATCCTCGGGGTGGTTCCGGACGAGGCGCTCCGCGCGCTCGGGCCCGATCGGCCCGTAATAGGACTGGAACTGCGCGTTGGCGTAGGTCGCCTGACCGTCCCCGACCCGCATGGTCCAGACCAGGAGCGGCAGCGCCTCGGCGAGGCCCCGGTAGCGCAGCTCGCTGCGGCGAACCTCGTCCTCGGCGCGCCGGCGCTCGGTCACGTCGATCAGGACGCCGAACAGGCCGGCGCCCGCCCCCTCCCCCCGGGCCATGCCGCGCACGACCACGTCGCGCAGCGCGCCGTCCGGCCGCAGCAGCCGGGCCTCGAAATCGAACCGGACCCCGCGGGCGATCGCGTCGGCGACGATCGCCTCGAGCCGGGCGCGGTCGTCGGGGTGGTAGATCTGCGCGAAGGCGTCGAGATGCGGCGGCGGCGTCGCCGGGTCGCGGCCCGCGATGGCGTAGAGGCTCGCCGACCAGACCGGCTGCCCGTCCGCGAGCTCCACGCGCCAGTTCCCGACGCTGGCGAGCTGCTCGGCCATCGTGAGCTGGTGGTTCGCCGCCTCCTGGGCGCGGGCCCGGGCATTGATCTCCCGGTGCTGCTCGCGGATCAGCGCCTCGCGGATCGCCGCCTGCGCGATCTCCCGGTCGCGCCGCGCGTTGGCCTCCGTGAGGCGCAGATGCGCCACGACGATTTCGGCGAGGTCGCGGAAGGCGGCCGCGTCCTCGGGCGAGAAGTCGGAGCGGGGCTCGGGATCGGCGAGGCAGAGTGTTCCGACCGGCAGGCCCGGCTGGAGGCTCAGGGCGATGCCCGCGTAGAACCGGATCCCATCCGGCGCGGCGGCCACGGGCAGGTCGCGGAAGCGCGCGTCGAGCCGCGCGTCGGGGACGACCACGAGGGCGTCGCTGCGGATCGTGTGCTGGCAGAAGCTCTCGTCCCGCCGCATCGTGGTCGGCACCCCGGCACAGGGCGTCTTCAGCCACTGGTGCGTGTCGCCCAGGAAGGCCACGAACGCGCTGCGCACGCCGAACAGGCGCCGGGCGGTCCGACAGACGGCCTCGAAATGCGGTTCCGGCGGTGTCCCGAGGATCGCCAGGGCCTCGAGGGCCGCGAGCCGGTCGCGCTCGTTGTCCGGCTGTGTGCTCACGTACCGTCTCCGGGTGCCGATCGGCCGCGACCGAGCGATGCCGCGCCTAGCGCCGCGTTTCAAGCGCGCCCGCCTGCGGCCGCGTGCCCATGCGCAACCGCGCGGCCTCCAGCGCCCAGACCATGCCCAGCATCATGTAGACGTGGCGCCACTTCTCGATGTCGATCTGGACGGCCTGCAGGAAGAACATCAGCAGCGCCGGCCAGACGATCTGGGCGTGGGCCCGGACCGGCGACGGCCGCGCCAGGAGCCGGAAGCCGACGAGGCCGGTCGCCACCACGAGGCCGATGAACACGGCCCCGCCGAGCCAGCCGCCGTTGGCGAAGGAGCCGATGTAGGAATTGTGCGGTTCGAGCCCGAAGATCAGCCGCCAGTGCATCGGCCCCATCCCGAACGGCCGCTCCAGCAGCATGGCGAAGCCGCGGATCTGGTTGCCGAAGCGGCCGGTCTCGCCCTGGTCGTAATCCTGGGTCAGGGCCGCCCGGGTCTCGAACATCTTGTGGACGTGGTCGACCGAGAGCAGCCCGATCACCGCGACGGTGCCGAGGACGACGGTCGCCAGGGTCAGGAGCACGATGCGGCGGCGCAGGCGCGGGGAGTCGCTGCCGGCGTAGACCGATCCCACCATCAGCAGCACCGCGACGGCACTTCCGCCCCAGGACCCGCGCGAGAACGACAGGAAGATCCCGGCCACGATGATCAATAGGCCGGCGAGGGACACGAGCGGCCGGCGCGTACCGCCGGTGAGCAGGCCGTGCATCAGGTAGAGCGCGCCGAGCGTCAGGAACGAGCCGAAGACGTTCGGGTCCTGGAACGTGCCCGAGGCCCGGTCGTACTTGTAGAACAGGTCCTCGATCCCGAGCCATTGCAGGTAGCCGACGATGCCCAGCGCCGCCGAGAACACGCAGCTCGCCGTGTAGGCCTTGAGCGCCAGCTCCATCCGGGCGTGCGTGTCGTCCGCGAAGAACATGGCGAAGAAGATGCAGGTGATCGAGAGATAGACCAGCTGCACCGTCCAGGTGACCGGGAACTCCTCGTTCAGGTAGGGCAGCAGCGCGGTGACGATGCCCGCGAGGTAGAGGAGCAGGAGCGCCACCAGGGGCACCGCCCCGCGGTGCAGCCGGACGCCGAGGCAGAGCCAGAGCAGGATCGTGGGGATCGCGACCGCGTCGTAGGGCGAGGTCTCCGAGAAGGCGAAGCAGGCGAAGAAGACGAACGCCGCGAACAGCGCCTTGCCCAGCCCCTCGACGGCCGCGATGAGCGGGATTCCGCCCGCCGACCCGGACGGGACCGGGCCTGCGGGCGCTGCGGTGTGGGCCATGGATACGCGGGCTCCGCGGGCCGGTTACGCGGGCCCGCGCCGTCCGTGATGCCACGGAAACGTTGAGAATCGCCTTCCCGGCGCGGGGCGCCGGGGAGGCGGCGCCCATTCAGGCGCGGCAGGCCTCGAAGCCCTCCTTGATCGCCGCCGGATCGAGGTTGCGGCCGATGAACACCACCCGCGAGACCCGCTCCTCGTCCTTGCCCCAGTCGCCCTGCACGTCGCCGTCGAGGATCATGTGCACGCCCTGGAAGACGAAGCGCTTCGGCTCGTCGGGGAAGGCCACGATTCCCTTGCACCGCAGGATGTCCGGACCCTGCGACTGGGTGAGGTTCGAGATCCACGGCATGAACTTGTCCGGGTCGACCGCGCCCTCGATCTTGGCCGAGATCGAGCGGATGTCGGAATCGTGATGGTGGTGGTGCCCCGCCTCGAGGAAGTCGGGCTCGACGTCGAGGATGCGGTCGAGGTCGAAGGCGTTGCGCTCGAGGACCGCGTCGAGGGGCACGGCGCAGTTCTGCGTGCGGTGGAGCTTGGCCAGCGGGTTGATCGTGCGGATCTCGGCCTCGACGCGGTCGAGGTCGGCCGGGGAGACGAGGTCGCTCTTGTTGAGCAGGATCACGTCCGCGAAGGCGATCTGGTTCTTCGCCTCCGGCGCGTCCTTCAGGCGGTCGGACAGCCACTTGGCGTCGGCCACCGTCACCACGGCGTCGAGGCGGGCGGCCTCGCCGACATCCTGGTCGACGAAGAAGGTCTGTGCCACGGGGGCCGGGTCGGCGAGGCCGGTCGTCTCGACGATGATCGCGTCGAACTTGCCCCGGCGCTTCACCAGCCCGTCCATGATCCGGATCAGGTCGCCGCGCACCGTGCAGCAGACGCAGCCGTTGTTCATCTCGAACACCTCCTCGTCCGCGCCGACGACGAGGTCGTTGTCGATGCCGATCTCGCCGAACTCGTTGACGATCACGGCGTAGCGCTTGCCGTGGTTCTCGGTGAGGATCCGGTTGAGGAGCGTGGTCTTGCCCGCGCCGAGGTAGCCGGTGAGCACGGTGACCGGGATCTTGCCGGCGGCGGAACCGGGAGCGGCCGGGGCGGAAGCGTTGCTCGTATCGGACATGACGGCTTCTTCGGTGACGGGTGCGGGATCGCGCGGGCCTGGACCCGCGAGCGTTGTCATATTGTAACAAATCCCGTCAAAGGAAGACGGGGCCACACGGTTTCGCGACCGGGGCGCCGGATCGATTGCCTGTCGGACAAGCTTTGCTCTAGGCACGCCGTACCGCCCGAATCTTCCCGCGGCGCGCCATAGAAAAGCACCAGCGACCGCATTGATGTAGGCGTCGTCCGGGCACGTATCGTACTCTCGTCACCCAGCCCGGACTCTCGGCCCGGACCTAGAAGATCATCCGCATGGACGCCCGAAATCCGCTGGACCAGGACGAGGCCGTCGCCGTCCCCGCGCGCGGGCGCCGGTGGCCCGGCCTGCTGATCGCCGCCGTCCTGCTCGCGGCCGCCCTGGGCGCCACCATCGCGTTTCCCGACCGGACCCGCGAGGCCGCCGCGCACCTCGTCGCGGCCGTGACCGGGCTGTTCGCCCCGGGCAACCCCGACCCGGGCATCGATGTGGATAAGGCCGGCCCGGTGGAGCGGGTGTTCCGGCCCTCCAAGGAGCAGCGGGCCGCCTTCGAGATCCTGCCGGTCGCCAACCTCGTGTTCCGGCCCGAGGGCTCGGCCGAGGGACGGATCGCCCTCAACGAGGACGACAACGTCCCGGTGGTCTCGCCCTATGCCGGCCGGGTGACGAAGGTCCTGGTCCGCGCCGGCGACGACGTGAAGGCCGGCGACGTGCTGCTGACGCTCGAGGCCACCGACATGGTCCAGGCGCAGAACGACTATCAGGCGGCCGTGAACAACCTCCAGAAGCAGCAGGCGCTCCTGAAGCTCGACCAGACCATCGCGCAGCGCCAGCAGGAGCTGTTCCAGGCCCGCGCGACGGCGCTGAAGGACTACCAGTCGGCCCAGAACGACGTCATCGCCGCCCAGAGCGACCTGAAGACCGCCGAGGGCGCCCTCGACGCGGTGCGGAGCCGCCTGCGCCTGCTCGGCAAGACGGACGCCGAGATCGCCGCCTTCGAGAAGAACGGCACGATGAGCGCCGAGACGCAGATCCGGGCGCCGATCGCCGGCACGATCGTCCAGCGCAAGGTCGGCATCGGGCAGTACCTCTCGGCCTCCAGCGACCCGGTCTTCGTGATCGGCGACCTGTCGACGGTCTGGCTCGTGGCCAACGTCCGCGAGAGCGAGATCCCCAAGATCCGCATCGGCCAGGAGGTCGAGGCGAAGGTGGCGGGCTTCGGCGCGCGGGTGTTCAAGGCCCGGGTGAACTACATGGCCTCCAGCCTCGACCCCGCGACGCGGCGCCTCGCGGTGCGCAGCGAGGTCGACAACCCGGACCGCGTACTGCGCCCGGAGATGTTCGCCACCTACACGATCATCACCGGCAAGGGTGAGCCGAGCCCGAGCGTGCCGGTGGCCGCCATCGTGTACGAGGGCGACCGCACCCACGTCTGGGTGGCGCGGCCCGACGGCGCCGTGGAGGCGCGCGACATCAAGCTCGGCCTGATCAACGGCGACAACGCCCAGGTCGTCCAGGGCCTGAGCGCGGGCGAGCAGGTCGTCACCCGCGGGGCCCTGTTCATCGACCGGGCGGCCACCGGCGACAAGGCGTCCTGAGCGGGGATCCGATGAACGCCCTGATCGCCTTCTCGCTGCGCCAGCGCGTGCTGGTGGTGCTGCTGTTCGTCGTGATGCTCGGCGTCGGCTACGGCGCCTACACGCAGCTCAACATCGAGGCCTACCCCGATCCGGTCCCGCCGCTCGTCGACGTGATCACCCAGAATCCGGGCCAGTCGGCCGACGAGATCGAGCGCTACATCACCATCCCCCTGGAGGTGGCGCTCGCCGGCATCCCGAACGCCCAGGTGGTCCGGACGATCTCGCTGTTCGGCCTCTCGGACGTGAAGGTCCAGTTTAACTACGAGTACACGTACGAGCAGGCGCTGCAGCGGGTGCTCAACCGCCTGTCGCAGGCGCCGACCCTGCCCAACGGCGCCACGCCGCAGATCTCGCCGACGAGCCCTGTGGGCGAGATCATGCGCTACAAGCTCGTCGGCCCGGCGGGCTACTCGCCGATGGACATGAAGACCCTGCAGGACTGGGTGCTGCAGCGCCGGTTCAAGGCGATCCCCGGCGTCGTCGACGTCACGGCCTTCGGCGGCAAGGCCAAGGAGTACGAGGTCGCGGTCGACCTGAACCGCCTCCAGGCCCAGGGCCTGACCCTGGTGCAGCTGACCAACGCGCTGAACAACGCCTCGATCAACGTCGGCGGCCAGACGCTGAACGTCGGGCAGCAATCGGCGGTGGTGCGCGGCATCGGCCTGATCCGCGACATGGACGACATTCGCGACACGATGATCAGCCTCGTCAACGGCACCCCGGTGCTCGTGCGGGACGTGGCGGAGGTGCGCGTATCGAACGCCCCGCGCCTCGGCATCGTCGGGCACGACAACCAGCCCGACATCGTCGAGGGCATCGTGCTCATGACCCGCGGCGGCAAGAGCCTGCCGACGCTGGAGCGGGTCGAGGCCGAGATCGACAAGATCAACAGCTCCACGATCCTGCCGCCCGACGTGAAGATCGAGCGGATCTACGACCGCTCGGGCCTGATCCACACCACCACCCACACGGTGATGCACAACCTCGTCTTCGGCGTGGTGCTGGTGTTCGTGGTGCAGTGGCTGTTCCTCGGCTCGCTCACGAGCGCGATCATCGTGGCGGCCACGATCCCGTTCGCGCTCGGCTTCGCGATCCTGATCCTGGTGGTGCGCGGCGACTCGGCCAACCTGCTGTCGCTCGGCGCGATCGATTTCGGCCTGATCGTCGACGCGACCGTGATCATGGTGGAGAACGTCTTCCGCCACATCGCCGAGCCCGATCACGTGAAGGGCGAGGATCCGCCCGACGGCCTCACCGGGCGGCTCGGCACGATCGCGATCGCCGGGCGCGAGGTGAACCGGGCGATCTTCTTCTCGGCGACGATCATCATCGTCGGCTTCCTGCCGCTGTTCACGATGACCGGCGTCGAGGGCCACATCTTCGGCCCGATGGCCAAGACCTACGCGTACGCGCTGCTCGGCGGCCTGCTCGCGACCTTCACCGTCTCGCCCGCGCTCTCGGCCCTGATGCTGCCGAAGAAGCTCGAGGAGCGCGACACCCTGATCGTGCGGGTGCTGCGCGTCGGCCACGAGGCGGCCCTGCGCTTCGGCCTGCGCAACCGGATCCTGGCGGTCGCCGTGATGCTGGCGGTGCTGCTGGTCTCGGGCCTCACGGCCCGCAATCTCGGCCTCGAGTTCCTGCCGCGTCTCGAGGAGGGCAACCTCTACGTGCGCGGCACGATGCCGTCCTCGATCTCGCTGGAGGCCGGCAACGGCTACGTCCAGCGCATGCGCAAGATCTTCCAGGAGGTTCCGGAGGTCACCACCGTCCTGTCGCACCAGGGCCGCCCGAACGACGGCACCGACGCCACCGGCTTCTTCAACGTCGAGATCCTGGCGCCGCTCAAGCCGATCGACCAGTGGCGCAAGGGCCTCGACAAGGAGACCCTGATCCAGGACCTCAGCAAGAAGCTGGAGGCAGAATTCCCCGGTATCGAGTTCAACTTCTCACAGTATATCGAGGACAACGTCCAGGAGGCCGCGTCGGGCGTGAAGGGCGAGAACTCGGTCAAGATCTACGGCAACGACCTCGCGCAGCTCACCAAGACCGCCAACGCCGTCAAGGCCGCGCTCGCCACCGTCCCGGGCGTCACCGACCTGTCGGTGTTCGAATCCCTCGGCCAGCCGACGGTGCGGATCGACGTCGACCGCCACAAGGCCGCCCGCTACGGCCTCTCGATCGGCGACGTGAACACCACGATCCAGGCGGCGATCGGCGGCCAGACCGCGGGCGACCTCTACGAGTACGGCTCCGACCGCCACTTCCCGATGCGGGTGCGGCTCGCCAAGGAGTACCGCTCCTCGCTCGCCGGCATCCGCAACATCGCGGTCGGCGCCCAGAACCCCAACGGCGGCGTGATCCAGGTGCCGCTCTCCGAGATCGCCGACGTCGACCTCGTCTCCGGCGCCTCGTTCATCTACCGCGAGGACCAGCAGCGCTACATCCCGGTGAAGTTCTCGGTGCGCGGCCGCGACCTCGGCAGCGCCGTGCTCGAGGCCCAGCGAAAGGTCGCCGACGCGGTCGACCTCCCGCCGGGCTACCGGCTGGAATGGGTCGGGCAGTTCACCAACCTGAAGGAGGCGGCCGCCCGGCTGAGCCTCGTGGTGCCGATCACGCTGCTGCTGATCGCCCTGCTCCTCTACATCAATTTCTCGTCGGTGGCCGACATGCTGCTGACCCTGTCGGTCATCCCGATGGCGATGATCGGCGGCATCTTCGCCCTGGCGCTGACCGGCACGCCGTTCTCGATCTCGGCGGCGATCGGCTTCATCGCGCTGTTCGGGATCTCGACCATGGAGGGCGTGATCCTGCTCGCCTACTACAACCAGCTGCTCGACGAGGGCTGGAGGCGGCAGGAGGCGGTCTGGCACGCCGCCGTGGTGCGCATGCGCCCGGTGATGATGACCTGCGTGGCGGCCTGCGTCGGCCTGCTGCCGGCCGCCGTCTCCACCGGCATCGGCTCGCAGGTGCAGAAGCCGCTGGCGCTCGTGGTTGTGGGCGGCATCATCCTGGCGCCGAACCTGATCCTCGTGATCGTCCCGGTGCTGATCTCACTGTTCTCCCGCCGCCGCCCGAACCCGGACGCCCGGGCGCGGCCCGCGCACCGGGCCGCCGCGTGAGCCGGCTCACGACCCCGCGGGCCGGCGCGCGGCCCGTTGCAGGGGGGCCACAACGGCCGCGCCGCGCGCGCCGCCCGGGGACGGTCGGATTGACTTGGCAGCGGGTCGCGCCGCTCTACCGAGGTGAGGTTTTCGGGGGCGGGATGGTGAGCTTTGCGCCGAGACGGTGCGGACGGGCGACCGCGTGGCTGGCGGCCTCCCTGGGCCTGTCGGCCTGCGCGGTCGGCCCGGACTTCGTGGCGCCCGAGGCTCCGCCGGTCGGCCGCTACACCAAAGAACCGCTGCAGAATCCCTCCGCGGCCGACAACATCCGGACCCGGCAGGGCGGCTCGGCCGACCAGAGCTTCGTGTCCGGCGCCGACATCCCGGGCGAGTGGTGGAGGCTGTTCCACTCGAAGGCCCTGAACCGCGTCGTCGAGCAGGCGCTCGCCAACAACCCGACGCTGGAGGCCGCGCAGGCCTCCCTGCGGGTGGCGCAGCAGAACGTGCTGGCCCAGAAGGGCACCCTCTACCCGAGCCTGACCGCGACGCCACAGGTCCAGGGGGCGCTGGCGCCCGGCCTCGACCTGCAATCGCCCCTCAACAATCAGAGCCGGTACCTCTACAGCCTGTCCACGCCGCAGGCGGTGGTCTCGTACAATCCCGACGTGTTCGGCGGGAATCGCCGGCAGATCGAGTCGCTGGAGGCCACCACCGAGAACCAGCGCTTCCAGCTGGAGGCGGCCTACCTGAGCCTGACCGCCAACGTCGTCGCCGCCGCGATCCAGGAAGCGTCCCTGCGGGCGCAGATCGACGCGACCCGCAAGGTGATCCAGGCGCAGACCGAGGTCCTGCAGCTCTACAACAAGCAGCTCTCGCTGGGTCAGATCGCCGGGGCCGACGTGGTGCAGCAGCAGGCCGCGCTGGCGCTGTCACAGCAGCTCCTGCCGCCGCTGGAGAAGGCGCTCGCCCAGCAGCGCAACCTGCTGACCGCCCTGGCGGGGCGCCTGCCCTCCGACGAGGTCTCCGAGACCTTCGACCTCGCCGCCCTGCGCCTGCCGACCCGGCTCCCGGTGAGCCTGCCCTCGCGGCTCGTGCAGCAGCGCCCCGACGTGAAGGCGGCGGAGGCCCTGGTGCAGCAGGCGAGCGCCAATGTCGGCGTCGCGGTGGCGAACCGCCTGCCGCAGTTCAGCCTGACCGCCACGGGCGGCTCCAGCGCCACGCGGATCGCCCAGATCGCCAATCCGGGGGCGGCGTTCTTCACGATCATCGGGCAGGCGACGGCGCCGATCTTCGATGCCGGCACCCTGTTCCGGCGCCAGCGGGCCGCCGAGGAATCGCTGACGGAGGCGCAGGCGCAGTACAAGGCGACGGTGATCACCGCCTTCCAGAACGTCGCGGATGCGCTGCGCGCGCTCCAGGCCGACGCCAAGGCCGTGGCCGCCGCCGACGCAGCGGTGAGTGCCACGAACCAGAGCCTCGCGCTGATCCGCAAGCAGTACACGGCCGGGGCGATCACCTCCTCGCAGGTGCTGATCGCCCAGCAGGGCTACCTCTCGGCGCTGGTGACCTCGGCGGCGGCGCGCGCCACCCAGTATGCCGACACCGCCGCGCTGTTCGTGGCCCTCGGCGGCGGCTGGTGGAACCGCGCCGACGTGGCACCGCCGCCACCCGAGAAGGACCCGCTGAAGTTCCTCTGACGGGGCCGCCTCAGGTGTACATCGCGATGGCGTCCTGCAGCATCTGGTCGGTGGTGCTCATGACCTTGGTGTTGGCCGTGTAGGCCTGCTGGGTCTCGATCATCTTCGAGAACTGATCCGAGATCCCGGCATTCGACTGCTCCACCGAGCCGGCCGTGATGGTCGCGCCGTTGAGGCCGTAGCTCGGCGTATCGGACTGGCCGGTGGCCACGTAGGTGCCGCCATCGAGCGAGGCGAGGTTGTCCTGCATGCCGAACTGCGCCAGCTGCAGCGTGCCGAGGGCCAGGGTGCTGCCGTCCGCGGCCGTGCCCGTGAGGGTGCCGGCGGGCGAGACCGCGAGGCTCGCCAGGGTGCTCGCCCCGGTCGGAACCTGGACGGGGGTCGTCGCCGAGGGGCCGGCGAACAGGTAGTAGCCCGCGCCATTGGAGAGGTAGCCGCTGGCGTCCGGCGCGAAGTCGCCGCGCCGCGTGTAGCCGGTATCGCCGGCGAAGGCCGGGCTGTCCGGCGTCCCGGTGTTCTTCTTGACGACGAAGTAGCCGTTGCCCGAGATCGCGAGGTTGGTCGCCACACCGGTCGACTGCATCGTGCCCTGGATGTTGAGGCTGTTGCGCGTGCTCGGCAGCACGCCGCCGGTCAGCTGCGTGCCGTCCCGGGTCTCGGCCAGCATGTCGGCGAACCGCGTCTCGGTGGACTTGAAGCCCACCGTCTGGGTGTTGGCGATGTTCCCCGAGATGTTGTTCAGGGCCAGCGACTGCGCCGAGGCGCCGGAAATCGAGTTCGAGAGCGCGGTGTAAAGGCCCATCGGGGTCTCCGTTCGCCGGAGCGGCACGGCCCCCGATCCGACGGAAGCCGATAAGGACCCACTATGGTTAACCGACGGTGTGTGACCGCGTGTTGCTGAGCCGGCCCGCGCCGCCCGCGCGACGCCGGCGGACGCGTCACGCCCCGAGGACGCTCAGCACGATCTCCCGCCGGTGCGGCCGGTCGCGGTGCTCGATCAGGTAGATCCCCTGCCACGTGCCGAGCGCCAGCGCCCCGCCGACCAGCGGGATCGTCAGGGCCGAATCGGTGACCAGGGTGCGGATATGGGCCGGCATGTCGTCCGGCCCCTCGGCGCCGTGGACGTAGCTGGCATTCCGGGGGGCGAACCCGTCCAGCGCGGTCATCAGGTCGGTCTGGACGTCGGGATCGGCATTCTCCTGGATGGTCAGCGAGGCCGAGGTGTGCCGGCAGAACACCGTGACGAGCCCGTCCCGGACGCCGCTGTCGCGCACGAACGCGGCCACCGCGGCGGTGAAGTCCGTGAAGCCCGGTCCCGGGGTCGCGACGGTCAGGCGCGCGCTGGCGTGGCGCTCCACCGGACCGGAGGCCAGCGCCTCGACCGGCCCGATCCTGCCCTCCCGCCCGTGTCCCTGTCTCATGTGATCGTCTCCGATAAGGTCGTGCCCGGCGCGATCTCGCGCTCGCCGCGGGCGAGGATCCGTTCCAGCACGTCGATCCGGTCGGCCTCCGCGGGCGGCTTGTCCCAGCGGATGCGGCTGACCCGGGGGAAGCGCATGGCCACGCCCGACTTGTGCCGGGTCGAGCGCTGCACGCCCTCGAAGGCGATCTCGAGCACGAGCCCGGCCTCGCGGCCGTGGGCGACCTCGCGCACCGGGCCGAAGCGCTTGGTGGTGTTGTTGCGGACGTAGCGGTCGAGCTTGGCGAGCTCGGCGTCGGTGAAGCCGTGATAGGCCTTGCCCACCGGCACCAGCTCGTCGCCGCCCTCGGGGGCCTCCCGCCAGACGCCGAACGTGTAGTCCGAGTAGAAGGACGAGCGCTTCCCGTGCCCGCGCTGTGCGTACATCATCACGGCGTCGACGATGTGCGGCTCGCGCTTCCACTTCCACCAGGGTCCCTTGGGGCGTCCCGGCAGGTAGGGGCTGTTGAGGCGCTTGAGCATCACGCCCTCGATGGCGTCGGCATCCGCGCCGGCGCCCACCGAGGCCGGGTCCGCCCGCGCGGCCGCCAGGGCCTCCCAGTCCGCGAAGGGCACGAGCGGCGAGATGTCGATCCGCGCGTGGTCGAGGCGCGTGACCAGCGCCTCCAGCTTCCGCCGCCGCTCCGCGAAGGGCTCTGCCCGCAGGTCGTCGCCCTCCAGGGCGAGGAGGTCGTAGGCCCGCACGTGGGCCGGGAACTCCTCCAGGAGCTTGCCCGTCACAGCCTTCCGGTTCAGGCGCTGCTGCAGCACGTTGAAGCTCTGCACCCGCCGCTCGCGGAGGATCAGCAGTTCGCCGTCGAGGGCGCCCGCGAAGGTGATGGCCTCGGCGAGGTCCGGGAACGCCCCGGTGATGTCCTCGCCGGTGCGCGAATAGACCTTCCCGACCTGCTGGCCGGCCCGGTCGAGACCGCCGACGAGCTGGACGCGGATGCCGTCCCACTTCCACTCGGCCGAGAACGCCCCGGCCTCCAGCTTCTCGAGGTCGGCCTCCTCCTCGATCGGGTGCGACAGCATCGGCGGCCGGAACGGCGCGGGGTTCAGGGTCTCGGGCCGCTCGGCCCGGCCCTCGACCCAGGCGAACAGGGTCTCGAAGGGTGGGGTCAGCCCGTGCCAGACCTCCTCGACGGCGTCGGCGTCGTGGTTGCCCAGCGCGCCCACCGCCGTCTTGGCGAGCCGCGCCGAGACGCCGACCCGCAGGTTGCCGGTGACCAGCTTCAGGAGCGCCCAGCGCCCGGTCTCGTCGAGGGCGTCGAGCCAGTCGGCGAGATGGCGGGACAGCTCGCGCTTGGGGATGGTCGCGAGGGTCTCCACGACCTCGGCCAGGGTCGGGACATGCGGCGGCGGGTTGTTGTGGCCGGGGCCCGGTTCCCGCGGCGCCTCCGCCGGTCCCGGCCAGATCAGCGCCGTCGTCTCCGCGAGGTCGCCCACGTAATTGTGCGACAGCCGGAACAGCACCGGGTCGATCCGCTCCTCGACCAGTCCCCGGATCAGGGCCGGCTTGGCCTCGCGGAAGCTCAGCGTGCCGGTCATGGCACCGAGTGCGTAGCCGCGCTCGGGATCGAGCGTGCGCGCGAAGTAGTCCTGGAGCATGCGCAGCTTGGCGTTGCGGCGCGGCTCGTAGGCGAGGCGGTCGAGCAGGTGGGCGAAGTCGTTCACGCCGCCGCCTCCGCCCCGGAGCCCGCCTCCGAGGTCCCCTCGACCTCGCCGTCATCGCCGTAGCCGAGCAGGTGGAGCGGCTTCGCCCGGATTCCCTGAGTCCCGCACCAGTGGACCAGCGCGTCCTCCTGGCCGTGGGTCACCCAGACCTCGCCGGCTCCGGTGTCGCGGATGGTGCGGCACAGGTCCGGCCAGTCGGAATGGTCGGAGATCACCAGCGGCAGCTCGACGCCCTTCTGGCGGGCGCGGGCGCGCACCCGCATCCAGCCCGAGGCGAAGCAGGTCACCGGGTCGGGGAACTTGCGGGACCACAGGTCCTGGATCGACGAGGGCGGGCAGAGCACGATCGCCCCGTGCAGGTCCTTCCGCTCGGCGGCCACGACCTTGGGCGTGTCGCCGAGCGGCACGCCCTCCTCCTTGTAGAGCGTCGTCAGCTTCTCCATGGCGCCGTGCAGGTGGATCGGGCTGTCCCAGCCCTCCTCGCGCAGGAGCGCCATCACCCGCTGCGCCTTGCCGAGCGCGTAGGCGCCCACGATGTGGGCGCGCTCCGGGAACAGCTTCACCGATTCGAGGAGCTTGCGGACCTCGCCCCGCGTATCGGGATGGGTGAAGACCGGCAGTCCGAAGGTCGCCTCGGTGATGAACACGTCGCAGGGCACGACCTCGAAGGGCAGGCAGGTCGGGTCCGGCGCGCGCTTGTAGTCGCCCGACACCACGACGCGGACGCCGTCCCGCTCGATGGCGATCTGTGCCGACCCGAGGACGTGGCCGGCCGGGGCGAAGCGCACGGTCACGTCGCCGACGCGGAGCGCCGCGCCGAGCTGCGCCTCCTGCCGCTGGCGGCAGAAATCCGCGCCGTAGCGCACCGCCATGATCCGCAGGGTCTCGGGCGTCGCCAGCACCTGGCCGTGGCCCGCGCGGGCGTGGTCGGCGTGCCCGTGCGTGATCAGCGCGCGCTCCACGGGCCAGGTCGGATCGACGTGGAAGCGCCCGAGGGGGCAGTAGAGACCCTCGCGGGTCAGGGTGAGGAGATCGCTGGCGCGTATCGGCATCGGGTCCGTGCTGCCGGTGGAGTCCGCCGGTGGCCCCGGTATATAGGCGCCCCCGACCCGGCAGACGCATGGCCTCGCAGCTCAGTTCCGGCGACCTCCTCGCCGATCGCCGCTACCGCTACGCGGAGGCCTGCCTCGCCGACGGCGACCACGCGGCCGCCGCCGACCTCGCCGAGCAGGTCCTGGAACGCGCCCCGCGCTACGCGCCGGCCTGGCTCCTGCTGGGCCGCGCGCGCGCGGGCCTGGCCGCCGCCGGCCCCGATCCGGCCCTGCGCGACGCGGCGGCGCAGGCCTATGCCCGCGCCCTCGCCATCGATCCCGAGGACAGGCTGGGCGTGCGCACGCACCTCGCCCGCCTGGGCGGCGGCGACACCCTCCCTGTCCTGTCGCCAGCCTATGTCCGCGCCCTGTTCGACGGCTACGCGCCGCGCTTCGAGCGCCACCTCGTGGACGGCCTCGGCTATGTCGGCCCGCAGCTCGTCCGCGACGCCCTGCCGTGCGTTCCGGAGCGCTTCGCGGTCGGTCTCGATCTCGGCTGCGGCACGGGGCTGATGGGCGAGGTCGTGCGCGACCGGGTCGATCATCTGACCGGGATCGACCTCTCCCCCGGGATGCTGGCGGTGGCGCGGGCCAAGACGGCGCGGGGTCGGCCGCTCTACGAGCGCCTCGTCGAGGGCGACATCGGCGCCGCCCTGACCGACCTGCCGGAGGCGTCGGCCGACCTCTGCCTCGCCGCGGACGTCCTGATCTACGTCGCGGACCTCGCGACGTTCCTGGCGCGGGTGGGGCGGGTCCTGCGGCCGGGCGGGCTCGGTGCCGTCACGGTACAATCCCACGACGGACCCGGTTCCGTCCTGGGCGCGGACGGCCGCTACGCCCACGCGGAGGCCCACATCGCGGCGACGGCCGCCGCGTCCGGATTGGAGCTGCTGACGACGAGACCGGCGGAAGTCCGTCGCGAGGGCGGACGGCCAGTGCCGGGGCGCGTCGTTGTGTTGCGGCGCACATCGGCATGAAACCGCTCCGCTATTCGTCCATTGTCAGTCGACCGCGACTAGGCGCGGCGGCTCGATCGGGGGATCAGCATGGCGGAATACGGAAGTCGGACAGGTGGTGCAGCACCGGAGCGGAAACCTGAGCCACCGGCCGACAAGTCCTTTCCCGCCGATCCGCGAACTCGGATTCCCTTCGCGATCGCCCTGGCGGCGCTCGCGGGCTGCGCCGATTCCATCGGCTTCCTGGAATTCTCCCAGCTCTTCATGTCGTTCATGTCGGGCAACACCACCCGCTTCGGCGTGGCGGTGGCCAACGCCGACTGGGAGAACGTCAGCCGCGTCGCCAGCACAATCTGCATGTTCTGCTTCGGCGCCTTCCTGGGAACGCTGATCGCCGCCTGGGTCGGGCGCTGGCGCCTCGCCGTCCTGCTGACGCTCCAGGCCCTGCTGCTCGCCGGAGGCCTGCTGATGCCCTGGGGTACCTTCGCGTACCCGCTCCACGCCTACCCGATCGTCCTGGCGCTGGGCCTCCAGAACGCGACGCTGCAGGACGAGGGCGGCCGCTCCCTGGCGCTCACCTACGTCACGGGCGCCGTGGTGCGTTTCGGCACGGGCTGCGCCAACCTGCTGCTCGGCACGGTGGCGCCGTCCTTCTGGATCCAGGCGCCGCTCTGGGCCGGGCTGAGCACCGGCGCGGTCGTGGGCGGCCTGCTCGACATGCGCTACGGCGAGTCGGCCTTCCTATTCCCGGCGGCCCTGGCCGCCATCCTGGCGATGATCGCGATCGTCCTGACCATCGCCAAGCCGGGCAGCACCCTGGTGGCGGGCTCCTCCCCGGCGCCCGACGCCAGCCCGAAGGCCGAGGTCATCGACGCGATCCACTGAGACCCGGCCGCGGCGGGATCGGGGTCAGCCGTCCGAATCCCGGACGCTGCCCCGGCCCTGCTTGATCGCGGCGCGGCTCTTCTTCGCGCCGATGCGCCGCTCCTGCGAGCCCCGGGTCGGCTTCGTGGGCCGGCGGATCGGCGGCGGCGGCTTGGCCGCTTCCGCCACCAGATCGACGAGCCGCTGCAGCACGTCGGCCCGGTTGCGCTCCTGCGTCCGGTGCCGCTGCCCGGCGAGGACGAGAACGCCGTCCTTGGTCATCCGCCGCCCGGCGAGCCGCACCAGATTGGCCCGCACCCGCTCGTCGAGGGCGGGCGAGGCCAGCGCCGCCCAGCGCAGCTGGACCGCGGTCTCGACCTTGTTGACGTTCTGTCCGCCGGCGCCCGAGGCGCGCATGAAGGACAGCTCGATCTCGTCCTCGTCGATGGCGATGCGCGGCGTCACCCGCAGGGCCATGGCGCCCTCCCCGGCTGCGCGACGACGGCGCGCCGCGCCCCCGCGTCGGGTGCGCAGCCCGCGAGCGGACGGATGCGGATCGGCGGCCCCGTCACCATATCTGTCTCGTGCCTCCCGTCCCGTACACCGCGCCCCGTCGGAGCGATCCCGCCCTCGTCCTACGCGAAGCCCCGATTCAGGCCGCCTCGGCCGGCGTGCGGGCGCGGAGCGCGAGGGCGTGCAGCCCCCGCTTGAACGCGTCGTCGAGCAGCGCGTTCACCAAGCGGTGCCGCTCGACGCGGCTCTTGCCCTCGAACGCCGACGCGACGATGTCGAGCCGGTAATGGGTCTCGCCCCCCGGCCGCGCTCCGGCGTGGCCGGCATGCAGATGCGACTCGTCGATCACGTCGAGCCGCGCCGGCGCGAGTTGCTCCCGCAGCCGCGCCTCCATCCAGTCCCGCAGGGTGCCGCCCGCGCCCGCACCGTCCGTCATCGTGCCCTCGCGTCGTGTCCGTGGGCGCCGTCAAGCCCGATCCCGCGCATGCGTCATCAGGCCCGGTGCCCTTGTGTCTCAGGTCCGCCCCCTCATAATCGGCCCGTCATGGATCTCAACTCGCGCCTGTTCGACAGCATCCGGATCAAGCCGACCTGCGACGAGCCGAAGCCCGCCGCGGAAGCCGGCTGCGAGAGCCCCGGCTGCACCCATCCGGGCCTGTACCGGGCGCCGAAGGGGCGGAAGGCGGAGGGCCAGTACTGGCGCTTCTGCATCGACCATGTCCGCGCCTACAACGCCACCTACAATTACTTCGATGGCATGAACGACGCCGCCGTTCAGGCCTACCAGAAGGACGCGATCATCGGTCATCGCCCAACCTGGGCGATGGGCGTGAACCGGACCGGCGAGGCCAAGCCGGCGGACGAGCCGGTTCGGGACTGGGCCTACGTCGATCCCCTCGGCATCCTGCGCGGCGAGGGCGTCGGCGACGCGCGCCGGCGTGCCCGCCAGCCCGAGGAGCCGCGCAAGCCCAAGCACTCGGCGACGGTGCGCCGCGCCCTCGACGTGATGGGCCTCGAGGAGGGCGCGGACGCGGCCGCCATCAAGGCGCAGTACAAGGTGCTGGTGAAGCGCTTCCACCCGGACGCCAACGGCGGCGACCGCTCCTTCGAGGACCGCCTGCGCGACATCATCCGCGCCCACGACGTGCTCCGCGCGGCCGGTCTCTGCTGAGCGGCACGAACGATGCACGCCGGTTCGCACCCAGGATAGGGCAAACCGCGCGGGGCGGCCCTATATGGGATCCATGCCGGTCGGTGGCGCGCGAGCGCGCCGCCGTCTAAGGATGGCTCCGCCCCGCCGCGGAGGCCCGGCTCGACGTCCTTCCGCGCGGATGCTTCACTGTTTGGAAGTGGAGCGCCCGCGCCTCACGAGGTTCCGAATGCTCTCTGACGCTACGCCCGCCGCGCTGCCCGACCGCACCGTCTCCGTCCGCGATGTCTTCGGCATCGACCTCGACCTCAAGGTGCCGGCCTTCGCCGAGCCCGAGGAGCACGTGCCGGATGTCGACCCGGACTACATCTTCGACCGGGAGACGACGCTCGCGATCCTGGCCGGCTTCGCCCGCAACCGCCGCGTGATGGTCACCGGCTATCACGGCACCGGCAAGTCGACCCATATCGAGCAGGTCGCCGCCCGGCTGAACTGGCCGTGCATCCGGATCAACCTCGACAGCCACGTCTCGCGCATCGACCTCGTTGGCAAGGACGCCATCGTCCTGCAGGACGGCAAGCAGGTCACCGCCTTCCAGGACGGGATCCTGCCCTGGGCGCTGCAGAACAACGTCGCGCTCGTGTTCGACGAGTACGACGCCGGCCGCCCGGACGTGATGTTCGTGATCCAGCGCGTGCTGGAGCTCTCGGGCCGGCTGACGCTCCTCGACCAGAAGCGCGTGATCCGCCCGCACCCGGCCTTCCGGCTGTTCGCCACCGCCAACACGGTGGGCCTCGGCGACACGTCGGGCCTCTATCACGGCACCCAGCAGATCAACCAGGGTCAGATGGACCGCTGGTCGATCGTCACCACGCTCAACTACCTGCCGCACGACCGCGAGGTCGACATCGTGCTGTCGAAGGCGACCCATTACCGGGGCGACCAGGGCCGCGACATCGTCAACCGGATGGTGCGCGTGGCGGATCTTACTCGCAACGCCTTCATGAACGGCGACCTCTCCACCGTCATGAGCCCGCGCACGGTGATCACCTGGGCCGAGAACGCCGACATCTTCAAGGATATCGGCTTCGCCTTCCGGGTGACGTTCCTCAACAAGTGCGACGAGCTAGAGCGGACGCTGGTGGCCGAGTTCTACCAGCGCGCCTTCGGCAAGGAGCTGCCCGAGAGCGCGGTGAACGTCGCGCTGAGCTGACCCGCATGGAGGAGCCCGTGGCGCGTCCAGCCGAGACCGCTGTGATGGACGTGGACACCCCGTCCGCGGCCATCCGCACGCGCTACGAGGATGACCTCCATAGCTGGGCGCGGGAGCAGGTCGCCCTGCTCCGCGCCCGCCGGTTCGACGAGATCGACGTCGAGCGCGTCGCGGAGGAGCTGGAGGACGTGTCGAGGCGCGAATTCTCCAAGCTCTACAGCTGTCTGCGCGTCCTGCTGATGCACATGCTGAAGTGGGATCAGCAGCCCGAGCACCGCACGCCGAGCTGGATCTACTCGATCCGCGAGCAACGCCGCCGGTTCGACCGTCTGCTGACCGACAGCCCGAGCCTCAAGGCGCGCCTCGAGGAGGCTCTGACACAGGCTTACCCGGACGCGCGCGACTGGGCCGCCGACGAGACCCATCTGATGCCGGACGAGTTTCCGTCTGCCTGTCCCTACAGCTGGGATGAGATCCGGGCTCGCCCCTTCGATCTCGATTCCGCGAAGAAGTAGCCCGCATGTCCATCTCCAACCGCAAGCCCGGCGAGCGCCGCGAACCTGTGGCCGAGCCCCTGAAGCGCTCGGTGGCCGGGTGCCTGCGCGCCATCGCACGGCGCTCCGAGGTCGAGGTCACCTACGCGACCGACCGGCCGGCGCTCACCGGCGACAAGGCCCGCCTCCCCGAACCCCCGCGCAAGCTCTCGGCGCAGGACGTCGCGGTGCTGCGCGGCAACGCCGACGCCATGGCGTTGCGGCTGGGCTGCCACGACGTGGCCGTCCACCGCCGTCTCGCTCCCGAGAACGCACCCGCGCGCGCCGTGTACGACGCCGTCGAGCAGGCCCGGGTCGAGGCGATCGGGTCGCGCCGGATGGCGGGCGTGGCCAGCAACATCTCGGCGATGCTGGAGGACCGCTACCATCGCGGCGGCAAGTACGAGTCCATCACCGACCGGGCCGACGCTCCGATGGAGGATGCTGTCGCCCTGATGGTGCGCGAGCGCCTGACCGGCCAGAAGCCGCCCGAGGCCGCCACCAAGATCGTCGAGCTGTGGCGCGAGCATATCGAGGCCAAGGCCGGCCCGAACCTCGACGGGCTGCTCGGCTCGATCGAGGATCAGCGCAAGTTCGCCCGCTCGGTGCGCGACCTCCTCACCTCCCTCGACATGTCGGACGAGACGCCGTTCGACGCGGAGGACGACGAGAACGACGACGAGAACGACGCCCAGGACGACGAGCAGAACCCCAGCGAGGGCGATTCGGAGGAGAAGAGCCAGGGCGAGCGCGCCGAGATCGAGACCTCCGAGGAGGCCTCCGACGAGATCGAGGAGGGCGCCCAGGAATCCGCCGACGCACCGTCCGGTGAGTTGCCCGAGGAGGCCGAGGACGCGGAGTCGGAGGAGGCCTCGGAGGCCTCGCGCCCGCCGCAGCGGCAGGGCAACGAGGCGCGCGGGCCCGAGTACAAAGTGTTCAATCCGCGGTTCGACGAGGTCATCCACGCCGAGGAGCTGTGCGACGCCGACGAGCTGTCGCGCCTGCGCTCCTATCTCGACAAGCAGCTCTCGCACCTGCAGGGCGTGGTCGGCCGCCTCGCCAACCGGCTCCAGCGCCGCCTTCTCGCCCAGCAGAACCGCGCCTGGGAGTTCGACCTGGAGGAGGGCCAGCTCGACCCGGCGCGGCTCGTGCGCGTGGTCATCGACCCGTACCAGCCGCTCTCCTTCAAGCAGGAGAAGGATACCAACTTCCGCGACACGGTGGTCACGCTGCTCCTCGACAATTCGGGCTCGATGCGCGGCCGGCCGATCACCGTGGCGGCGACCTGCGCCGACATCCTGGCGCGGACGCTGGAGCGCTGCGGTGTGAAGGTGGAGATCCTGGGCTTCACCACCCGTGCCTGGAAGGGCGGCCAGAGCCGCGAGGCGTGGCTCGCCGCCGGCAAGCCGCCGAATCCCGGCCGCCTGAACGACCTGCGCCACATCGTCTACAAGTCGGCCGACGCGCCCTGGCGGCGCGCGCGGAAGAACCTCGGGCTGATGATGCGCGAGGGGCTGCTCAAGGAGAACATCGACGGCGAGGCCCTGGACTGGGCGCACAAGCGTCTGCTCGGGCGGCCGGAGCAGCGCAAGATCCTGATGGTGATCTCCGACGGCGCGCCGGTGGACGATTCGACCCTGTCGGTGAATGCCGGCAACTACCTGGAGCGGCACCTGCGCTGGATGATCGAGGAGATCGAGACGCGCTCGCCGGTGGAACTGCTGGCCATCGGCATCGGCCACGACGTGACCCGGTACTACCGCCGCGCCGTGACGATCATCGACGCCGAGGAGCTCGGCGGGGCGATGACCGAGAAGCTGGCCGAGCTGTTCGAGGAGGACGGCGCGGCGCCGACGGGGCGGATGCTGCGCGCAGCGGGCGGGCGGCGGTAATCACGCCCCGCGCTGCCGCGCAACAGACGATCCGCGTCGAGGAAGCCGGCAGATTCGGGCCGAACCTCGACACGGTTCATTTTCGCAACTTGGACGGCGAAGCCCCCTCGTCATCAAGAGCGCAGCGAAGTGACCTAGGGCAGCGCGGAGCTTGTCCACGTGGCGCCGCCTGGATTGCTTCGCTCCGCTCGCAAAGACGGCGCAGGGGCATCGGCCGGACACTGACGGCAGCCTGCGGCCGAGCTCTGGATTGCTTGGAGTGGCATGCCACCGCAAACAAGCGGAAACCGCCGCGGCCTCGACGGCCACGGCGGTTCAAACCGTCCGATAGGGGCGTGAAGCCCGACGACTCAGGCCGCGGCGGCCGGGGTCTCGGCGAGCTTCTTGTGGATCTCGCGCTTCAGGAGGCGGGCGGTCTGCGACAGGTCGCCCTCGCCGGCCTTGATCAGGAAGGCGTCGAGGCCGCCGCGGTGCTCCACCGAGCGCAGGGCGTGCGCCGTGACCCGCAGGCGAACGCGCTTGCCCAACGCGTCGGACTGGAGGGTGACATTGCACAGGTTCGGCAGGAACCGGCACTTGGTCTTGCGGTTCGAGTGGCTCACGAGGTGGCCGACCTGAACGGCCTTGCCGGTGAGTTCGCAGCGGCGCGCCATGATTAAAAACGATCCCGTCTCGTTCCGCCCGGTGAAGACCCGATCGCGGCCGGCGCGATCATCGTCGCAGCGGGCGACGCCCATTGCGTGTTCCAGGTCCGGCGGAGTCCTGTTGAAGGCGCGAGCCTATAGGCGACGAAGGCGCGGTGCGTCAAGGTGCCGGCGGGGGCAGGCGGGGTCCGGCGTCGCGCCGGACGACCAACGGTCTGTTAACCACGATGCCGGGATATAGCCTTCTTCCACCTGCAGGAAGGCGCCTCTCCCCGCTCCGTGCGTCGCAGAGGACGTCGGCGAGCGGGTGTGTTCGAGAGGGTGCGTTCGAGCGAGTGTCTTGGCCCGCCCGCCCTGGGATGCGATCCGGATCATGAGCGCCACGCCAATCCGTCGAATGATCAAGCCGGCGAAGAAGCACGCTGCCGGGCGCCTCGCGGGCAGCCTCCTCGCGGTCGCGGCCCTCGCGGCCCCGACCGATGCCGGCGCGCGGACGTCGCGGGCCAAGCGGGCCGCGCCCGCCGCCGCGACCGTGGCGGTCGATTACGGCATCAACCTCGCCGGTCTCCCGATCGGCACGGCTCGCCTGGCCGGCTCCTTCGACCGCGACCGCTACATGATGGACGTGTCGGCCGTGCTCACCGGCCTCGTCGGCGCGATCACCGGCGGCAAGGGCTCCGCCCGGGCCTCGGGAAGCTTCTCGGCCGCGCCGCAGCCCGGCGCCTTCGCCATCGCCACCCAGACGGCGAGCTCCGGCATCGCGGTGCGCATGGCCCTGGCGCGCGGCAACGTCGTCCAGGCCGAGATCACGCCGCCGCTCGTCGACATGCAGGACCGCGTGCCGGTCACCCCGGCCAACAAGCGCGGCATCATCGACCCGGTGAGCGCGCTGCTGATGCCGACCCAGGGGCGCGGCGAGCCGCTCGACCCGGAGAACTGCAACCGGACCCTGCCGGTCTTCGACGGCGCCACCCGCTTCAACGTGGTGCTGAGCTACGCCGAGACCCGCCCGGTGCAGAAGCCCGGCTATGCGGGGCAAGTCCTCGTATGCAACGCCCGCTACCAGGCGGTCGCCGGCCACCGGCCGGACCGGCCGGGCGTCAAGTTCATGGAGGAGAACCGCGAGATGTCGGTCTGGCTCGCCCCCGTCGAGGGAACGCGCGTCCTGATCCCGCTGCGCATCTCGGTGCTCACCACGATCGGCACCAACATCATCGAGGCCACCCGCTGGAGCCAGAGCGGCACGCCGACGACCACCGGCACGGCCGGCGCCGCCGGCAACAGTGTCGCGCAGGCGAGCCTGCCGGGGCAGTAGCGGCGCGTCAGGGAGCGTTTGACCGGCGGCCGGTTTCCCGGCACCTCGGCGCGGCGCGGCAGCCGCGCGGGGAGGTCAGCAGTGCCCAAGGGCTACATCATCGTCCGGATGACGGTCACCGACCCGGACACCTACAAGGACTACGCCGCCATGGCCTCCGAGGCGATGTGCAAGTACGGCTGCACGCCGCTGGTGCGCGGCGGCCGCTGTGAAGCGCTGGAGGGCGAGGGCCGTCCGCGCAACGTCGTGCTGGAATTCGAGTCCTACGAGGCGGCGCGCACCTACTACTTCTCGCCCGAGTACCAGGCTGCCGTAGCCAAGCGCCGGCCCGCGGGCATCGGCGAGGTGGTGCTCGTCGAGGGTGTCGACTGATCGACGACCCGCGCCATCCGCGCCCGTGCCGCGAAATAACCCAGGAAGGGCGCGGGGACGGACATCGCCGCGCGCCCGCGTCGCCGTGCATTGCCGCGCCGGCGGGCGCGATCGCGGCGAGGCCCGCGGTTGCGCGGGTGGAGGGAATCTTCACGTTCCCGGCGATAATGCCCGGATGTGCTCGCCTGCCCTCCGAATCGCCCTCGCCCTCGCCCTGGCCGCGCTCGCGGGGCCGGCCGCGGCGCAGTCCCTCAGTGCCGGGTCCGCCGATCCGGGGTGCGGCGGTGACGCCTTCTCGTCGGCCGAGGTCGTCGAGAACAGGCCGCCCCGCCGCGGTCCCCTCGTCGCGACCCCCGACACGCTCTGCGCCGACCTCGCGCCACAGCCGGGCACGCCGACGACGCAGATCGACGTCTACCCGATGATCACGCCGCAGATTGGACCTGGCGGCGGCGGCATCCCATATGGGGGAGGACGGTACCGGCCCTAGCGTCCCTGACGCGGTCGGCCGGTCGAACCCGCCTCCCCGCCCGCGCCGCGACGGCGCCGCGACGGCCTTCCCGCTCGAAGGAACCGCCGACCATCGACGCGCTGCTCCGCCCCACGCCCAGCCGCTCGCTGTCCCGCGAGGCCCGCGCCCGCGGCGTCACCGCGGTCCTCGGGCCGACCAACACCGGCAAGACGCATCTCGCCATCGAGCGGATGCTCGCCCACCCGACCGGCATGATCGGGCTGCCCCTGCGGCTGCTCGCCCGCGAGGTCTACCTGCGCGTCGTCGCGAAGGTCGGCCCCGAGAAGGTCGCCCTCGTCACCGGCGAGGAGAAGATCAAGCCGGACCGGCCGCGCTACTGGATCTGCACCATCGAGGCGATGCCGCGTGACCTCGACGTGGCGTACGTCGCCATCGACGAGATCCAACTCGCCGCCGACATGGATCGCGGCCACGTCTTCACCGACCGCCTGCTCTACGTCCGCGGCCGCGAGGAGACCCTGCTGATCGGTTCCTCGACCATGCTGCCGCTGGTCCAGAGCCTGATCCCCAACGTCCACACCACGACGCGGCCGCGTCTGTCGCAGCTCAGCTTCGCGGGGGAGAAGCGGCTGTCGCGCCTGCCCCGGCGCACCGCGATCGTCGCCTTCTCGGCCGAGGAGGTCTACGCCATCGCCGAGCTGATCCGCCGCCAGCGCGGCGGCGCCGCGGTGGTGCTGGGAGCCCTCTCGCCCCGGACCCGCAACGCCCAGGTCGAGATGTACCAGGCGGGGGATGTCGACTACCTCGTCGCCACCGACGCGGTCGGCATGGGCCTCAACCTCGACGTCGATCACGTCGCGTTCGCGGCCAACTGGAAGTACGACGGCACCCGCTTCCGCAAGCTCACCCCCGCCGAGATGGGCCAGATCGCGGGGCGCGCCGGCCGCCACCTCTCGGACGGCACCTTCGGCTCAACCGGGCGCTGCCCGCCCTTCGAGGCCGAACTGGTGGAGCGGCTGGAGAGCCACGACTTCGATCCCCTGCGCATCCTGCAATGGCGCAACCCGGATCTGAGCTTCGGCAGCCTCGAAGGCCTGCAGGCGAGCCTCGACGAGCACCCGCGCGAATCGGGCCTGACCCGCGCCCCGATGGGCGAGGACCAGCAGGCCCTCGAGATCCTCATGAAGGAGGACGACATCCGCGACATGGCGCGCAGCGCCGCCGCGGTGCGCCGCCTCTGGGACACCTGCGGCGTCCCGGATTACCGCAAGGTCCACCCGCAGGTGCACGCCGACTTGGTCGCGCAGCTCTACCGGTTCCTCATGAAGGGCATGGCGGGCCGCATCCCCGACACGTGGTTCGCCGAGCAGGTCGCGATGATCGACCGGACCGACGGCGACATCGACACGCTGTCCCGCCGGATTGCCCAGGGACGCACCTGGACCTTCGTGGCGAACCGTCCCGACTGGCTGCGCGACCCAGAACATTGGCAGGGCGAGACGCGTCGGGTAGAGGACAGGCTGTCCGACGCCCTGCATGAACGCCTCGCGAGCCGCTTCGTCGACCGGCGCACAAGCGTCCTGATGCGGCGCCTGAGAGAGAACACGATGCTCGAAGCCCAGATCACCGCCGACGGTGACGTCACCGTCGAGGGTCAGCATGTCGGCCACCTTCACGGATTCCTGTTCGTTCCCGATGCCAGCGCCGAGGGGCACGAGGCGAAGACCCTGAGGAGCGCCGCCGAGAAGGCGCTCGGGGGCGAGATCGAGTCGCGGGCAGAACGATTCGCCGCGACTGCCGATTCGACCCTCGTGCTCTCGCACGACGGCACGATCCGCTGGACCGGCGCGCCGGTCGCCAAGCTCAGCCCCGGCGAGAAGCTGTTCGCCCCGCAGATCCGTCTGCTGGCGGACGACAGCCTGACCGGCGCGCATCGCGAGAAGGTCGAGGGCCGCCTCGACGCGTGGCTGAAGGCCTACATCGTGCGACTGCTCGGGCCGCTGATGGAGATCGAGACCGCGGCCGACCTCACCGGCCTCGCGAAGGGGATCGGCTATCAGGTCGTCGAGGCGCTCGGCGTGCTGGAGCGCTCGAAGGTGGCGCACGAGATGCGCAGCCTCGACCAGGACGGCCGCGGCGCCCTGCGCCGCCACGGCGTCCGGTTCGGCGCCTACCACATCTTCCTGCCGGCGCTGCTGAAGCCGGCGCCCCGCACGCTCGCGGCCCAGCTCTGGGCCCTGCGCAACGGCGGCCTCGACCAGCGCGGCCTCGACGAGATCGCGCATCTCGCCGGCTCCGGCCGCACCTCGATCAAGGTCGACCGCGAGATCGCCAAGGGCCTCTACCGCGCGGCCGGCTTCCGGGTCAGCGGCGAGCGGGCGGTGCGGGTCGACATCCTGGAGCGGCTCGCCGACCTGATCCGCCCGGCGATCGCCTACCGGCCCGGCACCACCCCGGGCGCCCCACCGGACGGCACCGCCGACGGCGACGGCTTCGTGGCCACCGTTGGCATGACCTCGCTGGTCGGATGCTCGGGCGAGGATTTCGCCTCGATCCTGAAGTCGCTCGGCTACACGGCCGAGGCGCGCCCCGGCCCGGCCATTACGGTGCCGCTCGTCCCCGCTGCCGCCACCGCGCCGACCGCCGCCGAGGCGTCCTCCGAGGCTTCCTCCGAGGAGGCCGTCGCCGCGCAGGCTGATGCCGCCGAGCCGGTCGGCGACGAGGCCCCGGCCGCCGAGGGTGTCGAGACCGCCGCCGATCACGCTGACGCGGCCGAGGAAGCCCCGGCCGCCGACCCCGAGGCGGGGGCCGAGGGCGAGACTGCGGACGAGCCGGCCGGCACGCCGGTCGACGCGGCCACCGAGGCGCTCGCGACCGAGACATCTGCGACCGAGTCTCCCCACGCCGAGGCGGAGCAGCCGGCCGAGGCGGACGCCGCGCCGGCGGCCGAACCCATCGCCGAGGAGACCGCGCCCGACGCGGCCGCCGAGGCGGAGCCCGACGCGGCCGAGACGGCCGAGGACGTCGGTGCCGAGGGCGAGGGCGCAGCCGAGATCCCGCAGATCGAGGTTTGGCGCCTGCAGCGCCACCAGCGCCCGGCCCACCAGCGCCCGCAGAACCGTCCCCGCGGGGCTGGTCGGGGGCGCGACGGCGGCCAGCAGGGCCAGCATTCGGGACAGGGGCGTCCCGACGGTGGCCGGCCGGAGCAGCGCCGGGCCGAGGGCGACGGTGGCCCGCGCCCCGGCCGGGACCGCGGCCCGCGCCGCGACCGCTTCGAGGGCGGCCGTCCGGAACGCCGCGACGACCAGCGCGGCGCCGAGCAGCGCCATTCCGGCCCGCGGCCCGACCAGCGGCCGCCGCGGCGCGAGCGGGCGCCCGATCCGGACTCGCCCTTCGCCAAGCTCGCGGCCCTGAAGGCGCAACTTGAGGCCGGCGACGGCGGGAAGCGCTGACCCGCGGCGGATGCGCGAGGACCGGCAGCGCCTCGACAAGTGGCTGTGGTTTGCGCGCTTCGCGCGGACCCGGTCGCTCGCGGCGCGGCTGGCCTCCGACGGCTTCGTGCGGGTGAACGGCAGCCGGGCCGAGAACCCCGCGAAGGCCATCGGCATCGGTGACGTGGTCACGGTGGCGGCGCCCCACGCGACCCTGGCCGTGCGGGTCCTCGGTCTCGGCCTGCGCCGCGGCCCGGCGTCGGAGGCGCGGCTCCTCTACGACGACCTGTCGGGCGGCACCCTGTCGGTCGAGGACGGTCCGGACGGGCCGTCCGAGTGATGAGGTCGCGCCACAGCGGCCGTGCGAGCGACCCGACGCGAACCCTTGCGGCGCCCGCACGCTTGTCAGTCCGGGAGGCAGCGTCTAGAGCCGTGGGCCTCCGAGATCCGTCCCCGTGTCGGGTCTCACCGGCGTTCCCCTCGCAGCACCCTCCGGGCGCGCGGGCCGTCTCCAGGCTCCGCCCGGGCCAAGTCGAGTTTTAGGACGAAGACATCCGATGACCTACGTCGTCACCGACAATTGCATCAAGTGCAAGTACACGGACTGCGTCGAGGTCTGTCCGGTGGACTGCTTCTACGAAGGCGAGAACATGCTCGTCATCCATCCGGACGAGTGCATCGATTGCGGCGTCTGCGAGCCGGAATGCCCCGCCGAGGCGATCAAGCCCGACACCGAGTCGAATCTCGACACGTGGCTGAAGCTGAACGCCGACTACGCCAAGTCCTGGCCCAACATCACGCAGAAGAAGGAAGCCCCGGCCGACGCCAAGGATTGGGACGGCAAGAGCGGGAAGCTCGAGGCGCATTTCTCGCCCAACCCCGGCTCGGGCGACTGACCCCGCGCCGGCCCCGCAGGTTCTGACGCCGGCCCGCGGCCCGCTTCCCAGATTGCGGGAAGATCTGTCGGGCCCGTGCCGCCGCTGAACCCCGCGGCGGGGCTGCGTCATACGAGGGCCTGATACGCGGCCAGGTCATTCCTGTCCCGCCGCACCAGTGTAAAACTCTTTGGCGCCGCGCTTGGTCCGCGCGTGCGTCTTCAGGGATGCTTTGATCTGCGCGCCGGATTGTGGTAGACAATCCGCCTGCCGTCGCTCGCGCCTGACGTGCTCCCTCCGGCTGAAACGCCTTCGCTTTTCGTGGGTTAGGAGTAGTACGCGCTCGACCGCTGGAGGCGACTTCGGCGGGCGGGCCAGGCGTTCGCACGGCCGCGCCGGGGAACGCCCGGATTCGTGCGCTCGGCGCCGGGTCCGGGAGCGGCGAGGCAGACCGGGTGTCCCGCCCGGAAGAACACGGTTTCGCGCGGCGCCGAACGCTGCGCGCCAGTGGAGGCCCTTCTCGCATGACCACAGCCAAGAAGACGACGACCGCAGGCCGGCAGGGCTTCAAGACCGGCGAGGCTGTCGTGTATCCGGCCCACGGCGTCGGTCGCATCACCGCGATCGAGGAGCAGGAGATCGCCGGCTACAAGCTTGAGCTGTTCGTCGTATCGTTCGAGAAGGACAAGATGGTCCTGCGCGTCCCCACCGCGAAGGCCAACAGCGTGGGCATGCGCAAGCTGGCCGAGCCGGAGCTGGTCAAGAAGGCGCTCGACCTGCTGACCGGTCGTGCCCGGATCAAGCGCACCATGTGGTCGCGCCGCGCGCAGGAATACGAGGCGAAGATCAACTCGGGCGACCTGCTCGCCGTCACCGAGGTCGTGCGCGACCTCTTCCGGTCCGAGGCCCAGCCGGAGCAGTCCTACTCCGAGCGCCAGCTCTACGAGGCCGCCCTGGACCGGATCGTGCGCGAGATCTCGTCGGTGAACCGCATCACCGAGACCGAGGCCCTGAAGCTGATCGAGCAGAGCCTCGCCAAGTCGCCCCGCCGGGCGAAGAGCGAGGCGGAGCCCGAGGCCGAGGCCGATGGTGACAGCGAGGGCGACGACATCCAGGAGGAGGCCGCCTGAGGCGCGCCTACCTCCGCGGACGACATCGAACCCGGCCCCTGAGGCCGGGTTTTTTGTGGCCGGACCGGTCCGGACCCGCGCGCCGCCACGGTCGTTTCGGGACATCCGGGCTGGACGGCGCGCGGTCGGATCCCATCTGATCGGGACGGAACACGATTTCGTGGCCGCCCGGTTGTCGCATTGTGGGGCATCGGGACGGAACTTTCGCGTTTTGCCTTCCGTTGTCGGTTGCCTGGCGTCGCCTCCCGGTGGCGCCTGCGCGTCGGGCTATCGGTTCGACGCCGCAACAGCACTCGACAACAAGAGGCAGGCGGATGGCTGAGATCGCGGGAATTCGACGGCAGTTCATACGGACTGCCATGGAGGCACCCTTCCTGGCCCGGGAAGAAGAGCGCGGCCTCGCCGTCCGCTGGAAGGACGAGCGTGACGAGCGGGCCCTCCACCGACTGATCTCCGCCCATATGCGCCTCGTCATCGCCCTGGCGGGGCGTTTTCGTCACTACGGCCTGCCCATGGCCGATCTCGTCCAAGAAGGGCACGTCGGCCTGATGGAGGCCGCGGCCCGGTTCGAGCCCGAGCGGGACGTCCGCTTCTCGACCTACGCGACGTGGTGGATCCGCGCGTCGATCCAGGATTACATCCTGCGCAACTGGTCGATCGTGCGCGGCGGCACGTCCTCCGCGCAGAAGGCCCTGTTCTTCAACCTGCGGCGGCTGCGCGCCCGGCTGATGCAATCCACCGAGGAGCATGTCGGCGACGAGATCCACCGCCGCATCGCCAGCGCCATCGGCGTGTCGCGGGACGACGTCGCCCTGATGGACGCGCGCCTCTCCGGTCCCGACATGTCGCTCAACGCCCCGGTGGGCGAGGACAGCGACGCCTCGTCGGAGCGGATGGACTTCCTCGTCGACGGCGCCGACCTGCCGGACGAGACCGTGAGCGCCACGGTCGACGGCGAGCGTCGGTTGAGCTGGCTCCAGCAGGCCCTGACCGTGCTGTCGGAGCGCGAGCTGCGCATCCTGCGCGAGCGCCGCCTCGCCGAGGATCAGGCGACCCTGGAAGCCCTGGGCCAGAGGCTCGGCATCTCCAAGGAGCGCGTCCGCCAGATCGAGAACCGGGCCCTGGAGAAGCTGCGCCGCGCCCTGGCCGACCGCTTCCCCGCCGCCACGGGCAGCCCGCATATCGGCTGAGTTTCACGGCCGCGACACCGACGCGAAGCCCGGCCCTGAGGCCGGGTTTTCGCGTTTCGGAGGGCCCCGCGTCCGGCGGCACCGCAACGCGCGGGGGCGGCCCCGATCTGGTCCTATAGCGGGTCGACGCGGGCTTCGGTCGCGCGGCCGGTTCAGGCTCCCTGAGTGGCGGTGCTCCGCCGCTCCCGCCGGCGACTGCGCCGGCCGGGCTCGGGCGTCGCGTCGAGCCAGATCACCAGGGCGAGGGCGACGAGCGCCGGCAGGCCGAGGGCCAGGAAGGCGCCGGTCCAGCCGAACATCCCGTAGGACAGGCCGCCGTACCAGCCCGACAGGGCGCCGCCGACGCCCTGCACGGCGTTGACGCTGCCGATGGCCGTCTGGGTCCGGCCGGATCCCCAGGTGAGGTCGGCGACGATGACCGGCACCGCCACCCCGACGATGCCGGAGGCGACGCCGTCCAGCACCTCGGCGGCGATCAGCCAGACCGGATCGTCGATCAGGCCGGACAGGAGTGCCCGCACCGGCAGGACCGCGAAGGCGACCATCAGCAGCTGGCGGCGCCCGCGCTTGTCGGCGAGCGATCCGGCGAACAGCGCCACCGGGACCATCACCAGCTGGGCCACCATGACGTAGCGGGCCGTCCAGGTCGTGGCGTCGGCCGCGGTCGCGACCAGCTTCTGGCCGAGCAGCGAGAGCATGCCGCCGTTCCCGAGATTGAACAGGGTCAGCGCCACGGTCAGCACCAGCAGGCGACGATTTCCCAGGACCTGGCGGAGGCCGCTGCGCTCCGGCTCGTCCGGGTCGTCCTCCTTCCAGCCGACGGCGCGGCGGCGGCTCCACGCCTTGGCCGGCATCGTCGCCGTCGCGGCGATCGCCGCCAGCGCCATGCCGCCGAGCACCCAGAAGGCGATCGCCGGGCCGAAATAGCCGGTGCCGAGGCTGATGGCGCCCGCCGCGATCAGGATACCGATGTGATTGAAGGCCTGGTTGCGCCCCTGCTGCGCGGGGAACCGGTCCTTCCCGACGATGCCGAGGGTCAGCGCCGCGACGGCCGGCAGCAGCAGGGTGCCTCCGGCCGCCGCGAGGAACTGCGCGGACAGCACCGCCGGGAAGCTGCGGGCCGGCAGGAGCAGCAGCGTTCCCACCAGGATCGCCCCGCAGGCCAGCGCGATCAGCAGGCGCGGGCGCGGGAACCGGTCGACCAGGGCACCGAACGGTCCGCTCAGGAACAGCGTGCCGATGCCGACCAGCGTGATGACGAACCCGACCCGCGCAGGGCTCCACGAGGCCGATTCTGCCAGCCAGGTCCCGAGAAAGGGTCCGAGGCCGCCCTGGATGTCCCCGATGAACAGGTTGATCAGGGCGAGGTTTGCGGTGGGGGCCATGCGATCCTGGAGCCGTTTCGGGCCCCGGACCTGTACTCCCCCCCCGGAACGGTCAAGCCCGGATCGCCGCCATCATCGCCGCACCGCTCCCGCGGCGGACTCGCTGCACCGGTCTCACGACTCCGGCGGGCCGTACTGCATCAGCCCCTCCCCGAACGACCAGTTCTCCGGGCTGACCTCGACGAGGTTGATGAAGACGTCCCCTGGCGCCACGCCGTGATCGCGGGCGAGGTTGCGGGTCACGGCGGCGTAGAGGGCGCGCTTCTGCGCGGTGCCGCGCGTCGCGTTGGCGGTGATCTGGACGATCACGAGGCGGTCGCTGCGCCGGATCCCGAGATACTCGGGACCGTAGACGAAGTCCGACGCGTCGTGCTGGTGCACCAGGGCGAACAGGTCGCCCTCCGGCACCGCGAAGGTCTCGCGCATGGCGTCGTAGACACCCGTGACGAGAGCGGCCCGGTAGGTCTCGGTCGTCCCGGCACGCAGGGAGATGCGGGTCAGAGGCATGATCTCACTCCTCGATCGGTCCGAGATCAGCGGCCGCGCGCCGCGGCGAGGCCCGGCGCGGCGAGATGGGCGATCGCGGTTCCGGACAGTCCGGCGGTCGCCTCGGCACGGAGGGTGAAGCGGGTGAGGCGCCATCCGTCGGGATCGAGCCCGGCCACGGTGGCGAGGACGTCGCGCCCGGCCGCGATGTCGCGCCCGCGCCCCCGCTCGTCGTCGCGCAGGGCGGCGAGATCCTCCGCCGGCCCGACGAGACGCGTCTCCTCCGAGAGGGCGCCCGCCGCGTCCCCCGGCCCGAACGCGGCTGCGACCGCCAGCCACGTCTCAATGCGCGGCCGGCCGAAGCTCGCGATCACGGCGCCGAACCCGGCCCCGGCCAGGAACGCGGCGGCAGCGCCGGCATCCTGCCAGAGATAGAGAGAGCTGTAGGCGTTGGCGGCGGCCCCGCGCGCCCGGTCCTCGACCGTGAAAGCCTTGAAGACGAGGCCGGGCACCGCGTCCCAGGCCGGCGCGCGGGCGGCGACGCGCGCGCGGATCCTGTCCATGGCGTAGTCGGCCGGCAGACGATGGCGGTAGCGGGTGATCAGCATGGGGCACTCCCGAAGAGGCCCGCAGGCTTGCACGCCGCCTCGATAACGGCGACATATCGGCGCCTATATCTACGATAAGAGTGTGTTATGGTCGCCGACCGTCCCCTCGACCTCGAAGGCGTCCTGGCCTTCGTGCGCGTGGTCGATCTCGGCAGCTTCACCCGGGCCGCAGAGGCGCTCGCCACCTCGCAGGCGGCGATCAGCCTGCGGCTGAAGCGGCTCGAGGACCGACTCGGCACGCGCCTCCTGGACCGGACCCCGCGGCACGTGGACCTGACGCGCCAGGGCGCCCTGTTCCTGCCGGCCGCTCGGCGCCTCCTGGACGCCCATGACAGCGCCGTGGCCGACGCGGCGACGGCGCTGCCCGCCCGGCTCAGCCTCGGGATCAGCGACCACGTCGCCGGCCCCGACCTGCCGGTGCTACTGCGGCGCCTGGGCCTGGATCGGGCCGGGCTGATCACGGAGGTGCGGATCGTCCCGTCGCGCGACCTCGCGGCCGCGTTCGGATCCTCCGGCGAGGGCGGCTACGACGCGGTGATCTTCCGGACGGAGGACGAGGCCGGCCACGGCGGCGCGGTCCTGGCGGAGGAGCGGCTGGGCTGGTTCGCCGCACCGGATTTCCCGGCGCCCCGGCCGGGCGAGACGCTGCGGCTGGCGGGACTCGCGGGCCCCTGCACGGTGCGGGGCGCGGCGACGCGGGTTCTCGACGCGGCCGGGCTCCCCTGGACCGAGGTTTTCGTCGGCGGCGGCGTGCTGGCGGTGGGGGCGGCCGTGATGGCGGGGCTGGCGGTGGCGGCCCTGGCGCCGAGCACGGCACCGGCCGGCGCCGTGGAGGTCGGCGGCCGGTTCGGGCTGCCCGAACTGCCGCGCACCTTCGTGGTCCTGCGCGCCCGCCGCCTGGCCGGGCGCCCCGCCGAGGCGCTGCGCGCGCTGGCGGCGGCCTATCGCGGTCCCGGCGGCCGCTGACCGGCCGCCGGCTCGTCCGGTCCTCAGGAGGCGAGCGGGCCCTGGGCGCCCTGCTGCTCCATCACCTTCTGCCGGTAGAGGCCGACGAAATCGATCGGGTCGATGTAAAGCGGCGGGAAGCCGCCGTTGCGCACCGCCTCGGCCACGATCTGGCGGGCGAAGGGGAAGAGCAGGCGCGGGCACTCGATCATCACCGCCGGATGGATCTGGTCGGCCGGGATGTTGAGGAGCCGGAACACGCCGGCATAGGTCACCTCGAAGGCGAACAGCACCTCGTTCTGGATCTTGGCGTCGCCCTCGAGCTTCAGCTCGACCTCGAAATCGGTCTCGGAGAGCTGCTGCGCGTTGACGTTCACCTGGATGTTGATCTGCGGCCCCTGGCCCTCCTTGGGCTGGAGCGAGCGCGGTGCGTTCGGATTCTCGAAGGACAGGTCCTTCGTGTACTGCGCCAGGGCGTTGATGGTCGGCGCATCGCCCTGCGGCATGCCGCCGCCGTTGCCGTTCGCTGCCGGAGAGTCGGCCATGCGGATCATCCTTCTCGATCGACCGGCAGGGCCGGCGCGGGTTGTTGTCGCAGCGGGAGCGGCTGGATCACGCCGCGGAACTGCCCAAACGGCAGGGCCGCTAACACGCGGGCCGGGCCTGGACAAGCGAGCGGGCGCGGCGCTGGCGCCGGCGGCCCCCACGACCCATATCGACCGGATCGCAATTGACGCGTGGGTTCGATCGTCCGGCCGACACAACCGGCTCGCTCCCGACGCGTTGGTCGGATATGAGTCGGCCAGACCTCTGCGCGCTTAGCCGGCGCCGCACCGCGCGCGACCATGAGCAAGGGGCACAGGGTCTCGCCGCGGCCACCATCGGATCGGTGATGCAGGACAGTTTCGACGTTACGACGATCATCTTCCTCGCGCTGGCCGTCTTCGTGATCTGGCGTCTGCGCTCGGTGCTCGGTCAGAAGACGGGGGCCGAGCGCTCGCCGTTCAAGCCGGTCGACCGCAGCCGGACTGAGCCACAGGCGCGCTCCGACGGCGACAACGTCGTTCGCCTGCCCGGCGCCGACCGGGTCCAGGCCGCGCCGCAGCCCGCCGCCGCCCCGCGGGACTGGCGCGGGATCGCCGAGCCGGGATCCGAGGTCGCGCGCGGCCTGGAGGCCTGCATCCAGGCGGAGCCCAGCTTCGACCCCCGCGCCTTCATCGAGGGCGCCAAGTCGGCCTACGAAGCCATCATGATCGCCTTCGCCAAGGGCGACCGGAAGACCCTGCGCGGCCTCCTCTCGAAAGAGGTCGGCGAGGCGTTCGAGCGGGCGATCGCGGAGCGCGAGCGCAACCGGCAGACGCTCGAGACCACCTTCGTGTCGATCGACAAGGCCGAGATTGTCGCCGTCGAGGTGCGCAACCGCGTGGCGCACGTCACCGTCCGCTTCCTGTCGAACTTGATCACCGCCACCCGCGACGCCGACGGCAAGGTGGTGGACGGCAGCGCCGAGACGGTGGTCGAGGTGCCGGATGTCTGGACCTTCGCCCGCACGCTCGGCTCGCGGGACCCGAACTGGCAGCTCGTGGCCACCGAGGCCGGCGCCTGAGTCCGTGACCGGCGTTCCGTGACGATCTTGCCGTGCCGATGTCCCGCGCCCGGTCCGGAGCAGTCCCGGCCGCCCTCCTCGCGTCCCTCCTGAGTCAGGCCGTGTCCGCCGCGCCGACGGCGGTCGGCGGCGCGGTGCTGACCCCCGTGGCCGCGGCGGACCTGCCGGGCTTCCCCGGCGCGGGGGCTGAGGCGGCGCTCGACGCCTTCCGCCGCGTCTGCGCGGCCCCGCCGCCCGCCCTGCCCCAGCCCGACGGCGCCGCGGGAGATCCGGCCGCCCTCGCCGAGGCCTGTGCGGCCGCCGCCGGCCCCGTGCCCGACGCCGCCGCCTTCTTCCGCGAGCGGTTCGAGGCGTTCCGCGTCGCGCGGCCCGGCGCGGACCGGCCCGGCTTCCTGACCGGCTATTTCGAGCCGGAACTCACCGGCTCCCTGGAGCCCGGCCCGGATTTCCAGACGCCGGTCCTGGCCCGCCCCGACGACCTGATCTCCCTCGGCCCCGGCGAGACCCGCCCGGGGCTCGACCCGGGCCTGCGTGCCGCCCGCGCCACCGCGGACGGCTTCGCCCCCTACCCCGACCGCGCCGCGATCGACGACGGCGCCCTCGGCGCGCGGGCGAAGCCGATCCTGTGGCTGCGCGACGCGGTCGACCTGCTGGTCCTGCAGGTCCAGGGTTCCGGGCGCGTCCGGCTGCCGGACGGGCGCGCGGTGCGGGTGCTCTACGACGGCCGCAACGGCCGCCCCTACACGGCGGTGGCCAAGCTGATCGTCCAGGAGGGCCACCTGCCCCTGGAGGGCCTGACGCTCGCCCGCTGGACCGGCTGGCTGCGCGCCCATCCCGAGACCGCCAAGCGCCTGATCCGCGCCAACGCCTCCTACATCTTCTTCCGCCTCGCTCCGGTCGCGGATCCGGCCCTCGGGCCGCCGGGCGCCGCGAACGCCCCGCTGAGCCCGGGCCGCAGCCTGGCGGTGGATTCGACCCTCTGGCGCTACGGCCTGCCATTCTGGCTCGCCGGCCCCCTCCCCGGCGCGACTCCAGGTGAGGCCGGGCGCCTCGTCATCGCCGCCGATACCGGCTCGGCGATCGTCGGCCCCGCCCGCGGCGACCTCTTCGTCGGTACCGGTGCGGAGGCCGGCGTGGCCGCCGGCAACCTCCGCGACGCGATCGGCTTCGTGGTCCTGCTGCCGCGCCGCGCGGCGGTGCCCGGAGCCGCGCCGTGAGAGCCCCGCGCCGCGGGCGCCGCCTCACCGCGGGAGAGACCCGCCTCTGGGACGCGATCGCCAAGCTGGTCACGCCGCTGCCGGGCCGCGCCGCCCCGGTGTCCGAGACGCCTCCGCCGCAGGGCCCGACCGCCACCATGCCGGCCCTCTCGGCGCCGATCCTGAAGCCCAGCGCGCCGCCGGCCACCAAGAGACCGCGGGCGAAGCACCCGCCGAAGCCGGCCCCGGAGCCGGCGCGCCCGGTCACCGCCGCTCCCTACCAGGCGCCGCCCCAGCGGCACGCGCCGAGTGCCGGGCTGGAGCGGAACGCCAAGCTCGGCCTGCGCCGGGGGCGGCTCGCGATCGAGGCGCGGATCGACCTGCACGGGATGGTGCAGGCCGACGCCCACGCCGCGCTGACGGGCTTCCTGCTCCGCGCCCGGGCCGCCGGGCATTCCTACGTGCTGGTCGTTACCGGCAAGGGCGGCCCGGGCCACGCGGACGCCTTCTCCGAGCGGGGGGTCCTCCGCCGCAGCGTGCCGCACTGGCTGCGGGGGCCGGATCTGCGCGGCATCGTCCTCGGCTTCGAGGAGGCCGCCCGCCACCATGGTGGCGGCGGCGCCCTCTACGTCCGCCTGCGCCGGCGGTAGGGCGGCTCCGAGCGCGGGACGCGCGGCAACCCGTCCGGATCCCCGCGGTTGCGGCGAGGTCCGATACCGATGATATCCGGGGCGGCGCACGGGGCGCCGCGGACGCAGAAATCGCGAGAGAGATGCCGGAGCTTCCCGAGGTCGAGACCGTGCGGCGGGGATTGGCGCCCGCCCTGGTCGGCGCGCGGTTCAGCCGCGTCACCCTGCGCCGGCCCAACCTGCGCTTCCCGTTCCCCGAGCGCTTCGCCGCCCGCCTCGAGGGGCGGACCGTCACGGGCCTCGCGCGCCGGGCGAAGTACCTCACCGCCGCCCTCGACTCGGGCGAGACGCTGGTCATGCATCTCGGCATGAGCGGGCGGTTCGACGTGGCCCTGCCCGACGGCAGCAACCTGTCGCCGGGAGACTTCTACCTCGAAGGCGCCCAGGGCACGCCCCGGCACGACCACGTGGTCATGGCGATGAGCACCGGCGCCACGGTGACCTACAACGACGCCCGCCGCTTCGGCTTCATGGATCTGGTCCCGAGCGCGGAGCTCGCGGCCTGCCGCCACTTCGCCCGGATGGGCGTGGAGCCCCTCGACGGGCTGACCGGGGCCGTGATCGCGCGGCTCTTCCGCCACAAGATCGCGCCGCTGAAGGCCGCCCTGCTCGACCAGCGCCTGATCGCGGGCCTCGGCAACATCTACGTGTGCGAGGCGCTGCACCGGGCGCGCCTGCATCCGGAGGCGCCGGCCGGGAGCCTCGCCCGGCCGGACGGGCGCCCGACGCCCAAGGCCAACGCCCTGGCCAAGGCGATCGTGCAGGTCCTCGAGGAGGCCGTGAAGGCCGGCGGCTCGACCCTGCGCGACTACGCCCACACGGACGGCAGCGCGGGCGCGTTCCAGCACGCCTTCCGGGTCTACGACCGGGTCGGCCTGCCCTGCAGCCGGCCCGGATGCGCCGGCGCGATCACCCGCATCGTGCAGGCGAACCGCTCGACCTTCTACTGCGCCACCTGCCAGCCCCCGGGCTGAGCGCGCCGATCGGCGCCTATCGCGCCGCGGAACGGCAATTTCGCCACAAACCCGACTAGGGTTACGCCCCTCGACGTGCGCACCCGGTTGCGGGCAGCCGATCCCGGCCCGCGACGCGTGACGGGTCGCGCGGGCCCAGACAGGATCCCGATGTTCTTCCGCCGCTCAAAGACGCCCGCGCCCGAGACCGCCGCGCAGGATCCGACGGACGAGCCCGCCCTGCCGCAGCGGCTGTCGCCGCGCTCGCCCGGCGAGGCGATCAAGCCGACCGTCGCGCCCCCGCCGCCGGAGAAGCCCGAGCGCGAGCGGAGCGGCCTCGTGGGCCTGATCAGCGGCGCCCTGACCTTCGCGGTCGTCATCGCCATCGCGGCGATGATCGGGATCACGCTGTTCCAGCGGCAGGTGCGCGAGCCGGGCCCGCTCGCGGCCGACAAGGTCGTGGTCATCCCGACCCACAGCGGGACGGCCGAGATCGCCGAGACCCTGAAGCGCGAGGGCGTGATCGACCATACCGGCCTGTTCGAGTTCGCCGCCCGCTTCGGCGGCCGGCCGGCGCTGCGGGCCGGCGAGTACGTCTTCAAGGCGCACGCGAGCATCTCCGACGCGCTCGACACGATCGCCACGGGCCGGCAGGTCCAGCACGCCATCACCTTCCCGGAGGGCCTGACCTCCGAGCAGATCGTCACCCGCCTCAACGACAACGACGTGCTCGCCGGCGAGATCAACGAGATCCCCCCGGAAGGCTCGCTCCTGCCGGATACCTACAAGTTCGAGCGCGGCGCCACCCGGCAGCAGATCGTCAACCTGATGAAGGCCAAGCAGCGCGAGGTCCTGAACCAGATCTGGCTGCGGCGCAGCGCCGACGTGCCGGTGCGGACCCCGGCCGAGATGGTGACCCTCGCCTCCATCGTCGAGAAGGAGACCGGCCGCGCCGACGAGCGGCCCCGGGTGGCCGGGGTCTTCATCAACCGCCTCAACAAGCGGATGAAGCTGCAATCCGACCCCACGATCGTCTACGGGCTCGTGGGCGGGCGCGGCACCCTCGGCCGCGGGATCCTGCGCTCCGAGATCGACCGGCCGACCCCCTACAACACCTACGTGATCGAGGGCCTGCCGCCGGGGCCGATCGCCAATCCCGGCCGCGCCGCCCTGGAGGCGGTGGCCAACCCGTCCCGGACCAAGGACCTGTACTTCGTCGCGGACGGCACCGGCGGCCACGCCTTCGCCGATTCCCTCGAGGCGCACCAGCGCAACGTCGCCCGCTGGCGGGCGGTCGAGAAGAGCCGGCAGGCGCCGCCGGACGCCGTCGACAAGGTCGAGCCGAGCCCGGATTCGACCACGCCGGGCCGCGCCTCGGCCTACGCGCCGGGCGGCGCCCCCGCGGGCAACGGGATCAACACCAACGCGGCCTTCGCCCTGGATACCGGCGCGCCGGGCACGCGCGCCTTCGACGCCTCCGAGGGCACCCGCCTCGATCCCCTCAAGAACCGCAGCTACGATCTGGGCTCGCCCAAGACGGTCCCGACCCTGAGCGAGCCGGCACCGGCGCCGCGCGGCCGCCGCTAGGCAGCCGCGCCGGTCCGCGCCGCCGGCTTCGGCGCCGTCGGGGCCGCCCTCAATGCGCCCGCGGGTTTCGCGGGCGCCGCGGCGCCTCCGGCGGCTCGCCCGACAGCGAGGCCGCGATCTGCCGTCCCAGCTCGTAGAGCAGCGCTTCGAGCAGCGGCTGCACCCGCGTCGCCTCCCCGGGCCCGAGATCGCCGACCAGCTCCCACAGGCGCATCGCGTAATCGGCCATCCGCTCGACGGCGGTCCCCGGCTCGGTCGGAGCCCCGAGAAAACCGACCGGCGGCTCGTACGGGCCGTCGACCCGGCTGTCGGTGATGTCGATCACGATGCCCCGACCGTAGATGTGCCCGTCCGCGCGGCGCTCGAACCGGCCCCGCGCCAGGACCCAGCGCACGACGCCCGGCGCGGGCACGATGCGGTGCTCCCAGGCGAAGAGACCGCCCTCCTCGCGGACGCGACGGCGCTCGCTCTGGTCCCGGGCGAGATCCTCCGGGTGGAAGAGCGCGGAGAGCTGCTCCCAGGTGATGCCGTCCGCCGCCTCGGCCTCGGTCAGGCCGAAGATCCGCGCCATCGTCGCGTCCCCGCGCACGCATCCCGTGTGCGGCGCATCCTCCCAGATGCCGACGCCCAGCGCGGACATCCCGAACGGCGTGAGCGCGGTCCTCCCCAATACTGATCGCGGCATGCGCCATCCGAGTTCATGTGCAGACGAGCGGGATTTCGAGCACACCTTCACTGTGGAATGCAACGTCGGCCGCGCGACACGAAAGTGAAAACGTGACCACCGCGACCGCCCGGGCGACGGCGGACGGCGCCCGCGTCGCGGGCGGGCGGCCCTACCGGTCCCAACAGCGTGCCGGGTGCCGCTCGACTGCACGGCGCCGCCCGAGATGGCCTGGCGCGCGGCGCGTCCGACGCGCGCCCGACGCGCCTCGCGACGCGGCGACGGCGGCGACGGCGGCGACCGGCCTCTTCCCACCGGAGTGATCCGTGCTACAGGCCCCGATCTTCACGGGGACGGGGGTCGGCGTGACCCAGATCGCGAGCATGACCGGTTTCGCCCGGACGGCGGGCAGTGCCGGACCGGTGCACTGGGCCTGGGAGGTCCGCAGCGTCAACGGGCGCGGCCTCGACGTGCGCACCCGCGTGCCGGCCGGCTATGACGGGCTCGGCGAGACCGCGCGCACCGCGCTCCAGAAGACACTCACCCGCGGGCAGTGCCAGTTGACGCTGACCCTCACCAAACCGGAGACGACCGCGCGGGTGCGGATCAACGAGACGCTCCTGGCGAGCCTCGCCCAGGCGGTGGCCCGGGTGCCGGTCCCCGAGGGCGTGGCCCCCGCCACGATGGACGGGCTGCTCGGCGTGCGCGGCGTGATCGAGGTCGAGGACGAGGCAGCCGACACCGACACCCTCGCCCGCGACCTGGCCGCGGGCGTGGTCCAGCTGGTCGCGGATCTCGTCGAGGCGCGCCGCGCCGAGGGGCGCCAGCTCGAGCAGGTCGTCACCGCCCAGGTCGACCGGATCGCCGCGCTGACCCAGGCGGCCGAGGAGAACCCGGCCCGCCAGCCCGAGGCCGTGCGAGCACGGCTGGAGGCGGCCGTCGCGGCCCTCGGCGGCAGCGGCCTCGACCCGGACCGCCTGCACCAGGAGGCGATGCTGCTCGCCGGCAAGGCGGATGTCCGCGAGGAGCTGGACCGGCTCCGCGCCCACGTGGCGAGCGCCCGGGACCTGCTGGCGGCCGGTGGCGCGATCGGCCGGCGGCTGGACTTCCTGGCCCAGGAATTCGGCCGCGAGGCCAACACCCTGTGCGCCAAGGCCAACGATATCAGCCTGTCGCGGATCGGACTCGACCTGAAGGCCGTGGTCGAGCAGTTCCGCGAGCAGGTGCAGAACATCGAATGATGCCGGGCACGATGCTGGGCACGATGCCGGATCGGGACGTGAGGATACGGATGCGAAACGTCGGGGAGCCACGCGCATGACCGAGCCGGCCGGGAGCGTCTCCGACTCGATCGCGCGGCGCGGGTTGATCCTGATCCTCTCCTCGCCCTCGGGCGCGGGGAAGACCACCCTGACGCGAGCGATCGCGCAGGATCCGAGCTGGGCGCTCGACCTGTCGATCTCGGTGACCACGCGGGGACGGCGTCCCTCGGAGATCGACGGGCGGCACTACCACTTCATCGATCGCGAGGCGTTCGACGACCTGCGCGAGCGCGACGACCTGCTCGAATGGGCCGAGGTGCACGGCAACTTCTACGGCACGCCCCGTCGGCCGGTGGAGAAGGTGCTGGGCTCCGGCCGGGACATGATCTTCGACATCGACTACCAGGGCACGCGGCAGGTGCGCTCCAAGCTCGCCCAGGACGTGGTGACGGTCTTCATCTTGCCGCCCAGCATGGCCGAGCTGCGCCAGCGCCTGGAGCGCCGGGCGGAGGATTCCGCCGAGACGATCGAGAAGCGCCTCGCCAACGCCCGGACCGAGATCCAGCGCTGGGTCGAGTACGACTACGTCATCGTCAACGACGATCTGCAGAACGCCTTCCGGGCCCTCCAGGGGATCCTGGCGGCCGAGCGTCTCCGGCGGGCGCGCCGCACCGGACTCGCCCCCTTCGTCGAGGGCCTGCTGGCCGAGACGCCGTGATCCGGCCCTGGAGCGCTCTCCGCCGAAGTGGATACCGGTCCGGCGCAAGAGAGCGTGTCAAGACAAAGGCTTGGAGCCGTGCTCGGTTGCAGCGCGATCGCGCACGGCTCTAGCGGCGGATCAGCACGACGCCGCCGATCAGGAGCGCGATCCCCAGGAGGCGCGGCAGGTCGACGGGCCGCTGCGCGAGGCCGAGCAGGCCGGCGTGGTCGAACAGCACCGAGGCGACCATCTGGCCCGTGACGAGGAGCGCGAAGAAGGTCGCGGCGCCGAGCTTCGGGACCAGCAGGATCGCGAGGCCGATGAACACCGCGCCGAACAGGCCGCCGCTCCAGGTCCACCACGGGATGCGCTCCGCCACGCCGGCCGTCGGTACCGGGTCGCGCAGGGCGGCGGCGAGGAGCGCCATGCAGGCGAGCCCGACCGCGTAGCTGGAGACGCCGGCCCAGGACGCCGAGTCGAGGCCCGCGCGGAGATTCGCGTTCAGGATCTGCTGCAGGACGAGTCCGGCGCCCGCCAGCACGGCGAGCAGGGCGGAGAGCGCGAAGGCGAGCATTGCGGGACGGGCCTCGGAGTCGGGACGGCGGGCGGCATTGACAACCGTCCCGGCCGATGCCGTCAAATGCCGCGCTGACCCGCGTCCATGCAGTTTCGGCATGATGGACCCCGCACATCTCGACCTCTTCCGCGCCGTGATGCGCCACGGCGGCATGACGCGGGCCGCCGAGGTCCTGGGCATCGGGCAGCCCCATATCAGCCGCGCCATCGCGCAGCTGGAGGCGGCCCTCGGCTTCGCGCTGTTCGTGCGCGGGCACGGCAACGCGTTCCCGACCCCGGAGGGCGAGGCCTTCGCCCAGGAGGTCGCGCAGACCTACGCGGGCCTCGATCACCTGCAGCAGGCCGCGCGCCGGATCCGCGAGCGCGGCACCGGCGGATTGCGCGTCGCCTGCCAGCCCTCCCTGGCCGCCGGATTGCTGCCGCGCGCCATTCGCCGCCTCGACGCGGAATGCCCGGATCTGCGCATCTCGGTCCACGTCCCCAGCCCCGACACGATCTGGTCGTGGACCGCCTCGGGCCAGTGTGACCTCGGCCTCGCCCGGCCGCGCTCCGGCCATGCCGGGGTGAGCGCCGAGCCGTTCCTGCGGGTCGCGGCCGTGTGCGCGCTGCCCCGCGGGCACGCCCTGGCCCGCCGGCGCGTCGTCACGGCGGCGGATCTCGCCGGGGTGCCGCTGATCGCGGCCGGGTCGAGCCCCGTGCAGGCGGCCACCGAGGCGGCCTTCGCGAGCGCCGGCGCGGTACCGCGCTTCGCCCTGATGGCCGAGTACACGGCGGCCCGCTGCGGCCTCGTCGCCGAGGGACTCGGCGCCGCCATCGTCGATCCGGTCCCGGCACGGGCGCTCGGCGGGCTGCCCATCGTGCTGCGGCCGTTCCGGCCCGAGATTCCCATCGAGACGCTGCTGCTCCGGCCGGCGGGCCGGCCACCGGGGCGGCTCGTCGAGCGGCTGATGCTCCATCTGGCGGCGGAGCGCGACGCCCTCGGCGCCGCCTGAGCGGCTCAGGCGGCGGCCGGCAGCTCCGGGACCGGGCAGAGCCACGCGCGCATCGCCGCGAAGGTCGACACGGCCGCGCCGGTGAGCGCGGCCTCCGCGGCCGGGTCGTCGCCGAACGCGTCCAGGCGCGTGCGGAAGGCGGCCCACATCGCCCCCGCGGCGGGCCCGTGCGCCCGGTAATAGGCGAGCCCCGCGTCGGAGAAGCCGTGCAGGCCGGCGATGTGGCGGCCGATCAGCTGCCCGCCGAGGGTCGATCCCTCCAGCACGTAGAGCGCGCCCGTGGCGGCGGCCGGCCCGCGGAAAACCGGGACGGCCGGTCTCGGGAGCGCCGCGACCGCGCCGGGCTGGAGGCCGAGATGGACGAGGTCGGCCGCGAGGAGCGCGAGTCGGCGGCGCGGAGCCAGGAACGGCTCGTCGGTGAGCCCGGACCCGATGGCCGATTCCCAGACCGCGTGGAAGCCGTAGAGGCGTCCCAGCAGCTCCCGGTAGCCGCCAAGCGTCGCCACCCGCGCCTGCCAGTCGAGGGACGCCTCCAGCGCCCGGTGGGCCGGATCGGTCGCGGCGCGCAGCCGCGCGTGCAGGCCTTCGCGGGATCTCACGCGGTGATCGTGAAGCAGGCGCCGGGATTGTTGGCGACGGTGAGCTTGGCGTTGATCTGGTCGAGCATCGCCCGGATCAGCTTCATGCCCAGGCCGGAGCCCTTGCTCCGCGCCTTGGCGTCCGCCCAGTCGTCGGGCAGGCCGGCCCCGTCGTCGCAGACGCGCAGCTGGATCTCGCCCGGGCCGGAGGCCGAGACGCTGACCTCGACGCGGCCGATGCCCGCCGGATTGGCCGCGTATTTGAAGGCGTTGGTGACGAGTTCCGTGGCGATCAGCGAGAGCGCCACGGCCTTGCGGTAGGGCACCATCAGGCCGGGCTCCGCCGACAGGTCGACCGCGTGCCCGTCGCCGGCCAGCCCCGCGAGGTCGTTGCACAGGCTCTCGATGGTCTGGCCGAGATCGACCTCGTCGAACCGATCCGCCTGGTACAGGCTGTCGTGCACCCGCGCGACGCTCATCACCCGCGCGGAGGTGTCGGCGAAGGCCTGCCGGGCCTCGCCGTCGGCGATCTGACGCCGCTGCATCTGCAGGAAGGCCGAGACGATCTGCAGAGAATTCTTGACCCGGTGGTCGATCTCCCGCGTGAGCAGGTCCTTCTGCTCGAGCAGGCGCTCCTTCTCGGCGAGCAGGCCGGTGAGCTCGTCGATCTTGCGCCGCTGGCGCAGCACCACGCCCTCGACCGCCTCGGCCAGGGAGCCGGCGAGCTGGACCTGCCATTCCGCGAACGGCGCGGCGAAGCCGGTGCGCTCCTCGACCCAGCGCTCGAACGAGCGGCGGGGCAGCACCGCCACGGGACCGCTTCCGGCGAGCACGGGCTTGCGCGGGTCGCCACCCCACGTGACCGTGCTGGGCACCTCGGGCCGGAACCACACCAGCAGGTTCTCGCGCGAATCGTCCACGAAGGCCGCGAGCAGGCCGCTGGCGATCTCGCGATGCGGCCCGGCCTCCGGGAAGTCGGCGCCGAAGCTGTCGCTGCTGTAGACGACCTCGCCCTCCGGCACGCGCGCCCGCAGCCAGCTGGCGATCGCCGCCACCGTCTCGGCCGGCGGGGTCCGGCCGATCAGCGTGACCCGCTCGCCCGAGACGATGCCGGCGCCGGTGGCGCTGAACAGGTCGAGCAGCGTCGTCGTCCCGGCCGTCAGGGCGGCTACGAAGTCGTCGGATCGCGTCAGGCCGCGCACGAGGCGCCCCTCGACGTCGAGATGCGCCTGCCGCTCGGCCCAGAGGCGGCGCGACTCGATCTCCTGCACCCGCATGGCGAAGGCGTCCGTGAGCACCGTGGCGGCCGCGCGCGTCTCCGGCGTGACGTAGTGCGGGCGGCGGTGGTGGCCGATCATCAGGCCCCACAGCCGCCCCTCGACCATGATCGAGATCGACATGGACCCGTTCACGCCGAGGTTGCGCTGGTACTCCAGGTGGATCGGCGAGAGCGTGCGGTGCTGGGCGAAGGTCAGGTCGATCGGGCCGTTGCCGGCGCCAGGGGCCGAGACCAGCCCGACCGGGACGCTGTCACGGTCGATGACGAAGCGGCTCTTGGCCTTGGTGTAGAGGGCCCGGGCCTGGGCGGGAATGTCGGAGGCGGGGAAACGCAGGCCCAGCAGGCTGCGCGACCAGCCCGGCACCTTGTCCTCGGCCACGGCCTCGCCGTTCCAGTCCGGGTCGAAGCGGTAGACCAGCACCGCCTCGAAGCCGGTCAGGGCCCGGATCTCGAGAGCCGCGATCCGGGCGGCCTCGGCCAGGGTCCCGGCCTCGCGCAGGCGACCGACGGCCAGCTCGGTATCGACCTGGCTCGCCGTGGCGAAATCGTCGGCCGAGTCCGGCTCGAGCTCCATCTCGACGATGACGCGGCCGGCATGGGCGTGGACGACGGCGTGATAGGCGCCGCGATCCGGGAAGGTCAGGGTCCGGCGCATGGAGGCGCCGTCCTCGAGGGTCCCGCTCGCGAGCCGCGCGCGGATCGCCGCGACGACCTCCGCCGGCAGCACGTCCGCCAGGGGCCGGCCCGCCAGCGGCGGCTCGATGGGGTCGATGATCTCGCCGACATTGGCCGAGTAGGCCGCGACCAGGAGGGTTCCGGCATCGGCCGCGAGCATCACGGCGTTGGGCTGGATCGAGCCCGGGATGTGGATCGGCTCGCGCTCGCAGAGGCTGGCATCCACCGGCTCGGCGCGCACCCGCCGGCCGATCGCCGCCATCACGGCCTCGCGCGACAGGTCGGCGCCGAGGCTCTCGACGGGATCGATAGTCAGCCACGTCACCGGGCGCGTGCCGCCGATCTGGCCGTGACGCATGTGGATCCGGGCCCGGAGCGGCTGCGGTAGCCGGCCGAAGACATAGTCGAAGGTCTCGTCCAGGGCGCCGCGGCGCGCCCCCGCCAGGAACCGGCCGCGGAAGCTCGGCACGTTGGTGCCCGGCATCACGTCGCGGAAATAGTCGCGCCCGAGGACGGCCTCGCGCGACAGCCCGGAGATCGCGCTCGCGCCCTCGCTGAAGGCCACGACGGTGCCGGCCGCATCGAGCCCGATCACGCCCTGGTCCAGGCGGTCGAGCGCGTCCGGCGCGATGACGTCGAGATCGACGTCCGTATCGGGGGCCTGGCTGGGCGGCATCAGGAGCGAAACCGGCTCATTCAGACCGGTATGGCGACCGAAATGGCCGAGCGCAATGCTAGTGATGTCAGCAAGATCAACGCCTCAGCTTCTCTGTATGATCTTAGACATAATACTGATAAGCCCTTCTTCAACCGTAGGATGGTATACCGGGCGATCGTGCACGGCCTGGGCCGTCTGCTTGTCGGCGACGGCGTACGTGAGCAGGTGCGCGAGGTGTTCCACGGCCGGCCCGAGCATCTCGCCCCCGAGCAGTCGCCCGGACCGATCGGCCCAGATCCGCATGCCGCCGCGGTTCAGTCCCTCCACGCGGGCGCGCCCCTGGTCGGAGAAATCCAGGGCGCCGACGATCCGTCGATCGTCCTCCGGGTCGTAGGGCGCGCCGATCACCGCCGCCTGGGGATGGGTGAAGACCATCGCGAGGCTCGTCCACGGCTCCGGCGTCGCGACCGGGCGGCCCGCCACGAGGGCGGCCGCGTTGGCGCCCGCGATCGCGCCCTGGCGGCTCGCCTCGTGCAGCACCGGTCGCCAGCCGTCGACGTCGCCGGCGATCAGGATCGGTGCCCCGGCGCAGACGAGGCTGCGCCGGTCGAAGTCCGGCACGCCCGTCTCGCCGATTCGAAGGCCGGTCGCCTCCAGCCCGAGGGGCTCCAGGTTCGGAGAACGGCCGGTGGCGGCCAGCACCCGCGCCGCCCGCGTGACCTGGTCGCGACCGTGGCGGTCGATCCAGCCGAGACGCACGCCGTCGCTGTCCGCAACGGCGTCCCGAACCTCGGCGCCGAGGTGAAGATCCATCTCCGAACCGAAGATCGCGGCGGCCTGCCGGGCGAGGTCGGGCTCGGTCAGGCCGGCGACGGTGTCGCCCGCGTCGATGACCGTGACGGCGACGCCGAGCCGGGCCATGGCCTGGGCGATCTCGATCCCGACGGCACCGGCCCCGAGAACGGCCAGCGAGGCCGGGAGATCGGGGATCTCGAAGAGCGTGTCGGTGGTGAGGACGTCCGCCCCGAGGCCCCGCAGGGGCTCCGGGACGATCGGGCTCGAGCCCGTGGCGATGACCGCGGCCCGGAAGCGGATCCGGATCGCGTCGTCGATCAGAAGGGTGCGGTCGCTCTCGAACCGCGCCGTGCCGCCGAGGCGCTCGTCTTCGGGGAGATCGTCGAGACCTTCGAGGACGCTGCCGACGAACCGGTCGCGCTCTTCGCGGAGGCGCCGCAGCACGGCGGGCCCGTCCACCGCGACGTCCGGAACCCGGATGCCGAACAGGTCGGCGGTGCGGGCCGCGTGGGCGGCGGTGCCCGCGGCAATCAGGAGTTTCGAGGGCATGCAGCCGACCCGCGCGCAGGTCGTGCCGCCGGGCCCGCGCTCGATCAGGACCGACCGCGCCCCCGCCGCCGTCGCGGCGCGATGGGCCGCGATTCCGGCGGTCCCGGCACCGATCACCGCCACGTCGTAGTCGAGTTCGCGCATCAGCATTCCGGACCGTCCGCCGGGGCCAAAGCGTCACGGCCCAGGTTCGTTCCGCCTGCGCGCTCTCGTCTCAGCCCGGCCTGGACCGGCCGGGGCTCCGCGCGCTCCGGCGGCGCGGAGCCGGCGTGTCAGGCGCTGCGGCCAGGGGCCGTGCCGCCGAGATGGAACACCCGGTGCGGGACCAGCTCGCCGCGCTCCACGTCGCCCACGGCGACCAGGATCCCGGCGCAGGTCGCGAAGGCCTTGCCCTCCACCGGGGCGTCGCGGCCCCGCAGGATGACCGACTGCCCCCGCATCAGGCGCAGGCCCAGATCGCGCGACACCGCGACCTCCGGGATGGCGTCGAGGGCCGTCTCCACCGGTCGCAGGTAGGCGAGGGCCGCCTCGGGGCTGCCGTCGGTCAGGGCCGAGACCGGGCAGGCCTCGGCTTCCGAGAAGGGTCCGACGCGGGTCCGGCGCAGGGCGGCCACGTGGCCGTAGCAGCCGAGCATCCGGCCGAGATCGCGGGCCAGGGCCCGCACGTAGGTGCCCTTGCCGCACTCGGCCTCGATGACGGTGCGCTCGCCGTCGTGCTCGACGACGGCGAGCCGGTCGATCTGCACCGGCCGGGCGACCAGCTCCACGGTCTCGCCCTCGCGGGCGAGGTCGTAGGCGCGCTCGCCCTGGATCTTGATGGCCGAGTAGCGCGGCGGCACCTGCTCGATCGCGCCCACGAAGGCCGGCAGCGCCGCCTCGACCGCCGCCCGGTCCGGGCGGGCGTCGCTCGTCGCGACGGGACGCCCCTCGGCATCGTCGGTGTCGGTCTCGATGCCCCACTGGACGGTGAACCGGTAGGCCTTGCGGCCGTCCATCACGAACGGGACGGTCTTGGTCGCCTCGCCGAGGGCGATCGGCAGGATGCCGGAGGCCAGCGGGTCGAGGGTGCCGGCGTGGCCGGCCTTCTTGGCGTTGAAGGCGCGCTTCACCACCGCGACCGCGTGGGTCGAGGTCATGCCGACATGCTTGTCGAGGATCACCCAGCCCGAGACGTCCCGGCGCTTCGGCCGGTCCGGACGCGGCCCGCGCTGCGGTCGGCGCCCCTCCGGCCCGCGGCGCTCAGCGCTCGGCGGGGGAGCCTGGCGCTCGGCCGGCGGAAAATCTTCCATGGAAACCGTCATGTCCGCGTGTCTCCCGGGGTCGATGCCCCGTCCCTTTCTGCTTGGTATCGGGACTCAATGCCCCGTCCCGGTCTCCGGTTCGTCGTCCTCGGGCCCGGACTCGAGGTCCCGCTGGACCCGCTCGTCCCGCAGCAGCCGGTCGATGCGCGCGGCCTCGTCGAAGGTCTCGTCCCGCCGGAACCGCAGTTCCGGCGCGAATTTCAGGTTCACCCGCCGGGCCACTTCCTGGCGCAGCACCTTCCGGTGGCGCTCCAGGGCGGCGATCACCGGCGCCTCGTCGAGGCCGCCGAGCGGCATCACGTAGGCCGTGGCGAGCTTCAGGTCCGGCGACATCCGCACCTCCGGCACGGTCACGACATGCGTGCCGAGCACCGGATCCTGGATATCGCCGCGCTGGAGCACCTCGGCCAGCGCGTGGCGCACGAGTTCGGCCACGCGCTGCTGGCGCTGCGAGGGGCCGGTGGAGGTCGGTTTCTGGGCCATTCTGTCTCGGGCCGGCCCGCCGGAGCGGACGGCGCACGTCCTGAAAAAAGAAAAGACGGCCGCGGCAGGTGCCGCGGCCGCCCTGTCCGGATGAGTCCGGAGCGTCAGAGGGTGCGGCGGATCTCCTCGACCCGGTAGCACTCGATCACGTCGCCCGCGCGCATGTTCTCGAAGTTCTCGAAGGCCATGCCGCACTCCTGACCGGAGGTGACTTCCTTCGCGTCGTCCTTGAAGCGCTTGAGCGTCTTGAGCTTGCCCTCGTGGATCACGACGCTGTCGCGGATGAGGCGGACATGCGCGCCGCGCTCCACGATGCCGTCGGTGACGCGGCAACCCGCGACCTTGCCGACCTTGGAGACCTCGAAGACCTCCTGGATCGTCGCCTCGCCCAGGCGCTCCTCGCGGAGCGTCGGCGGCAGCATCCCCGACAGCGTGGCTTTGATGTCGTCCACGAGGTCGTAGATGATGTTGTAGTAGCGGATCTCGATGCCCGCCCGCTCGGCGGCCTCGCGGGCCTCCTTGTGGGCGCGCACGTTGAAGCCGATGACGACGGCCTTCGACGCCTGCGCCAGGGTGATGTCCGACTCGGTGATGCCGCCGACGCCGGCCAGGAGGATGCGGGCCGCGACCTCGTCGTTGCCGAGCTTCTCCAGGGCGCCCGAGATCGCCTCGACCGAGCCCTGCACGTCGCCCTTGATGACGACCGGCAGCTCCTTGCGGCCGGCGCCTTCCTTGAGGTCGCGCATCATGTCGACCAGCGAGCGGTTGGCACCGCCGGTCCGCGCGTTCTGGCGCTCCCGCTTCTGGCGGGCGCGGTACTCGGTGACCTCGCGGGCGCGGGCCTCGTTCGGCACCACGATCACGCGGTCGCCGGCATCCGGCGTGCCGTTGAAGCCCAGCACCTCCACCGGCACCGACGGCCCGGCGTACTGCACGTTCTCGCCGAGATCGTCGATCAGGGCGCGCACGCGGCCCCACTCGGCGCCCGCGACGACGATGTCGCCGGTGAACAGGGTGCCGCGCTGGACCAGGACCGTGGCCACGGGGCCGCGGCCGCGGTCGAGCTGGGCCTCGATGACCGTGCCCTCGCCGTCGCGCTTCTCGTTCGCGCGCAGGTTCATGATCTCGGCCTGGATCTGGATGCCCTCCAGGAGCTGCGGCAGGCCGGCGCCGGTCTTGGCCGAGACCTCGAACTCGAGGGTCTCACCGCCCATCGACTCGACCTGGATGTCGTGCTGCAGCAGTTCCGTGCGGACCCGCTCCGGCTTGGCATCCGGCTTGTCGATCTTGTTGACCGCGATGATCATCGGGACACCGGCCGCCTTGGCGTGCTGGATGGCCTCGATGGTCTGGGGCATCACGCCGTCGTCGGCCGCCACCACGATCACCACGATATCGGTGACCTTGGCGCCGCGGGCGCGCATCGACGTGAACGCCGCGTGGCCCGGGGTGTCGATGAAGGTGATCATGTCGCCGGAGGGCGACGCGACCTGGTAGGCGCCGATGTGCTGGGTGATGCCGCCGGCCTCGCCCTCGACCACGTTCTCCTTGCGGATCGCGTCGAGCAGCGACGTCTTGCCGTGGTCGACGTGGCCCATGATGGTGACCACCGGCGGACGGGGATCGAGATCCTCCTCCAGATCCGGCTCGTCGGAGGAGAGGCCCTCCTCGACGTCGGACTCGGCGACGCGGCGCACCGTGTGGCCGAGTTCCTCGGCGATGAGCTGGGCGGTGTCCGAGTCGATCACGTCGGTGATCTTGTGGATCTGGCCCTGCTTCATCAGCAGACGGATCACGTCCACGGCCCGCTCCGACATGCGGTTGGCGAGTTCCTGGATGGAGATCGTCTCGGGGATCGTCACCTCGCGGGACAGCTTCTCCTTCTGCTCCACGTGGCCGCGGCCGCTCATGCGCTGCTGGCGGCGGCGGAACGAGGCGACGGAGCGCGTGCGCTCGTCCTCGCCCGAGGTCGCGTTGGCGATGGTCAGGCGGCCGCGGTTGCGGTCGCCGCCCGGGGATTTCGGGGTCTTCGGCGGCGCGATGATCTTGAGCGGCATGCCGGGACGGCGGATCACCCGCTTGGTCTCGGACTCGTCCTCGTTGGTCTGGGCACCGCGACCGGCGGGGCGCGCCGCGGCCCCCGCGCCGGCGGGACGCGCGGCGGTCGCCGGCGTCGCGCTCTTCTCGGGCTCGGGCGCCGGAGCCGGACGGGCCATGAAATTGAGGTCGCGCGGCTTGCGCGAGTCGGCCGTGATGGTCTTGCGCGGCTCGCCCGTGGAGGGGCGCGGCGTCAGCGGCGGGCGCGGAGCGGCCGGAGCCGCGGCGGAGGCAGCCGGGCGCGCGGCGGCCGGACGGGCCGCCTCGGGCTGACGGGCCGGCGCTGCCGCGGGGCGCGCCG